>CAZESP010000006.1:0-164163 GCA_964515185.1 uncultured Alcaligenaceae bacterium
CCGCGATCGGCGCTTCGCCGGCTTCCTTCAAGCCGTTGTTATTCGGGTCTTCGTAGACGAAGCCCGAGATGCTGTGGAGGATGACTGGCGGTCGGAGTTCGCCGAAGTTGTAGTTAACGCCGGCGATTGAGGCCGTCGCATTCGGGATCACGATCTGGGCCAACTGATCGTTGACCAGATTGACGCCGCCGAACGGGGTGCCCGGAGTGTCCTTGCCGTCGTTGAATCCCGCGGGCTGAGTCTCGGTAACCTGATAGGTTCCAGGTCGAAGATTCGAGAAGATGTAGCTGCCATCGGCGGCGGTCGTCGTGGTGGCGCTGACCGGGTTGCCCTGATCATTGATACCCGACAACACAACCGTGACGCCCGCGATCGGCGCTTCGCCGGCTTCCTTCAAGCCGTTGTTATTCGGGTCTTCGTAGACGAAGCCCGAAACGCTGTGCAACACGGTCGGCCGCAACTCGCCGAAGTTGTAGTTGACGCCGGCGATTGAGGTCGTCGCATTCGGGATGACGATCTGGGCAAGGACATCGTTTGTCGCGTTGTTACCGCCAAACGGGGCGCCCGGCGTGTCTTTGCCGTCGATGAACCCGGCCGGCTGAGTCTCGGCGACCTGATAATTGCCCGGTCGGAGGTTAGTGAAAATGTAGCTGCCGTCGGGCGCGGTCGTCGCCGTAGCCGTAACGGCGTTTCCCAAATCGTTGGTGCCGGTCAACACGACTGTCACGACGCCAATTCCGGGTTCGCCGGCTTCCTTGAGGCCATTGTTGTTCGGGTCTTCGTAAACGAAGCCGCTGATGCTGTGCAGTGGCTTGAGTTCGCCGAAGTTGTAGTTGATACCAGCGATCGAAGTCGTGGCCGTCGGGATGACAATTTGGCCGAGAATGTCGTTGGTGGTGTTATTGCCACCGAAGGGCGACCCGACGGTGTCTTTGCCGTCGAGGAATCCGGCGGGTTGCGTCTCAGCGACCTGATAAGTGCCCGGCCGCAAATTGGTGAAAAGGTAGCTGCCGTCGGCGGCCGTCGTGGTGGTGGCGGACACCGCATTGCCGAGGTCGTTCGTCCCGGAAAGCACGAGGGTCGCGCCGGCGATCGGCGGTTCGCCGACTTCATTGAGGCCGTTGTTGTTCAGATCCTCGTAGACGAAACCGCTGACGCTGTGGAGCGGCCGAATTTCGCCGAAGTTGTAATTAAAGCCCGCCTGGCTCGAGATGGAGTTCGGGATGACAATTTGGGCGAGTACGTCGTTGGTGTTATTGTTGCCTCCGAATGGCGTTCCCACGGTATCCTTGCCATCGGCGAATCCGGCGGGCTGGGTCTCGGTGACCTGATAAGTGCCCGGCCGCAATCCGGAGAAGGAATACGAGCCATCGGCCGCCGTCGTGGTGGTGGCCGTGACGGGGTTGCCCTGATCGTTGACGCCGGTGAGCACGACGGTCGCGCCGCCGATGCCCGGTTCGCCGCCTTCCTTGATGCCGTTGTCGTTGAAGTCCTGATAGACAAAACCACTGATGCTATGCAGTGGCACGGCTCGCAGCGATACGCTGGCGGGATTGGTGAGGTCGGTAATCGATAGGTCGTTGCCGCCCTCTATCTGAGCGTAATTGTAGACGATGCTGTTGTTCACCATCGTCTGGGGCGCATTGGCGGCCACCTGCAAATCGAAGGTGATAACGGCCACATTTCGGCCACTGGTCGGATCAACCGGGTCGATGGCTCCGCCGATGGGCGTGGGGCCATTGTCAACGAGTTCGATACCGCTGCCAAACAACCCACCGCCCAGATCGAGGAAGTTGATCGTCGCGCCCGTGCCGTCACTTACATGGAGGTTCGGGCCACCGCTGGGAATCACTAACCCGGCCGGCAACACGTCGCGAATGCGAACGTCATAAGCGCCGCCCGCCTTGGTGTTGGTAATCACCAAACCGAACGATACCAAGTCGCCCGGAGCCGCATTGATCAGATCCGAATCGACCGTGGTCGTGGCGAGGGAATTGGAGCTGATAACGCCTGTCCATCGAACTCCGGTGGTTCCCGGCGGCGTGAAGGCGACCGGGCCGGTCGGAGCGGTGAATACTGCCTGGCTGTCGTTGGTGGCAATGACGCCCTTCACCAGGGTCAATTCAGGGGGCACGATAATGACCGATGGCACGGTTCGGTCTTCGAGTCGTTGCGGGACGAGTCGGGTCCCGGTGTGTCGGTGTCTTCGGCGACGAGTTGGGGTTCGCGAAACGGTGGGCGAAAGCCAGCTGCTGAGGGGGTTACAGCTCACGGCAACTCCAGTTCTGAATAACTTCGATGTATATACCCGCTGGTGCGGGGCTGCGGGCGTCTCCAACACGCGCCGCCATTATCCGGAATACTTCGCGTCAACTTCACAGGCCGATGCCGAACGGGATGGCATTATGCGAAGGGTTGGGTTTCTTCGCGAATCGGCTCAATTAAGCTACAGCGCTTTGCTCAACATGTCGCGGTGTTCCGGCATCGCGACAAAGCAATTGGCGGAAGACCGATCGACATTCGATAATGTCCGCACAATCGGTACACCCTGCCATAATCATAATTACTTTAGAGTCGCTAGATTGACATCGCAAGAGTGATTTGATCGTTTTCTTTTAATGCAACTCATTTTCTGGCAGAGATTTCAGGCGTGAGCATAATCACCGTTTTGTCTCCTCAGAATCGGAAAAAAAGCTACCTTTGGACAACCCCGACCGGAACACGGGACACCCGCTTCAGTATTGACGCACCGTCTGTCGTTTCCCAAGCGACTCCAAAGTGGGAAGTATGGGAAAAATGTTCCTGTCGCCTGCGGAGTCCGCAAATGCCTCATGACTGTTCCTTTGCACAGATTCTCGCTCGGCTGCGAAATGGAGATCGAGAAGCCACCGCATTCGTTGTTGCGAGGTTTGCCCGACGTCTTAATGCCCTGTCCAACAAACAACTCGACCGCCGAGTCCGCCCCAAAGTAGATCCCGAGGATGTCACACAAGAGGTCTTCGAAAACTTCTTTCGCCGACTCGCCGCCGGTGAGTTTCGACTCGAAAACTGGGAGGGTTTGTGGGCGGTCTTCTCCGTCATTGCCATGCGACGATGTGCCTGGGAAGGGCGATGGTACACCGCGGAAAAACGTGACGTCCGCCGCGAGACTGGGCATGCCGGCGATAGCCCGTCGGGCATCTTCTCCACGATTGCCGCTCGCGAGGACTCGCCCGACGACTCGGTCGCTTTGGCCGAGGCCTTCGATGAAGCTATGAATCAAATGGACTCCGCCGATCGCCCGGTCGTGTCGTTGGCTCTCCACGGTTGGAGCGTTGCCGAGATTGCTGCCCGTGTCGGAAAGACTCCGCGGACGGTCTATCGAATCTTGGAGCGATTGCGCGAATCGCTGCTCGCCGTGACCGATGCTTCCAATAGCCACCGGCCGGAGCCGCCCGCGAGCCTTGCCCGAGCCACGGGGTGACGGTCCACGCCATTGAACGCGACTTGTCGGCGAGTTCTATGACGGATTCTTCATACTAAATCGTGTTTCGGAACCTGGCATGACCATGCAAGATCCCCTATTGACGCAGACCTCCGACATCGCACCCTTCCTGAACGCGGCCGGTGACGCATGCCTTGTTCTGATCTACCCCACCGGACCCATGATGGGCACGCGGTACGTCCTGAACAATGAAATAATGGCAATTGGTCGGACTGCTGACTGCCAAATTCAGAACACCGACAGTTCTGTTTCTCGCCGACACGCCCAAATCGAACGTCGCGCCGGCGGCTATTTCGTCACCGACCTCGGGAGTCGCAACGGGACTTATGTCAACAACTCCTTGATGACCGAATCGCCGCTTGCCGATGGCGACTACCTCCGCATCGGCAATTGCATCTATCGTTTTCTCGCCGGTGGCAATATCGAGGCCGAGTATCACGAGGAAATCTATCGGATGACCGTATCCGACGCGCTCACCGGCGTCGCCAACCGGCGACCACTCATGGAATTCGTCGAGCGTGAATTGGCTCGAAGCGCTCGAACGGGCCGGCCTCTCTCCGTGGCCATGATTGACATCGATCACTTCAAACGAATCAATGACGACTTCGGACATCTCACCGGCGACTACGTCCTTCGCCAGCTTTGCGGCTTGGCGCGAGACCTGGTAAGGAGAGACGAACTCTTTGCTCGATTTGGTGGTGAAGAGTTCACCTGGGTCCTGCCCGAATCTGACCGGTCTCAAGCCTATCAAGCCTGCGACCGGCTACGGCTTGCCGTCGCCAATCACCCATTCACGGTATATGGCGAGAACATCCGCGTGACCGTTAGCGTGGGCATCGTCACGGTCAATGGAGCGGGCAACTTGTCCGCGGCCGACTTGCTCGAACAGGCTGACCGAAAGCTATATCAAGCCAAGAATGCCGGGCGCAATCGAGTCGCCGCCTGACCCGTCACTTCGCGGGGTCTTGGTCGATCGCATGCACCCGATCGATCGCCAGATTGGTGATCACTTGCGGTGGACCCGCGTCCTTGCCCGGCCAACGAATGGTCACTTTGTCGATCCGGTCTGTCTTGCCCAAGCCGAAGGTCAGGGGAAACTCGCTCTGGCTCAAATAGCTGCGGGCGCCGATTACCATCCGCGTTTGCGTCTTGTCGCCGGCCTCCAGCGTCACGATGGCCCCGATGGCACTCCGGTTACTTCGCCGGCCATCCGCTTTCAGATGCAATCGCACCCAATGGTTATTCAGACGATTGTCATTGCTTAGCAACAGCGGCTCGCTATCGTTGCCGACGAGAACAATGTCGAGATCGCCATCGCCGTCGAGATCGGCGAACGCCGACCCGCGACCCACGATGGGCTTGAAGAGATCGGACCCCGCCGCCGAAGCTGTCACGGTCTCGAAGCAGGTGCCGTTGGCGCGGCCGTTGTTCCAGAACAGCGTTGCCGGTTGGGCATGTGTTTGTTCCTTGAACAACGACCCAATGTCAGGCTCCAGGTGGCCGTTGGTCGTGAGGATGTCGAGACGCCCATCCAGGTCGTAGTCGAAGAAAAACGTTCCGAATTTCAGCGGTACCCGACTCGGACCGGAGATGCCCACTGCGAGAGCCAGATCGGCAAACGCAAGCCGCTTCGGCGCATCCTGACTGAGAAAGGTGCTTGGCTCGTTGGCGAAATTGGCGATGACGACCGCCGATCGCCCCGGCCGATACTCGCCCATGTCGATGCCCATGCCTCCGCGAGCGTTGGCCTCGGCATAGGCCACCCCGGCCTTGGTCCCCATCTCCTCGAAGCGTCTCGTCCCGTTTGGCCCCGCCACATTGTGGAAAAAGAAATTTCGCACCGTGTCGTTCGCGACCACGAGATCGGGCCAACCATCTTCATCGGGGTCGCAAATGATGACGCCGAGAGCTTTGGCCAGCGGCTCGCGTCGCGGTGCCGACTCGACGCCCGTTTCCTGGAAGACCTGAACGCCTGCGACGGCCGACACGTCCTCGAAGTGAGTCCCGTCGCGGTTCCTGTAGAGCGTGCAGTGCGCCCCTTCGAACAACCGAGGTGGCCCATAGGCTCGCTGGCCGCCTTTCAGCGTGAAGTTGTTCGCCAGATCGTTCGCGGGCGACCATGTAATGTAATGGCACACGAACAGGTCGAGCTTGCCGTCGCCGTCGTAATCGAAAAACGTGGCGGACGAGGGCCAGGGCAACGGCCGGTCGAGCTTCAGAAACTCTTCGCGTCCTATCTTCGGCCAAGTGCCGCCTTCGACGCCTGCCATGGACGTTATGTCGACAAACCGCTTTCCGGCCTCGTTGCGAAAGAGGCGATTGCCGCCAATACCGCAGATAAAGACATCCGGCCAGCCATCATTGTCGATGTCGCCCACCGCAACACCTTGGCCATAAAGCGGCACATCTAGCCCGGCAGCTTTCGTCACGTCTTCAAATTGCCAGTGGCCCTTGTTGCGATAGAGCGCCATTGTCGGCGCGGAGTTTGGGTCGCCCGGCCACGGTCGCGAATTGATAAACAGGATGTCCGGTCTGCCGTCACCGTCAAAGTCGAAGAGAGCGACGCCTCCCCCCATAGTTTCTGGTAGGAGCTTGCGGCCAAAGGCGCCGCTGACGTGTCGCCAAGTGATGCCGGCCTTCGCCGTCATGTCGGTGAACGTCACCTTGGGCAACTCGAACGCCGTCGTGTCCCGCGTAAACGCCTGCCCCGGGTCAACCTTCGGCCCCTCGACCGGCTTGACGCGCCATTTGGTGTAGCCGACATAGGCGCCCGTCGCGACGACGGCCAATAGAATCAAGCCGCCGATGGCTTTGGTCAAAGTGGATCGCATGGTTCCCCTCAAGGTAGGCGTCAAGCGTCTTGCCGCGTCCGATGGATCGCTCCCGAGCCGGCGGCGCTTCAGAAAGGCCCCGCCAACTCGGGAGGAAATCGGCTCTAGTGCATTGTCACAGCTTAATCTTCGGGTTGTGGCACGTTTCCTAACCCGTCCAACGTGGTTCAGAACGGGTTAGGAAACCCGTCCCACGCAAACGCCCAACCCAAATTTTTAGCTGTGACAATTAGAACCCCGGAGCGCCGCGTCGCGTCGTCGGGTAGATGACGATGGCTTCCGCAGCATGATTCGCCGCGGGGTTCTTCTTACGATACATCGTTACCGTTCGCGATCGAGCCAGTTCGTCGGGCTTGAAGATCGCGTGCGTCTGATTGTGTAGCGACGACAAGACCGCCGCGAGGGCCGACCGCAATGAGAGGTCGGTCTCGGCGGAGAACGCCGATCGCAACTTTCCGATCCACGTTTGAATGTGCGGCAATCGCGGCTGGTACGGCTGGGTTGAGGCCTTGCCAAGCGGCTCCAAAGCCGCCAGCAACTTCCGGGCGGAGCGGTCGCGGTCGGCCGATGACTTCTTGCGATCGGCGAGCTGATCGACCATTTCGGCTAGCCCATCAATGCCCGCGATCGAGTCGCCGGATTCCGTCCCCCCATTCAACTTGCTGTCGCGGCCCAGTCGATCGTAGCACTGGAACAAGCCAAAGTGCGCATCGAGGTCCTCGGGATCGAGGGCCAGCACGCGCTCGAAGGCGCTGACGGCTCGAAGCAGGATCTTCTCCTCCTCGGCGGGGTCGTCGCGATCCAGTTGGCTGCGGCGGAACAAAGTGTTGCCAAGTCGTGCCAGAACGACGTAATCCTTGCTGAAGTCGAAGCCTCGTTCGCGAGGCTGATTGGCCGGGTCGAGGATGCGCTCGAAGCTCGCCACGGCGGCGTCGAACTCCTCTTTGCGCGAGGCGTTCTCGGCGTTGACCAGGCCATTAAACCAAGCCACGGTCCACCAGGGCGCGCCGGCGTCACGGGCTTGATTCAACGCTACCGCCGCCTCCTTCAGGTTGGTATCGTCGATCAGCACCCGCGCGAGATTGAGCCAGCCGTGACCCTTGGCGGCAGCATCCTCCGAGGCAATGACCTTGCGGAACGCCTCGGCGGCCTGCTTCAGTTCGCCGCGCTTCGATCCGGCGCCGCCTTCAAGGTAGCAGCCAATGCCGTAGTCGTTCCATCGTTGCCAGGGCGGCTTGATCGGTGACGCCTGCTCGGCAACAGCGGGGCCGCCCGCGACGGGCAAGGTCACCTTATCGGCACAGAGATCGACCACCGGCAGTTTCGGCACCGCTTTCCCTTCATGGACAAGCGTCATGTATTCATGATCGAATTTGCGGTAACGCAAGCGGGCGCTCAGCTCGATGGGGGAGGTGTTACCGGCCGGAACCCTTAGTTCATAATGAACCACCTGGGCAGCGCCCGGCGGAATCTGATGGTCGTACAGTGGTGTGAATATGTCTTGCGGGTTGCGCCGATTGATGCGATTGCCGTTGCGGTCGAGCATGTGAACATTCAGGAAATGCGACCATTCATCCACGGGGCCGGTGTCGCCGGGTCCCGCCATCCCGCCGTTGCGACCAATGACCTTGCCTCCCTGAGTGGCTTCAAAATCGACCCATATTTCATTGGAATCGACCGTGCCTTGTGAAAAATGGTGGCCGATCAACAAGGTTCGGATGACGACCTCCACCAGATAGGTCTTGCCCGGTTCGAGCTTCGGCAGCTGCGGGCGCAACACCGTCAGGTTGCCATCAATAGTGCCGCCGTCCTTGATTGCGAAAAGGTCGATGCGCAACGGCGGCGACTTCCCGTCGGCGCCACCCTTCAGAAATGCGGCATGAGTGTCGATCGTCTTTTGAAATCCTTCGGAGTATTTGCTGAATCGCGGGTCGTTCTGAAGCAGAGTGAACAAACCCGTGTTCGCGGCCGGGAAAAGATGGCTATGAACCTTGCCAGTGCCGGAACCGTCGAAGTCGCGAGCGCCAAAATCTTGGCTCGGCTTGAGCGGCATGTGGCATGAGTTGCAGCTCGTCTTGGCCTGCGGCGGGTAGTAGAAACTCCGCGAGCCGTGGCCGGAGACGCCCGAGAGCAAGTACGAATCGGAGTGATTCTGACCGCGGAGGAACTCCTTGTAGTGGTTCAATGCCGGCGGCAGGGAGACCTTGTGGCAGGTCGAGCAGAACTCCAAGTTCCGATTCCCGCCGGCGCTTTTGTGAAACGGTTTTAAGAACGTCTTCTTGTGGAAGCTCGGTTCGGCCTTGATGAGCTGATTGTTCAGCCATTGCAGCGCCGAATTCTCGCTGAAGGCAAACGGGTAGTGCAGGGCTTCCTCGATCGTGTAAGCCGCGTTGCCGATCGGCCCGTGGACGTGCGTGATCGAGTGGCAGGTGACGCAGGTGATGCCCGCGTGGGCGGTGATGTCCTTTTCGTCGTCGTATTCCGGGTTGTCGAATGCGCCGCTGTAGAATGGCACCGGATCATGGCAACCGGCGCACCATCGCGATGGCCGGATCGTACCGGTTGTGCTGATGCCCAATTCCTTTTCGCGTTTGATGGCTTCCCGTCGCGTCTCGCGGACGCTGAACAGATACGCCGGATTGTTGAACGAACTAAAGCGATGCGACGAGTGGAAGTGATCTTGGTAAATATCCTCGTGGCATTTGCGGCAATACTCGTCCATCATCATCGCCTTGGCGGGGATGAACTGTCCGGAGGCGGTGCGGGCTTCGGAGGGGAAGAAGTATTGCATGCCCTCGGCGGGGCCTTTCGCGTTCCAATTCCGCGGATCCTGAGAATGAAGGGCGAGCATGGCGGCGCAAAACACGCCGACGCCCGCGCCCCAATAGTAGCCCAGTCGCCAGTTGATGTCCGGGCCTGCTCGCCGATGCTGAACGTAAAAGACAACTGCGAGGAACGGCAACAGAATGTGCAAGACGAGGACGACGGTGTGCGAGGTCGTTTCGGTGCGAAGTTGCGGCAGGCCATCGAGGCGTACCAGCGCGACGCCGGACAAGCTGACCAGCAAGCCGACGATGAACAGCCAGACGCCCAGGCGAACTGCTCGCCGATTCGGGCGATGCCGCGCTGAGACGTAATGAAGTATCCCAAAGAGGACGAACGGAGCCAGCATCACGACGCCGACCAGGACGTGCAACAGCAACATCCAATACTTGAACGCCGTGGTGTACGTCTGTGAACTCGACGCATCGAGCAGCCGGATGCTGGTCAGATACGCGCCGCTGGCACCGAGAATGGCGACGGCGACGAAGATGAGCTGCAACAGAATTTTCAGTCGCGGACTGACCGCGGGAATATATGGCTGAAATGAGAACGGACTGGAAGCCATCGACGACACCCCATCACCACGAGAATTGGGTTGAGACCGTCCGCGCCGGTGCGCGGACAACGCGCGGGACTACCATCACCAGGCACTCTTGCCCGGTGCAAGCTCAGGCGCTGGCCGATCGGGGAGGATGGAAAATGCTGCAAGGCATGTGGATCGATTTGGCTGATTCGGAAACCGGCATCGGCTCGCCATCACCCATCCCGGATGTCGTGACTGTCATCACCGCAACGGCCCATTCGTGGGTCGGCGGTGAAACGGTCGTCACCGGGGCCACCGGCGGCAGGTGCGGTCGACCGGAACAGGCCGGACCATGACACGGCAGCTTCGGAGTGATCGGTAATGGCGTCGCCGGTGATTGGCTTGGGGTTTTCGGGGCCGCTTGCTCCTTGCCGACAATCACGTGGTCGCCGCACGAAGCCTGCACCGAACCGTGGACACCGATGACGGCGGCGATCACGAGGATCAGGAATCGGAAGTGGCGAACGCCCACGAGCATTGAGTGACCCGAAACCTCAGCGACTGGCCTCACCTTACGGCAAGGGCGCGGAAATTGCAACCGTAGGGCGTGCGAATGATCTCGCGCTCGCCGCATGGGACGAGCGCGAAACGAATGAGCGTGTCGGCCTAGTGCGTACCGCCGACGAAGACCCCGCCGAGGAATCCGGCCGGATAGGCGTTGAAGCTCGTCAACAAGAGCAGGGTCGTCGCGTGGAACGCTCGGACATTGGGCGCCATGCCCGGTCCTGGCCCGGTGATGATGTCGCCGACGCCGTCATTGTTCACATCAGTAACGGCCACGGTTACACCGCCGCGGAACAAGGAGCTGTACGCGAAGAAGCTGCGGAACAGGGCGCCGGTGACGCCGTCGTAAACGTTGACCTGTGGCCCGCCTCCGAAGCCCGCGCCGGTGACGATTTCCGAGACCCCGTCGCCGGTCACGTCGCCGCCGGAGACAAACACACCGCCAGCAAAGAAGGGCGAATAGGCGAAGAAATCGCGTATGACCAAACCGTTGCGAATGTCGAAGGCCCGAACGTGAGGCCCGCCGCCCGGACCGGCGCCGGTGATGATTTCATCGAAGCCGTCGTTGTTGATGTCGCCCGTCCCGACGCGGACGCCGCCGGGGAAAAAGAACGAATAGGCGAAGAAGTTGGCGAGTTCGGCGCCGTTGCGGCCGCTGAACGCGCGAACTTGTGGCCCACCGCCGATATCCGCGCCGGTCACGATGTCGTCGAAGCCGTCGTTGTTGATGTCGCCGGATGCGACATAAACGCCACCCTGCCAAGCGATGGAATAAGCATAGAACTGCCGCATCAGGGCGCCGTTGGCTCCGTTGTAAACGCGAATCAGCGGCGACACGCCCGGCCCCGGAGCCGCGATCGTGTCCTGCACACCATCGCCGTTGATATCGCCGGCCGCCACGCGGGCGCCGCAACGAACCGTGCCATACGCGAACACGCTGAAGTTGGCCGCGCCGGTCGTGGCGTCAAAGGTTCGCACCTGAGGCCCGCCGCCGAAGCCTGGGCCTGTCACCAATATGTCGCCGGCCGACGGCGTTTCGCGATCTTCCAATCGTTCCAGGCGAGGTATCCAGCGATTCTCTTGCAAGTCGGACATGATGACGTGCTCCCCGTTGTCGTTACTGTTCCCTAATGATCTTTATAGCGTAACCCTTCAATAATCGTGAGGCTATTCGTTTTTCCTCCCTTCCCATGCCGATTGAGGCGAGTGGGTTGGCGTCGTTACTAGAATGTCGATCTCAACGTCTGAACGACGATTTCACGGAACGAACCATGACAATTCATTCTCGCTACTTGGCAGCGGCCTGTCAAACGGATCGTCCGAATCCTACCGATCGTGCCGGTATTGCCGCCAATACCGGGCACATGCTCACCATGATCGATCGGGCGGTCATCGGCTATCGGCCGTTCGGCGACGTGCGGTTGGTTACCTTTCCCGAGTTCGCTCATGCGGCCCCGATTTATGAGACCGCCGCGGAACTCATGGACCGGCTCGCTGTGCCGATTCCGAACGAGCATACCGAGCGCTATCATCGCAAAGCCAAGGAGCACGGCGTTTATGTTCAGACCGGCAGCTTTCTCGAAACCGACGCCCGTTGGCCGGGGCATGTTTTCAACACCACCTGTCTCATCGGGCCTGAGGGACTTCTCTATCGCTATCGCAAGGTTCACCCGTGGCTGCCGTGGGAAGTCCACACCAGCCCGCACGACCTGCCGGCGTATGATGCCGAGATGTTCCCCGTCGCTCAGACCGAGATTGGAGCGATCGGGGCGGCCATTTGCTATGACTGGTTGTTCCCCGAGGCGATCCGGCAACTGGCCTTGAACGGCGCCGAGGTCTTGGTGCGCGTGTCCGCCTACATGGACCCATGGGGGGCGACCCCGCCGATGGATTGGTGGACGCTCATCAATCGCTGTCGGGCCATCGAAAACCTCGCCTATGTCGTGGCCTCGAATCAAGCCGCGAGCGCGGCCCATTATCCGCCGTTTTCCTGGCCGGGCGGCAGCATGATTGTCGATTTCGACGGCAGGATCCTCGCTCAAGCCGACCCTGGCCCGACCGAGAAAATCGTGGTCGCCGAGATTGACCTGCCGGCGTTGCGCCATGCGCGCGACCGGCGCATCGGCCATCACATGCTCGCCCATCTGCGAACGGAAGCCTATCGCGGTTACGGGCGCCCGATCTTTCCACCGGCGGGTGCCGAACCGCCGACGGTGGCGATCAACAATCACGCCACGAAGGCGGCCAAAAAGACGTCTACTTCGGCGTGACCTTGATGTTTCGCAGCGCCACCGGGCCATGATCGCCCTGGAACATGATCGGGCCGGTCGGCGATTCCTTGCCCGTCAGACAGGCCGGCGTCGGGCCTTTCACTTCGACGTTTTCGTGAATGACCTGGCCGTTCAGGACAACTTTGACGAACTTCGCGTTGTGTGTCTTCTTCCCGTTTTCGAATCGCGGCGCCTCGAAGTCGATGACCATGGTCTGCCACTCTCCGGGAGCCTTCGACGCATTCACCCTGGGGGCGGCCGTCGCATAAATCCCCCCAAGGTCACCCGGCCCCACCTTGGCTTTGCCGAAGCTATCGAGGATCTGCACCTCGTATTCGCCCATCACATAGATGCCGGAGTTCGACCCCTTCGGCACCATGATCTCGATCTCGATGCAGCAGTCGCCGAACTTCTGCTCGGAGTAGATATCGATACCGGTTTGCACGTTGACCATCGCCGGCGTCTGGGCGATAGGGGACAGAACAATCTTGGCGGGGTTGGCCGAGTCGAGAACGGCTTCGCCGATTCGCCATTTGTTTTTGGTCTTGTCGCCCTTGAACTTCCAGCCGGAGAGGTCGGTGCCGTTGAACAGCTTGATCGGCTCGGCGGCACGGGCCAGTCCGGCGGTCAGACACAGAGTCGTGACGAGAAGGACGCGGAACATGGGAAATCTCCAACGTGAGACGAAGGTGTCGTCGGGGAGTAGATATCGTATGCTTCGGCCGACGATCGAAAACCGTGCCGATCGATTCCGGCCGGGTCGAGACAACTGAATCCTGGAATCAAGACCGCGACCGGAACCAATAGATTGCGACTGGAAGCGAATGCTCGTCGCGGGTGGCTCATCAGGCCGGCTTTTACTTGTCTTGGGCCGCCTCCGGTTTCTGTTCGACCCACTTCGACTTTTCCAAACGAAACGTGCCCGCGCGGAAGGGAATCGAGTCGATTTGTCGCCGTTCTTCTTGAATGGTGACGTTGAACACGAGCCGCATGGTCTGACCGCGATATTTCAGCGTCAATTCGCTCAGCGTGACGGGCTTGGCGGCGAGATCGACACGAGAGCTGAGGCATTTGACTTTGTCTGTGATCGATCCATCCGGATTCTTGACAAAGGTCGTGCCGGGCTTCATTTCTTTGCCCTTTTTCGCAATGACCGCATCGAGCTTGGCGGGATCGAGAAAGGCGCCGCCCTCGTCCCGAACGAGATATTGAATGCTCCCGGGGCGATAGGTCTGAGTTATGGCCGGAACGCCGACGACCAAGAAGGGCACGGCGGCAAGCAGGAATCGGGAAATGCGCGAACGAATCATGACAGCTCCAGGCTGCGGCGATAGCTGATGGCGGTGCGAGTCGATTGTCTGCGGCGCCTCAGCGTAAGTCAAGAAGCCGGCGTCGCCGTCTCGACCCCCTCAACGCGCCTTCCGCCCCTCCAGCACGCCGCAGTGGATGAGCGTGGGCGTGATGGCACCGGGGACGAGGCCGGCGGAGCGGAGCCATTGGTGGTACTCGGCGCCGCAATAAGCTCGGCCCTCGGTTAGGGTGAACAACGCTGCCGAATAGAGTGCGATCGGCAGGGGGCCGTCGAGGGCGTCGTTCAGGAACACATCGTGGATCAGCAACCGGCCAGCGCGGGGCAGGGCCGTGGCACAACGGGCGACCAGGGCCTCACATTGCGGAACGTCCCAATCGTGCAGCACGTTTGAAAGCAGCATCACATCAGCCGGGGGCACCGGATCGGCGAACATGTCGCCGGCTTGCAACTCGACGCGGTCGGCGACTCCATACTCTTGGGCGAATTCGGCGGCCACTTTCAAAACCTCGGGCCGGTCCCAGATGATGGCTCTCAACTCGGGATTGCGTCGCAGGCACGCGAAGGCGTAGACGCCGGTGCCGCCGCCAATGTCGAGCAACGTTCGGGCCTCAGACAATGGCACGACCTGAGCCAATATCGGCGCGACGCATTTGGCTCGGCCCGCCAATGCCAGAGTCAACTCCCGAGCCGAGGCCTCGCGTTCCATCGCCGAGTCGAGGCCCTCGCGAAAGATGAATGCAGCTCCGGCCCCGTCGGGTTCGGCTCCCGCGGGGCGGTTGGTTCGTAATCGCTCGATCATCGCCTTCACGCCTGGGCTGCCGGCCGCCAACCCGACATAGCCGGTAATGTCAAGACTCGCGCCGCGTACTAAATGGTCGCGGGCCAAAGGCGACAGCGTTAGCAACCCAACGGGGGTCGCCGTCAAGAGCCCCATCGCTCGCATGGCCGTGACAAGCACCCGTGCAGGGCGATCCGCCAACCCGATGGCGGTACGAAGATCGTCGAACGTCATCGGAGACGTCGAGAGCTTGGTGAAGAGATCAAGCTCAGCGACGGCAGCGGTCAGCAGTTCCGTGGCGTAACTGCCGCGAACCAGTTCAAAAATGGGCGTCGGGTCGAGGGTCGGGGCAGTCATCGTCAACCTCGATTTTCGGTTTCATCCGGGGCCAAAACCCGGGCGGTTTTTCAGATGACATCGTAGCGGAAGTTGCGGCGACAGATGAACCGAGCTGAAAACGTCCACTTTTTTTCCACGGTGCCGCGCAGGCCACACTCGGTGAGCTAAGATTCCGGTAACCGCTGAAAAGTAAATTGACTAGGCTCGACCGGAATGCACCACACCGCAATCATTCCTAGCGGTGCGTGAAGTCTATCATTTTCTCATCGAGGAGTCGTCCCCATGTTGGGTTCACCCGCGCGCATATCCGGGGGTATACCGATTGAGGCGCTCATGCGCCGCCCTGGGCAGCCCGTGACGGCGGCCATCAATTCGGTGGCTCAACAGTTTATCGAAGAGTTGATGGCGGAGTCGCTTGTCTTGGGCGATGATTGGTGTCGACTAACGGAAGCGGTTCAGACGCAGATATTGTCAACGAATAATCATGTCGAAGTTTTGAAGCGTCTGATTGAACATGGCTTATTGACGAAGTATCAGGCCGACCGCATCCAGGCCGGCACTCGTTATGGGTTGGTTCTTGGAAATTATCGCGTGTTGGAACGGGTGGGTGCCGGCGGCATGGGGATTGTATTTAAGGCCGAGCATCAGTTGTTGCGTCGTGTTGTTGCGGTGAAAGTGTTGCCGTTGGCGAAAGAGCAAGACCCTCGCTTGTTGCGTCGTTTTCAAACGGAAATGCGAACGATCGCGTCGTTGCAGCATCCGAATATTGTTGCGGCGACTGATGCGGGATATGTGACGCCGGCCGATCCGAATCAGCCGGTGCTGCATTACTTGGTGATGGAGTACGTGAACGGGAAGGATCTGGAGCAACTGGTTCGCGACAGCGGTCCGCTTGATGTGGCCATCGCGTGCGAACTCATCTATCAGATAGCTTCTGGGTTGGGGGAGGCGAACAAGCTCAACCTGGTGCATCGGGACATCAAGCCGTCGAATGTGATCGTGACGCCGGAGCATCTGGCCAAGCTGCTGGACTTTGGCTTGGCTCAGGATTTTCAGAATCACCTGACCGAGCCGGGATGCTTGTTGGGGACGATCGAATACATGGCGCCGGAGCAGGCGAGCGACCCGCGCTGCGTCGATATTCGGGCGGACATCTATGGTTTAGGCTCGACGTTGTTCTGGTGCCTGACGGGCAAGGCGCCATTCAAATCGACGGGGCCACTGTCTCAACAGATCGCGCGGCGTCAATCGGAGCCGCCGCCATCGGCGTGTGGCTTGCGCCCCGAACTGCCCGCGGAATTGGGGCAGGCGTTAACGATGATGATGGCCATGCGCCCCGACGATCGATACCCGACGCCGCACGCCGTCATGCGAGCGTTGCTGCCATTCATGAGGCAACAGGGTCGCGATACATGCGACCTTCGACACCAGGCTGTTGCCGATTCCGTTTGGGCCATCGCCAACACGGGACGAAGCGGCGACGATCCGCGCCGTATCCTGATTGCCGATGGCGAATCGACCGTCGGCACCCTTTGCCGAAACAACCTCGAAGGCGATGGCGTGACCGTCGATCTCGTTTCGGATGGTGATGCGGCTTGGAATGCCATCACGCGAACCAATTATGACGTCGTGTTGTTGGACATGGTCTTGCGCGGCAAGTCGAGCCTGGAAATCCTGAAGGCGATCAATCAGGCGCCGACCAATGTGCATCCGCGCGTCGTCGTCATGAGCGGAGCCGGCGGCATGGAAGAGATGGCGCAAATGCTCTTCCACGGCGCCGACGACTATTTGCTGAAGCCGTTCAGCATGATGCAATTGCAAGCGAGGATTAAGGCGGCCCTGCGGTTGCGCGAGGCCAACGACCGCAACCGCGAACTGCAAAACCATCTGCAAGCCGTGACGACCGACTTGGATCGGCTCCTGGACAGCCGAGCGACTGGTCAGCGCAAGGCCCGGGCAATGCTCGTGCAGATTTTTGTCGATCTCATCAATCGCCGCACCCCGGAAACGCCCGGTCATCTGACGCGGATTCGCCGCTATTGCCGCACGTTGGCCGAGGAAGCCGTCAAGTTTCGGGCCTTTTCAACGGAGATAACGCCGGCGTTCATCGACGCGATCGACATGTGGGCTCCGCTCCATGATGTCGGTCTCATTGCGTTGCCCGATCACATCGTCCATCACTCCGGGTCGTATGGACCCGAGGACTTGTTCCTCATGCAAACTCATTGCGAGATCGGCGCGGAGATTCTGTCTCAGACCGCCAACATGTGCGCGGCGATGTCGGATTCGATCGCCATCGCAGTCGCCATTGCCCGTCATCATCACGAGCGCTTCGACGGGCAGGGCTATCCGGACAAGCTGGCCGGCGACGCCATCCCGTTGGCGGCTCGCATTCTCAGCATTGCGGACACTTACGACTCATTGCGATGCCGGCGAACTTACCGCCCGGCCATGGCGCATGCGTCGGCCATCACGCTCATCCGCGACGGGCTTCCGGGCAAGTTTGATCCGCAGTTGCTGGAGGTGTTTCGCAAAACGTCGGACGCTTTCGCGGCGATTTTCAGTCAATGCCCGGAGTAATTCAGATGCTACCGCCGGCAAGCCAGCCGGTACTCCACGCTGCCTGAAAGTTATAGCCGCCGATCGGGCCATCGAGGTCAAGCACCTCGCCGGCCAGAAAAAGCCCCGGCTGGAGCTTGCTCTGCATGGTGTGCGAATCGACCTCATTCAAGGCGACGCCGCCGGCCGTCACTTCCGCCTTTTCAAAACCGAGCGTGCCCCGAATCGGAACCCGGCAGCGTTTGACGGCCGAGACCAATCGCACGCGGTCGGCTCGGCTCAGCCCAGCGCCGCGGCGATCGGCCGATAGTGCCACGATTCCCAACAACTCATCAGCAAGCCGGCGCGGGATGCGCTCGGCGAGGATCACGGCCAGCAGTTTTTTCCCTTGAGCCGGCGACGCGACGCGCAACCATTCGTCGAACTCCGTTTCCGCCACGGGCGGCAGAAAATCCAACTCCAGCTGTAACGAACTCGGCGACGGGTGACCGCTGACCACGCGGCTCACGTCAAGGACGACCGGGCCGGAAAGACCGAAGTGGGCGAACAACAACGAACCACGCCGCGCGATGAGGCATTTGTCGCCATCGACAACCTTCACTCCCGTATCGGGGATGGTCAACCCGCGCAAGGCCGCGACCCATGGTGCGGACGTCGTGATCGGGACCAATGCCGGCCGAGGGGGGACGATGGAATGCCCAAACGCTCGTGCGAATGTGAAACCGTCGCCCGTCGTTCCGCTGCCCGGATACGACTTCCCTCCGGTGGCGATGATGACCTTCGGCGCTGTAACGACACGCAAGGGCGTGATGATCTCGAATCGCCTGTCGCCGTGGCGGATTTCCTGCGCCGGCTCGCCCAGGGCCAGGGTCGCGCCGCTGCGGGTCAAACGTCGCAGTAGTGCGTCGAGAACATCAACGGCCCGATTCGAGACGGGGAAGACTTTGCCGGTCTCCTCGACCTTGGAGGGCACGCCGTCGGCCTCAAAAAAGTCGATGGTGTCCTGCACGCTGAAGGCCGCGAGAGCCGAGTGCAAAAACCGGCCGGGTGGTCCATAGGCTTCAACGATGCCGCGGTTGTCGGTGGCGTGGGTGAGGTTGCAGCGCGTGCCGCCGGACATGAGTATCTTCACGCCGGGTTTGCGGTTCTTCTCCAGGAGCAAGACACGCAACCCGCGTTCGGCGGCGTGAATGCTCGCCATCAACCCCGCCGCCCCCGCCCCGAGGACGATGACATCCCACGAAAGTTCTGTCATGCGTCTCTCAAACAGGGTGGAAGAAGCCACCCGCTTCATCGGGCCGCCGGTGGACGCGAGTTGCTTCGTCTACCCTTGCGGCATGCCTATGGATGGATCGATTCCAAGTTCGTGATTTCGCCTTGGAAAATGAACTTCATCATCCGTTCAAAATTGTTCTTGTCGGCCCAGAGCCACGCCTGGGTCTTTTCATACTCCGCAACGTATCCGATCTTCTTGCCGATGCCCGGGCCAACGATGCGCCATTTCTGTTGGTCGAACCAGCCTTTGAAATTCTCTTCGAGAGGCTTGAGGTCGACGCCGTCGGTAATCTTGTTTAGGGCATTGAGCATCAACCATTCGGTGATGCCCTCGACCTGAAACGGGGCGTTGCCGCCTTTGCGGTAATGAATGGGGTAGAAGTTCTTGTGCGACAGCCAGTGGATGTACTCGTGTGCGACCAAGGCTGGCGCGTCGAATTCGAGTTCCAGATTCGCGGGATTAATGTGAATGCGGCGATCGGAGTGATTGAGATGGGCCGTCACGAATCCGCCGCACGTGTCGCCGATGTCCTGGGCGGGACAGGTCAGATTGTTCGCCTTCTTGAATGTGGACTCGAAGGTCAGCTCGAAGAACTTGTTGAAACTATCCGGCGTTGAATGAAAGCGAAAAATGTCCTTGGCCTTAAACTTTCGCAGTTCGTCCGGGATGTAGTCGCCCCAACGGGCGGCGACGCGTTCGATGATTTTCTGGGTTTCTTCCATCGAAATCTTTGCCATGGTCGGATCTCCGGGTGAAAGAGCCGCATCGCGAATAATCGTTGTGGAATCGTATTCATGCCGCTGGTGAATCGCAAGCAGCGTCACGGCGGCTCGGTTCGCTCCGCGAGGGGAGAGCCTTCGCTGGCGCGTCAGGCAGGTAATGGGAAAACAAGCCTGCGGCGCGAGCGACGCGAGGTTGGGTGAGAAGGAGAGGTGGGCAAACTAAGAAGTTAAGTAAGGGTGGATGAGGGGACTTGAACCCCCGACTTCCAGATCCACAGTCTGGCGCTCTAACCAACTGAGCTACATCCACCATTTGGCCGACAATCCATCTTAAACGGATCACCCATTTTGGCAAGCGGATTTCGTCGCGGTTCCCCTTGCCGTCGCCGGCGCATTTTGTCATAAGCCCTGCAAGATCGGCACGGCCCGGAGGAATGGGCGATGGCGACTCGATACGACATCGCGATTGTCGGCGGCGGGTTCTTCGGCGCCGAATTGGCCGTGCGGCTCGGCCGGCGGTTTCCCCGAATCTTGCTCCTCGAACGCGAAGCCGAATTGCTCACCCGAGCCTCGTACCACAACCAGGCTCGCGTTCACAACGGCTATCACTATCCACGCAGCTTCCTCACCGCCCTTCGCTCCCGAGTCAACTACCCGCGATTCAAGTCTGAATATGCCGACTGTATCGCCGACTCGTTCGCCAAATACTATGCCGTCGCCCGCAAATTCTCCAAGGTAACGGCCGGCCAGTTTCACGCCTTCTGCCGGCGGATCGGCGCGCCGTGTGTACCCGCCACCGGGAGCATTCGCCGATGGTTTAACTTTGATTTGATCGAGGAACTATTCCGCGTCGAGGAATGCGCTTTCGATGCGTGCCGATTGCGGGCGCGGGTCTGGGGCAAACTCAACGATGCCGGCGTCACGGTCGCGTTGCAGACCACCGCAACCCGCCTCGCCGGCCGAAATGGGTGCCTGGAATTGATCGCCGCTGGTCCGGATGGTGAGGCTGCCTTCGAAGCGGAGCACGTCTTCCTCTGTACCTACGCGAACCTCAACGGGATCTTGCGCGCGAGCGGTCTTCCGGTGATTCCCCTCAAGCAGGAGCTAACGGAAATGGCCCTTGTGGAGGTGCCCGAGCCGTTGCGTTCGATGGGCATCACGGTGATGTGCGGGCCGTTCTTCTCGTGCATGCCATTTCCGGCGCGGGCACTGCATAGCCTCAGCCATGTTCGCTACACGCCGCACGATGCCTGGTTCGACGGCCCCAGCGACGACGTTGATGTACCGGCCCGATTTGCCGCGGCCACCAAACAAACTCATTACCCACTGATGATCCGTGACTCGGCTCGATATTTACCAAGCCTTGCGGAGTCGCGTTACGTTGATTCGCTCTGGGAGATGAAGACCGTTTTGCCGCGAAACGAGGCCGACGACGGCCGGCCGATCCTGTTCCGCCCGCATCATGGTCTGACCAACGTGCATTGCGTGCTCGGCAGCAAGATCGACAACATTTACGATGCGCTTGATCACATCGAAGGTCTCTTTGCCGGCTCCGGTCGGGAGGTTGCGTAATGGCTGTGGACGCGTTCGTGTCAGTTGTCGTGCCGTTGCACAATGACGCTCATCACTTGCCGGCATCGATCGCCGAATTGATGGGCGTTCTCGAATCGAGATACACGCATTTCGAGGTGATTCTTGTCGATGATTGGTCGTCGGACGCCACGCTCACGGTGCTCGATGGGTTGTTGCGACAGTATCCGTGCCTGAGGGCGATTCGATTGTCGCGCCGATTTGGCTGGGACGGCGCGGTGGCGGCCGGGCTGGATTGCTCGATCGGCGACCTGGTCGTGGTGATGAAACTCGGCGACGATTCGGCGTCGCTCATACCCTCGTTGGTGGAGCGTGCTCGGCACGGGTTCGACATCGTGGTCGGGCGTACCGCTCCGCCGCCCTATCGCACCCGTTGGCGGAATGGTCTGGCGGGATTACTGCGAAGCGCTTACGAGTTCGACGACCCGGCACGCGCGGCGACGCTGTTGCTGTTCAGCCGGCCGGCGGCCAATGCGGTCACGCGAATGATGCAGCGTCGCCGGCGCCTGGCTGCCGTCGCCCATGGCATCGGCTTCTCGTTGACGTACCACGACTATCAACGGGTGACGCACACCCTGCCGCCGCGGTCGCTCCGGGCGACCGTGAGCGCCGCCATGTCCGACATGGTGCTGAACTCGACGCGACCGCTTCGGATTGTGACTGCGTGCGGGATCATCGCGGGCCTTTTCAACCTGCTATACGTCGGCTATGTGCTGGCGGTCGCATTGTTGAAGAACCACGTCGCTGAGGGATGGACGACGCTATCGCTTCAGATATCGAGCATGTTCTTTATGGTGTTCGTGATCCTGGCGGTGTTGGCGGAGTACCTCGGTAAGACGCTCGACGAAGCGAAAGGCGAGCCGACGTATCATGTGCTCGACGTGAAGGACAGCCCGCGCTCAACGGCACGCCCCGATCGGCTTAACGTCCTCGACCGCGACGCGGCGTGAACGGGGGGCGAATCGGCTTCTAGAGTTTTGACTTCAATTCGTCCATTAACGCGACAATCTTGTTCTTGTTGATCGAAGGATCCTCGATCTGAAGGTGTTCAATGGCGCGGAATTCGTCACCACGCTTACGATTCTGCGGCGGCTCAAGCCCCTCAATAAGTAAAGCCTCCATGGTAGTAATAAGCGATTCCAGAGTCAGGCACGATGCATCGTATCCGTCAGAATCAAGTAACCGCAAACGAGGTTATTGTCTCGTGTTTACAACGTCCAATCCTCGATGACGAGATTGGGGACACGGGCGAAATCCTGGGTGTTGCGAGTAACCAATATGCCGGCGGATTCTGCCACGATTGCCGCGATTCGCAGATCCATTATTCCCATGTTGAGTTTCATTCGGCGAAGCAGTTCGTAACGCTCGATGGCAGCAATCGTGAAGGGGAGGATTTGAATTCTCGCTAAGAACCGAACGTTTACGGCGAGACGCTCGTAGATCGCCGCGAGTTGATCGGCCTGTTTGGCACGCGGAAGCTGTGAATGCCAACCGTCTAATTGTTCCTGAACTGTGATGATGGTGATGGCCAACTCGTTGGCAGAACGAGCCATGACGTGCCGTTGGACCGTTTCGTGCCCGTGTTGCCAGAGTGACAAGACATCCGTGTCAAGGATGAACAGACTCATGGAACGTCCGTGTCCGCGTCGGCTCGGCGACGATTTTCGGCGATGGCGGCCTGCCAATTATCGAAGTATGCGTCGCCTTTGAACATGCCGGCGAATTCCGCCCAAGGGCTGTCCGCGGTTATCGCATTGACTTCCACGATGGCAAGGCCGGTTCCTGACGCGAGCCGTTCCTGAACGAGCTGACGAAATTGCCGCAGTGCGTCTTCACGCGTCGTGCCTTCAGCTTCGAGTGACCAAGGCTCCCCGCTTCGCACGCGAAAACCACGCCCGACAATCGGTTCCACCAGCACGGGAATCTGCACTGCAGTATCTCTAAGTGATTGATGAATCGCATCGTTATTTGCAACAGAGCCATTCTATCCGAATCGGCAGGCGTTTGCGCAGCGTGCTCGGGCGCGATCATGAGCGAGCGACGCCAGCAAGAGGTCGCCCCTTATCTCTTCGGGATCAACTCCACGCAGACCAGCGAGTCTTTGCCGCGAAGGTACATTAGGCCGTGCGACACGATCGGCGCCGGCCAACATGGATATTGCAACAGGCCCGGTTTGTCGCCGATCGAATCGCTAAGGTCCCAACGCGAAACTTCCTCGTACTTGTCCGGGTTCACCTTTAGCAGTAACAGCAAGCCGTCCTCGCACATGGCGACGAAGTGCCCGTCGATCATCAACAATGACGACCGCGAAAACCCAGGACGGCGCCAGCGTACCTTGCCGTCGACAAGATCGATGCAGCGTAACTCGGCGCCGGCGGTGTGTCGGCCTGAGCAGCCGTAGATCTGGCCGTTGTGATGGATCGGCGTGTTCCAATGACATTGCAGGCTCTTGCGGCGTTCGTTGGGGTCATCAGTCCAGATGGTCTCCGCCTCGCCGGGCTTCAACTTCACGACCGCGGTTCCCGGGCCGTAACACTCCGTCAGCAAGACGCGATCGCCGACCACGACCGGATTGCTGGCGTTCACACTTTCGAGTAACCGCGACCGCCACCGATAATGAAAATCCACGCGCCCTGTGGCCGGCTCGAAACCGATCAGCCCGCCGCGAGCGAAATAGAGTCCAAGCCGGCGGCCATTGATGGTCTTGACCACCGGTGCCGCATAGCTCGCCAGTTCGTCGCCCGTCTTGTACTTCTCGGCGCCGGTGACCTTGTCCAGTGCCACGATGGCGGTGCCGTTGGCCTTGCGATCCAGGAAGTCATCGAGACCCGCGCGAGTTCCTTGCGGGCTGCCGCCGGCGGGGACCAAGAGCAAGTCGCCTTCGACGATTGGCGGGCTACCGTTGCCGAAAAAGTTTTGGAGTACCTGATACTCGACCAGCATGTTCCGCTTCCAAAGTCCCTTGCCGTCGGTGACGCGGACACAATGCAGTTCGCCCTCGGCGCCGTAAATGTAGACGCGGTCGCCATCGACAACGGGGGAACACCGCGGCCCGCCGGAATAACCGAAATAGTCTTCGTAATCGGTTGGATATTCGTATCGCCAAATCTCGGCGCCCGTCTCCGCGTTGCGGCAAGTCAACCGATTCTGGTTCGCGTGGCGATCGAACACAAGCAGCCGCCCCCGACTGGTGACGATCGGTGAGTAACCCTCGCCAAGTTTCAGGTGCCAAACGACTTTCAGCCCTTCCTTGGGCCAGGGCGCGATGATGCCCTTTTCCGTCGAGATGCCGTCGCCGGTCGGCCCGAGAAACCCGGTCCAGTCCGAGCCGTCGCGTCGCGTGCGAAGGTCGGCCGGCTCATCGGCGCCGGCGTGTGCAACGGTGCATAGCATCAACACGATCGAACAGAATCGCATGGCAACGTCCCTCAGTGGATCGAATGCCGTCATGATATGTCTGAGGTCATGAAAAACGCCAAGAAGTCCCGATGACAATCGGGGACTTCTTGGCGTCGAAGAAGGTCCGTCGCCACCGGAGGGTTACTGAAACAGTCGGGGCAACAAAGCGAACGCGGCCAGGGCTAATCCGAAGGCTACCAAGCCGACGAGAATCCAGACGACAGCCGACTGATTGTTGGGCGCGGCAGTTTCCACGGCGTCTTCGGGCGGGGAATAGTTGGAAATCTTGCTCGAAAGCGGCACCGGTGGATAGGCGACGGTGGAGTCGTTGGGGCCCCGTTTGCCCGAACCTGAGCCGACGAGCGGCGTCGGATTGCGGGTGTGCGACGGCGTGGGGTTTAGCCCCGGGGCAGGGCCGGTTGTGGTCGAAGGCGGCCCCGCGGGATCGGCCGGTGCCGTGTTCCACACAAGATCACGAAACTCCGCATGGTCGCGCAACGGAAGGAACGGCCCCTGCTTGGATCGACAGACCCGGATATTGCCGGCGTCGCCGAGCAACCCATCGCTGAACGCCTTGCGAATGTTCTCGGTCGTCCCTTTGACGGTGTGAGTTTGTCCTTCGTCGTCGCGATAGACCATGTACCAAAGCTCGGGCGCATTGTTTTGCGCCGGGATGGCCGTGGTCGAGATGCGCGTGCTTTGGCCGGTGACATCCTCGATGAACTCGCGACAATTCGAAGGTCGTTTATCGGGGTCGGAGTGCATCGCGCGCAAGATCGCAAAGTTCATCCGTGTCGAGATGCCCGTGTTCAGTTCGCGAGGTGGGGTGAAGTCGTTGTTGCTCTTTTTCATCCAGGCATCGAGCGGCCCCAGTCCCTCGAAGGGCATCTTGCCGGTAAGCATCATGTAGAGTGTCGCGCCCAGCGAGTAAACGTCGCATCGAATGTCGGCGTTCTTGGCGTTGCGAAACTGCTCAGGAGCCATGAAGTGCGGCGTGCCTAGGCCGCGACCGGTCCGGGTCAGGTTTAATTCGCCTTCGATGTCTTTCACCAAGCCCAGGTCGGTGATCTTGGCCGTCCCGTCGCGGGCCAGCAGGATGTTATCCGGCTTGATGTCGCGATGAATCAAGCCTTGTTTGTGGGCGCGATGCAGGCCTTGGCAAACCTGAGCCATGATGCGAATGGCCTCGTCCTCGGAGAGTCGCCCTTCACGCTCGATTTTCTGGCCCAACGACATCCCATCGACGAATTCCATGACGAGGAACGGCGTCGGCGGCGTGCCATTGTATTCAATCGCTCGAACGACATTGGGATGATCGATGGCGCTGGCGGCTTGGAACTCGCGTTGGAATCGCTGAAGCAACACCGGGTTCTTGGCTGCGGTGGGCGGTACAACTTTGATGGCGACCAATAACCCGTCGGAGCGTCGCCGGCCCTTGTACACGACGCCCATGCCTCCTTCGGCAATCGGCGCGACGATTTCGTAATTCCCTAAGATTTGCGGCGCTTTGGCCAGGTCATTCATTGTCAAACTCCAACAGGCCTAAACCTCGGGGGGCGGGTCGAGCCTACGGTTGGCGCGGGACGAATATTCATCTGGGGCAATTCTATCGCGAAAATCGGCAGGATGCTGGCGGATTTCCCGGTTTCCCTGACCGGACCCGCCACTCTTGGCGGACTCGGTGCGGTTCCATTAGATGGTTTTGCCGGGCGGATCGTTGTCGTCGGTAAGGTCCATCCTAGGGGCGCCGCCGCCCTCGAACCGAAGATTCTTACCCCTATTGCGCTTGTCAAGAGCGCTTTGATCGGTCAAAATCGTTAAGTCGGCCGGCGCGGCGCTAATCCCGTCCCCGGTTACCCGTATTAACGGCCCGATGAGTGCCGAGGCCACCGTATGTCTACGCTGGGCAAGATTCTCGCCGTCTTCAATGTCCTTGCCATCGCTGGATTCCTTGTCCTGGCGGGCAAGGATCGCGGGCTTCAACAGCAATGGACCTATTCGGCGTTTCGCCATCAGCTTCTCATCGATGGCCTGCCCATCGATCCCGCCGACGACACCGGCCGGTTGCCCGGTCAACATGTCGTCGATCAGCTGACCCCGGAGATGCTCAAAGACGTCTTCGCCCAAGCGGCGGGCGGTGAACTCGGCGGGCAACCGACGCGCACCCTTGTTGAAGAACTCGATCGCGTTTATGGCAAATGCGAAGCCAACGTCCGCGAGCTGCCGCCGGGTCAACAACGAATTAAGCTTCGGCAATATCTTGCCGTCCTGGCCCGAACTCAAGGCGAGCGCCAAGAACTGCTCGCCCTCATCGATAAGGACCCCGACACGGCCCTAACGGAACTCAAGCGCCGATTCGAACACGCCAAGAAACCGCCCACCAATCAGGGCAGCGGTCGTGAGGCCAGCCGCCTCGAAACGCGAATGAACATTGCCCAAATCCTGGTGAACATCGACCCGACGCCTGAATGGCGATCGCGAGCGTTGGTCGTTCTTGGCATGGAGACCTATTCCCGTGCCCTGGATCAGCATGCTGCCCATCTCTACACCATCGCCCGCGAATTCAAGGCGTTGCTCGCCTCCGATCAGGCCAAGTTCGAGGCGCATCGGCACAGTCTCGTCGAATCCGCGATGCAGGAATCCGAAGCGTTGTTGAGAGCCGAGAAATTCTTGGATACGCTCAAAGTTGAGGTGAAGAAGCGAACCGACCTGGTTGACAGTCGTAAGCAGGAAGTCGAGGCCGCGAAAGGCGCCTTGGCCAAAGCCACCACCGATGCCAGCGCGGAGTTGAATCAGTTGAACGCCATGCAGGCCGACCTGTTCCGGATTCAGCAGCGGCTCGGGGCCGCCCAAGAGCGTACACGCGAATTGGAACTCGAACTGCAACGGCTCGAACCGAAACGATAACCGTCTGACGGGCTAGCCCTGAGGCGTGACCATGACGAAGTTCGGAAAGCTGTTGGTCTATTTCAACATCATCGCCAGTATTGGCCTGATGATGCTGGCCATCTCCGTCTATGCCGGCCGGCTCGATTGGAACTCGCGATCCCCAACGGGCGGCGAGAAGATCGTCGGCAAGATCGAGGCCAACAAGAAACGCATCGACGAGTTAGCGTTTGCTCGCGACCGCGCCGAGATGCGATGGTTTCAGGCGTATAGCGATTTGGTCACTGCCGAGGGGCAGCGACCGCTCCGACAGATTTGGTTTGCCAAACAGCTCGAGATCATTCGCAGCGGCAAGCTCGATGGCAATGCGGTGAATCCTCCCGTACAACAGCTTGAGTATGCCGGCGGCCAATTGTCGTTCGAGAGACCGTCTGGCCGCGCCCCCGTCGTCTTCCGGGATGCTCCCCTTAAGGACATCGCATCGCTCACCGAACTGAAGCGGCTTCGCGAAAAAGACACCGTCACCCAACAGGCCGAAATTGATCGGCTGATTCAAGAACACAAAAAGCTGACCGCCGACCTCAACGGGCTTCCCCAAGTCGGCGCTCAGGTCGATCTGCGAACCGTGGGCCTGTACAAACTGCGTGATTTCCAGGTACAGGCCAAACAGGGCTATGTCCAGCAACAAGAGGACTTGAAGCCTCTGTTGGCCAATGCCTACGCGGAGGCTCAGTCGTTGTTGCGGCGTCAGATTGCCCTGCAGTCGCGTAAAGCGGAACTGGAAAAGGCAGGCACGGCGGCCGCGGCTCGCGTTGAGCGGTAAAACCGCATTGACACCCCGGCCTCGGGCTGGCTATAGGCCGTGGTCAATCGGCGGAATTTGTCAAGTGTGATGTGGGGACGTGTCGGCGTTGTCGCGCCGGCTCGGGGGATTGGGTTGTCCGGCGCGCTCGCGTCCGCCGGATGGAGGTGGGTACAATGACGGCTCTCGGCAAGATCCTGGTCTTCTTCAACCTGCTCTTCAGTCTCGTCGTTGGCGGGTTGATCGTCGTCGTCTTCCTAACTCGGACCAATTGGAAAACCGGTTACGAAGACGCCGCAAAGCAGGTCAAGATCATCGGCGATGCCCTCAACGCCGAGAAGGTCAAGGCTAAAGAAGACCTTCAGGTTCGCGATGCTCTCGTTGCCAAGGTCCAAGGAGACCTCAACGCCGTCAATCAGAAGCTCACCGACGCCATCAACGAACTCAATCGTGAACGCGAAAAGTTGAAGGCTGCCGAGATCGAGAAAAGCAAAGAGGGCGCCAACAACCAGGCGATCACCCAAGACGTCGAACGCATGAAACAAGAACGCGCCCAATATATCGCCGTCATCAACGATCGCGACAACAAGATCGGCGGTCTCGAGAAGCAAGCGGTTGCCTTCCGCAATCGGGCCGTCGCTGCCGAATTGTCCTTGGAGACGGCTCAGCAACGCGTCGAAAAACTGATGATGCAGGTTGAAGCCTTGCTCAAGGAAAACGCTGACATGAAGGCTCGCGGCGGCGCCATTGCCGGACCCGGTGGCCCGGGCGGCGGGCCTGCCACCAAGCCTCTGCCGATTGAGGTGCGAGCTTCGGTCACCTCTGTCGCCGGCGATTTGGCACAGATTTCAGCCGGAAGCGATGCCGGCGTCGCCATCGGCAACGTCCTTGAAGTCTATCGCCTCGGCGGCGCCCCTCAATACATGGGCAAATTGACCATCACCGCCGTCAAACCTCACGAAGCCGTCGGGCAGTTCACGCCCGTACGTCGCGGCGAGACGATTCGCAAAGATGATCAGGCCGCCACACGCATTATTGGCGGCGGCCGCTAGATTCTTGAAACACCGACATTTGGATCGAACCTGAGGATATTTGAGATGGCCCGTTCCCGAAGCCGATTTGACGACGCTCCCGCGAAGCCGAAACCCAAGAGCGACGCGTATGTGGGGCTGCTGTTGATCTCGTTCCTCGCTCTGATCATCGGCTGTGTCTTCCTCTACTTGGACTACGCCGAATACGGCCAATCGAAGCCGCCAAAGCTGCAGATTCCCCAAGCGGGTGCGACGCAACCGCCGGGCGTGCCGGGCGCCCCGCCACCGCCCGCTCCCGAGGGAGGCGCCCCGATGGGTGGTGGAGCCGCACCGATGGGTGAGGGCGCTCCGCCGATGGGTGGAGGTGCTCCGCCGATGGGTGGCGGCGCTCCTGCCCCAATGGGCGGAGCCGGAGCCGGTGCGGGCGGCATCAACCCAGGCGGTTCGTTCTGATCGCAGGTGAGACCACACTCACAGCCGGGCCGTTTTGTCTCTTGCCGAGGCGAAACGGCCCGCACTGCTTAGTGACCGTTTCACAACCATAGATTAGTGGCCGAAACCCCTGACATTCAGCGAGGAACATGGGTCGTGAAGCCGTCATTAAGAAGACTTGCTCGAAAGAGTGGCACGGATTTCCCAATCCGTGCTCGCGGGTAGTGATGAAGATGGGTTATGAAGCAGCCTCTACGAACCTCCTCCACCACATTTCTTGTCTTAACGGCAGTCCTATACTTAAAGGGAGTAACGCCATGAGGCGCCTTCGAATCGAGGATTTGCCGAATGCCGGGTCGCGTTGTGCTTGCCATGAGCGGCGGAGTCGATAGTTCCGCCTCAGCCTTGCTCTTAAAGGAGCAGGGCTATGAGGTTATCGGCCTGTTCATGCGCACCGGAGTCCATTCGCCGGCGACCGCCCCTGATCGTAAGCGCGGCTGTTGCAGCGCCATCGACGCCGGCGACGCTCGCCGTGTCGCGGATCGGCTCGACATTCCGTTCTACGCACTCGATTTCGAGAACGACTTCAACCGTATCATCGACTATTTTGCCGACGAGTACCTTGCCGGCCGCACGCCCAATCCGTGCGTTGTTTGCAATACCTGGCTGAAGTTCGGCAAGCTCTGGGCCTTTGGCAAGCAACTTCAAGCCGGCTGGATCGCGACAGGCCACTATGCCCGGATCTTGCGTCGTGGCGACGATGCCGAACTGCATCGGGCGGCCGACCTCGACAAGGATCAGTCGTATGTCCTGTACGGCATCCGTCGGGCGATCCTACCCCACTTGCTGTTTCCCTTGGGGGATTATCGCAAAGACGAGGTGCGAGCGATCGCACGAAAGGCGGGGCTGGCCGTCGCCGACAAGCCGGACAGCGTTGAAATCTGCTTTGTCCCGGATGGCGACCATGCGAATTTGGTTCGGCAACGACGCCCCGATGCGGTGACGGCCGGCGTGTTTACCGACACCGCGGGCAATGTCTTGGCCGAGCACGACGGCTACGATCGATTCACCATCGGACAACGCAAGGGACTTGGATACGCCGCCGGGTCGCGTCGATACGTGCTGGAGATTGTCCCCGAGTCGCGAACCGTGGTCTTAGGCGACCGAGACGGCCTGTTGGCGAACGGATTGCGTGCCACCGATGTCAACTGGCTCATGCCGGAAGTGTCCCGAGAGCCGATTCGATGCTTGGCCAAGATCCGCTATCGTCATCAGGGGTCAATGGCGACGGTCACGCCGGCCGGAGCCGAAGCGCGGGTCGAGTTTGACGAGCCACAATCGGCGGTGACCCCGGGCCAGGCCGTGGTGTTCTATGACGGAACCCGTGTCCTGGGCGGAGGATGGATCGATCGCGCCCTCAACGGCCGGGAGCAAGCCTGAACACGGCGACTCTGCCCCTTCCCATTAAGTCGAATAAGTAATAACACGATAGAGTCTAGTATCGTGAGTGGTTGGGATTTCGCACGTACTAACTAACATTACCGGAGAGTGTTCAAGATGAGACGAGCGTTTATGCTCGCGCCGGTCGTCTGCGGGGTAGCCCTCGCCGTCGCCGTCGCGGGTGACCTGAAATCCGGCCCACAGGTCGGAGGTTCGGTCGCTGCCTTCCACCCGCTCAACGTGACGGGTGATTCCGCAGGCCAAAAAGCCTGCCTGGTCTGAAAGAACGGCAACAATCCGGTTGCGGTTATCTTCGCTCGCGAAGTGACCCCCGGCTTGACCAGTCTGGTCAAGAAGATTGATGCGGCTACTGCCAAGAATTCCAAGGCGAAGATGGGCTCGTTCGTCGTCTTCTGCACCGACGATGACAAGCTCGAAGACAAGCTCAAAGAATTGGCCGAGAAAGAGAAGATCTCGAAGTGTGTGTTGACCATCGATCAACCCGCCGGCCCCAGGGGCTTCAAGATCGCTAAGGAAGCCGACATCACCGTCGTGCTTTACAACAAGAAGAAGGTCATGGCCAACCATGCTTTCGAGAAGGGCAAGATGACCGATAAGGACATCGAGGCCGTCGTGGCCGACCTGGCCAAGATTCTGCCGGAATCGAAGTAGTCTTCTGTTGATTTGTTGAGCAACCACTCACTCGACGCGACCGGATCGGGGCCAATTCGCCTCGATCCGGTCGTTGCGTTTTATGGGTCACGGGTATCCGCCCGTGCCATTTCTAGCCCGTGCCGCCAGCCGTCGTGCCTAGAAACCCCGAGCGTCGGATCGGCTCGTCCAGTTCCGTCCCCGGAATCAATCGCATCAAGATCGGTGTGGTCATCACGGTCGTTATCAGTGCCATTAGAACGAGCGTGCAGAACACGCTCAATGGAATCACGCGCAATTCATAACCGAGGTTGATGACGATCAATTCCATCAAGGCGCGCGTGTTCATCATGACGCCGATGCAACCCGACTCGCGCCACGAGTAGCCGCTCAGCCTTGCTGCCAGCCCGCAACCGCCGAACTTGCCCACCACGGCCGCCGCCAACACCAACCCGCCCAACAGCCACATCTCCGCCGACGGACCCAGGCTCCGCACATTCGTCCGCAGGCCCGTGTAGGTGAAAAATATCGGCAGGAAGAACGACGTCACTAAGTCGCTCAGCCGCCGCACAACCGCTCGATGGAATTCGGTTTCTGACGACAACACGGCCCCGAGGATAAACGCGCCGAAGATGGCGAAGATGCCAATCCAATTCGTCGCGATCGCGCACAGAAACAGAATCACCAACAGGATGACCAGGTCGTTTAGCCCCAACTCTCCGTTGCCGCGGCGAAGAGCCGCGCGTGCCCATTTCAGCAGCCACGGCCGCGCGCCCACCGCCATGAACAGGCCGAAGCCAATCGAGAGCATCGTCATCAGCGCCGTGCCCCCAAGATCAAAGTTGCGCCTGACCGTGGCTGCGATGGCGGCTAGCAGAATCCAGCCGATGGCGTCGTTGACCGCCGCCGCCGAGATCGTGATGACGCCCAGCTTCGTTCGCGTGATACCCCATTCGATCATCATGCGTCCCAAGATCGGCAGAGCCGTGATCGACATCGCGACGCCCAGGAAGAGCGTGAACCCTAACGCCGGCACCGGCCCACCTTCCGGGTGTGGCTCGACGCGGCTCAGCAACAGAGGCGTTATTGCCAACCCCAGTGTGAACGGAACTGCCACGCCCGCCGCGGAGACGGCCAACGCCGATGACCCGTGCCAACGCAGATGGCTGAATTCGAATTCCAAGCCGATCAAAAACAGCAGGAAAATCAGGCCGATCTGGCTGAGAATTGCGAAGATCTTTTCAATGAGTGGATCCGACAACGCGTGCGGGATTCCCTCGAAGTTGGGTCGAAAAATCAACTCGGCAAGGTCGGGGAACGCCCAACCCAATGCCGACGGACCCAAGAGTAAGCCGGCGGCAATTTCCCCGACGGCGCTCGGTTGGCCGAATCGCCTCGCCAGTACGCCAAAGACCCGGGCCGCGAGGATAATGACTGCCAATTGGATGAGAACCGCGAGCAGCAACGACTCTAGGGACAATCTCCGAAACGCCTCGAGTTCGTCGGGTGTGACGGCGAGCGATGGCATGTTGGGAGCCTACTTCGGACGCTTACCGGAGAGCAACCCGGCGCTGGACTGAAAGAACTTCCGGCGACGGGTCTCGGATCGGCTCACGGGTTCTTCTTGGCGGGACTGCAGGTCTTCGAGGTTGGCTCGGCAGGCGGGGCATCCGATTGTTTGTAGGTGAAACTCGATGTAATCGAGCAGCTCGGGTTCGAGGGCCTGGAGCAAGAAACTGCCGAGTTGTTCGCGGGTTGGGCAGCTTAGGCGCTCACGTCGCCAAATGGCGCCCACGGTATGTTCGCCGCGATCGCGCTCTTGCATGACAGCCCGAAGTTGTTGGCGCAGGGCATCGGACGTGCGAAGCGCCTGTTCGATGTGGGCCGTCTCGGTGTCGGAGAGTGAATCGTCGAGATAGGCGTGCAACTGTTCGCGAGTGATGTTGGTCACGGCATGGCCTCATGGGGCAGCGACAACTAACACCGACTATGATATGCGAGTTTGCTGGCGAGTGAAAGTGCCGCGTTGATGGTGCCGATGACGTTTTGCAGCCGCCTTTGCCCTCAACGCCCGCGAGGTGTAAGATACGAAGACCGCCGGCAGCCTGGAGGGGTGGCAGAGCGGTTGATTGCACCGGTCTTGAAAACCGGAGACGCCGCAAGGCGTTCGGGGGTTCGAATCCCCCCCCCTCCGTTGCTCATCGCGCCGCTTTTGGTATCAATTGCCATCACATCATGCAGTTGCGGCTCCCCGTCCGGGGCGGGTTCAACAGTGGGCTGATTGTCATCGCCTATCACCGAGAGTCGGTCTCGATCAGGGCCGGGTGATGGCGAGCAGCGCCAAGGTCGATCCCAAACCGGTCATTTCATTGGGGCGCGCCGCTAGTCTTCCGTCGTGCGCGGCAACGCCCATTTTTGGACGCGAGCCAGCGTCTTCCCCGAACAGATAACTATCGCGAACAGATACCGCCCGTCGCGCGACGGCACGACCGACGCTACGTAGTTGCCGTCGAATTCTGTACCCGTCACTCGGTATGGAAAGGCAAACTGAGGCGAGCCATATTCCGTCGAGAAACTACCGACGTGTCCCCAGCCGGCACCCGCGAAAAAGGAACTCCCATCCGCGCTGAATCGAATTGGCCCCGACCGTGAATGACTCCCCTCGTACCGCGCCACTTCGCGGCCCGACTCCGTGTTCCAGATCAGGAGTCGATCGTCCTCGCCGAGCGCCAACAGCCGTTTCGAATCCGGCGAAAAGCAGGCCTTGGCCGGCACGGTCGATAGACCTTCGAGAGTGAACGCGACGTTACCATTTTGACTGTCGATCAACTCGATGGACTTTCGGAAGCCATCGTTGATCGCGATCCATTTGGCGTCGGGCGAGATCTCGATCACGCTGAAGGCCCGTGTCCGTTTGTCGCGTTGCCAAGCCGTCTTCGCATTTGCAAACCAACTTAGCGAACTGGTATCGAGCAACGCTAACCGTCCATCTTGTCTGGACGGAACAATCCACGGAGGAGAATTTGTTCGGCGATCGACTTCCGGATTGGCCGGCGCGATCCGATCCGAAGCCTCTCCCACCGTCCAGGTCCATAGGCTTGTCGTCCGATTGTCGAGACTCGGAGCGAAGACAAGCTTTTTCTCGCTGACGAATTCAACGCGGAAATTGCTCCCGCACGGTTGGCGGAACCCATGAATGGGTCGCCCGTCGTGAGCATCGAAAACTTGTACCGCGGGGTTGGACCCCTTCATGCCGACGGCCATCCATCGGCCGTCATCGCTCACGGCAAGCGAATGGGCTTGGGACGCCAGGTCCACGCTCCAAACAGGTCGCGAAAGGACCACTTTGGGACTCGCCAATCTCTTGGGTTCGACCATCGTGACGTCGAACATCTTGCGGAGTGCATTGCGCAGCCGACTGGGGTCTTCGCGGTAATTGTCGATCGCTTCCTTGAGCGATGCGTTGCCGAGTTTTTGAACGAGCAGCGCCAAGTACACGACATCGAGTGGCTTGAGTTGATCGAATCCCGAATGGGCCACAAGGGGCTTAACGATCTCGCGCCAGTTCGCAGGCCGCCGATTCTTGATATCTTCAATGAAAATGCTCTGAGCCGACGATCCATTCGTATCGTTTGGAACCGTATAGAACCATTTGGCAACCTCAGCTCGATCAGCGGCATTGCCATGGACGGCGAGGGCTGCCATGAGCTTGGCGAGGTCCCAACTAGAGACATCGCCAATAAAACGCCGCTTGCCCGCCTCGACCGCGCGATGCACCATGATGGGATCAGCATCGGCCGCGGCCGTGAATCGCCCTATCTTCAAAAGGGCCGGCGCGTGTTCTCTGCCAAAGAGGTGGATGGCATTGGTGACAATGAATCGTTGCCCATTCCCTTTGGTGTCCAAGTCCGGCGGTTTCAGACCCTGGCGGTGTCCGTCCCTCAAGAAAGCGATCAATGCGTCCGGCCCGAGCTTTCGGGCAGCGTCCAGCATTTCGTCCATCGTTGCATAATGGTCGTGCCACTCACCATCCATCACGAAAACATCGTCGGCAAGGTAGAGTAACAACCAAGCTCTGGTCATGACTGGCAAAGAGTCAACCTGTTTGCGGAACCGGGCAATCCTCTCTTTGGCGGTTGCCGGCACCGGCGATGTGCCCTGTGACGCGCGCCTGTAAAGAAACTCGTACCAACCCAACCAGTCGGGATTTCCGTTTCGTTTGGCCCACCACGCTTCAACGTCCCGGCGATGGTTTGGCTCCGGGCATCCAACCATCCCGAGGATGCGGCGGGTGATGTCAGCGATCTTTTGTGGCTCCGTGGCAACACGAGCATTCGCGCCGAAGCCGTCGTGATAGTCCGTTTTCAGGGGCAGCGTCTTCGCATCATCGTCCAACAACCGAATGCATGCGGGAACCACTTCGCGCGATTCCTGGGCCACAAGTCCCAAGACTGCCAAGGCGCGAATGTCGGGGTCCGTGTGACGGGTCAGCTCGACCAGTTCGGCCACCTGCAGCTTCGGTGACTCCAATTCCATGAGCGCGCGATGGGCAGCGGCAACCGAGTCCTTGTCCCGAGTGAAATCTCGGGGTTCGCGGCGGTAAAAAAAATCAGTCGTCGGGATGAACGGGAGTCGAGACTTGATGGACCGCAGGCGAGTTTCCGCTTCGCCGGTGCTTGCGGGTTGGCTCGCCAGCAAAAGGGAAACCACGACCAACACGTATCGTTGGTGAATCTGAATCGTCATGGTTCTCTCCAACGCCGGGTCCCGAATGATCGTGGAAGCTATCGTACCCGCGCATCAACGGCATTGCGAGAGCTCCTTGGGCGCCTGTGTGGTTCGGGCTGGAATGGCGATTCGCGGCGATGACGAGAACGGTCGGCAGCCACGGCATACTTGGGATGCTCAATCGTTTGAATGACACGCCCTTGCTCGCCATCCCGGTCGGCCGTAACGGACTCATCTTTCCACCCTCGATGTTCGCGCGACGGCAGGCTGCCCTTGTCATCTCAAGGGTGGTTTGCCATAGTGTCGCCCTCTGACGACGGCGGTCCATTGCCATTCGCCGACTCGTTCATCCGCGGGGCGAAGGGAAGCCATGCAACTGAGGCAATTCGGGCGATTGGTCTCGTCCATCGTCACCGCCAACCTCAATCAGGTCGGGCGCATCGTCTGCTATTTGTGGGATCGTTGGCAACTTCGCTCCCACCAGAAGTCGATCACCAGCGCCAAGCTCGAGCTGGGGCGCGAGATGACCGAAACCGGTGTTGGCCCTATCGATCTTCGAAATCGGGTCCATCAACTCGACGCGATCCTCGAATGCCTCGAAGCGGCCGGTTGTCGCTCGCCGGCATTGCACCTCGAACGGCAGGGGCTTCTGTTGCTGCTCTCCGAAGCTGCTACCGATGTGGCCCGACCGTTGCCCGCCGCGGAACATCTGCTCCATTCCCTGAAGGATCGCCAAGCCCATAGCTCGCGCCTCGCCGTGGCCCGTCGCAATCTCTTCGCATTCGCGCCGGGTGACGGATGGCGCATCGCCGCCGGTACTACGGTCGTCCTCATTTTGTTGGCGATTCTCGGATTCGCGTTGAAATGATCGCGGATCGTTGGCGTCAGCGGTCTCGTGGCTCAAGTCGTATGAGGGCCGTTCGTGCCGCCACCGTGACACGGGCGCCCACGGCACCTCGCGATAGCTCTCTCAAAATGACGACCGCGTCCGGCGAGCCATGCCGTTGGAGAATCTCGACGGCTCGCAATTGCCTCAACAGCTCACCATCCCGAGGCGGCGAGTCCCATGGCTTCAACAGTCTTGCCAGGCGGTCTCGAACTTCGGCTGATTTGGCCTTTGCCGATGCTTGCCGCAACGTCATCAGCGCGCGATCACCCAGCAACGCGATTTCCTGCGTCGCCCGTTCCCGATCCGCGAAACGGGGCGAGTCGAGGTCGGCGATGAGGCGTTCGACTTTCGCCGCATCGGCCGGAGCGACCGGCTGCAGTCGCGAGCGAAGGAATGGCACCACGGGACTACCTCGCTGCGACAATTGAAGGATCGCCCGATAGGCACGATCGGCCTCGCCGGCGAGATGCCCCCAGGCAAGTTCAAGCTGTTCCTGACGACTCGGCGGCATCGCGTCGGAAGGTCGCTTGGGAAGCTCCCAGAGATAGGCCACGCCCTCTTGGCCGGTCGTCACGAATGTCGTCCCCGATGGATGCATCACAATCGAGCGAACGCCATCAGTCTGAGCGGGCCATTCCGAGGTGACCCTCGCGTGCCGTAGATCAATGATGCGGATCGCTCCGTCGTTCCAACCGGCGATGACCTGATCGCCGTCGGCAGTGAAAACAACGGCGGCCAGGTCGCAGCTTTCGCGACCCTTGATGCGCCATCGCGCCTGCCGCGACGCAACCTCCCAGATCGTGCATTCCCCGTCGCGCGCGCCCGACGCGATCATGTTGCCGCAGGGGCTAAACGCGACCGCCGAAAAACCGCTGCCGGCGTGAGCCGTCACAAATGGGGCCAGTTCCTTGCCGCGCTCCAGGTCCCAGAGCCGCAACGTGCCGTCCTGGCTCCCCGAGGCAATGAGCCGCTCGTCGGGAGAAACAGCCATCGCGTTGATGTAATCGGTGTGTCCGGCCATCGACCGGAGCAGCTTTCGCGTCGCGGTGTCCCACACGCGAATGGTTGGATCCCACGAGCCGCCCGACATGAACAATCGCTTCCCGTCACGGCTAAAGAAAACATGAGTGATGCCGCCTTGATGGCCGATGTGCGGCTCCAACTCTTGGCCGGTGCGAGGATCCCATCGACGCAACGGCAAATCGCCGCGACCCCCCGAAGCCAGATCGTGGCCGTCGCGGGACCATGCCACGGTCCAGACGTGATCGATGTGGCTGCCAAACGCGAGAAGTTCCTTGCCGGTCTGAACGTCGAACAGGAAGATGCGTTTCGTGGACCCGCAAACCGCGAGGGTCTTTCCATCGGGCGACAAAGCCGCGTTGAAGAAGATCTGCCTGCGTTCGCTTGATGCGCGAAAGGCGCGAATCGCCCCCGGCGGCAACAGCTCCTGGGCCGGCGCGATTGCGGCCATCATCAGGAGTATCGCGATGAGCGATCCGTATTTCACAAGGGCATCCCTTCGGGGGAGCAAGCGGCCTCAACGACGTGCCAAGGCTCGCAACGCCGCCAGGTCACGTCGCGTCGCCGCCGTCAAGGCCCAGGCGGCGAAGAGGCCCATCGTGCCTGCGAAGGCGACCACTGCCATGGCCGAACGATTCGCGGTTGCGCCGATCAACATGACGTAGAAGCCGAGCGCCAGCAACGGCACCGCGGCTGCCACGACCAGAAACGGTCCAAGCCACCACTCCATCGTGTCAAGGTTCCGCACATCCTCATCGGTCAGCCCCGCCCGCGACAGAAACGCCGGAAAGGCCATTCGAACCGCCAGCCACGTTAGTGAGAAGAACGGGTATGAGCCGGCGATCAGGCCGCACATCAACTGCGACATCAGGAAGTGCCAGGTCACGCTGGCGGGCAGGTCCGGCACCTGACTATGAAGCACAATCGGAAAAATGATCCCCGAGATGGCGAATAGGGCCGCACAGACGCCCGCGGTGACGGACCCCATAAATAACGAGATTCGCCGAATGGTCGCCAATTCGCCTTCCGAGATTACTTGGCCCCGACTCAGTCGGCGGAACGACCCGAACATGGGCCGAAAGAACAAATAGGTCAGGACGATACCCAACGGAAAGAAGATGAGATTGACCCAGATCGTGGTGCGATCGAAGACAGCCTTGGCTGCGGGGGCGTCGCGCCAGATAATCTCTTGCTCGTTGAAGTAAATGCTAAAGGCGGCGGCGACGAGGTTGGGCGCGAGCCCGACCAGGTAGAAAGCAAAGACCGAGTGCCGGCGAGCCCAATGGCGCCAATTGCCCGGCGCCGGTTGCACTAAGTCGCGGGTTCGCGGAAGCAGGCAAAGTTCCAGATCGCGAGCGAAGTCGCCGGCCGTCTCGTGACGTCGCGAAGGGTCGGGATCGAGAGCGCGAAGCAAGGCGTTGGCCAAACCGGGTGGCATGGTCGGCGGAAGCTGCGATCGGGCTTGGGGCGAAACACCTAGACGGCGATCGTGCGACAATCGGGCCAGCAGGAAATACATCTCGTCGTCATCAGCCGGATCCGGAAACGGGCGCGTTCCGGTGAGCAATTCCCAGAGAGTAACGGCCAGTGAATAGACGTCGCTGCGGCCGTCGAGGCTATCGGCGGTGCGCGGATGTGCGGGGTTGAACGCTTCGAGTTGTTCGGGCGACATGTACGGCAGGCTTCCGCCGAAGATGGCCGCCGGACCCGACCCCGTGAGTTTCGAGCAGGCCCCGACGTTGAAGTCCGCCAGGCGCGGGCTGGCGTCGGCTCCCAACAGGACGTTGGCCGGCTTGATGTCGCGATGCAGCACGCCTTGCCGATGCGCGTAGTCGAGGGCCTCGGCCAGCCGGGCGCCGAGCCAGCAGACCGTTTCCGGCCAGCTCATCTCCGAGAGGCGTTGCCGAGCCGCTGAATCCACCGGCGGGGTCTCGCCGCGATCCTTCAATACCTGATCCACAGCCGCCAAGAGCGTTTGGCCGGTGCGTTTGTCCGCCGGCGTCTGTTGCATCCAGGTGATGACATCCTTGAGCGTCCCACCTGGAAGGTACGACATGTATAAGAGCGTCAACCCCGTGGCACTAACAACACGTTGGTCGAAGACACGAACAATATGCGGATGATCGAGTTGAGCCAGCGTCTGAGCCTCGACGCCGCGCTCGACCGAAACTTTCAACGCAACGAGCCGATGCATCGACCGTTGCCGCGCCAAGAATACCTTGGCGAATGCCCCTCGACCAAGTTGCAACAACAGATCGAAGTCATCCAGCCGGTCGCCGACTTTCACTTCAGCCGGGGGCAGGATACGCCCGATGGCCGTTGTCTGGTGCGGATCCACGACGCCAAACAGCCGCGCCAATCGCTCGCTTTGAGCTGGGAATCGCTCGAAGTATTCGTCGGGCCGAACCGACTCGCCCGATCGTCGCCGCGCCTGAAACTCCTCGAAGATCAGGTCGTTGGGTAACTGATGCGGCTCGCCCAGTTCCGGAAATTCCCGAGCGTATTCCTCGATGCGCTTTCCTTGCCGATGCTGAGCGCGATAATCCAGGTCGATCTTGATTAACTCGACCAGGACCATGCGCCGCACTCCCGCGGGGCCTTCGGGCAGATGGTCCGCCAGTGCCGGCGGAGTCTTGTGCTCCTCCCAATGATTAACGAAGGCATCCAGCCGTTGTTCAAGAACGTGCCAGAGTGCCGATACGTCGCCCGGTCCATCGATGGGCGTGAACGATGTCGCCACTGACTCCCCTGTTGAATGAGGTCCGCGGACAGATTTTACCGCGCGGGCCGTCGCCTGTCCGAGACGGATTTCGTCAGAATCCGAGAAAATCACCCATTTCGATGCGATCGCTCCGGGATCGTCAGGAATCCCCAGCGAAGGGCTTGGTCCTGCGTATACGCCTTGCCCAGCGTCAACGCCGTGACGGCTTTCGACAACTCGTAGCCGAGATAAAAGGCGTGAGAAGCATCGATCGTGGCGTCGCGGCGGGCGAGTTCGGCGAACAACTCAAACGGGTCGGTCCCGCGAAGGTGCATGCGACCATTGATGACGTGCAATTCACCGCCCTCAGCGAACAACCGATAATTGCGATCCGTCACCAGCGATGCCAACTCCTGCAAGTCGGCTTCGCCCATTGGCGGCACCTTCGGGTCGCGAAGCATCACGAGGTTCGGTTCGAGTCGTTTCGGCGGAACACGTTCCCGGACGGCGTGGGCCACGAGCCGGCGGGCCAAGTCCAACTCGCGGACGCTGCTGCGGCACCAATTGATCACCTGCGTCGTCAGCACTCGGTGAATTCCGATTTCTTGGCAGAACCCGAGGAGCATGACGTTCAGGCCTGCGGAATCGACGTCGGTCAACTCCGTCAGGTTGCCGGTGCCCATGAGAACTTCCGCGCCGGGATGCCGTCGGCGCGCGTCCAGATATCGGCCCAGCGATGCCGCGAAACCGAAGCCGATCGGTTCGAGGATCGGATCAATCCAAAACGGCACACCATCGCGATCCAACTGTTCGGCTGTCTGATCGAGGCTGGCGTCGTCGTCGGGAGTATCGGGGATGGCAACCACCGTGGCGCCATAGGTCTCGTGCCATCGTTTCGCCCGAACGCGATTGCAGCTGTTCACGCTCAGCACCCATTGGGCGCCGGCGGCCAAAGCAGACTCGACTTCCAGCGGATCGAAGCTATCGACCGAGACTTGCAGGGCCTCGCGACGCAAGGCAGCCACTGCGTCGCCGACGCCGTGCCAGCCTCCGCCGGGATCGCAACCGAGGTCAATGATGTCGGCGCCGTCCTCCACCAGCCGTCGGGCCTCGGCCACCAACTCGGGCAATGGAATCGTCGCGGCATGGTTGATTTCGGCAAGGATTTGAATGTCGTAGCTGCCATAATCGACGCGGCGCCCGCTGGGTGAACCGAGAAACTCCGGCAGTTCCCGGAGGTCGGCGGGGCCGCGCTCGACCGTGGCGGTGGTCCGTGATTTCAACGACTCCAGGTCGCCACGGCACAGGCCCGGCAGGATGACGCGATCCACGCCTTCGGGAATCGTGACGTGTCGAGCCACCCAATCGGTCGTGAGCAGAGCCGCGACGGAAATGGGTAGGACCGCAATTTCAGCCGTTATCGACGTGGATTGGGTTAACGGGTCAACGACGCGCCGAAGGGCCGGGGCCGCAAGCTTGCCGGTGACAAACAGGATGTGCGGCACGGGAGAGCCACCGATTCGGCGACAACGCGACGATGCGGATGATGGCGTTCGTCGTCATGCGGATGCAAACGTCATCCCACGGGGGATTTCACGGCTCTCACTACATGGGGGCAATTTCGGGGGCGCGAATTCCCGTCGAGGGTTGCGCCGCGTTCGCCGGCGCGGGCGTTGCGTGCGCCGGCGTCAACAAAGCCTGACCGAGCAGACAAAACGCTCCGCACACCAAGCAGCAATCGGCGATGTTAAACACCGGCCATTCGATGTAGTAAAAGTGCAGGAAGTCGCGAACCCCGCCAAAGACAACCCGATCATACAGATTCCCAACCGTGCCGCCGAGGATCAGCCCCAGCGCGCAACACAGCAGCCGATCCGACGCGGTCGAGCGGCGATAGCTCCAAGCGACGATCCCCAACGCGGCCAAGACGCTTATGGTGGCGAAGAACCGATTCGCCCAATTGGTATGCTCGCCGCCCAGCCCGAACAAAGCCCCATGATTGACACGAGGCAACTGCTCGCTGCTCCACGTCACCAGCGGGTTGTTGGTCGGGTCGGTCTCGTAGGTGAACTGCGCCAGGAGCCGGAACGCACCGGGAACTAACTCGTAAGCGCCGGCGTGTTGGGACGTGCTGTAATGGGTGGGATGCCGGTACAGCCAACGGAAAACGACGTACTTGCTCGACTGATCGAGAACGATTCCGAGGAGGGCCAGCAGCAATAACCAACCGCGAAAGGACCGTTGCGCCATGGGATTCCGCGCCTCTCTTGCGGCTCGATTTGGGGATCCAACCCGCCCTTTTGCCGCTTAACTCTTCCGAATGTCCACGATAGCCTACCGAGACTTTCACGTCAAGGATCGGCTTGCGACTCATAACAATCGACTCGCGATGGTTCAAGATTAACCGATCGTTGCAGGATAGGACGTCGGGCGCGATGCGTGGCGGTTTCACAAGCTGGATAAGCCAAGTGGATCTTGCCGAAGGGGCGCGAAACTCAGGTTGGGAAGAACCCGTCGGTTGGGAGAATGCTCGGGGTACCTTGCGCGGGATCGAGGCGCCGATCCGCCTTGACGAAAACCGATTCGGCGGGAAGAGTAGCGCAGCCGAGGGGCGTGACGGAACTCGCCATCGGTTCGGGGGAAGATTCACATCTTTGCGGTTGCTGCTTGAACCCGTCCGGTCAAGGACGGGACACCCGCCGCGAACGGGGCAGCGGAAAGGGGCCAGCCGTGCGTCACGCACGCGGTTTGATCGTTGGAGCCATCTTGTGCGCCGGGTGCATGTCACCCTCGGCCAGCAATGTACCACGCGCTCAGCCTACCGGTAACCCGCGCCCATTTTGGGATAACGGCGTTGCCAAAGGGAACCCGCGACCGGCGGGGCCAAACGTCAACATTCCCAATCAAGGAACGCGGAACGACGTTCGGCCGGCGTCCGTCGATCCCGATCTGAGCGGCGTTCTCGCGGGTCAACTCGTCGACGCCTTCAATCGCCGTCCCAGTAACGCGTACATTCAGGTCGTGGCGGTATCTGATACAAGTGCTCGCCCGATCGAGGTGGCGGCCGATGCCAACGGCTACTTCCTGATTCAGGGCCTGCAATCGGGTCGGCCGTACCTGCTGACGGCGCGGGCAACGGAAGGGGGGCGTTTGCTCGCCGGTCGGATTCAGGCGTCACCTCCCCAACCGCGGCTGTTAATCAAGTTGAGCGAAGATCTGGCGTCGGGCACGGTGCCGCCCTTGCCGCCGCCTCCGGGGGGCAGCATTCCGGGTGGGGCCTCACCGGCATCGGCGCCGTCGATCACGCCGGCCTTGGGGTCGCCCTGGACCGGTTCACCCGACGGAAACTCCGGCCCGGCGGTAGCGCCCGATCCCCCGCCGCGAGCGGGCATGATTCCGCCGGTGCGGCCCGAGAGCATTGCCGAGGGACCTGCTGATTCGCCCCGGCCGCGTGACCCCGTCTTGAATCTGCCGCACCTCGAAGCGGCGCCGCCGACCGGTAATCCGGGACCGAACCCGCAGGGTACGCCATTATCCTCGGCGAATGTCGGGCCCAACGTTCCGGTGGCGATGCAGGTACCGTCGTGCCGGCTCGTGGGAAACCGGCTCGATAACTTCGCCCTCAATGACCTCGACGGCCGGCCTTGGCAGTTTCGCTATCGGCACGGGCGCCTCGTTCTGCTCGACTTTTGGGGCACGTGGTGCCGGCCTTGCGTGGCAGCCATTCCCCATTTGATCAACCTGCAACGAACCTATGGAGCCTACGGGTTGGAGGTCGTCGGAATCGCCTGCGAACATAGCCAAGGTCCAGACGCCGCGCAACGGATTCGACAGATGCAGAATCGCCTCGGCATCAACTATCGGCTGCTCCTGACTGACTCGGGAGACCGCTGCCCGGTGCAGGCTCAATTCCGTGTGGACCATTACCCGACCTTGGTGCTTCTCGACTCCGACGGGCAACTGCTTTGGCGTGCCGAAGGCGCCGACCGATTCGCCGAATTGGAAACGACCATCCGGCACCACCTGCGGCGATGACGCGGTTTGCCCAATTTCAACGCAAGGAACGCCGCGGCGCGAACCTTGTCCGCGTTTCCCTTGCCAATACGAAATGCTCCTAGGCGTTCGTGAACCTCGATCCCGGCCAATGCATGCATCCCTATCGAACTCATACGTGTGGTCAGTTGCGAAAAGCCGACGTCGGCAAGTCCGTTCGGCTGTCCGGCTGGATTCATAATCGCCGCAACCTCGGCGGGCTTTTGTTTATCGACTTGCGCGATCATTACGGGTTGACGCAACTGTTGATCCCCACCGACGCGCCGTTCGCGGACGCGCTGGGGCGATTGGCCAAGGAATCGGTCATCAGTGTGACGGGCGATTGCGTGGCTCGCGAGGATCGAAACGTCAACGCGGCAATGGCGACCGGCGAAGTCGAGGTTATCGTTCGCGGCTACGAGGTTCTCGGCGGCATGCACGGGGCCGACGATCACGAGGGGCGCCTGCCGTTCAGCGTCTTCCCGGAAGAGGACGTGCCGGAAGAAAAGCGCCTCAGGTATCGCTTCCTCGATTTGCGACGGTCAAAGCTTCATGCGAATATCGTCCTAAGGTCACGGGTCATCAGCGCCATTCGCCGCCGCATGACCGACCTGGGGTTTCTCGAATACTCCACGCCGATTCTTACGGTTTCCAGCCCCGAAGGCGCTCGCGACTATTTGGTCCCGTCGCGAATTCACCCCGGCAACTTCTACGCCCTGCCGCAAGCGCCTCAGCAGTTCAAGCAACTTCTGATGGTGGCGGGGTTCGATCGTTACTTTCAGATAGCCCCCTGTTTTCGCGATGAGGACGCAAGGGCGGATCGATCGCCTGGCGAGTTTTACCAACTCGATCTGGAAATGAGCTTCGTCACGCAGGATGACGTGTTCGCGGCGATGGAGACGTTATTCACAGGGCTTTTCCCAGAATTTCGGCCCGACCGCCGGATGACGCCCGCTCCGTTCCCGCGGATTCCCTATGCCGAGGCGATGCTCAAATACGGGTCCGACAAACCGGATTTGCGAATCCCGTTGGAGATTCGCGACGTGTCGGCCCTCTTCGCCGACGGGTCGTTTCGAGCGTTTGCGGGCAAGACGGTCCGGGTGCTTCCGGTTCCAGGTTGTGGCGAAAAGCCTCGGCGATTCTTCGACGATCTCGAGTCTCGCGCCAAGACCGAGGGCCTGGGCGGGCTGGCATGGGTCGTGGTTCAGGCGGATGGCTCGCTCAAGGGTTCGATCGCGAAATTCCTCGGTGCCGACATCACGGCCAAGTTGCTGCCGGCGTGCGCTGCCGGGCCGGGGCATGCGTTGCTATTCGCCGCCGACACCGACGCAGGCAAGCTCTCGAAGGTCCTCGGCGGCATTCGCGCGACCCTTGGCAACGACCTTGGACTGATCGAAAAGGACGTCTATCGTTTCTGTTGGATCATCGATTTCCCGATGTACGAACTGGATGAGGACGGCAAGGTCACCTTCAGCCACAACCCGTTCTCGATGCCTCAAGGGGGCATGGAGGCGTTGGAGACGCAAGACCCCCTGACGATCAAGGCCTTTCAGTACGACATTGTTTGCAATGGTGTCGAGTTGTCGTCGGGGGCGATTCGGAATCATCGGCCGGACATCATGTACAAGGCGTTTGCCATCGCCGGCTACAACCCGGATGAGGTTGATCGGCGTTTCGGCGGCATGATTAACGCCTTCAAACTCGGCGCCCCGCCGCACGGCGGCATCGCGCCGGGCGTGGATCGGATCGTCATGCTGTTGGCCGACGAGCCGAATATCCGCGAGGTCATCGCCTTCCCGATGAATCAAAAGGCGCAGGACCTCATGATGGGCGCTCCCAGCCCGGTGACGGAGAAGCAATTGCGTGAACTGCACATCAAGCTGGACATCAAGGAGTGAAGCCGGCGTTCATGGCACTTCGTGACCGCCGCGGACCCGGGGTGGGCAAGGGCCGGTGTTGATCGTGCCGGCCGATTTCATATAAGATTCATTTACCGATTCCCCCATCGTGTCCCCGGAGATCGCGGCACATGGCCGACACGTTGATTGATTTGAAGGCATTGCTGGTCGAACGAGAAGACTGCGACGCCGGCACCGTCACCAAGCTCCGCGAGGGGCTAGCCCAGGGCGGGCCGCAGTTCAAAAACCTGCGCGAGGTCAACGAGAACCTGCGCAAGAAGGTCGAAACCAATCCGCCCAACGCCAAGAAGCTTCATCTGAAGCTCGGCGTCGTGAATTATTTCCTGGGGCATACCGCTGTTGCCATCGAACATCTGAAGCAAACCGAAGGCGCCCTCGCCGGGTTTTATCTGGGTCGAGCGCTCGCATCGCATGGCCAATACGACGAAGCCCTGAAGGCATTTGATCGGGCCGAGAAGTCCGGCTACTCTGCCAGCCAGGTTCAGTTGCAGCGAGCCGGTGTATTGCGCCTCAAAGGTGACCTGACGCAGGCACGCACGATTCTGGGCAAATCCGAGGAACTGGCCAAGCACACCGCCGAGTATCACTTCCAGTTTTCGGGGATCTACTCTGCCGAAGGCGACAAGGTCAACGCGGTTCGGGCGTTGGAAAAGGCCGTCGAACTCGATCCGACCCATTCGGGAGCCTTGTTCCAACTCGGGTATTTGAATGATCTCGCGGGCAACGATGACGAGGCGATCGAATACTACGAACGATGCCTCAAACATCCGCCCACGCACTTGGGCACTCTCAACAACCTTGGCGTGTTGTACGAAGACAACGACCAGTACGACAAAGCCGTTGAGTGTTTCAATCGCATTCTGAAGGCGAATCCCGTTGACGAGATTGTTCGCGAACGGGCGCGGCTTTTCCTTCGCGATGCTCAGGCATCGACGAACCAGTTTTACAGCCCCGAGGAAGAGCGCGACGACACGCAGTTTCGGCAGGTCCTTGAAGTACCGGTCACCGATTTCGAGCTGTCGGTTCGCAGCCGCAATTGCCTGAAGAAGATGAACATCAAGACGCTGGGCGACCTGACCCGCGTCACGGAGCAACAACTGCTCGGCAGCAAGAATTTCGGTGAGACCTCTCTGGACGAGATTCGCGACATCATGTCGGCTAAGGGCCTTCGCATCGGCCAGGCACTCGAACAAGGCGCCGCCTATGAGTTCCGGTATCGCCCGCCGCATGCCCCGCAGCTCAGCCCCGAAGAACAGGCCGTCATGAGCAAGCCGGTTTCGGACCTCAATCTTTCCGTCCGCGCCCGCAAGTGCATGAACAAACTCGGCATCAACACCCTGGGCGAGTTGGTGCAGCGAACGGCTGATGAGTTGCTCGAGGCCAAGAACTTCGGCATGACCTCGCTCAACGAGGTCCGTGAGAAGCTTCAGTCGCTCAATATGAAGCTTCGCGGCGATTGATAGTCCGCGGTGCTGAGCGACGCATTCCGAAAGCGTCGCTCAGCATTGGTCTTGCCATGTCTCTCTCCTTTTCCATCACGCACACCGACGGGGCGGCTCGCTTGGGCCGGCTGACGCTACCGCATGGGGTCGTTGCGACGCCCGTTTTCATGCCCGTCGGCACTCGCGGCACGGTGAAGGGCCTGACCCCCGACCAACTCCGTGAGGCCGGCTCGTCGATCATCTTGGGAAACACGTATCATCTCGCTCAACGCCCTGGAGATGAGCTGATTGCCGAGTTGGGAGGCCTGCATCGCTTCTGCGGTTGGGACGGGCCGATCCTGACCGATTCCGGCGGGTTCCAAGTCTTCAGCCTCGCCGAGAATCGCAAGCTCAGTGCGGAAGGGGTGACCTTTCGATCCGAGATCGACGGCCGGACCATCGAACTCACTCCCGAACGCGCGGTGCGGATTCAGGAGAATCTGGGGTCGGATATTGCGATGGTCCTGGACGAATGCCCCGCGGGGGAGTCCGATCGATCGGCAGTGGCGGCGGCGGTCATCCGGTCCATTGAATGGGCGAAACGGTGCCGCGACGCCCATCGGCGCGAGGACCAGTCGTTGTTCGCCATCGTTCAAGGTGGTATCGATCTGGGGCTTCGCGGCGAATGTGCGGAAACCCTTGTGAGAATGGATTTTCCGGGCTATGCCCTGGGTGGATTCAGCGTCGGCGAACCGCCAGAGACGATGCATCGATTGCTTGGCCCGTGCGCGTCGATGTTGCCTTCCCAAAAGCCGCGGTACTTGATGGGGGTTGGCCGGCCCGAAGACCTGCTGGCCGGTATTGCCGCGGGCATCGATATGTTCGACTGCGTGATGCCGACCCGGAACGGTCGCAACGCCGGCGCGTTTACGTCCGTTGGCCCTCTGCGGCTTCGCAACGCGGAACATCGGCGAGATCCTGGGCCGTTGGAGTCCGATTGTCCATGCTACACCTGCCGGCATTTCAGCCGGGGGTATTTGCACCATTTGTTCGCCGCCGAAGAGATGCTTGGCCCGATCCTGCTGTCGCTGCATAACGTGGCCTATTACCATCGCTTGATGGCTCTGAGCCGTGAGGCGATCGAGGCCGACCGGTTCGCGTCGTTCCGTGAAGCCTGCCTTGCCCGGTGGGGGGCAACCTCTTAGGATGAGCGCTTTGAGTCGCGCCCACGAGGTATTGCGCTGATGTTCGCGTTGCTGACATTATTTGCCCAAGCCGAAAACGCCGCCGACGGCAAAGGCCCGCCGGGCTTTAGCATGCTCCCCATGCTGCTGATTATCGGCGTGATGTTCCTCCTGATTGTGGTCATGCCCGCCCGCAAGCAACAAAAACAACAGCAAGTGATGCTCCGCGAGTTGAAGCGCAACGACAAGGTCATCACCACTTCCGGCATCATCGGCATCGTTGTCGAGGTCCGCGACAAGAAAGACGAGGACGTCAAGGAAGATGAAGTGGTCTTGCGTGTCGATGACAGTTCGAATACGCGGATGCGAGTGTTGAAAAGCAGTATTGCTCGGGTGTTTCCGGTGGGGGCGCCCGTCGAGGTTGCCAAGAAATAGCAGGGTTTGGGGTTGCGGGCGAACGACCAATGACGCGGTCGTGCGCCTCGCCGACCCGGTTCAAGGCCCTGACCCTGGAAGGGAGTCAGTTCGGTCATGCAATCGATGTTCTTTTGGCTCTGGATCGCTTTCGCGATCGTGGCGATTCTCGGGCTGGCCTATGGGCAGACCCGGCGCGTAAGCGGCCTTTACTGGCGGGGGCTATTCAGCATCCTGCCGGCGCTACTGGCGGGCATCGTCGCCGGCCAAGCCTTGGTGAGCTACAACAACGGCCAGGGCGGATTCAAGCTCGGCATCGACCTCGTGGGCGGCACCATCCTCGTCTACGAAGTCGATCAGGAACGCAAGCCGGAAAACTACAAGGCCGAACAACTCGCTTCCGCCCTCAAACGCCGCATCGACCCGGCAGACCTTTACAACGTCACCATTCGCCCGGTGGCGGGCGGCGAGCGCTTCGAGATTATCCTGCCCTCCGGCGGCGCCCATCAAGCCAACATCGCGGAACGCAACTGGAAAGACCTACTTGGCAAAGTGCAGTCTCAGTACGCCGCCAAGCTCCATGGGGCCGAGCTTGACGTGCCGCGAGGCTTGGTTCGAGACCTGGCTTTGCAGGTCCAGCAAAAAAGCGAAGCCGGGGAATGGTCGAAGCTGCTGACCGCCTTGCCCGATCGATTCCCGAAGCTGAAGGACGTCAAGGATCTGAAACTCGATGCCATCGCCCCAGGCAAAATTGCCGAGCTTGTGGAGAAAGTCAAAACCCAGGCCGGCGCCAATGACGCCGACGTCAAAAAGGTCGTGGATGAACTGTATCAGCCGACGAAGTTCGAGGACGTCGAGCAGTTCCTGAAAAAGGAATATGCCTCCGGCAAGGACAAGCAGGACATCACGGGGGAAGAAGTTCAACGCATCAAGGAGAAGATCAAGCAAGTCGGCAGCATGGAGTTTCGCATCCTGGCGAACAACCGCGACGATCGAGCCGTTTTCGACGCGACGCTGAAATACTTCAACGATCTGGCGACCAACGCCAAGTTGAAGGAAGAGGTCGATCGGCGAGCATTGCTTGGGTTGCCGCCGCCGTTGCCCGCTCCGGCTGAAGGTGAGCGCGACTTCCCAACGACGCGCGACGAACTCGGGCGATTCACCTACGAATGGGTCGAGGTCGGCCGCAACGAGCGCCCGTCGCTGTTTCTGAACAACGCCGCCGAGAATGATACGCGGCCGTTGTCTGCCTCCACCAATCGGACCCGACGCGACTACTGGCTGGAAGTGGCGACCGCACGCGACAAGGGCGCCGCCATGGTGTTTCAGGATGGCCAGTTCCTGATCTACAGTCGCAAATGCGTCAGCCGCCAGTTATCCGACGAGGAACGCAGCAAGAAGGGATACGAATACTTCCTGCTCACCCGCGTTCCCGAGGAAGATGAGGCCGCCGATCCCGATCCGGTCACGGGACGCCGGCCACGCATGGAGATCGTCGGTAAGGACCTGATCGACGCTCGCGAAGATTTTGATCGCACGCCGCAGGTTAGCTTTACTTTCAACAATCGGGGCGGCACCCGTTTCTATCATGTGACGTCGCGAAATCGACCGGATCCCAACGAGACGTTTTTCCGGCATCTGGCGATTATCCTCGACGGCCAGATCATGTCGGCGCCGCGTCTGAATGAGCCGATTCGCGAACGCGGCCGCATTCTCGGTAACTTCACGCCGGCGGAAGTCGAGCGACTGGTCGGGATTCTCCGTGCCGGTGCCCTTCCGGCGACTCTGAAACCGCTGCCCGTTAGCGAAAACACCATGGGCGCCACGCTGGGCGCCGACACGATCCGCAACGGAACGCGAGCCGTCGGGTTGGCGTTCTTCGCGGTGCTGATCTTCATGTGCATCTACTACCGTTTCGCGGGTTTGGTCGCCAGCGTGGCGTTGTTGTTCAACCTGCTGCTGACGGTCGCCTTCATGGTGTTCGTGAATGCCACGTTCACCCTACCCGGTCTTGCGGGCCTGGTGTTGATGCTTGGTATGGCGGTCGATGCCAACGTGTTAATCTACGAACGGCTTCGTGAGGAACGCGACAAAGGGGCCAACCTATTCGTCGCCATTCGCAACGGTTACGACCGCGCGTTGCCGGCGATCATCGACACACACTTGACGAGCATCTTCACCGCGATCGTGCTGTATGTGGTCGGCAACGATCAGTTGAAGGGCTTCGGGGTCAGCCTTGCGGCCGGCCTGATCATCAGTCTTTACACGTCGTTGTTCGTGACGCGGACCATCTTCAATGCCTGGATCCGCATGGAATGGCTGACGAAGCTGAGCATGTTCCGGTTCTTCAGCCGGCCGAACATCAACTTCATGCGCATTCGCTACTACTGGTTCACGGCGACGATCATTCTGACGATCTTCGGAGTGACCGTGTTCCTGTTGCGTGGCGAGCGCGGGTTGAACATCGACTTTGTTGGCGGGACGGCCTACGGCGGCCGGTTGGCGCCGGGGCAAGCACGCACCGTCGGCGAGTTGCGAACCCTGCTGGATAACCAGAATGCCCAATTGCAGGTGAGGGAAGCGAAACAACTCGGCGACGACCCGCGTTCGTATCGGATTGTCTTCGCCGATGGGGAATCGCGCGACGTCGTGTTGGCAAACACGCCGCCGGGCCAGTCCCCGAGCGATCGAGAAACCAACGTGAAGGAGCGAGCCGGGGTCTTGCCAGATTGGTCCGTCGAGCAAGTGTTCCTGAGTGCCGACCCGCACCTGAACGCTGACGAGGAACGGGCCGGGAAGAGCCGGTATTTCACCGTGCGAACCACCGAAAAAGAACCGGAAATCGTGCTGGCGTCGATCGATCGCTTGATGCGATCCGGGGGGCAATCGCTGTTGCAGAAGGTGAAGATGGAAACGCCGGTCATCAACGGCCGTCGCGTGGAACTCAACTTCAGCGACTACGCCTCGCCGGCCTATGTGAAAATGCTCCTGGAACGCCAACTGGCGACTCTTGCCGGCGGCGGGGCTTTCGTCGAAATCACCGGCGAGGACCGCGGGCAAGAGGGCCGGCACCAAAAGATGATGGCCGACCTCGGCTCGCCTGCTTTCGCCGGCTTGAAGGATGCCGATATCAAGAGCCTCGTCTCGCGACTCCAAGAGGAGTTTAACGCCCGACCGCTTTCCGAGCGACTGGAGAACTTCGACGCCCAACTGGCCGCGGAGACGCAGACCAAAGCGATGTACGCCATCCTCGCAAGCTGGGCCGCCATTTTGCTCTACCTTTGGTTCCGTTTCGGCTCCTGGACTTTCGGGGCGGCGGCGGTCATCTGCTTGATTCACGACCTGTTCTTCACCCTGGGCATCATTGCTTTCTGCCATTTCGCCGTCAAATGGATGCCGGGACTGGCCGGGATGCTGCTGATCGAGGACTTCAAGATCGATCTACCCGCCGTCGCGGCGCTGCTCACCCTCGTGGGATATTCCGTCAACGACACCATTGTCGTCTTCGACCGAATCCGCGAAGTGCGAGGTAAGAATCCGCTGTTGACCGCCCAGATGATTAACGACAGCGTCAATCAGACGCTGAGCCGAACGTTGTTGGCGTCGTTAACGACGTGGCTCGTGGTGTTCGTGCTGTATCTGATCGGCGGCGACGGTGTTCACCTGTTCGCCTTTGTGATGGTCATCGGCGTGATCGTCGGAACCTACAGCTCGATCTACATTGCCAGCCCGCTGTTGTTGATCTTTGGTGAGGGCAATCCTCCAGCGACATCACGGACGCCCCGAACCGAGGAGCCTGCCGCGGTTTGACATGGCCGATTGACGCCGTTTCGCGCCTTACCCCGGCGCGAAACGGCGTCGGGCTTCTAAATCACCGAACCGCTGGGAATCACCGATCCTCGCGGCACCACCACGATCCCGTCTCGCACGCAGAAATTCTCGCCGTCTTCATCTGGCCGGTCTTCGTAGCCGCGAATTCGCACGTTGTCGCCGATACGGCAGTCCTTGTCGAGAATCGCCCGTTCGATGACGCATCCGGCTCCCAACCCCAGATTGGGGCGACCGAGGCGGGCGTTTTCTTCCTTGTCGGCGTCGGTCTCATAGCGATCGGCCCCGATCATGATCGACTCGCGAAACGTCACGTTTTTCCCCACGATGCTGCGCACGCCGACAATGCTGCGCTCGATCTGTGTGCCTGAATGAATCAGACAACCATCGGAAACACGCGACTGATTGATGACGGCTCCGCTGATTCGCGACGCCGGAAGGTTGCGCATGCGCGTGAAGATTGTGCCGCCTTCGCTGACGAACGTGAACGGCGGATTGTCGCTGGCCAGCGCGAGGCTGACCTCATGATAAGAGCGAATCGTGCCAAGATCTTCCCAGAATCCGTCAAAGACATGAGCCTGCACCCGATGGCTTTGGATACTGTTGGGGAAAATCTCTTTGCCAAAGTCGGTGGCCGTCGTCTGGCGTGTCAACAGGTCGAACAATACTTCGGTGTCAAACAGGTAGATGCCCATGCTGGCCAGGTAAGGTCGGTCAAAATTCTGTTTGACATCTCGCGCGCGGAGCCATTTCTCGTCACGGGCATAACCTCGAATCGGGTCGAGCGTCTTGGGTTTTTCGACAAAGCCCGTGACGCGGCCGGTGTCGTCGGTGCCGGTGATCCCCAAACCTCCCACCTGGTCGGAGGCAACCGGCAAAACCGCGATGGTCACGTCGGCCGAAGCTTGCTCATGGGTTACAATCAGGTCGCGAAAGTCCATGCGATAGAGCTGATCGCCGGAGAGAATCAGTACGTGGCTTGGGTTCTCGGCACGGATATAGTCGATGTTGTGCCGTACCGCGTCTGCCGTCCCCTGATACCAGTTCTCGCGCTGAAGCGTCTGTTGGGCCGCCAGGATTTCGACAAACCCTTCGCGGAACATGTCGAACTTGTAGGTGTTCGCAATGTGCCGGTGTAGGCTGACGCTGTTGAATTGTGTCAGTACATATATCTTGTTCAGGTCGCTATTGAGGCAATTACTGATGGGGATGTCGATCAAGCGATACTTGCCGGCGACGGGCATCGCCGGCTTGCTCCGCCGCTTGGTCAACGGATAGAGGCGGGTTCCGCGCCCGCCACCGAGGATCAGACAGAGGATTCGTTGCATGGTGAGACCTGTTCCGCGGGCGAACGTCGCGTTGAGAATCAAGCGTTCGTCCAGTCTAACCGCTGTTCGCGAGCTTTCAAGGCGCGCGCCCACAATATCGCCGGTAGCCTGGGCGACCCGCGAGCCGACTATTCGGCTCCTTCGTGGTGCGTGCCGATAACCACGACATGGTTTTTCAGCAGCAGGTCCCACTGACGGGCGACGACGGGGTTTCTCAGCGAATGCCGTGACCGAATCTGGTGCCAGTCTGTTTCGGGTACGAAAAGATACGACGGGCGAGGCCGACCCAAAAACTCGATGACGTGACTCTCGTCAGCCAGATTCCAGACCTCACGCCCGCAATAGAAGACCAGACTGGGCCGCGTGAAACGATAGCTCGCGATTCGGATGTCCTGATCGGGCCGGCACGCCCCGGCCGTTTCGATCATTCGTCGCGGATCCTTGTAATCGTCCAGGGCAACACCGGCGAGAGCGGCGAGTACGCCGGCAAATGCCACTGCCGTTGCCGCGGTCGTCATGACCAGCGCCGAGCGTCGCTGCAACATCAGATAAAGGCTCGCCACAATGGCCCCGGCGATGGGGATGATTCCCAGACCGGCGAGTCGGCCCAAGCCTGGCATCGGCGGCACCGAAACGCCCGGCAGAGCAATCACGCCGCCGGCAATCAGAAACCCCGCGGCTACTCCGGCACCGCTAATCGCCAACAGGCTGAGGCTCGCCGGCATCAACCAACCCGAAAGCGCCACCCGCCGCGCCTGCCAGCGAACCAACATCCGAGCTGTCAGCAACGCCAACGCCGGATACAAGGGAAGCACATAGTTCGGCAACTTGGTTGATGCCGCCGAGAAGAACGTCAGGTAGACGACGGCCCAGCAGAACAGGAAACGATACGCCGGCGCCCGACCGAGTTCCGGCTCGCCTTCCGGTCGAAACAATGATTCGGCGACGAGGCGATCATCGGTGACGGCCCACCGGCGCCAGCACATGCGACCGCCACGCACCAACGCAGGGATCAAGAATACCGACCACGGGAAAAAACCGGCGGCGATCGACAGCGGATAAAAGTACAGTGGCCCGCGATGATGCTCCATCGGCTCGAGGAATCGGCGGACGTTGTTGGTCATCAGGAATCCGCGAGTCCACGCTCCCTGAGTCTCGGCGGTTACCGCGACATACCACGGCGCCGCGACGATCAGAAACGCCCCGATTCCCCGGAAAAGCCGGCGATCCACTAAGCTCTTCAGTTGCCGTTGCCAAAGCAAGAAGGTACCGATTACAGCCACCGGCAACACGACGCCGATTGGCCCTTTGGCGAGAGTGGCCAATCCGCAAGCCGCGCCGACGGGCACATACCAGCTCCGGCGCGGTGGGCCGTCGCCAGATTCGGGCGCGTACCCCGACCAAAACGCCAACATCACAAGCACGATCGAGCAAAGCAGAATCGCGTCAGGGGTCGCCGCGTGGTGAATGACGCAGACCAAGACGGCGCTGCCGAAGATGATCGACGCCAAACAGCCCGTCGCGGCTGAGAACAGCCGTCGGCCCAATTCGTACACCAGCAACATGGCGATGGTGCCCGCCAATGCCGACGGAAATCGGGCCGCGAACTCGTTGACGCCAAAGGCCGCGTACGCCATCGACTGCAACCAGTAGAGCATCGCCGGCTTGGCGTCACGCAACCGAAAGTTGAAACGCGGCACCACCCAGTCGCCCGAAACATACATCTCACGACCTGCTTCGGCGTTGATGCACTCGTCCACGTCCCAGAGACTGTGAGCGCCCAAGTTCGGAAAATGCAATATGGCGGCGACCCCGACGATCAGCGAATAATGAAACCTGCGATGCTTGAACATTCGGCTCCCTCCGTGGGCGGTCGCGCCTGACTTCCGTGGGCAACCAGTATGCCTTCGGAACACGTTTTCGGGGAGGCCAATTGGGTAAACCAAGCCCAAGGCGCCCGGCATGGTTGCCCGTTCGCGGTGGTGGTCGGCGGGGCGCTTTCCGATAGCCTAAATGGTGCGATCCTCTATTGGTTGCTCGCGCCGGCGACCGGATTCATAACACGGATTCATGATGGCGGTTACTAAACGATATGTCGGGCTGGATGTCGGCGGCACGACGATGAAAGCCGGAGTCGTCGATGACGACGGCCAGGTTCTGGGACATGCCACCTTTCCCACCGAACCGGAAAAAGGCCAGGTTTACGGCCTAGGCGTCATGGCCCAAACCATCCTTCAGGCGGTTGCCAATGCTCGGGTGAGGATGGCGGATATCGCCGCCATTGGCGTCGCCACGCCGGGGACCATGGACCTCAAGACCGGTTACATCCTTGATCCGCCGAATCTGAAACCGTGGCAAAATGTCCCCGTCCGTGACTTCATCGCCAAGACGTTGGGGAAGCCGACCGCGTTTCAGAACGACGCCAACGCCGCCGCCATGGGTGAGTATTGGATGGGCGCGGGCAAAGGTGTCAGCAGCCTGGTCATGTTCACGTTGGGCACGGGAGTCGGCGGCGGGGTGATCGTCTTCGGCAAGGTCCTCGAAGGCGAGCATAGCCACGGCGGCGAATTGGGACACATCAAGATTGAAATGACCCAGCCCCGGTTGTGTGGTTGCGGCAAACGAGGCTGCCTCGAAGCTTATGCCAGCGCCACCGCCGTCGTGAAGCGAGCGACCGAAGCTCTCGCCGAGGACGGGGGCCGATCGAAGCTTCATCGCTGGCCCACCGCCGACGGGGAACTGACCGCGAAAGACGTGTTCGATGCCGCGGACGCCGGCGACGAACTCGCCCAACACATCGTCGATCGCACCGCGTTTTATCTCGCTGTCGGCGCCTCGAGCGTTATGCACGTCATCGACCCAAACGTGGTGGTCTTCGGCGGCGGCATGATCGCGGCAGGCGAGGCGTTTTTGCAGCGAATCCAGAAATATGTTCACGATGTCGCCTTTCCCGTGCCGGCCCAAAAGTGCTTGCTCCGTTATGCTCAACTCGGCAGCGACGCCGGTTTCATCGGGGCGGCGGCCTGTGCTCGTCAATTGGTGGCGTGAATGAATCGACGGTGCTTTCTCCGTCTGGCGGCCGCGGCGCCGTGGGTGGTCGCCGGCTGTCGCGCCGCCTCGCCTCGCGTCGTCATGTATTGCGCCCAAGACCGGGAATTCGCTGACGGAGTTCTCACCGAATTCACCAACGCGACGGGGTTGCGCGTCGATACCAAGTTCGACACCGAGGCCAACAAGTCCGTTAGCCTTTATGAGGAAATCGTCCGCGAGGCCCGCCGTCCTCGTTGTGACGTTCATTGGAATAACGAGATTCTGGCCACGATCCGGCTATGGCGGCAAGGGCTGCTCGAACCGTACGATAGCCCGTCGGCGGCGCCATTTCCCGATTGGGCCAAGGCCCACGACCACGCCTGGCATGCATTCGCGGCCCGTGCCCGGGTCCTCGTTGTGAATACGAATCTCGTCGCCGAGGCCGATCGACCTCACCGGATGCAGGATCTCACGGATCCGCGCTGGAAGGGCCGGATCGCGATGGCCAAGCCGATGTTCGGCACGACAGCGACCCACGCCGCTTGTCTTTTCGCTGTCTGGGGCCGGGAGCGAGCGGAGCGTTTTTACCGGGACTTGAAGGCGAATGACGTGCGGATCGTGGCTGGCAACAAGCAAGTTGCCGTGGAGGTCGCGGGTGGCGAATGCGCCCTGGGCGTGACCGACACCGACGACGCCATTATCGAACGAGAAGCCGGCCGGCCCGTGGCGTTGATCTTCCCGGATGCCGGTGACCTCGGCACGCTGTTCATTCCCAACACGCTCGCCCTGATTCGCGGCGGACCCAATAGCGATGGAGGGCGCAAGCTCATCGACTTCCTGCTCGGCGAATCGATCGAGCGTCGATTAGCCGAAACAGCAAGCCGGCAAATTCCGCTGAACCCGGCGGTGAAAGCGACCTTGCCGCCCGATATTCTGACGCCGGCTCAAGTGAATCCCATGAAAGTCGACTTCGAGAAAGCCGCCGACGTCTGGGATGAGTCGCAACGGGTGATGCGCCAGTTGTTCGCGCGATAGGCGATGCCTCAAAGAAACGTCGCGTCTACGAGGCGTCGCCTGCCGGTGTATCGGGGTGCGGCAACGGGTTGCCCGTGAAGATCCATTCCTCGATCGGCTTGTCATCGACGAGATGTTCTTGGACGAATCGCGGGATGCGGTCAGCCGTCATGCCGCAATACCAAGTGCCGTCGGGATAGACAACCATGATCGGCCCGCCGGCGCAAATTCGGAGGCAGCCGGCCTTGGTGCGATAGCATGCCTTGGGACCGGTGCCGAGTGATAGGCCTCGCTGTTTCAGTTCCTTTTTCAGCACGTCCCAAGCCTTTTGGCCGTCGTCCGGCGAGCAGCAATCGGGGCCGAGGCACAAGAGCACATGGCGCTTGTAGTGCCCCACGCCCATCGAGGCTGCGATACCTTGCAGTTTCTCTTTCGGCTCGTCCATCAACGTCTCCGGTCTATCGGAACGAAATCATGCCGCCGCCGGCATGCGTGCCTTGCGGATTCGCCGGACTATCTCCGCAAAGCCCAACACCGACGTGGTGCCCGCCGCGATCACCAGCCAGTCGATCACGCGTAACGGCTCGACCTTGAACACTGTGCCGCCGAAATTCACGATCACAAGCTGCCCGAAGACGATGAGGCTTGCAATCGTCAGGAACATCGGATTCTTGAAGACGCCCGATAGCCCGCTGACCTCCGGCGTCAGGGTGCGGCTGTTGATCTGATTCCACACTTGGAACAACACATAGGTCGTGAAGAAGATCGTCACTTGGCGTATGTTGAGCGGCAGGAAATCCCAACCCTCGGGGTTATCGCCGCTGCCGGATGAGAACCAGCCGGCGTATTCCATGCCCAGCAGCATGCCCAACATGACGATGACGAAGAACGCGGCCGTGCTGAAGATCGTCCCGATCATCGAAGGCGTCAGGATGTTCTCGTCCTTGCGTTTGGGGGGCAACTTCATCAGCCCCTCGCGCGGCGGCTCGGAGCATAGCGCGATCGACGCGAAGGTATCCATGATGACGTTGATCCAGAGCAACTGCAACACCGTGAACGGCGGCCGAACACCGAAGAACGGCCCCAGGAATGCGATCACCAAGGCGCTGACGTTGATGGTCAACTGAAACTGAATGAATCTCTGGATGTTCTCGTACAGCGACCGCCCCCAATGAACGGCGCGGACAATGGTCGAGAATGCATCGTCGAGCAGCACGATCTTGCTGGCCTCTTTGGCGACCTCGGTGCCGGCGATGCCCATCGCTAACCCGACGTCGGCGCGCTTCAACGCGGGGGCGTCGTTGGTGCCGTCGCCGGTCATGGCCACGACGTGATGTTGCGATTGCAGCAGATTCACCATGCGGAGTTTGTCGAGGGGCCGAGCCCGGGCCAAAACGCGCAACTTCGGCATGATCTCGCGGAGTTCGTCGTCGGTCTTTTCGTTGAATTCGTTACTGGTGAGAACGACGGCATCGGGCCGATCCAACAAGCCAATCTCATGAGCGATCGCTCGGGCCGTATCGACGTTGTCGCCGGTGATCATCTTGACTTCGATGCCCGCGGCGCGGCATTCATCGACCGCGTCCTTGACGTCAAGGCGTAACGGGTCACGGATGGCGACAAAGCCGGCGAACACCAGCCCCGATTCCAGCTCGTCGCGCCGGGCGTGCAAGGTGTCTTCATCGACGGGCGTGTCCTCGGGCAACAGCGAAAACCCGAAGGCCAAAGTCCGCATGGCGCGGCCGGCCGTTTCGTGGAGCGCCGCGTCGAGAGCCGCCCGGGCGTCGGGCGTCCACGGCTTGATCGTGCCGTCTGCGGCGACATAATGGGTGCTGGCTTGCATGATCCATTCCGGGGCGCCCTTGACCAGCGCCGCCAACCGTGACCCGTATTGGATCACCGTCGTCATGCGTTTCCGCTCCGACGAAAAATGGATCTGATACAGCGGCGCGAATTGCAACCGAAGATTCTGATACTCAATCCCGCTCTCGTGCAACCAGAGCAGCAAGGCCCCCTCGGTGGAGTTTCCGACGGGCACCCATTTGCCGACTTCCCGCTGCTCCAGATGAGCGGTCGAATTAACGGCGGAGATTAACGCAATCCAATTGATGGGGTCGCCGTTGCGGGGCCACGGCGCGCTCTTGTCAAGGATCGGCCAAGATGCCGTGCCGCGGTCCTTGTTCTGTCCATCCCACCAAAGGCGATCCAACTGCATCTTGTTTTGCGTCAACGTGCCCGTCTTGTCGGAGCAAATCACGGTCGCGGACCCGACGGTCTCGCACGCGACGAGTTGCCGCACCAACGAATTGGCGCGGGTCATCCGCCGCATGGCCAGGGCCAACGACACGGTGACGCTCATCGGTAGCCCCTCGGGGACAGCTACCACGATGATGATGACCGTATAGACCACCGCATCGATCAGTTCGCGGACGTTGTCCAAGAGCGGGGCGCTCGGGCCGATATTGCCGCGAATCACGCCGCGCACCATCAGAGCAAGGAAGATGGCGCCGGCGGCATAGTACCCGACCTTGCTAATAAGCTCCGCCAGCGCCTGCAACTTCACTTGCAGCGGCGTCAGCGACTTGGAAATGGTGAGCTTCTTCTTGATTCGCCCTTCGGTCTTGTCGGCGGTTTCGCCGGCCTCTTCTTCCTCATCGCCATCGTCGGCGGAGAGCCGTCGAGCGATTTGGCCGAGCATCGTTTCGTCGCCCACCTCGGTGACGATCAGCAACCCCGTGCCATCGGCGACTTGCGTGCCCCGAAACAAACACCCCGGCTGGTCCGGCCCTTCGGCAACGTCGTCGATCGGCCTGGGTTGTTTGCGAACCGGCTCGTTCTCACCTGTCATGAGCGATTGGTCGATGTACAACTCAACGGCCTTGAGCAGCCGGCCATCGGCGGGGACTTCATCCCCCGTCTCCAACATGACCAGGTCGCCTACCACGACTTCATCGAGCGGAATCGTGTGGAAGGCTCCTTGCCGCGTCACCTTGACCTGAATCGACTCCTTGCGGGCGTTGAGGACCTCGAATTCGCGGTCGCTTCGATATTCACTGATAAAGGCGACACCGGTGGCGAGGACGACGGCGACCATGACGGCCAGGCCTTCGTAGGAGGGATGACCCACGGCGAAGCTGAACGCGGCCAAGACGATTGCCAAGCCGAACATCATCGACGGGACCCACATGCGAAGCTTGGGAATCGCGAACGCCGTCGCCAAAAAGCCCACAGCCACGACGAAGGCCAACGCTCCTTGGCCCGTCGAGGCTTTGAACAGGTCCACGACGATCGACAACAACGCCGCCCCTAGCAAGATCTTGATGATCGGCTCGTCGAACTTTTCCAGGAACTTCTTCCAGATTGGCTCACGCGGGATGGGCGTCAGGTGATTGGCGCCGAATTTTTGCCGGCTCTGGGCGACGTTTATCTCGGTAAGGCCGGTCTCCGGGGAGGAAACCAACGTGGACAAAATCTCTTTGATGGTGCGCATGAAAGCCTTCCGGGGCCATTGGCGATGAAGGGCTAGCGTTTTCGGGAATCGGGGTCCACACGGCTCGGACTACTGTTCGAGAATCTCGGTCGACTTCTTCGCGGTGAGGTCGTCGATCTGACCCTCGAACTTCTTCAACAAGGTCTGCACTTCTTCCTTGCCGGAGTCGCGATCATCTTCGGAGAGGTCTCCGTCCTTTTCGGACTGGTCGAAGTTCTTGTTGGCGTCACGTCGAACGTTTCGGCAGGCGACCTTGGCGTCCTCGGCCAGTTCCTTCAGCCGCTTGACGAGTTTATTTCGCTGATCGCCGCTCATTGCCGGTAGTATCAGCCGGATCATCTTGCCGTCGTTGTTGGGGCTAAGCCCCAAGTCGCTGGACCGAATCGCCTTCTCGATGTCTTTCAAGCAACTGGCGTCGAAGGGCCGTATCACAATCTGCTGCGGGTCAGGCGTACTGATCTGGGCGAGCGTCTTGATCGGCGTCGGCGAACCATAGTATTCAACGCGCACGTTATCGAGCAAGGCGGGCGTCGCCCGGCCCGTGCGCAAGCCTCGCAACTGGTCGCGGAATACCGTGACCGCTTTTTCCATCCGCTCCTCGCAGTCCAATAGGATGTCGTCGCTGGTCATAATCGTCCCTTCCGATTTCGTTCACTCCGCATCGCGGAGGGTGCGGGTCAGCCGTCACTGATCAACGTGCCGATCATTTGGCCGGCGATGGCCTTCTCAATGTTTCCTTCACGCTTGAAGTCGAATACCAAGATCGGCAGATGGGCCTGGCTGCACTGCTCGATCGCCGAGATGTCCATCACTCTCAGATTATCGCGAATGACCATTGAATAGGTCAGCCTGTCGTAACGAACCGCATGCGGGTTCAGTTCCGGCGGGGCGCTATAGACGCCATCCACCTTGGTGGCCTTGAGCAAGATCTCGGCGCCCAACTCGCGCGCTTTGTGGGCGGCGGCGGTGTCGGTTGTCACGTGCGGGCTACCGGTGCCGCCGGCCAGAATGACGACGCGACCCTTCTCCAGGTGCCTCATCGCGCGCCGGCGAATGTACGGCTCAGCCACGTTGTCCATCCTCAATGCCGTCTGCAAGCGCGTTTCACAGCCGAGGCTTTCCAGAGCATCTTGAAGCGCCAGCCCGTTCATGACCGTGGCGATCATGCCCATGTAGTCCGCGGTCGATTCCTTGATGACCTTGCTACCCGCCGAGAATTGCGCCCCGCGCATGATATTCCCGCCGCCAACGACGATGGCCAGTTGCACGCCCTTGGCCCGAATCCGCTGCGCCTGACGGGCGATGCTCAGCGTCTCGTCAAGATTGATGCCGCCCTTGCCGGGGAGGCTGAACGCCTCGCCGCTCAATTTCAGCAGTACGCGCTTGTACTTAGGGGTAAGGGCATCCAACGCGGACGTCTGATCCATGCCGGGTTCCTGTTCTAGGAGTCGCTATCGGGCGACTGGAATTATACGCGCCATCCCGTTAAACGCTCAGTACCCGGTCGCGCCCGACGATCGCCCATCGCTCCTCGACCTCTCCGTCGCGGACGACCAAGGCCTCGCGGTGCAAGGCGCACGTCGGGCAAATGTGCGCCGGCATCGCATACACGACGTCGCCGGGCTTGAACCGGCCCGCCTCCGCGGTGCGAACGATGAAATGCTCCTCGTTGTGACCCACGGCCTCATACTCGGGGAAGTCGAGCAACAACACGCGCTTCCCCGCCGGCGGGTCACTGGCGACCGCTTTGGTTCCGAGATCGAGCGTGACCCGATCGGCGGTTGGCCGGCTCACCACACGGGTCAGCATCAACGCTGCCGGGATGAAGCCGCTCATGTCGCGGAACTTCGACCCGTAACCGTGATCGTGCAACACGAACGTGCCGGGCGAGCATTCCACGCCGGGAAGATCGAGCTTCGCGTGAACCGGAAACGTCGGCGTGCCGCCAAGCACCAGCCGCGGCACCGAAACGCCGCCGCGAATCAACTCCTCGCGCATTCGCAATGCTGGAGCAAGGTCACGGGCCACCGCGGCGGTCCGGTCTTCCAGCGACTCATGATGATTATGGCCGTCGTATAGCTGGAACCCGCCCGGCTTCAGTCCCGGCAGATTCGCCAGATGCCGATAAAGCTCCGCTGCCGCTTCCCCCGCCGCGATCCCCGTGCGATGTTGGCCCACGTCGAGGTCGAGCAAAAAGTCAACGTCGCGCCCGACGGAGTTGAGGGCCGCCGCGACCCGTTCCGCCGCCGTTCGATCATCGACCGTGACGGCGAACCGGCTCTCGGGGTATTTCTCGACGAGCCGCACCAGCCGCGCGACATTCGGCCCCACGAGCGGATAAGCGATGAGGATATCGGGCGCTCCGGCCGTGGCGAGCAACTCGGCCTCGGCGATGGTGGCGCACTTGTGCTTGGTGATGCCCGCCTTCAATTGCATCCGCACGATTTCGCGGGTCTTGTGCGTCTTGACGTGTGGCCGCAACCGCGACGGCGACCCGGCAATCTCGATGGATCGAGCGATATTATTCTGAATCAGGTCCGAATAAAAGAGCAGCGCCGGCGAGGCGATATTCTCGGGGTCACGAAGTCGATAGGCGGGGTTCAGGCTCATGCGTCACCATGATGGTTTTAGACTACCGATCATGGTACGAACCATTTAGCCGCCGGCTTGCCGGCGGCCGATTCTTCGAAGGGCGATTGCATCTCACGGCGGCGGGCGTTACGCTATTGCGCAATCGACACGCTTTCCCGTCTCGGAGTTGCCCATGCGAACCCTTGCGATCTCGTTGCTGCTCTGCATGGCCGTCGTGACGCGCGCCGACGACCCGAAGCCGCCCGCGTTGACGCCGGAGGAGAAGAAACTTGGTGCTGAGGCGGTGAAACTCAGCCGAGCCGCATTTCAGCTTTATGAAAAAGGGCAGGCAGCAGAAGCGGTCGAGAAGTTACAGCAGGCCTTGGAAAACTTCCGGAAGATCTACCCCACTTCGAGGTATCCAAACGGACATCCCCACATTGCCGGTAACCTCAACAACCTCGGCATTCTGTTGCAGTCGATGGGGCAGACACAGAAGTCATTTAAGTATTATCAACAGAGCCTGGAAATGACCCGAAAGCTCTTTCCGGCCGCGACGTATCCCGATGGCCATCCTCAAATCGCCGACATTCTCAACAATCTAGGCGTTCAGCTGCAGTCGATGGATCAAGCGGAGAAGGCTCACGACTACTTTCGCCAAAGCCTCGAAATGTATCGGAAATTGTTTCCCGCCTCGAAATACCCCGATGGACATCCTGACCTCGCCAAAGGCCTCAGCAGCATGGGAAGCGTGTTGAAGTCGATGGGGCAAGCCAAGATGGCATTTGATCATTATCGCGAGAGTCTGGAAATGCGTCAGAAACTCTACCCTGCAGCGAACTACCCCGAGGGACACCCGAGACTTGCCGGCGACCTGAACGGAATTGGCTTGGCACTGGAAATGATGGGTCAAGCAGAAAAGGCGTCCCACTATTTTCGTCAGAATCTGGAAATGAATCGGAAACTGTATCCTGCCGACCGATTTCCCCAGGGACACTCCGCCATCGCTGGCAGCCTTTCCAACATGGGCAATGTGTTAGAGGCGATGGGTCAGGCGGACAGAGCATTCGAGTATTATCGCGAGGGGCTGGAAATGATGCGGAGCCTGTTCCCGGTTTCCAGATTCCCGCACGGACATCCCGACCTCGCCGGTGGCCTCTCCAACTTGGGCTTTGTCATGGAGTCGATGGGTGAATTGTCAAAGGCGTTCGATTACTATCGCCAAGGTCTGGAGATGAGACAGAATCTATATCCTCCCACGAAATACCCCGACGGACATCCTGAGCTCGCCCACAGTCTTAACAGCCTTGGCTCGGTGCTAGTGGCAATGGGTCAGGCCGAGAGGGCGGTCGATTTTTTTCAACAGAGTCTGCAATTGAACCAGAAGCTGTACCCGGTTTCCAAATACCCCGACGGAAACCGCCATCTCGGTGCTAACCTTGGCAATTTGGGAATTGCGATGGAGGCGTTGGGTCAAACGGAAAAAGCGCTTGGTTACTTCCGCCAAAGTCTGGAAATGTACCGGAGGCAGTTCCCCGCATCGAAGTACCCCGACGGACATCCCGACCTCGCTGTAGGCCTCAATTCTATGGGCGAAGTGTTGCGAATCATGAATCGGCGCGATGAGGCCATCGACCATCTGCTGCAAGGTCTTTCGATGCAACAACGACTGTTGCGTCGCGAGTTGGCGACGGCCTCCGAAGAGGCCGCCTTCGATAAGGTCAAATCGCAGCCGTTGTTTCGCGATCATTTTCTGAGCGCGACCCGCAGCACCCAGACTACGGACCGTGACGTATTTATCGCGATTTGGCCGTCGCGTGCGATGGTCACGCGGCTGCTCGAACAGCGACAGGCCTCCGCGCGCGCCGCGGGGACCGAACTCGGCGACAAGCTCGATCGCCTGCGAGGTCTACGCCGACGGCTCGATTCGCTTCTGCAAGATTCGAAGATGATGCCCGAGGATCGCGACAAGCTCCTGGCCTCGATCGCTGACGACCGCGACAGGCTTGAGCGCGAAGTTGTCGCTGCGATGCCCACGCTGCAGCGCTGGGCGGAACTCGACAAGCTCGGGCCGGTGGATCTGGCGAAGGCGCTGCCGGCTGAGGCCGTGTTCGTCGATGTGATTCGCTATACGCGCTTCGAGTATGTGGAGAAGAAGGAGAAACGCACGCCGAGCTATGTAGCGTTTGTGGTGGCGACGACCCTTACTGGCGCTGCGGGCTCCCAGATTCACCGCGTCGAACTCGGCGACGCGAAGCCGATCGACGACGCCGTTGCCGCGTGGCGCCATGCCATCGAGTCGCGTGGTAATGAGTCGGCGGCCCTTGAATTGTCGCAGCGTGTTTGGGGGCCGTTGGCAAAGGCGATTCCCGCCGGGACGACGACGCTCTACATCGCCGCCGATGGCGACCTGGCGCGACTTCCGTGGGCAGCGTTGCCGATCAGCAACGATCAGGTGTTGTTAGAGAAGTACGCCCTCGCCGAAGTTCCGCACGGCACCTGGTTGCTCGATCAGTTGCAGACAAAGGCGAGCCTCGCCCGTGAGGGCGGGGAGTCTTCGCTTCTCACGCTGGGCGGCGTCGATTACGGCATGAGCATCTGGCCCGCACTGCCCGGCACCGTCACAGAGACGAAAGCCATAACCGCCATCGCGCCGGGCTATCATCAGATGCTCAGCGGCAAGGACGCGACCGCTGAAAAGCTCAGGTCACTCCTGTCGCAAGCTCGCTTCGTTCACTTCGCGACTCATGGCGAATTCAAGGCCGATGCCCTCAGCGCCGAGCGTCAACGGGCCGCGAAAGCGCTCGAATCGCGTCTGTTGGGGGCCGAGTCTCGCAAGGTCGCGGCAAAAAATCCATTGGGCTACGTCGGTCTGGTTCTATCCAACGGCGAGGTCATGTCGGGCCTTGGCATCCAGGACTTACCGCTGGCACAATCGAGGCTCGTGACCCTCAGCGCCTGCGAAACCGGCCTGGGCGCGCTCACCAGCGGCGAGGGCGTGCAGGGGTTGCAGCGAGCCTTTCATTTAGCCGGCTGTCCGAATGTCGTGGCGTCGCTATGGAAGGTGAACGACACAGCGACGGCGGCGCTCATGGCCAAGTTTTATCACGAGATGTGGGTGAACAAAAAGCCGCCGATCGAGGCGTTGCGTGAGGCGCAATTGACGATCTATCGGCGGCCGGACTTGATCCCGGACCTCGCCGGCGAACGCGGGGCGCCGCGGTTGAAAGAGGCGGCGGCGTTGAAACTTAGCCCCCGGCTTGCCGGGGGCTCGGGCGAACCACCGGTAAGCCGGCGGCTAACGGCCGACACCAAGCTCTGGGCCGCGTTCGTGTTGAGCGGTGTCGGGAAGTAGGCGCTTGCCGCCGCCGGTCCGTGGCGGTATCTTCCAAGCATGACCGAACGCACTTCCCCGTTTCTGGCACTGCTCGAAACCGCACGCGCCCGCATTCATTCGCCGGTCGCCATAGTCCTCGGCGCCCCACGCTTGGCGGCCACGCTCGCCGGCGCCATCAACCAGCCCGGGACCGTCTGCTACCAGATGGATCTCTTTCAGACCGATCGCCTTCGCGAAGAACTGTCGGCGGCCAACATCGACGCTGAGGTACGTTCCTCGGCGGACCTTTGGGATCTACCCCCTGAATTCGCCACCGTCGTTTTCCCGGCGCCCGCACGATCCGAGCGCGAGCTGAAGATCGACCTCGTCGAGCAAGCCTTTCATGTGTTGCGACCCAAGGGCCGGCTCATTGTCTTGTCGACGGTCGAATCGGACACGTTGTTTCCGAAGCAGCTCAAGAAGGTCTTCGGGCGTTCCTCGGTGACCTCGACGGACGGCGGCACGGTGATTTGGGCGACCCGCGACGGCGACCAACCTCGGCGACGGCACGAGTTGATGGTGCAGGCCCGAGTTGCCGGTGAGGAGTCGATCCGCTTTCTGACTCGGCCCGGCGTCTTTACCTACGGCAAGCTCGATGAGGGGGCGCGGGCGCTGATGGAAGTCGCCGAATTCGAACCGGACGAGACCGTGCTGGACCTGGGATGCGGCGCCGGGGCCAATGGCCTGATCGCCGGTCGCCGCGTCGGGCCGGGCGGGCGCGTCACATTCATCGACAGCAACTTGCGGGCGACCGCGCTGGCGACCGAAAATGCCAAGGCCGTCGGCCTCGAAAACTTCGATGTCGTTGCCGACCCCAACCCCGAAAATTTGCCCGCGAATCGTTATGACGTCGTTTTGACTAACCCGCCTTACTATGCCCAACAGGAAATCGCCCAACGGTTCCTCGATGCCGCCCGCCGCGTCTTGAAGCCGGGCGGGCGATGCTACCTCGTTACGCGTCAACTCGACCTTGTCGAACCACGGGTCACGGCGGTCTTTGGCGAGTCGGCGATCTTCGAGAATCGCGGCTACTATGTGCTCGTCGCGACGAAGGGGCGTTAGGAATCACAGGCCCAGGGCAAGCCTAGATTGATGTGATGGAATCATCGCATGGCACGAATCGTCATCGTTGGATCGGGCATCAGCGGGTTGGCGACGGCGTTTCGATTGCGGCATCGGCTGCCCGACGCCGCCATCACGATCCTCGAATCCGAGTCCCGAATCGGCGGCAAGATCTGGACCGAGCGCCGTGACGGGTTTCAGGTCGAGTTCGGTCCCAATGGATTCCTCGACAACAATCCGGCGACGCGCGATCTGTGCCGTGACCTTGGACTGGGCGAGGAACTCGTTGCCGCCAGCGATGCCTCGCGGCGCCATCGGTTCCTCTTCATCGGCGAGAAGTTGCAGAAGCTTCCGAGCGGTCCCGGCGGGCTGATCGGGTCGCCGCTGCTGAGTTGGCGCGCCAAGCTTCGGCTATTCTCGGAGCCGCTTCGGCGACGTGGTGCCGGCAAGGATGAGTCGATTCGCGATTTCGTGTCGAGGCGAGCCGGCCCAGAGGCCGCCGACGTTTTCGCCGACGCGCTCGTCACGGGCATCCACGGCGGCGATCCGGCCCAGTTAAGCGTCCGCGCCGCCTTTCCTCGCTTGGTTGAGATGGAGCAGCGAGACGGCAGCCTGTTTCGCGGGTTCATGCGGTCGGGAAAACGACGACGGGCCGACGCGGCAGCGCGAGGTGAACCAAAACCGGGGCCAACGCGGATGTGGTCATTTCGCGGCGGGCTTCGGCGAATGGTCGAAGCTCTTCGCGATCAAGTGCCGGCGCCAGTGACCGGGGTCGATGTCCGCAGCCTCGAACACTCTCACACGGGTTGGATTGTCAGAGGTAGTGGCGCTGATCAATGGCCGGCCGACGGCGTCGTCCTCACCTGCCCCGCATATGCTCAGGCCGAGATGATTGCCGGACTCGACGCCACGCTGTCCGAGGAATTGGCGGGCATTCCCTACAATCGCATCGCGGTCGTTGCCGTCGGCTTTCGACAAAGCGATGTCGCGGCGGTCCCTGATGGTTTCGGGTTTATCGCCCCGCAACGAACGCGGCGCGACATTCTCGGTGTGCAGTGGTGTTCGGCGATTTATCCCGACCGAGCGCCGCCGGGGTTCGTCATGTGGCGGGCCTTGTGCGGAGGAGTGCATCGCGGCGAAGTCGTCGATTGGGACGACGAGCGATTGCTAAACGCGGTGCGTACCGAGTTGCGGCTATCCCTGGGCGTTGTTGCGGCCCCCGTGTTTCACGAGATTATCCGCTGGCCGCGCGCGATTCCGCAATATGTCATGGGTCACCTCGAACGAGTCGCTCGCATCGGCGATCGACTCCGTCATTGGCCGGGCCTGTTCCTCGGGGGCAACGCCTTCCATGGGATCGCCATGAATGATTGCGCCGAGCGAGCGAAAGCCACTGCCGATGAGGTTGTCGAATATCTGGCGAGGCGATAACGAAGGTTCGCGATTCGCGATTGGCACGACCAGTCATGAAACGCGAACCTCTCAACGACACCTATTGGCCCGAGTAGCTAAACGTGCTTCGCCGACGATTGATCTCCTCGGCGGCAGCCATGCGAACGTAGGCATTTTCATTGCGCAGAGCCGTTCGCAACTGTTGGTCGGTTGAGATGTACGCCAGCGATTGCAGGTACTGAATCTGTTGCCCCGCGAGCATTTGAAATTCGGCGTTGGCCTGTTGGCCGGCCTGTCCCTGCATCGCCATGCCTTGCTGTCCCATTCCCTGCCGTTGTCCCATTCCCATTCGGCCTTGGCCCATGGCTCCCTGGCCCATGCCGGCCTGTCCCGCCCCGCCTTGCCCGCCGCACATACCCGCGCCTCCGCCTCCCATTCGTCCGCCACCGCCACCGGCGAAGCCCCCGCCGCCACCGGGACCCATTCGTCCGCCACCGCCACCGGCGAAGCCCCCACCGCCACCGGGACCCATTCGTCCGCCACCGCCACCGGCGAAGCCCCCACCGCCGAACCCGCCTCCGCCCATTCGCCCTCCGCCGCGGCCTTGAGCGCTCGCCGATGAACCTAGTACCAACGCCGCACCGCATACGCATGACATGACCAACGACTTTCGACACGACATGGGATTTTCCTCCAATGTTGACTACGCGAGACGAATCGCCGCCTCAACTTTTGGAAGGATATCGCCCTCGACGTTAAGCCAGCGTTAAGCGGCGGCGCGAGGTTTCGCCGAAGTGGTTTCCGTGTCTGCCGGCGGCGATACTCGACGACGAAGCGAGATCAAGGCGACCATCATGAGTGCGAACAAGGCGGGCATGACATAGTCCGCGGAAATGACCGTCGATCGACCACGCATGTAATAGAAGCCGATCATTACAAGCATCGTGTGAATCAAGATCGTCACGCCGACGATCGCCACCGCGCCGGTCAACAGCCGCCCGTCGCCGCGAACGGTGACCCATTGATTGGCAAAGGCCACAAAAAGGCATGGCAAGACAGGTAGCAAGTATCGGGGCTGCACGCCAAAAATCAGCTTTGACCCGATCGGGCACCACCATAGATACATCGCCGAAAGGATGCCCAGCACGGCGAGGGCGAACACGGCCAAGGCGCCCAGTTTGACGCGCCGCGGGACACACCGGCTTGGCTCGATGATCGCCAGTGCGAAGATGAAGATCGACCAACCATAACGGGCCAAATGGTGAAACCCTTGCACGAATGCTGAAACGTCGGTCAAGCCACTCACGTCAAGGATTCCCGGAAGGGCGTGTGCGACACCCTTTATAAAAGGATCGGGACGGCGAAGCGTCGCCCGAAGTTGCTCGTTAGGGGCGCAGCGGTATCCGGGGAAGTGATGTTCCGCGGGTGTGTGGCGCTTGACGGTCTTGGCCCACACGGCAGCCGGGGCCAATGAGATCGCCATCAGACCGGCACAAACAACGACCTTCGCGCGCGGCGTCCCAAAACGCGAAACCGGCACGGCCCACGCCAAGAGGACGATGGCGGCCAGCGGGGCCTTGAACAGCCCGGCGAGCATGCCGAGAGAACCCAACAGAACCAGGTCACCCCCACGGATCATTCGCTCCTCGGTCGTGATCCATCGACTGAGCAGCGCCAACAACAGAAAAGCGACTCCGCAGATGAGACCCTCGGGCGTTGACGATGCGAGCAGATTGATGCAGAGCGGCGACACGGCCAGAGCGAGCATGAGCCTATTCTTGATCGGCATGACGCGGAGAGCGAGCCAGACGAGGGCGATGCCGGCGACGAGGTTGGCCAGCCGGCTTGCGTAATAGACGGCCAGCGCGTTGCCGCCAAGGGACTGAGCCGCGTGAATGCCGATCATCGAGGGCAGGTATAACAACGGGAAGACGGGAAGCGTCGGCGGTTCGGCATAGAGTTCGGTGTCGGCTCGGTCGATCGCCTTGGCCGCGGCGCGGAATTCGGCAGCAGTGACGGCGCGCCCCTCGGGGATCACGGCCTGCGGGAACAAGAGCAAATTCGTCAGCGACCGTGGAAGTTGGCGCAACGGCTGGCCGAGTTCATTCATGGGCGGAAACAGCCTGCCGCCCGATTGAAGATCGTAGGACCTTAAGAAATGGGTTTGATCGTCGTGGCCGACGAACGGCGGCATCAGAAAGACATTTCCGATCCCGAAGACAACCGCGAGCACCAGAAACAGCTTCTCGGGTCGATCGAGCCATCGGTCGAGCCGTGATGTATGGTTCAAGGCCATCCCCCGTCGCCGGCGCCCCCGGCTTCGCAAGGCAACGCTACGCGGCGCGCCTCATGGACTGGTTCGCCTGCCGCGCCAACTCGATCGCGGCTCGCACATGTTCCCCGGCGGGCCGATCGGGCGCCGGTTTCATTTCGATCGAATGCCAGCCCTCGTATCTGCTCTGCCTGGCGGCCGCGGTTAGCTTGGCCAGATCGGTGCCGCCGGTGCCCAACGCGACCAGATCCGGCTCGCTCAGGTGCAAGTGGCGCCACCAAGGCTTCGCCAAGGCCATGACGGTCGCCGGATCTTCGCCGTTGATCGTCATTCCACCGCCATCGAGGTGGATTCCGAATCCGCGGTGATTCACGTCGCGAACGAGTTCAACGGCTTCGGCGACTGTCGTCACGAAGTTCGCGCCGTATCGTGCCGGGTTCGGCTCGATGCAGAAGCAGGTGTCGAAGGCCATCGCGAAATCGCCGGCGTGACGGAAGAAGTCGACGGCTCGCCGCCGATCGAAATCCGCGTCGATGAGCCGGTTCTTCGGCGAACCAAAGACCAAGGCCCCGGCGCCGAGGTCGCCCGCCATTCGGATGATGCCCGCAAGATACGATCGAGCCGCTCGTTCATCGTCGGACGATTGAAAGATCCGCCATTCGGGATGCTCGAAAAGCAGAGCCTGCATGGCCACGATGCGAATGCCGCGACGCTCCCAAAACCAGCGATAGGCGTCAATCTTCGCAGGGGTTGCCTCCAATGGTCGGGGGTGAACGCGGGCGGGCGCCAGTTCAATGCCCTCAACGCCGGCTTCCGCCAGCCAATCGGCGACGGCCTCTTCGTCCTCGGCTTTCCAGGCAATGTGTGAGATGGCTAAGCGCATCGTCGGCTCCGCTGGCCAGCGACGAACGCCGTGATGGCGCCCAGTTCGTCGTCACTCGAACAGATGTAATTCTGACGCCCGCCGAATAGTCTCGCGTGACGGGTGCGTAGGTCGTAACGAGCGGGCTTCCAATCCGGTCGAGGCGGCGGCAATTCAACGCCAAACGCCCGGCTCGCCAAGTCGCCGACTTGCACCGGCGGCGGCGCCAGATGGATCAGCCGCAGCCCCACGGAACGGGCCGATTGAACATGTCGCCACAGGTGTTGCAGGTCGTAAAACTGAAACCACGATTCGCGGTTAATCATCTCCACGCGGTTGTTGTGCAGCAGGTCGAAGATGACGTTTTTCTTCAGACCCTGCCCGAACAGGCCGGGAAGCCGCACGACGAGTGTGTCGAAATGGTCCGCGATGAAACGTTCCAAATCGCGCCGATGATTGCCGTAGTGGTTGCCCGCGACCGTGTCAGGCTCGCATCCTTCGTCCACGCCGATGGGTGTGCCGTATACGTCGACCGTGGAGATGAGAACGACGAAATTGGCCTGGACCGTCGCGAGACAATCGCAGAGTCGTTTGAGTGATTTGCGGTCGGCGTCGGGGTCTTGATTCGCCTTCCACTTCTCGGCGGGCGCGCCGCTGCAAACAACCAAGTCGAACGATTGCCCGACGATATTCTCAATATTCTTCGAGTGATAACAGTCGGTGAAGTGGGTTTGAACCATCAGGTTGCTGCCCACGAAACCGGTGTGGCCTATCAGAGCACGTCGCATTGTTCCTCCGCAGAATCAGGCCGATTTTCGTTCTGGGTTCCACGTCCCGGCACAAGCCAGCGCCAGTGTCCGCAACACGAACAGGTTCCCGCGTAAGCCGTGAATCTTCGTCGGTGTCGGCCCGTGTGCGGGGTATGCCCGCGTCACCGGCACCTCGCACACGCGATAACCCAAGCGGGCCGCGCGGATGCTCAAATAATAATGCAACTCATAGCGCGAGAAGACCTCGCGGAACGGCCGCACTCGCGGATCGAGAAGCAATTGCCGGCCATAAGCCCGGAAGCCATTCGTCGTGTCCGTGTACCGAAACCCGCTCGCCACCGACATCATGGGACTATGGACGAGCCGAATTCCGAGCCATCGGCTCAGCGGCGTGTTGATCGCCTTGCCGCCGGGGATGAAACGCGACCCTTGAACGTGTTGGTATCCGCGATCGAGGCATTCCACGAATCGAGGCAACGCCGACGGATCGTCCTTGTCGTTGCCGTCCATGACGATGATGCCCTCGTAGCAGCGAGCGAGGCAATAGGCGAGGGCCATTCGCATTTGAGCGCTGAGCTTGCCCGGCCCGGTCTTGGTGAGCAGGGTGGCGGCGCCGGCGTCTTGAAGAAACGCCAATTCAACCCCATGATCGTTGCTGCCGCCGTCAGCAATGATGACGTCGGCCTGTTCCATGAAGGGCCGCATCCTCAGAAGTTGCCGCCGAATTCGGTCGCCCTCGTTGAGCACGAATACGCAGACGGCGTAGCGAGTGCGGCGCGGGTGAAATTGCCGCGTGGTGAATGTGGGCAATTGCCAATCGATGGGGTAATTCGTGGGGGCGTCCATGCCGCGTCGCGTCCTTGAGTTTTGCCGCGCCCTGACCGATCAGGGCTTCAACTCGCCCCTGTAACACAATCGCGGCCGGCGGGGCAACCTCAAGCCGGTTCCATCTTCCCCGCGACGCTCACGGTCAAATTCCCTTTCGAGTCTCACTCCTCCACCATTGGGGCGGCCTCGATGACGCGCATCGAGCGCCATTTGCCCTGCCGGTAACGCCACACAAGGACGGCGGTCAGAATAATCAGATATCCGGTCGCGAAGATCCAGGTCCACTTCAGCCCCAGTCCATAACGGCGAGCCACGAGCGTCGGCACGACCATGACGCCCCAGGCCAGTGCCAACGTGGCCAGCGACACGAATCGCGTGTCACCGGCGCCGCGGAGGGCCGACGACAACACCAGGTTGGTCCCGTCGAAGGTGCAATAGATGGCCACGAAGCCAAGCAGCACCGGTATCAGCGGCGCCACATGGCTCCAGCGTTCGGCGTCGTTGTCGCGGAACAGCTCAATGAACGGCTCCGGCGTCGTGACGAACAAAACACCGGCAATTCCCGTGTAGACCAGGCACCACCCCACGGCTCGAACGGCGCTCATCCCTGCCACGTCGGGGCGATTCATCCCCAAGCGTTGGCCGACGAGAACGGCCGCCGCTTGCGCCAGGCCGAGCATGGGCACCAAGGCGGTCATGTTGATGGTCAAGACGATGCTCGTGGCGGCCAGCTCGATGGAGCCGATGTTCCCAATCACAAGGATGAACACGGTGAACGCCAAGCCGTCGAGCATCCATTGCAACCCGCTGGGGACTCCGAAGTAGAGAAGCCGCCGGAGCAACTCGCGCTCCGGTCTCCACGCCGACAGAGTGGCGAAGGCCATGCGAAATTGCCTGCGCCAAATCAGGCCAAGGCCCAGTATCGCCGACGCCCAGGAACCCGTGACGGTTGCCCAGCCCGCGCCGGCGATGCCCATCTCCGCGAAGCCCCAATGGCCATAGATCCATGCATAATCCAGGATGATGTTGACGACCGTGCCCACTGCGTTGATCCAAACGACCGGCCACGTGTCGCCACGGCCGGCGAAGAACGCGCTCGTCGCCGAAATGATCAGCATCGGCAGCGCCGCGAAGCTGAGGCATCGGAGATAGGTTGTTTCATGTTCTTGCAACCTGGATTCGTGACCCGAGATGCCGACAAGCGAACCCGCCAGCGGCCACATAATCAGGAAGCCGATGCCCATGACGAGGCTCAGATAAAGAGACTGCCAAATCGTCGCACCGATCCGAAGCGGGCGACCGGCACCGTGATATTGTGCCACGAACGTGGTCGCGTAGCTCACGGTTTGCTGAAACAACGCAAACGGCGTCCAGAAAAAGCCGACCGTCGCAATGGCGGCCCCCACCAACTCCGCATTGAGCCGGCTGAGCATGACCCGGTCGATGGTCAGTTGAATTGTCCAAAACGAGTTACTGATGATGAGCGGCAAGGCCAGGATCAACAACTCCCGACTACGTCCCGCGTGGGGAGATAATTCCGGTTCGTTTCCCATACGCCCCTCGGCCTTGTGGTGATTTCGTCAGCGGTTGCCCCACACAACGACTCGTGTCTCGTATCGTTGACCCGACCAGAGCTTCCGCGTGCATACTTCGTGGAGCAACTGTTTCCATAGCTGCAGACGGTCGAAGGTTTCCGGGTCCGGGCTGAAATGCGAGAAGATCGATTCGGCGGCGACGAGGATCAGTTTGCGTTTCGCTCGACTGAGCGCCACGGTAAGGCGCCGCGGGTCAAACAGGAACTCGCTTGCCGCACGCAAATAGGCGGGGTCGCTTTCGGTCATGCTCACGATGATCGCCGTCCGTTCGCCGCCCTGGAACCGCTCCACGGTATCGATCCCCGATTCCACCGTGACACCGGCGGGCGTATTCGGGTTCACTTCGCTAAACGCCTCACGCAATGCCGCCCGTTGGGCCCGATGCGGCACCACGATGCCGACGCCTTGCTCCCAATCGAGGTCGTGGTGTTCCCGGATCGCCCTCACGATCGGCTCCACCAATCGTTGCTCGAATTCATTCCGATTCTGACTCACGCACTCCGCATGCGTCACGATCACCAACGGATGCTCCGGCGTGAGTACAGCGCGAACGAAATCATCAACATACTCACGGCGATCCAACGGCGTCTTTAGTCGCGATCGATAGTCGATGTTATCCCGGGAATAAATCGCCTCGCGAAGAAACGTCACGAGATCTTGATGAAGGCGGAACGTCTCTTCGAAGCGAATTGTCGGTGGAGTCTTCGACTCAATCGCGTCGAACAACGACAGAAACGGGTGAAACTGCCGGGTGAGCGGGCGTCGATCCGTATGCCAATTATGGTGCAGGATCGGGGGCATCTGTCGATGGTCGCCGACGACGATCAACTGCCCCGTTGCCTTGAGGGCCAGACCGGCCATCATCGCTTCGGGTAGGTTCATCTGCGAGGTTTCATCGAGGATTAACAGATCGGCGAACGGATGCTCGAACAATCCGTCGGCACCGCCCAGCTCATTCACCAAGTTGTAAATGCCGCCGGGCGTCGTCGCCAGGATCATCCGATTGTCGTCGCCGACAATCCGCTCGGCGCCGGGTCCGCCTTTGGAGCGCTGCGACTTCTTGTGCATCGCGTTGACGTCCTGGGGAACATCGCCTCGAGGATCAAAGCGATACAGCGGCACGTCGAAGAGTCGTGCGTCGAAGTAGTTCGCGAACAAGTCCGGCGACCGGTTGCGGAGACCGTCCAACTCCGCCAGTTTCTCGACAATTTGCCCGAGCAGGACATCCACGGCCGCATGGGTCTTGCAGGAGACCACGGCACGAAACGGCGTTTCGGCGGCGATGGCGCCTTGCAGTCGCGCGAGAATCGCATGGGCCGACGCGAAACTCTTGCCCGTTCCGGGCGGCCCTTGAACGCGAACGATCGGGTCCGCACCTCGCCGGCCGATGAGGTCGCGCTTGCTCTCCTCCAGACCGTCGGGGAACATTGCGGTGAGAAGACCATCAAGATATCGTTGCTGGCCCGAGATGAATTCCGGCGGCAGCGACAACGGGCGCACCGGCTCCTGGCTCGTTAGGCGATCGTACAGAGCGTTGCGACCCGAGCGTGTGCCGGCTTCAATTTCCAACAAACCCATGACGACCTTGCGACACATGTTGCCGTAGAAGTCATTCGGACATTCGTCCAAGGAATAAAGCTCGCCATCCACGAACGGCTCGGCTCTTGATGTGAACTGAAAGCCGCTGCGGTCCGAGTCGAATGTATCGGACATGGTCAGGGTGACGGTCGCGGTGGCGATCCGATTGTTTGTGTCGCGGGTCACGTCGATCGGCCCGAGAATGGCTCGGCCGGACAACAACAATCGCCTGGGTGTCGGGGCGTGCCGTGCCGCGGGTTGATCCGGCCGCGGTTTCGGATCAGAGATCCAACGCGGGGCGACGACCACGTGAGAACCCTCGGCAAGATCCGTGCGGGCCAGGGCCTCGTGCAGGTTCAGGGCACAGCCGGTCACGTCGAGTCGCAACCGGATTTGCATACCCTTGACGCTGGTCCGTTTCGCCTTTGCCGCGTCGTCGGTTGCTTCCGCCTCGTTGGCCTTCGACTCACGCTTGCACGCGAGATTGTCGGCGAATGCTTTGTTTTTCTCCCGAGCTTCGTCAGTCTGATCGGCGTCCACATATCGTGCCAAGAGGGTTGTGCCGGTCAATACGCGATGTTCGGGCGCGGGAAGGTGGGCGGCTTTCCACTTCCCGAGTGCGGCGTGGCGTTCGACGGTGACGAATTCGAGCAGCGCTTGGGCCAATGTCTCCGGGCGAGCTGTGGTGTCGCCGGCGTCGGGCATCGGAAACACCTCACGCGCCGTGTGTTCGTCGCCACGGAATTCCTTCGCGACATGTTCCATGGCGTCCAGGCGACGTTCTTCAAATGCTTTGAGCGATTCCCAGGTGGTTTTTCGGAACGGCTCAAACGGGTCCTTGTCATCGCCGGCCGGCGGTAGTTGCTGCCAGGCCGCATAGGCATACTCCAGCGGGACCGTGCTGCCGAAACGGGTACGCGTTGTGATCCATGGTCCCTCCGTGCCGTCGCCGGTCGGCGCCGGCTGGCTCGAACTATCGAAGAGTCGCTCCCGGAACAGTTCGCGGAACTTTCGGGGCCTGTCCCAATCGAACTTCAAATAGGCGGCCAACGAATGAAGTGACTGGCACGTCAACGGGTAATTCTTGAAGGTGCGAATTTCCGATTCGAGGAAAGTAATTGCCGGTGCGCTAAAACCCGCGGGAGCGGTCAGGGCGTTCAGTAGTTGCGGGGCGCGGGCCAGCACCTTCGGAAGATGTCGCGAGATTCCGTCGAGAATCAGTGAATGTTCAAACCGGCTCCAGACAATGAAATGGATCGGGGCCTGGCGCTGATTCTGGGCGTCAGGCACGGCCGTCGAAACGACCGCTCGCATTACCTCGGCGGCCCACGCGGCAAAGAGCTTCTGCTCGTCGTCCGCGGTTGGGGGTTTCTCCAAATGCCGCAGCACGACTTTTCGCCGATGCCGATCCGGTTTCCCGCGCTGGCAGGCGCTGACCAAAGCGGCCAACATCCAGACGTGGCCCGTCAGGTAGTCCCGCTGCGCGTCGAGGTAAATTCGAACCAGATTTGGATTGTGGTCGGCATCGGCGAACGGTAACGACGTGTGACCCTTGTTGGGAATGAACGGCAGAAACGGCATCGGGTCACCGCAACGCCGGCGGTAATGCTTCGCCCGATGGATCAACTCGTCGAGGCGCGGGCCAAGGGTCCACGACGACGACAGCTCGCGAACGATCTCCTCGCGACCGGCTGCCGGCGTCAACTCCGTATCGTGAAGGTCCTTCAGCGACGCCAGTTCTTTGGTGGTCCGAATGCCGGCACGCTGGAGAGCCTCCTTTTCGACGGCCGTAACGTAGGGCAGCAGCGACAGGTCATCGCTCATGGCCGCCGACTTCATGCAGAACTCGTGATACCAGCAGCCATCACATTTGGACGACAACGCGAATGACAACTGGTCCAAGGTCGCGGTTGCGATTCGATGCGCCGCCGATTCCGGTTTGAGGACTAAGTCATCGACCGCTCGCAGATGCGGCTTGAGGTCGTCAATCATCTCCAAGCAATGGCGCGGTAGGCCAAGCCATTGCGATGCCGCCGCGCGGTGAGCCTTGTCGAATTCGGCCGGTCCGTGATAAAGAATTCCGGCCCGAATCGTGGCGTGAAGACCCGATTGCTCAAACAATCTTTCGATCATGCGGAAGTAGAAGGCCACCTGCAACCGATGCTCGATGGCGACTTCGGCGGAGTTCTTCAGGTCCACGATCAGCAGATCGATGCCGCTATCGCGCGCCTCCAGCCGCAACAGATCGGCCTCGCCGTTTAGGTGCCATGAGTCGATCGGCACCGCGAGACTCGCCTTGAGTAGAATCTTCTTGCTCCCGGGGGCCAACTGTTTGGCGGCGTTCACAACGGCCTCGTTGTCATTGCCGCCATGCGGTCGAGGCCGACCGAGGTTCTCGACTTCGAACCGAAGAGCGAGGAGACCCTCGACGTTGTTCTCAAAATCGTGACCCGCCATGGTTCTCAGCGGGGGCAACGGCTGAGGCTTGGCCTCGATCGCTCTCCAAATGTCGAAACCGGAGTGCTTCGAGAGCTGCAGCCGCAAGTACCGGGCGCACTGATCGTGGCGAATGAATTGGGTGATGTCGGTCGGCGAGAGCCGCAGCGGCTTGCCCGATGCCGTCAGGACGGGCAACGAGATCGGGTCAGGCATAGGGGCGACTCCGAGCTTCGATCACGGTGGCGCGGCTCCAAAGGCATTGGCTTGTCGCAGCGCGTCGGCATGCAACTTGCGACAAACCAAGTCGCACAACTCGAAGATCATCGGCTCGCGAATCGAGTAGATGACCTGGCTGCCATTGCGGCGGCGTTGGAGTAGCCCTGCATTATACATGATCCCGAGCTGCTTCGAGACATTGGCTTGTTTGATGCCCAATTCGTTGACCAGGACGCCGACGGCACACTCGCCAGCTCTGAGCCGTTGAAGAATCGCCAAACGGGCCGGCTCCGCGAGAATCGCGAACAACCGAGCGAGAGCCTCAAGCTGTTGCTGGTCAAATAGTTGAGTATCAATCATAGGTAACCCGCTTGATTTATTGCTTATTGGCAATATTATAATATCGTAGAATCAGAAAGTCGATAGTTAATGGGAATATCCGACGCGGTATTGTTCGGCAACTGACCTTGTGAGTCTAGGCGATGTCGAAGCGAGTTTTGATCGTCGGTGGCGTCGCGGGTGGAGCCAGTACGGCGGCCCGCCTGCGAAGGCTGAGTGAAGAGACGGAGATCGTCGTATTCGAGCGTGGGCCGTATGTGTCGTTCGCCAATTGCGGCCTGCCATACCACATCGGCGGGGAGATTGCCGACCGCAACAAGCTCCTCGTCCAAACGCCGCAGCGACTGCGTGCGGTTTTCAACCTCGATGTGCGGACCCTGCACGAAGTGACCCGGATCGATCGCTCGAATCGGGTAGTCGAGGTCCGAAACCTGAAAAGCGGCGAGGTGAGTCGCGAGCGATACGACGAATTGGTGCTGGCGGTCGGTGCGGCTCCGTTGGTGCCGCCCATTCCGGGGATTCGTCGTGAAGGACATTTTGCGTTGCGTTCGATTCCCGACATGGACAGCATCATCAGTTGGATCGCGACCCGGGGCGCGAAGCAAGCGGTGGTGGTCGGCGGCGGGTTTATCGGCTTGGAGATGGCCGAGCAGCTCCACAGGCGCGGGTTGAAGGTGAGCGTGGCGGAAGCCTTGCCGCAGATATTGGCACCGCTCGACCCGGAGATGGCGGCTCTGGTCCATGCCGAACTGGTGAAGCACGGCGTTGAGGTGGTGGTCAACGACAAAGTCGCGGGCTTCGAGGATGCCGGTGCCGGTGAATCGGCGATGGCGTCGGTCGTGGTGCTCGGTAGCGGGCGCCGGTTACCGGCCGACGTTGTGATTCTCGGACTCGGTGTGCGCCCCGAGATCGGACTGGCCAAGGACTGCGGCCTGAAGATCGGCGATCGAGGCGGTATTTGGGTGAATGATCGGCTGCAAACGAGCGACCCGAACATCTGGGCGGTAGGCGACGCGATTGAGGTCCTCGATCCGATCACGATGCAACCGGGGCTGATACCGTTGGCAGGCCCAGCGAACCGTCAGGGGCGAATTGTGGCCGATAACATCGCGGGGCGCGAGTCGGCGTATGCCGGCACCATCGGCACGGCCATTGTCCGAGTCTTCGACTTGGCGGCCGCATGCACGGGCGTGAACGAAAAGACGCTGACGCGACTGGGTATCCCGTTCGACGTGGTTCATCTTCATCCGAATTCGCACGCGGGCTATTATCCGGGTGCTCAGCCGATCGCGATGAAGCTACTCTTCTGCCCCGAGAGCGGCAGAATCTTCGGCGCTCAAGCCGTGGGCCGCGATGGCGTGGATAAGCGGATCGACGTCATCGCCACGGCTGTCCGAGCGGGAATGTCCGTCGATGATCTCGCTGAGTTGGAGTTGTGCTATGCTCCGCCGTTCGGGTCGGCGAAAGACCCGGTGAACCTCGCAGGTATGGCGGCCCAAAACGTCCAGGCCCAACTGGTGCGGGTAGCTCAGTGGCACGAAGTCGCGAAGCTCGATCCGGCCGCCGTTGCGATACTCGATGTGCGCGAAGCTGCTGAACGGGCCGGCGGCGCCATTCCCGGGTCGGTGCATATTCCGCTGGGAGAATTGCGCCGGCGATTGGGAGAGCTACCGCGTGATCGAGAATTGTTGGTGCACTGTGCAAGTGGGCAGCGATCGTATTCGGCGTGCCGGTTGCTGATGCAACATGGCTTTGCGTGTCGCAATCTGACGGGGTCGTACAAGACGTGGAAGGCGATGTCCCATGAATAGTCGCGAAGGGAGAACATCCATGGAGATTCTAGTCGCGTTGGGGTTCCTCGTCGTTTGGATCATCCTGCAAGTGTGGGTGCTTCCGAAAATGGGAATCCGAACCTGAGCGAGTGGCGGATGCGAGCCGCGGTCGCGGCCGGCCACGCCCCTCACCGGAGAACATCAACCGAGTCCGCCGGACCGAGTGCCCGACGGAACCGAGCGTTAGTCGAAAGTTGTCGGTTGGAATCGGTCGTGACGGAATCAATCAAACGGAGGTTGGACGATGTCGGTTGCGACGATATCACCCCGCGACGTAGCGAACGTGTGTCGCGATGGGTCGGCCATCTTGATCGACGTTCGCACGCCCGCGGAATTTGAAGAGGTTCACGCCAGCGTGGCGCGTTCGATGCCGTTGGAGCGGCTCGACGCAGAGGCCGTGCGCCGAATCTGCGCCGATCATGCTGGGCCGATCTACGTGATCTGCCGCAGCGGAAGTCGGGGCAAGCAGGCGTGCGAGAAGCTCCTGGCGGCGGGGCTGGCAAACGTCGTCAACGTCGAAGGCGGCACGTTGGCCTGGGAACAAGCCGGCCTACCCGTGACGCGAGGCCGCAAGGCGATGTCGCTGGAACGGCAAATGCGAATCTTGATGGGGTCATTTGTTGTGGTCGGGCTTGGCCTGGGCATGTTCGTTCACGAGGCGTTTTATGGTCTGAGCCTCTTCGCGGGCGTTGGCCTGATCTTCGCCGGCATCACGGATATCTGCCCGCTGTCGCGGGTCATGGCGCGAATGCCGTGGAACCAGCGCGGCGCGACATGCAACCGGTAGACGCCTGAAACCGATTTGTCGATGAGCCGGAAGTAGCCGGCCGCGAGTGGCGACCTCACGGCCTTCGTCCCCGCTTCCGGCTCGTCGTCATTCGGTTTCATGGCGGCATCGAGTCGCCGCCTTTTTCCTTGGCTCGCGTCTTTTTCAGATCCTCTTCCTGCTTCTTGATCTCATCGTCACTCAGCGGTTTGGGCGACGGCGGCGAGGAACTGCAACCGGCCACCATGACCGCCAACAGCAATCCGCTTACAATCCGCAAACGAATCCCATCCATTGTTGGCCGTTTCCCGTGTTTAGAGTTCGTCGTGACTGAACGTGGCGCCGTCGTTGCGTTGGCAGACCCGGCGCATGACATTCGGCGTGATGTTGTAGCGAATGCCGATGACCGAGCCGTCAGCGAGTGCGGCGTTGATGCCCGACGGATGCGATGACCCAAACTGCGCCAGCCCCGAGTCGGGGTCGCTGAACGGAGGCGTCGGCGTGAATTGGATGTCTTGGTTCGGGCCGCAGCAGGGCTTGTCGAGGTCCGACGCCGCAAAGCGAACAATCTCCGAATCCCAGCCCGGCGCGACGAATGGCTCATTGTCGTCGTAACTCATGCCGAACTTGTCGCGCTTCATCCGTTTCTCGCCGACCATGATGGTGTTCGACGTGCCATCAGTGATGCTCGCCATCTTGACGACGTCGAAGCCCAAGCGCGTGAGTAAGCCGTTGGGCGAGCCGCTGCTAGTGCCGCCGTTACCGGCGTAGTCAATCTTCCCGCGGTTGTTGTAAAGCTGAGCCGATCGCCGCGTGGGGCAGTAGTAGATCTTGATGGCGCTACGATAGATTGTGTTGTTATTCGTCCCGTTGTCGGCGAGGCGATAAAGGTTGTCCTGCTCGATAAACGGCAGGATTTGCCATGTCCAACTCCACTCGGCTCGGCCGGTGGGGTACGTCGTGGCCATGGGGTTCGAGGCCGGTGTGTCAGAGCCGTTTTTGCCCCCATCCGGGAACCGGCCATAGACGTCGTGGAAATTATGAAACGCCAGGGCGATTTGCTTGAGGTGGTTACGGCATTGCGTGCGCGCGGCTGCCTCGCGCACCTTTTGCACCGCGGGCAGCAATAGCCCGATGAGGATGGCGATAATGGCGATGACCACGAGCAGCTCGATGAGCGTAAACCCGCGACGTCGCCGGCACGTGCATGGTGACATGGAGTCCCTTTGTCCTGAGCAATGAGTAATGATGGAAAGGGCCGATAGACGAGAGGCCCCCACTACAGATTAAGGAATCATGAGAGCACCTACAAGAGCCGTTTTGAGAATCCACACCTGGGCCAATGGGAAGATGAGTTCGGAGAAATCGGGCGGCGGGCCGGCGAAGGAGCGCGGCCGTCCCGGCCGCATTTGGGATCATGAGCGCGGCCGGGCCGACCGCGCTCCGCGGAAACCCTCAGCCCCAGCCGGGCACGATGATCCGATCAAACCAACTTCATATTCTTAACTCCATGACGATTCCGAACAAACCGACCCTTGCTTTCGTCAGCCTCGGCTGTCCAAAGAACCTCGTTGACTCCGAACGAATGCTCGGCAAGTTGACTCAGGATGGCTACGCACTGACCCCCGACGCCGATGGGGCGGATGTCGTCGTGGTCAATACTTGCGGCTTTATCGAGCCAGCGAGGCAGGAATCGCTTGCCGTCATCCGGGAGATGCTCGAATTGAAGAATCAGGGCCGGGTCGGGGCCGTCGTCGTCGCCGGCTGTTTGGTCGAACGCCAACGCGAGATGCTGCTGGATACGGTGCCCGAGGTCGATCAACTTGTCAGCGTCTTTGGTCGCGAGGAAATCGTCCGAGCCGTCGAGCAAGGGCGCCGCCGGCGATCCGAGGCCACGCTCGAACAGCGCACGCTCTTTCGACCGGCGCCGGTGAAGGCACTCGAAGACACGGCCCGATTACGGGTCACCCCGCGGCATTATGCCTATTTGAAAATCTCCGAGGGCTGCGATCGCCTTTGCACTTTTTGCGCCATCCCCGGTATGCGCGGCAAGCATGTCACGAAACCGATCGAGGAAGTCGTCCGCGAGGCGAAAGAACTGGCTGCCGACGGCGTTCGCGAACTCATCATCGTCGCTCAAGACACCACATACTATGGCCTCGACCTCTACGGCGAGGTCCGCTTGGCCGAGTTGCTGCGGCAATTGGAACGTGTGAGCGGCATCGAGTGGATCCGCATCCTCTACGTTTATCCGATGTATCTGACGGACGAACTCATCGATGTGCTGGCAACGGCGACCAAGATCGTGCCGTATCTCGATATGCCTTTGCAGCACATCAATGACCGCGTCTTGAAGCGGATGCAACGGCGAGTGAGCCGCAGTGAGACCGAGACCCTTTTGGCCCGGCTTCGGCAAGCGATTCCCGGACTGGCGTTGCGCACGACCTTTATCGTCGGTTTTCCGGGCGAGACGAACGCGGAGTTCGACGAACTTTGCGAGTTTGCCCGCGCCGCGAGATTCGAGCGTGCCGGTGTGTTTCCATACTCGCGTGAGCCGGGCACGCCGGCCGATCGGTTGCCGGATCACCTGCCCGAGGACGTCAAACAGGCTCGGCGCGATCGGCTGATGGCGATCCAACAGGAAATCGCGTTCGACTGGAACGCGGCCCAAGTGGGGCGCGAAACCGAGGTCATCATCGACGCGCCCGATCCTGAAGTGCCGAACCATTGGGTTGCTCGCAGCCCGGCGGACGCACCGGAGATTGACGGGCTGGTTCGGGTGAAGGGAAAGAACCTCCGACCGGGCGATCTGGTTCGCGTCAAAGTAACGGCCGCCGATGGCTATGATCTGGTGGCGAGGGCCCTCGGCCAACCCCGATAACCGCGGAGCAATTCATGGCCCGTGCCCAACCCGTTGTGTCCCTGCCGCCGGGTGGGGCCTTGGTTCGCGGGCTTGCACCGGCCGTTGTGCTTTGGGCCGCTTTGGTCGGCTGGCTTTCTTATGATCTGTACGCCCGGGCCCAGTGGTGGCGCGAAGCCGATCAGGCCAACCTGCGCGAGTGGATCGACGAAACGCGCGTCTTTCGCAAGTCGCTCCCGGAACTCATCAAAGAATACCTGGCTCTTCATCAGGCGATTAAGGCGGCCGACCCAGAGCGGACGCCGTCGCCCGACGACGTTCGAGACAAAGCCGATCAGATTGAGGAACAATTGGCCGCGTTGGCCGATGCCACGCGGGTCTACCAGGGTCAGCTTCCATTGTTTCCCGAGATTTATCGTTTCGAGGTGCGATTCCCCGACTCGGGTCTGACGCCGCTTTCCTGGGTCTCACCGTCGCCGCCGCCTCGAAGCCAGAATCAGTCGCAGGTCCAGGAGCTGGATTATCCGATATTGGGGCGCAATGACGAGCGGGCGTTCGTGCGTTGCGAATATCGGTTGCATGCGTTTGAGAAGGTTCGTCGAAACGAAGAACAGCGGCAGCAACTGATGCTCGTGACCGGCGGCTTGGTGCTGGCCTCGGGCGGGGCGGCCCTCATCTGGGTCGGTTTCTTCCTGCGACGCGAACGCCGGCGTGAACTGGCCCAGCTACTGGCTGAGCAACAGGCCGAACATGCCCGGCGGATGTTACTCGAACGCGAATTAGAATTAAGCGGGGCCCAACACGCACGCGACGTAGCCGAACGTGAGGCGTTAGAACTCAAGTCGCAGTTGTACGCCAGCATCGGCATCATGGCCGGATCGTATGCCCACAACATCAAGAACCTGCTGGTGCGGCCCAACGATTTGTTGACACGCTGCCTGGAAGGCGAAGCGTTGGCCCCGAGTCAGCAATCGATGCTCCACGAAGTACGATCGACCCTTGGCACAGTTACGGAACGTTTGCAACAGATTCTTCGAACCGTGCGGCGTGACCCCAGCCGCAGCGAAATCACTTGCCTCGATTTGGCGGCCATCGCTCGCGACACCGTGGCCACCTGGGCCGAAATGGCCCACGACAAATGGAAGCTCACACTGACTTCGGACGCGCCGCAATCCGTTTGGGTCACCGGTGATTTGTCGCATATTCAGCAGGCGGTTGAGAACCTCCTGTTCAACGCCCGCGATGCGACGTTCGAGATGCGCAATCACTTGCGAGAACAAGCCCGGCGGGATCCGTCGCTCTCAGCCGATGCCCGACGCCAAGCAATTCTGGCCGCCGCGGCGTGGAAGGGCGAGGTCGTTATCCGCGTCCTAGGTCGCGACGGTATCGCCATTCTTGAAGTGCGTGACAATGGCGTGGGCATGACCGATGACGTGCGCCTTCGATGCACTCAGGCTCATTTCACCACGAAAAGGGACAACGCTCTTTACGAAGGTCTCAGCGCCGGAATGGGCCTCGGACTGTCATTCGTGACCGTGGTTCTGCAGCACCATCACGGCGAGTTGGAGATCGACTCCGAGCCATTCAAGGGTGCGATTTTTCGAATGCGGCTGCCCCTATCGTAGCCAACGCGGGTCGCTTCGTCGGCATCGACATGCGCGCGCCTGGTCCCGGCTACTTGACTTCTTTGATGCTCCAAGTTTGGTTCTTGGCCTTGCCGTCGGCCTTTTTCTGAATCACATTGCCATTGCTATCGACGTCGAGCACCAATCCGCTGCTCTTGCTCTTGAGTCGTCGCGCCGTCTCGGGGCCTTCCCAACTCCATCTTTGGTTGTCGAAGTCTTCGTGTTTCTCGTCCCAAAGGATGATCTTGACACCTTCGTCCATTGAAGCCTCAAATACGTCAAGTACCTTGCCGCTCTTGCGGTTGACGAGTTTCAGGAACCTGCCGTCATTGACCACTTTCCACTGCTGGGCCAAACTGGAGTTCGAATCGGCAACAACAATCGGAGTGCCCGATTCGTCCGAGTCGTCCGCCACGGAAAGGACCTTGCCGTTGCTTTGTGCGAATTTGACCACCGTTATGGCCAAGAAGCTCCGTCCCATTGCCGCGATCGCGTAGGGTTTGCCTTTTGTCGCCTTTAGGAAGGCCATGTACGACCCGCTCTTCTTCACCAGCGTCGGGCTACTTGGCCCTGCCCAGCCTGGCTTTTTCTTGGCGACGTCGAAGATGTCGTATTCGATGACGATGCTCTCATCTTTCTTCAAACCCGATTTTGAGCGTTGAACGCCAAGGACCTTTGCTTCCGTGGTCACTTGGGAGTATTCGGCGCCGCCGGCCTTTGTCCGGACGGAGGTAATCTCGACCTCGATCGCTTCGTCGGCATCGGCCTGCATCCTTTCGTAGGCATCCGGCGGAAGCTCCGCCCGAATGGCCAGCGGCAAACCGGTTGCTAGCAGAATTACTGCCGCGGCAGCAGTTCCAAGGCGCCACAGGTTCGTGTTCATCGATAGAGCCTTCTTCATTCGTTTTGTGATGATGACATTAACAACCGTTGATTACGACCTGCCTACGCTTCTCACCGCTGTGATTGGATCTCGAAATATGAAGGGCATTCTGTCTAACGACGCAACACAGACGGTTTCGGTACATGACGGATCGGCGTTGCATCGCTAGACAGAATGCCGCGCCTTAGTTGGCGATCAGCTACTTTTTCGCCATCGCCAAGCGGTCGGCGACAGCTTTCCAGTTCACGACGCTCCACCAGGCGTCGACGTAATCGGCTCGCTTGTTCTGGTATTTCAGATAATAGGCATGCTCCCAGACGTCGATTCCCAACAGTGGTACGTGGCCTTCCATGAGCGGGCTGTCCTGGTTGGCGGTGCTGTAGGCTTGCAGGCCCTTGCCGTCCCAGACCAGCCACGACCAACCGCTACCGAATCGACCCAAGGCGTTGGCCTTGATCTTGTCTTTGAACTGCGTGAAGCCACCAAAGGCGCCGGCAATGGCCGCGCCGAGATCACCCGTGGGTTCGCCACCGGCGCTCGGCCCCATGATCTCCCAAAACAGGGTGTGGTTGTGATGCCCGCCGCCGTTGTTGCGGACTGCGGTGCGAATCGCCTCGGGGACTGACGCAATCCCGCGAAGCAGTTCTTCGAGCGACTTCCCTTGCAGATCGGGGGCGCTTTCGAGGGCCTTGTTCAGGTTGTCCACATAGGCCTTGTGGTGCCGGCCGTGATGGATCTCCATCGTCATCTTGTCGATGGCCGGCTCCAGCGCGTCGTGAGCATAGGGCAGATTGGCCAAGGTATGCGCCATGTTGATCTCTCCTCGATGAAACTGTTCGAATCGCGTTTTTCGAATGCATCACTAATTTACGCCCGAGGCAAAGCCCGGCAACCACGACTGCCATTCGTTCACTTGTTGGCTTGTCGGGACTGGTCATAATCTAATCTCGCAACCATCACCCGTTCTTCGGCAGGAAGTTACCGTGACCGACTCGATCGACATTGAACGCCCGGCGTGTTTTTATCTCGGCCAGGAATACGACTTAGCCGCGCGAGCCGTGCGACCCGATAGCCCGCCGGTGATGTACGATGCCCGCGACCTGCTCACCCACGGAGTCGTCGTCGGTATGACCGGTTCGGGCAAGACCGGCTTGTGCCTGACGATCCTCGAAGAAGCGGCCATCGATGGCATTCCGTGCGTCATCCTCGACATCAAGGGCGACCTCACCAACCTGTTGCTTCAGTTCCCGGACCTGAATCCCGAGGACTTCAAGCCGTGGCTTAATGCCGAAGATGCTCGAACGAAAAAGCTGACCCTCGACGAGTTTGCCAATCAACTCTCCCAGCGCGCCAAGAAGGGACTTGCTGATACGTTGCAAACGCCGGATCGCATCGCCCGTCTGCGCGATTCGTCGGAATGGGCCATCTACACTCCGGGAAGCGACGCGGGGTTGCCGTTGGCCATCTTGAAAGACTTCGCCGCGCCGCCGCCCGGGCTGCCTCGCGAAGAGATCGCTCAGAAGATCGACGCCACGGTCGCCGCGTTGTTGGGCCTGACGGGAATCTCGACCGACCCTGTTCAGTCGCGGGAGCACGTATTCTTGGCCCAGCTTCTGTTGCATGCCTGGAACAAGGGCGAGAGCATTGACTTGGCCCAGCTCATCAATCGCGTCCAGGTGCCGCCGCTGAGGACTATCGGCGCTTTCGATGTGGACACGTTCTTCCCCGAAAAGGACCGGCTGAAGCTGGCGCTGGCCCTTAATAATCTCCTGGCATCGCCGAGTTTCGCGACCTGGATTGAAGGCGACCCGCTCAACTTTGCCAAGCTCCTCGAATCCAGCGGTAAGCCGCGGCAGTTGATCTTCTACCTAGCTCATCTCGACGACGCTCAAAAGATGTTCTTTCTGACACTCCTGCTCACTGAGGTCCTGGCGTGGACACGGAAGCAATCCGGGACGACCGGCCTGCGGGCGATTCTTTATTTCGACGAGGTCTTCGGCTATATCCCGCCGTATCCGGCCAACCCACCGACGAAAGCGCCTCTGATGACACTGCTCAAACAGGCGCGAGCGTTCGGCGTGGGTGTTCTGCTCGCGACTCAGAACCCGGTTGATCTCGACTACAAGGCCCTCTCGAACGCGGGCACCTGGATGGTCGGCAAGCTGCAAACCGAGCGCGACAAGGCGAGGCTGATCGAGGGTCTCGAGGGCGTCGCGGCTCAACACGGCACGTTAAGTGATCGGTCGTATCTGGAAACGGTGATCTCGGCCTTGGGGAATCGCGTGTTCTTGTTGCACAACATCCATCAGCCGAAGCCGCTATTGTTTCAGACGCGATGGGCGTTGTCCTTCTTGCGCGGGCCGATGACGCGCGATCAGGTTGCGGAGTTGGCCGGGCCGCTGAAATCCCAGCGACGCGGAGGCGCGGGCGTTGATAAAGGGCAGCGTGCGCGGGCCGACGATCAGGTGTACAAGCAGCAGTTGGTGGCGGCCGCCAAGCCGGGGACGGCGATCGCGCCGGTCGCAACGTCGCACGTCCCGCCGGGGTTACCCCCAGGATTGGTTCCTGTCTATGTCCCCGCCAAGCCGCCCGTCGCGGTTGCCGTCGTGCCGGGCGTGTTGCCGCCCAAACGATCGCTGGTGTATCAGGCGCGCCTCCTCGGAGTTGCCGAGGTCCTGTTCGCCGACAAGAAACGCGGCTTGGAGATTCCGAAGTCGTACCGACTGCTCGCCGAGGCGCCACGGGCCGATGGCGTCGTCAACTGGGCGACGGCTCAACGCCTGACGGTGGACATCGCGAATGACCCGGCTCCGAATGCCTCGTGGTCTGAAGTCCCCGAGTCGCTGAACTCGCCGAAGAAGCTCAAGGCGCTTCAGAAGTCGCTGGCCGACTTTCTCTACGATGGCGCGAAACTTTCGATCCTCGAAAACAAGGAACTCGAACTGCGTGGCAGTCCCGGCGAGGATCTGCAAGCCTTTGGTGCCCGATGCCGTGACCTAGCGCGGCAAAAGGCCGAGGCCGAGCTTGCGGCAGCCCGGGCGGATTATTTAGCTGAGCGTCAGAAGCTCGCGGACCTCGCACCGCCGCCGCCGCCCGCCGCGAATTCGATGTGGGACATGCCGGTCCTGAGTTGGTTCAAGCCCGGACCCCAAAAGGTAGTTCTCGGCCCGGCGCCGGCCAAGGGAAGTGCTTCGAAAACCGCCGCGAAACTGCAGAAACTCGACCTCGCGTGGCAATCCGATCAAGTCAAGATCATCGATGGCTGGAAATCGGCCGGAGAAGCCTTTGAGGAGATCGTGTTATCCCCACGCCGCACCGACATTCGCGTCAGTCAATTCACACTGGCCTGGGTGCCTTATTGGCGCCTGTGCTATCCCGACGGCCGCCTCGAATTGCACCCCGCGATGGCGTGAGAAGAATGGCACGAAGGCCCAGTCCGCGACAGCTCGGCACGGCCGTGTCGGAGGTGGGGCGGTCCTTTTTTCTTACGCGAGAATTGGCATTCTCGCCGGTTTCAATCTAGAGTTGATCAAGTCCGTCGTTAATCTCTGGCATGAGTGGGGCCGTCCCGATGATCGGCCGCCTTTTTATGGGCCGCTACCAAGTGATTCGTCCGCTGGGCGAAGGGGGCATGGGGCGCGCCTATCTCGCGAGGCAACACAACCCGGATCGATTCGTCGTGGTCAAGGTCATGCATGAGCATGTGGCCGCCGAGCCGAGGTTTCGCGAACGTTTTCGCCGCGAAATGGAATTGATGCAGCGATTCAATCATCCCAATGCCGTTGCCTATTACGATGCCGCCGCCGACGATCCGCTCGGGGCCTGCCTTGTCATGGAATACATTCGCGGCGTCGGCCTGGACGTGTTGCTGGCGAAGAACAAGCGATTCACACCGGCACGGGTCGGACGGCTTCTGGCCCCATTCGGCGACGCGCTTCAGGCCGCCCACGACGCCGACATTGTCCATCGCGACTTGAAGCCGGCCAACCTGATGGTGGTCAACTGGGACACTCCGCAAGAAATCATTAAGGTCATGGACTTCGGCCTGGCGAAGCTCGTCGATGCCCCGCAACCAGGTGAAAAGCGCCTGACGGACACGAATGTTGAGTTCGCCGTCGGAACGCCTGGTTACATCTGCCCGGAACAAGTTCGCGGCGAAGAGGTCGATCAGCGAGGCGATTTATACAGCGTGGGCGTGATCCTCTATGAGCTGTTGTCAGGCCGGTTACCGTTCGATCGCGCGACCAGCATGGATCTGTTGTTGGCCCATGCGACCGAGGAGCCGCCGCGATTCGCCGACCTGGGGCTGAACAATTGGGTGCCGCCTTCCATCGAAGCCGTGGTTCGCCGTTGTCTGGCGAAGAATCCCGATGATCGGCCGCAATCGGCTCGCGAGTTGGTCGAGTCATATGACGCCGCGCTGCGCGAGGCGCAACTACTCGTTGAAGCCCCGCCGATGCCGATGCCCGATCCGCCGCCCGATCCCGCCAAGCCGCCGCCCGATCCCGATGCCCTCGTCTACGGCATGGATGCGTATTTGCCCGAGGACATCGCTCTGGTCAAGATTCGGGGCTTCGTGTTCGACGCGGGCGGGCAGGTCATTGAAAGCCGGCCCGGCTATGTCCGCGTTCGCATGGGCGGGCGGTCGTCGCTTTCAGGCGCGTTTAGCTGGATTCGGCGTTCGGGACGCCGCGACGGGCCAATCGATATGGAACTTCTTCTGGAACCGCAGGAAAACCAGCGGCAAAACGTGCTTCGTGTTGTCGTCCGCTTTCCGGCACCGGATCGCGCCGCCTTGAACGATGAGCAATGGCAACATCGCTGCCATCAAGTCTATCGCGACGCCCGTGCTTATCTCATGGGACAGACTTGAAAACTTCTCACGGGTCAATGCGACGCATCGACGAAGCCTGTTCCCATTACCTCGTCGATGCGTCGTCGTTCCTCGGGTCGCCTAGCGCAACTTGGCCTGGAAGGCGACGACGCCGCCCTGGCCCGGCAACAAGTTACCGTTGATCTGCCAACGCACGATCACCGACCCGGCTTCGTTCGGCTGGATCGTCACCGTCGCCTCGCGGTCGGACCGAGCCGAGTTTGGCACATAGTCGAGCCGGCCAATCAGGCTGTCGCTGATGACAAGGTCGGTCACCGGCTCCGTCGTGTGATTGTGATATTTGAGGAAGAAGGTCACAATCTCACCCGGACGAGCATCGGTGGGGTCGGCCCACTTCGTCAAGGAAATCGGCTGACAGTGTGGCGTCGAGGAAATCTCGTCCGGTTCGACGACCTTGCCGACAACTTTCGTGCCGCTCACCTTGCCGACGATCTGCACATTCTTGACATGTTCGATCGATGCCAAGCCGATGCGGCCGACAATGGCGCTCGGCTGTTCTCGGCCTCGGATCAACGCTGGCTGTTTCATGCCAAGTGAGGCGCCGACAGGGATACGATTACGAAGCGTGTCTTGGCCCTTGCGGATGGCGGCCGACGCCAGCGTGACCGTCAGGTCCAGTCCGCCGGGCAGCAATTCCTGCCGAATCACCGCGAAGCGTGGAGCGCAAAGACAAACGCGATTCGACACCGTCAGCTTGCGATTGCCTCGGGCCGTCGTGTATTCCATTGCCGTGTCGGACGGATCGAGATTTCCCAATCGTCCGTCAGGGCCGATACCGGCCCGCAGGCGAATGTCGCCGCCATCAGGTACGCACTCTTCCTCCATCGGTTTCGGGCCGGCGATGGGATCGATAACCGACGGCCAGGAAGCCCAGGGCATTTGCGGCGGGGCGGCCGCGGGGCCGAGTATCTGTTCGCCGGGCAACATGATCGTGTTGGGCACGTTGGCATGCATCAGTTCGGCCGGCGCCATCTCTCGTTCGCCGAGCCGCACAACGATCATCATGCGGCCCTTCGATCGAGCTTCTTTCATCGGATCGACGCCCGGAGGCGCCTCGAACACAATCGGCGCATCGGGGCCGGACTGAATCGGGGCCGCCCTCTCGGGGTCTTCGAGGTAGTAGACCTTGGTCAACAGCACGCCGTTGACGACGCGCTTGATTTCATCCTCGGAGAAGACCAACGGGATGGGGTGCTTGACGGCTTGCTCAAGCGGGAATTTGAGCATCCCGCGAACTTCGAGCGACGGATGCAGCTTGATACCCGGAAAAGCGGCCATATCGCTGAGTTCGATGCGATAGGCGTATCCGGGGCGGAAACCCGCTTGGGCCGGCGTCTCAAAGGTTCGGGCCATTGGCGTCGCCGGATGGATCGTCGCCCGCATACCGGTGGGTCCAAGGATCCGCGTGAACAGGACAGGGCAGGGCGGCGGCGACGGGGCTTGGTGAAGCGGCGGCGTCGCGGCCAAGGGCATCAGGAGCGAGAGTATCACATGGGTCATTGTGGGGGACTCCGGCGGGAGGGATTACGAATACGCGAGGCAGGCGGGGAAAAAACGAAGGGGGAGCGAAGATCGAACGGTGTTTCGATCCTCTCTCCCCCGTCCGCGTTGCGGGCGTCAGGGCGAGGTCAGGGCAGCCGAGGCAGGCTGCTGCTGGGCTTCGGGTTGGCCGTGGGCATGGCCGGTATGGGTGCGGCGGGCGGCGGAACCGCGACCGAAGGCGCCGGCGGTGGGCTCGCGGGGCCGCTCAATCCCGGCGGGGTGTTCGGCCTTGGCAACGGCATGGCCATTGCCGGGCTGCTCGGTCGCACCGGAACCGCGCCGATCGGGCCGCCCGGGCCGCCACCGAACGGGTTGCCGGCTTCCATACCCGGCGTGTTCGGCGCTTCCAGGTCGATGTTGCCCAACCGGACGATCAACAACACGCTGCCGCGACGCTGGGCTTCGATCACCGGATCCATGCCCGGCTCGAGCTTCGTCGATACCACCTCATCCGGGCCGGCGATTGCCAGGTCCTGGAATTGCGGGTCGGGCAGGTAGATCACTTTCACCACCAGGTTACCGCCGGCGACCTGCTCGAAGTCGTCGTCGGTGAACGCCAGCGGAATCGCGCTATGGGCCAAGAACGTCGTCGTCTTCGGGTTCTGAGCGATCACCTCGATGGTCGGGTACAACTCAAGCCCCGGCCGGTTCGGGATGTCGGTGAGCTTCAGCCGATAGAGCGAGCCTTGGACGAAGTTGTATCGCCCCGGGGCTTCCAATTGCGGGCGGTAGAAGGGCCGGCCGTCCGGTCCCATCTGAGAGGCCCAACCGATTTTCATGCCGGCAGGGCCGGCGAAGCGAATCGAGCTTCGCGCGTGGCTCCCGGGCATCATGCTGCCGGGGCTAACGCCGGGCGGCAACGCGCCATAGGCAGCCACCGCTCCCGGCGGTCCGACGGCCGGAGCCGGCGGAAGCGAGTTGCCTCGCAAGAAGCCGGTTTGGACGATGCCCGATCCCGTCGCGTCTTTCGCGGTTTGATAACTGGCTCCGTACACGCCATCGCCGGCCTTCACCGGGAGGACCATGTCGGCCCCGGCCGGCTTCTTCCCACCCGTGCCCATCATCGGTACGGGTTCGCCCCAGGCTCCGATGACACCGGGCACATCGCGGGTATGGCCAACGCGGCCGAAGGTGCCACCCGTCTGCTGGGTGGACACGCATCCGCCCAGCGCGGCCAGCAGCGTGAAAGCTCCTGCGGTCCGTTTCATTCCCTTCCCCCTATGGTTCGTGCGCCCCGCCGGTCGGCTGGCCTAACGTCTTCCGCGCCGGCCATGGCTGGAGCCGTCCGATTTCTCCGCTTTTATCTTCGGACGGAATTCTCACGAACTTTGCCAAATACGGCAAAACCGGCACCACCGGCCCAACAAAAACAGGTCACCGCAACCTGCCTCCGTTGCCAATTCTGCGCCAGTGGTTTTCATCGAGGGGTCAAATCACGGCAATTGAGACCGCGTTCAGGATCATGTCACCAATCGGAAGATCGCCCGTCGCCAGACTGACCAGGGCGCCGCCTCGCGTCGGTTGCCGGCGATGACGGGCTTTCTCCTCAATCAGCTTTCTCCACTCTGCAGCCGAGATGTCGATCCGATGCCGTGTCCATACGAACAGCCGGCGCAGCGGACTACCCGCTGTTAACGAATAGATGAGCGCCGTGGGCGTGTTCGCCGACACGTCGTTTTTGGGGCGCTCTTCGCAAGGTAACTCGATACTCCAATCGCGTTCGTCATCGGCCAGCACGGTCAGGAATCCGTCGGCCGTCGCGGTCACCTCGAACTTGACACGGTCGCCGGCGCGATACCCGGGCGCCGGCTTCGGAATTGGCGAAAAGTCGTCGGGCGACGCCGCGGGCGCTGCGAACTTGGTCACCTCAAGGCGGACCCTGTGAGGCGACGGGCGCGAGGGAGCCCCGAGGCCGGCCGTCAGTTCCTCCCATCGAGCCTGACGCAGAGCCGCCATGAACTCATCGAGACTGAATCGATTTGTCTCCGTCGCATCCATTGACTTGGCGATCACCAACTTGATCCGATCCGGGACCGGCCTCAGGGCTGAGTGCAGAATCGGCGACGGTTGAATCGGCGGTTGCCCCGAGAGGAGATAGATAAAGGTTGCCCCGAGGGAATAAACGTCCGCTTTGGCGCTGACCACGCCGGTCGGGTTGCGCGTGCTGTCCATTTCGGGCGCCGAGAACCCGAGCGTGCCGCCCCAACCCCGATGGTGAAGCGTTGCCGTGATGCCAAAGTCGGCAAGCATCGCGTCGCCGGTCCGCGAATTGATCAGGACGTTGTCGGGCTTGATGTCGCGATGCAACAGGCCGGCGGCGTGAACGTCTCGGAGCCCATCGCCAACTCCGAGAATGTGCGAGGTCGCGGTCTCCCAAGGCATCGGCGAGATGGCCTTCAGGGTTCCGCCGTCGATGTACTCCATGACCACAAAGCAATTGGCTATGCCGTTCTTTGCTGAATGCACCAACACACGATTGGGATGGCGCGGCAGCGAGGCCATGTGTCGGGCCTCGTTGACAAGCATCACCCGCGCCGCCGGATCGTCGGGATTGGGCAGGACCTTGATGGCTCGCGGCTGTCCGAGGGCCAGATCGGTCGCGAGCCAGACCTGACCGAAGGCACCGCCGCCGATGTAAGCATCGAATCGGAACCCTTCAAGCTTCGGTGGTTTGAGGGGAATGGATGCCATAACGGTTCATCGCGAGAGACGACGGTTAACAGCGTTTACCCCATTATACGCAGTGGCGTTGCCAATACGCCGGTGCCGAGCACACAGCGCAAGCAACTGATACCGAGCACGCAGCGCAAGCAAGTGGCATCGTTCATCACTTGCTCGCGCGGCGTGCTCCCTCGCGCGGCGTGCTCCCTATTTCTTCTCGCTAACCGACTTCTCCTTGAAATCTCCGGCGAAGTCTTTGCCATCCACTTTGCCGCTGATCTCACCCTTGAGCATTGCCGTGCCCCCGAGAATGTCATGTTGGCCGCTGAATCGCGATGACGACCCGGGGGGGTCGCCCGTGTCCGGTTCCGCCTTTAGGGTAATCGCGATCGGCGGCTGAGCGGACGTGGCGGTCATCGTGATCGTTGCCGACTTAATGGGAACCGCCTTCTTCGCATCGCCGTCAAGGACATAGACCGTCGCCTGCTTCTTGGCGCGATCGAGCAGAAGTTCGAGGTGATACTCCTCGTCGCCCCATTCCACGAGCGGACCGCCGTGAGGGCCGGCGCTTGGGTGGGAATGCCCTCCACTCTTGGCCGTTTCCACAGTCTTCACCTTGGCCGGACAGCCGCAGAGTATCAACGCGACCGTGGCAGGTAGTGCATAGAGTGCGGCAAACACGCTTCGACGAATCATTGGGTTGCTCCTTTCATTGCAACAATTACTGGTCGTCATCATCGTATGGGGCGTCGGTTTCGGCATCCCGTTCTCGTTGCAGGCGCAAGGCATCGGAACCGCTGAATCGCCGGAACAGCCCCGGGTGAATCAGATATTCGGCGACCGTCGAGGTGACGAGACCGCCAAGAATGACGGTGGCAACCGGATACAGAATCTCGCGGCCCGGCGCATGGCCGACGACGACCAACGGCACCAAGGCGATGCCCGCCGTCAGAGCCGTCATCAGCACCGGCGCCAAACGCTCCAAGCTGCCGCGAAGAATCATCGCCTCGGTGAATCCCTCGTCTTCGTGACGCATCAGGTGAAAGTAATGAGACACAAGCAGGATGCCGTTGCGCGTCGCGATGCCGCCGAGCGAAATGAAACCGACCAGGCTCGCGACCGTTAAGGTCTGGCCGGTGATGGCCAAGGCGGCCACACCGCCGACAAACGCGATCGGCAGGGCATTCAGAATCTGCAACACGATTCGCCACGAGGGGAAGAGCATGAAAAGCACGACGAACATACCCAGGCCCGAAACGGCTGCCAGCACCCCAATCATGCGCGTGGCTCGCGTTTGGCTCTCGAATTGCCCGCCAAATTCGATGTTATAACCCTCCGGCATGCGAACTTGCTCGTTGACTTGGGCGCGAATGTCGGCGACGGCTCCGGCCAGGTCGCGGTCTTGGACGTTGATCCTCAGTACGATTCGGCGGCGGGCGTTTTCGCGGTTGATGAGATTCGGCCCGGCGCCATCTTCGATGGTCACCAGTTCGCCCAGCGCCACCTTGCCACGCCCATCGGGTAGCTCTAGCTGAAGCCGGCTGAGGCTGGCGAAGTCGTCGCGATACGGCGTGTCGAGCCGCACAACGAGATCGAAACGCCGCTGGCCTTCGAGAATTTGCGACACTTCCTCGCCACGCAACGCCGTGCTTAGAAACTCCGCCACCGACTCGCGATCGAGGCCATAGAAGGCAAGCTGCTCGGGCCTCAGTCGCAGGTGTAATTCGTCGCTGAGTCGCTGGGATTCGATGACCGGCGTCGTGATCCCTGGCAAGTCGCGAACGGCTCCCTTGATCTGCTCGGCCGTGCGGCGCAGCACGTCCAAATCATCGCCATAGACTTTGATCGCGATTTGAGCCGTGACACCCGAGAGCATATGGCTGATCAGATGCTGCAACGGCTGTTCGACCTCGATGTCGGCCCCGAGCGCCTGATCTTCGAGAGTCTCGCGAATCTCCCGGATGATGTCGTCGCGGCGTCGGCCCGAGGCCGGGTTGATCGCCACGATATATTCGGTATTCGTCACCGGTTCGGCGTGTTCATCGAGTTCGGCCCGGCCGGTGCGGCGAGCAAATCGCAAGACCGGCGCCGTGGGATTATCGGCCGTCACACGAAACGTGTTCAAGGTTGCATCGACCAGTTTCGACGTGCGATCCGAGGCATCGAGAGACGACCCCGGCGGCAGGGTGACGTTGACCTGAACGCTGCCCTCGTCAAACGGCGGCAGAAAATCAGCACCGAGCTGGAGCATGACAACCACCGCCCCGCCGACCAGGAGCCAACCGAACAACAAGAGCGTCGCCGGCCGGGCGAGGCTTAACCGAATTAGGTATAAGGCCCCTCGCTTCAGGATCCGCAACAACGGGCTGTCATGGGCGCGATGAGAAGCTTGCGATGACGGCAACAAGTAATATGACAAGACCGGTGTCACCGTCAGCGATACCAGAAGCGACGCCAAGATCGAGACGATGTAGGCCACACCCAACGGCGAGAACAACCGTCCTTCGACACCCGAAAGCGCGAACAGAGGCAGAAAAACGAGGATGACCATGATCGTGCCAAAGACAATCGCTCCGCGAACCTCGACGCTGGCCTGGTAGATGACCGTCGCGATCGGCCGAGGCTCCGCACGCGCGTTGTTCTCCTTGAGTCGCCGAAAGATGTTCTCGACATCGACAACCGCGTCATCGACCAATTCGCCCATGGCCACCGCGATTCCGCCAAGCGTCATGACGTTGATTGACAACGTTGCCCCTGTCAGCGACCCGATGAGCTTGAACACCAAGGCGGTGATCGCCAGCGACAGTGGGATCGCGGTCAGAGAGATAAACGTCGTGCGAAAGTTCAACAAGAACAGAAACAGAATGATGAGTACGAGAATCGCGCCGATGACCAGCGCCTCGCCGACGTTATAGATGCCCGTGTCGATGAATCGCTTTAGTTGGAATAGCTCCAAGTCGATCTCGATGTCGGCGGGCAGTGTCGCTTCGGCATCGACCATGGCGGCCTTGATCTGATCGGTGACGGTTCGCGTGTCGGCGTGCGGCTGCTTGGTGACGATCATCACGGTCGCGGGCTGGCCATTGACGCTCGCCGAGCCGCGTGGCTGTTGCGGCGCCTCAACCACACGCGCCACCTGACCCAGTTGGATCGACCGGTGCGGCGTTACTTTCACGGGCAGCTCACGCAGGTCACGCAGCACCTGTTCGGCATCCGGCCCGAGGCGCCCGAGGATGCGAATGGGGCGCTCCCGCTCGCCGGCGATGGCGAATCCGCCGCTTGCCGTCGTGTTATTCTTGCGGACTGCGTCTTCGACCTGATGAAGGGTGACATCGTATTCGAGCAACGCCGCGGGATTCACCAGAACGTGATACTGCTTACGACCGCTGCCTAACGGAACGGCCTGAGCGATCCCCGAGATCTTGAGAAGTCGCGGGCGCAGAACCCAATCGGCTGTGGTCCGCAGGGCCATCTGCTGTTGATCCGGCGGCAGGAAATAGACCGAATAGCGGCGGCCGTCGAGGGTTATCTCCGTGCGGCGATCGTCGCCCGGAGCCGGCGCGGTTGCCGGCACCGGCTGCCATCGCGATGGGTCATTGCGAACGACGGGATCCCAAACGCGGACCGAGGTGCCGGCCCATTCGGCGAGATAGCGAGTGCCATTGATGCTCGACAATTCGCCGCCGCTCGGCCCGCACCGCCGAACCAAGCCGACGTGGATGATCTGCCCCATGATCGAGCTGATCGGCGCCAGTTGCGGCTTGATGCCCGGCGGCATGGAGCCGGATACTTCGCTTAGGCGCTCTTGAACCGTCTGCCGCGCCAGGTAGATATTCGATCCCCAATCGAATTCGACAAGGACGACCGAAACTCCGGGTGCCGACTGGCTGCGGACCGCGATTACGCCATTGGCGCCGAGCAACACCGATTCTAGCGGGAATGTGACGAGCGTCTCGACTTCCTCGGGCGCCAACCCCGGTGCTTCGGTCATCACCACGACCCGAGGCCGATCCAAGTCGGGGAAGACGTCGATCGGCAGGGTCGTCGTCACGAAATTGCCGTAGACCAGCACGATGAGGCTGACGACTACGATCAAGAGACGATAGTGCAGCGAGAATCGAATAATGGCATTTAGCATGGTCGCCTCGATTAGTGGTCATGGTGATGATGGTCATGACCGCCGCCGCCCTCGGCCTTCGCCTTGAGGATGCGGTCCAGGGCGGCGGCACCATTTGCGGCAACTTGATTGCCCGCGTTGATACTGCCGTCATTGGTGATGGCGACGTTGTGACGATCTTGATAACGAATGGCCACGGGCCGGCGATCGAAGGCGTTGCCGTTGACGCGAAACACGAAGGCGTCCGGGCCATCGCGAACCACGGCCTCGACCGGCAACACGAACACGTCGGCATACTCCTCGACGGGCACGATCAGCCGCGCTCGCTGTCCCGGCCGAAAGCGCCACACGCGATAGACCTTGCCGCCCGACGCCATCTCTCGGCTTTCATTGGTGAGCGTCGTGTATACCGCGACCGTCTGGCTTCCGGAGTCCACGCGATTGCCCACGAAGCGAATCGTGACCTGATGCTCGCGCGCCGACCAGGAGTTACCGGCCGCCTCCACGAGTTCTGCGCGGATCGGCCAGCCATTGCGGGCGACCTGATCCAGAAAGGCCACTTCGGAAAGGAATGCCCGCCCCTCGATCCAGACCGTCGTGGGGTTCGCCAACGTCGCCAGGAGTTGCCCGGCTTGGACGGCGTCGCCGGTTTGCACTTTCAACTCTTCGATCTCGAAGCGGAAACTCTCGCCGGTTTCCGTGGGTCTCGCGGGCGCCCGCACGACGATCTCGCTAACGAATCGGCCCTCCGCGGCGCTCTGAATCTGTTCCGGCGACAAGCCGTGAACCGACAGGTGATGCCGCAACGTCTTCGCGGTCGCCGTCAATCGCCGCTGTTGATACTCAAGGTCGAGAAGCCGAGTCTCGGAAATGGTTCCCGATTTGGCGAAAGCTTCAAGGCGCTTGCGTTGATCCTCGTTGATTTCTATTTCCCGCGTCGTCTTAAACAATTCCGTTTGATCGGTCTGAACGGCCTCGCTCGACAGTCGCAACGTGAAAAGTTCGGATCCGGGGCCGATGACCTCGCCGGGGGCGGCGGCGATGCGTTGAACGATGCCGGCCAACGGTGCCACGATGGCGCGATCCGTTCGGCCGGGTTGCTCGATTACCGTGCCCGGGATCGCGATGGTCCGTCGATACGTTTCGGTTTTCAGTGTCCGAGTTTCGAGTCGCAAGTTCGCGCGAGCTTGCGGAGTGAGGACGACCCGTTGCGGTTCGTCTTCATGGCCGTCGTGGCTGGCGTCTGCCGCGGGTTTGGACTCCGCCGGCGAGAGCCATTCTTGCCAGGTGTCGCGAGTGAAATAGCCCGCCGCCAGCAGCGCGAACCCAGCGAGCGACGCCAACAGGATTCGAGATTTCATGACCTCTCCGCGGAAAATGCCTCAGAAACGGCAACGAGCCATCGCGCCCGAGCGAGTGATGGCCGGGGGATCGCGCGCGGAGTCGCTAAATGCGCAGATTCGAAAGTGAGCGAGAGCGAGGCGTATCGGGCAGTCCGAAATCGAGGCACTCCGGCGATGGGAAATCCGTCACCGCCGGACGACTGGACGCTGCGAGAGTCGCGACCTCGGCGGGGGATTCGATGGCGATGAGGCTGGCGGCAGTTGATGCGGTGAGTGGAACGAACAACGGCCGAGTCGCGGGACAACCGGGAAGATGGTCATGGTCGCCGGCGTCATCATCGTGTTCGGGCGCCGAGCTGTGGACATCGCCGGACTTGAACCAATGGCAGAAGCAGATGCTCTGCGGCAGCAGCAGCGGCAGCGACGCAATCAGGATGAACAGACCGCGAACCATCTTCCGGATTCCTCGGGATTCCCTATGTAAACTTACCCGCGTGCGAGAGTTTCGTCAACCTGGGTCGGGTCAATCCGGCACGGGCAAAAGCCTGGGGTGAGCGTCTCGAGAGTTGGTGGATTTTTGGACATTCTTATTCGAGGATGAGTGACAGTTCGAATTTTCCCTGGCAGGAGGCCCTTGATGAGCCGCACAACCTTGTCCATCGAGCAACAGGCTGAGGCCGATCGTCTTCTGGAGGCGATACGCCAAGCCGCTGAAGCGGACTTGATTGAATTGGCCGAATTACTGGCGACGAAAGACGACCGCACCATATTCGGCGACACGGAGTTCGCCATCCGCGACATTGTTCTGCGCGTGGGTGCCAAAGCGGTCGAAGCCGCCCTCGCGGGGCGGAAAAAAGGGGGTACGATGGTTCCTCCCGCACCTGCCCGCACTGCCGCGAAGGAGCCAAATTCCAACGTTGGCAGGTCAAACGTGTCATGACCATGCTGGGCGTGACGCCGGTTGAACGAGCCTATTACTATTGCCGGCATTGCCACGCTGGACATTGCCCGCGCGATGCGGCCTTGCGATTGTCAGCATCGGGTCTGAGTCCTGGAGCCGAACAAGCGGTGACGTTGGCGGGCACCTTGGGTGTCAGCTTCGCTGAGGCGGCGGTCAAGATCCTGCCGCGTCTGGCGGGTCTTCGCGTGGCCGAATCAACCGTGGAGCGGACGACCGAGCGTGTCGGTGCGGAGTTGGGTCGTCGCTTGGCTGCGGGTCAGACATTTGGGCCGGCCCAAGACTGGCCCTGGCAGCGGGACGCCGCGGGAAAGAGTTGCGCCTATGTTTCAGCCGATTTAACCGGAGTGGGGATGCAGGGTCCCGGTGGCCGTGCGGCGTCCGGACGGATGGCGGCGGTGGCGATGGTCTACAACGCTGGCTCGCCGGGCCAGGTCCGCTATGTGGCGGGGTTGACCGATGGGCTGTCGGCATTGGGCGAGCCATTACGGCGTCAGGCGGCGCAGGTCGGCATGGACCGAGCCGATCGCTGGATCGCCATCAGTGACGGCGGAGCGGGGATCGAGGATTGGCTGACCATGAATTTCCCGCGGGTCGAGGCGGTGATCCTGGACTTCTACCATGTGGCGGAGCACTTGAGCGATTGGGCCAAATCGCTGCATCCGAATGACCAGGAAGCGTCCGCAGCATTGGCCTCATCGTGGTGCCACCGGCTCAAACACGATGGGGGCGCGGCGGTGCTGGCGGAGTTGCGTGCCTTGGATGTGGGCCGCAGGCGCGCCGCCCGCGAAGCGCATCGGCAATTGTTGGGCTACTTCGAGAATCAGGTGCACCGGATGGACTATCCTCGCTACCGTCGGATGGGCTGGCAAATCGGTTCGGGTCCGGTTGAAGCAGCGTGCAAACAGGTGGTGAACCAGCGTCTGAAGGGCAGTGGTATGCGTTGGAGCGAGCCAGGCGCCGATGCCTTGTGCCACCTGCGAGCTTTGTTCCGCAGCGAAGAGTGCCAATGGGATGCCTTCTGGGCCTCACTGATCGGATAAGGTCCCAACAAAAAAGACGCTCACCCTGCTGAAATTCTCATGATGCGTTAGTCTTTAATATGCATTGGGTTACGACCGGACATTCCATCGAGATCGCACCACAATCAGTGGCCCGATGGTTCTTTTGGGTCGACGTAATTCATTCCTGGAAGAATTGTCAGTACCGCGGCTGGAGTCAACGCGGTTGCGTCGTCTCGCCGTTGCTGCAACCAATGTAATAACTGCCATTTACGGCGGCGATGGCCGTCGCGATTGCCCCCGGCGGTCCGTCTGGACTCAATTCGCAATCTTGCCTATAAGCCAGGCGGCCGATGGTTCATGACTCGCGGGCAATTGAACATGAGTTGGCGCAACGGGATCGTTCGAACCGTGGCGGTTCTGCTGGCGGCAGGTGTGGCCGGCGGCGCGTGGCTGATACACGCGCACACCAACGCCTCAGCCGTGCGGGCTGCGGTCGCTGATCACTTGCGTTCGCGTTTTAATGACGTGGAAGTTGAAGTCGGCAGCGCCTCGCTACGGCTCCTGGGTGGTGTTCGTGTCCGGGACATCCGCCTCACCCGTCGCCATGATCCGGCGCGGGTCGCGTTTCTCATCATTCCATCGGCGGTTTTCTATCACGACAAGGAACTCTTATCACAGGGCAAGATTGAGATCCGCAAGATCGAGATGCACGGTCCCACCCTGCGAGCCTGCCGGCTGGCGGACGGTCGCCTTGATCTGAGCGAGGTCTTCGGGCGCACCGCCGGGCAGGTGTCGCCGCCCACCGTCGTCATCGACAAAGGAAAACTCATCTTTGAAGATCGATTGCGAGGCATCGAACGCCCTCCATTGGAACTGAGCAATATCCATTGGACCGTGGTCGGTGACCCCGATAAGTCGAGCGTGTTATTTCAAGGTCAGGGAGTCTCGGCATATGGCCCATTGAGAGTCGTTGGTAATCATGATCGCGGATCCGGTCATGTATCCGCGGCCATCGAGCTTTCCGAGGTTCCCTTGGGAGCGGAATTGAAACGTGATTTGACCCTGCGATTCCCAGAGTTGGGCGACCATCTGGGAGGATTGGAAGGTCAGCCGTCAGCGCGACTGGATTTGAACTATCGTCCCGGAGTTTCAATACCGTTATCTTACCGCCTGCAGGTGAATGTTAATCGTGGGCGATTGCGTCATCCAAGTCTACCGGTCGCGTTGGAAGACCTCGATTTGGCCATGAGCATTCGCGATAACCAATTGTCGATCGATCGCTGCTCCGCCCGCTCGGGTCGCGCCGAATTCGCGCTGAAACTGGCGACGGAATTGCCGGCGGACATGCCCGACGATTGGGACCGGTTTCTACATCACGTCGATCTGACCATCAAGAATCTGACGCTGTCGGCATCACTCTTCGAGAGGCTTCCCAAGACCTCGGGTTTGCGTGACCTTCATCGCCGATTCGCGCCGGCGGGGCCTGTGAGTATCTCGTATCGATTCAAACGAACCCAAGAGGGTTGGACAAAGCACTACATCCTTCATCCGGAAGACGCAACGGCGGCCTTCGAGAGGTTCCCGTATCCGTTGCGGAAACTAACCGGGACGTTGGAGCAGAATGTTGATAGCTCCGGCGGTGAACGACTGAAGGTGGATCTAACAGGCGACGCCGGCGATCGTCCCATTGCTATTCTCGGCGAGGTCGATGGCACGGGGCTGAACGAGAGCGTGGATCTGACAATCAAGGGCCGCGACTTGCCCTTGGACGAGCAACTCGTGACGGCAATGGGCAAATATCAAGACGTGGCTCGCTCGTTTCGGGCCACTGGCCGAGCCGACGCGACGATTCACATTCATCAGCGGCGCGGCGAAACACGGACCATCAACCGTTTTGAAATTCGATTCAAGGATGCCACCATCTGCCACGATCTGTTCCCGTACCCGCTGGAAAACGTGAACGGCACAGCGGACATCACAATCTCGCCGATGAGCGACCAATGGGTGTTCCGCGACTTTCGGGGCCAGCATCATGGCGGTGAGATTCGGGTGAATGGCCGGTTCGACGCCGGCGGGCCGACGCAGACGCTCGATCTCAGCATCGACGGCACGGCGTTGCCGCTCGACACGGAGTTGTCGAGGGCATTGGCTCAGGTCCGGCTCGATTCGGTCTGGCGCGAGTTAGTGCCGCGAGGTCGCATGTCCGGTTCGGCTCATTTCCGGCTCGTTTCGCAACCGGGTGCCTCGCCGCAACTCGAGGTTGCGGTCCCGCGATTGCGGATCGATTCATTGCAACCTGATTTCTTTCCGTATGAACTGAGCGATGTGACCGGCGCGTTCAACTACAGCGACGGCCGCGTGAAGCTCAACGACTGGCGGGCGCGGCATGGATCGGCAACGCTGGGGTTTGGCAGTGGCGAGCTTGTTCCGAAGCCGGCGGGCGGTGTTTGGGTGCGCATCAACGACCTGCAATTGACACCGCTGGTTCCCGATGCCGACCTGCTGGCGGCCATGCCCGGTCCGTTGCGGGAGTTGACCTCCGCGCTTCAGCTTCGCGGAGCCTTGGGGCTGGCGGCCCGGGAAATCATCGTCGATTCAACCGCGGCGCCGGCGTCACCCACGCCCCGCATCATTCCCCAAGCCCAAGCGACCGGGTCGGTACGACTCTCCGGTAATCTGTTGCCGGCTGCCGATCCCTCACCGTGGATCTATTGGGAGGGCGTTCAGTTGACCCTGGCGGGCGCTTCAATGAAGACGGGCGTCGCTTGGGAAGACGTGTTCGGCACCGTGGCTTTGCGTGGCGAGTATCGCTCGGGGCGTATTGGCGCTATCGTGGGCAACCTGCTCTTCGATCGAGCGCAATTGCTCGGCCAGTCGCTGCGACAAGTTCATACGCAACTGGTCATCGACCCGGAACGTCCCGGCATCGTCGAAGTACGCCATCTCAAAGGCAAGCTGTATGGCGGTGATATCGGCGGAGAGGCGAGGCTGACCTACGAGCCGATCTTGCGCTACGACATTTCCCTCTATGGGTTGGGCCTGCGACTCGAAGAGATCGCTCGCCAAAACCGATTCGGCAAGGACGCTCAATTCGAAGGCGCCGCCGCGGCCCAGGTCGTCCTCAGCGGGCAGGGGACGGACCTCGCGGGAATGCGCGGCGGAGGATCCATCGAGATTCCCGATGGACGCATCGGCAACCTTCCGCTGTTGCTTGGATTGCTGAAGTTCTTCAAGCTCCAGGCGCCGGACCGGACGATGTTTGAAGAAGCACGGGCAAGGTTCCGCATCCAAGGCAACCGCGTCCACGTCGAGCACCTCGATCTGTTGGGCAACCTGATCAGCATCAGCGGCAAAGGCGAGACGGACCTCGATGGGAAAAACGCGATCTTCGAGACCTATGCGATTTGGCTGCGGATTCTGCAACTCTTGCCGGCGCCGATTCACGATATTCCCAATGCCCTGAGCCGGAATCTTTACAAGATTGAGATTCGCGGAGAACTCGGGGGCGAATTGGACTATCGATCCGAGCCGGTGCCCGTGCTGGTCGAGCCGGTCCGGCGATTGTTGGAACGAGGTCAGAATAAAACGACCCGAACCGCGCCTCAGCCGGTGCGATCGCCCTAGGGCGAGATGCCTTTCGGGAGTTCGATTTTCCGTGTGGTGATGAGGGGATTTCATGATCGGCACGATTCAACGGATGATCTTCTGGGACCTCCTCAAGGTGTTCAGTCTGGCGCTCGTCGGTCTGACCGCCGTCCTTGTGTTGTGCGGCGTGGTCGTGGAGGCCTCCCAACGCGGGTTGGCCCCAACGCAGATATTGTCCGTGATCCCGCTCATGATTCCCGGCATGTTGCCGTACACGATTCCGGCCACGACCCTTTTTGCGACCTGCCTCGTCTATGGGCGATTGGCTGCCGACAACGAAATCACCGCATTGCGTGCCGCCGGCATCAACCTTTGGTCGATCGTCAAGCCGTGCTTGTTTCTCGGGGTTGCCACCACGACTCTGACCTTTGGGCTTTACATGTACACCATTCCGATGTGCATGCAACATTTTCGGGTCCGGGTGGTCAACGATCTCAACGAAGTCATCCTGACGCTGTTGAAACGCCAACTCTGCCTGCGTCATCCACGAATCCCGTATGTGATCTATGCTCGCGACGTGCAAGGGCGGCGGCTCATTGACGCCATCTTCAAACGGCGCGAGGTCGGCACGGATCGATACGACCCCGTGGTGCGCGCTCGCGAGGCCAGCATGCGCATCGAAACGCGAATCGATCCGGCAACGGGACGCCCCATCAGTGAGATGGTTATCGATATGTCGCGTTGTTCCATCATCAGCAAGAGCGACGGCGTCGCGGGGACCTATCAACATTTCACGTTGCGCGAACCGTTGCCTCAAGAGGTCTTTGGCGACAAGGACCGTCCGCCGACGAGCGACTTGATTTGGCCCGACATTGCCAAACGCGAAGTTCTGGTCAAGGCAAAGCTCGCCGAAAAACATGAAGAGGTGGTGCGCGCCGAAGCGAACCTCAAGAAGCCCGGGGAGAATCCCGTGGTCGAGGAATGGATTCGTGGTCTCCGTTGGCAAGAAAGCGTCTTTGTCAACGATCTGCACCAACTCGCGGCGGAGCGGCAGTTCCGGCCGGCGATGGCGGTCGCCTGTCTCTGTTTCGTCTTGGTGGGGTGCCCCGTCGGCATCCGTGCCAGTCGCGGCGACTACTTGAGTACCTTCGTGAGTTGTTTCCTGCCGATCATTGGCCTCTACTATCCGATGATGATCTGTGCCAACAACCTCGGCCGGCAGGGGAAACTGAACCCGATTCTGGCTCTGTGGACCGCGGACGGCTTGTTCATCTTGGTCGCCGCCACGCTCATCTGGCGACTGGTGAGGCGCTAGCGAACACTCCAGCGTTCGCTAGATTGTCGAGGCGCGTGGGGACATTTGGAAGGCCGTTTTCCGGTCGGTCTATCCGACGAAAATCCCGCCGAAGAAGCTCGCGTCGAAAGCAAAAAACCCGTGGATTTCGGCGAAGGTGTCGGCTTGAAACGCCCGAACGTGCGGGCCGCCGCCGGGGCCGGGGCCGGTGATAATGTCGAGCCGGCCATCGGCGTCGATGTCGGTGACGGCGACGCGGACGCTGCCCTCAAACTCGCTGCTGTAAGCCATGAAACTCTGTTTGAACGTCCCGGTCGATGAGTAAAGCTCGACGACGGGCGCTCGGCGCAAGCCGGCGCCGGCTACGATTTCCGGGATGCCGTCGCCGTCGAGGTCGCCGGTGGCCACGTACACGCCGCCACGATAATCTTCGGGGCTGGGAATGTAGCCGTAGTTCTCCGTCAAGGAAGCCGCGTTCCAAATCCGAATGTGGGCGCTCCCGCTGTCGCCGGCGCCGGTAATCACTTCCGCCTTGCCGTCGCGGTCGAGGTCCGCCGCCGCCACGCGCACGCCGCCATGAAAATCGAGACTGTACGCGAAGAACCCGCCCAGATCATCGCCGGTCGCGCCATCCCAGATTCTGACGTGAGGCCCGCCATTGGCGTCGGCGCCGGTGATGATGTCCGCGAACCCGTCACCGTTCACGTCGCCGACCGCGATGTTGACCCCGCCGAGGAAGTTGGCGTCGAAGGCCAGGAAGTCGAATAGAACGGCGCCGCTGACGCCGTCGGTTACCGTCACGCGCGGGGCGTCACCGGGGCCAAGCGCCGTGACGAGGTCGTTGACCCCATCTCCGTTGACGTCGCCGTGCGCGACGCGCACCCCAGCGGCAATTTCGTCGGAGAAAGGGAAGAAATCGAGGCGCTGCGTGATGCCCGCGTCAAAGGCGCGAACGTGAGGGCCGCCGCCGCTATCGGCACCAACGGCCAACCGAATCCCCCTCAGTTGCGATAAATCCCAATTCACAATCTCGGCCTTGTCCTGCTGGCTCAAACCTTCGAAGAAACCCGCCGCATCAAGCCGAAAGACGCTCTCGAAAAACTGCCCGGCATCGGCGGCGTCTTGCCGGCCCGGGAACAGGCCCGTGAACATCATGACCCGGCGAGTTTCACCCGCCGGAACCGTTATCGTCCAGCGATCGAACGGGTTTTCGTCACCATCGGCGTAGTTCCCGTCCGTGGCGACGGCGGTGGCGATTGGCCCGCGGCGAACGTGCAGGATTCGGGCATCGGAACTCGTCGTCGCCGAACCGATGAAGTTCTCGAACGTCACAACCCATTGATCGTTGACTGCGTCGAAAACATTGTCACCGCTGGAGGTGCGGAAGATCGTCGTGTCGGCATCTGACGCGAGGTTGTTCACCGTGCGATACGTCTGAGTAATGGCACTGCTGGTCGGGTTGTGAATCGTCCAGATGGCACGGACGATTGACGATTGAGCCGCCAACCCGGGCGTTGTGTTGTTGATCGTGAAGAACGAAAACTGACTGGCGATCGTCACGCCGCCAAAATTCGTATTCGTCGGCACACTGCGATCGGCTGGATCGCAAGTGATGGTCAGGTTCGTCAAGTCGCAGATGCCATCGAGGTCGTAATAGGTGTGGTTGTTGAGCGGCGAGCCATCAACGGCAAAACCCAGGGCACCGTCAAAGGCATCGCTGATTCGCCCATCAATCAAGCCGCCGCTCTTGGTCGTGAGTTTCTGGGACGTGGTCATGGCCGCGTCGGAGAAACCGTTGGCAAGCGAGGTCGCGCTCGAAACCGCGTTCTGAAACAGGTACCTCATTCCCGCGACGGTGACGGAATCGCCTGCCCGAAACGCGCTGGGGGTGATCCGATCGGGGAGGTTTTCCAGTCGAAGCGTGGCGTAGTTTTGTTTGTTCACGGCCATAATCGCCTGCGATCAGTGCGTTTCACGTCAATTCTCAACCGTAACCGTTTGCGCGTTCCGGTTCAATCATATCTCGTCAATTTCCTATACCGCCTAACCGGATCGGCTGTGAATTCGGCGCACTCGCTAATTTCGGAAAACTCAGCGTCCCGATGCCCGCGTCAGCACCGTGGCTCGGAGAATATTGCTTCCGAACGCATCAATTGTGTGGCGAATGCCGGTTGGCAGGCGCGGCCGTTAATGGCCTTCGTTGAGCCGTTCGAACAGAGGCTTCAGCGCGGATTCGTAGTGCCGCCAACGCCCCACCGACCGTGTGTAGATCGGCTCGCGGACTTGGGTCACGCTGGCGGTCCGAACGAGGCGCTCGGTTCGATGGAAGTTCAGGCATGCCGGGTCCCAGTCAAGCTCGATCCACTCGATGAGCCGGCGACTAACGCCTTTCAGATCGGCGACCAACTCCTCATAGTCGATCTCCAGAAATCGGCCGGGCAGTATTTCGCGCCAGTAGGCCATGAGTCGCTGGTAGTTTTGAATTCGTTCGGCCAGATGGTTGAGGTCGTTGGCCCATCGAATTTGGCTGAAGTTCGTCATCCAACATGACAAGGCAACGTCGCGCAGGTCACGCCGAGTGTGGATGATTCTCGCGTGCGGAAAGAGCGTGACGATCCAACCCAGGAGTTGATAGTTGTCCGGCATCTTGTCCACGACGCGATCGGCCATTGGGTTCAGTTCGGCGAGTCGCGCCAGGTGCCAGTTCGCGGCCTCTCGAATGGCGCCGAGCGACACGTCGGCAAGGCACTCAACAGGAGTCGCGTCGCGTTTGACCAAACCCGGCAGGCGTCCCAGGCCGAGGGCCGCGAATCGCCGCTCACCCGCGCCGAAAACCCGCGGGTGACTGGCCAAAATCTGTTCCGTCAGCGTCGTGCCCGATCGGGGCATCCCGACGATGAAGACCGGACGCTGTGTCGGGTCGCCCCAGCCGGCGACCCGAGCGAAGTAGCCCGGCGAGAATGCGGCGATGAGGCCCTCAACGTGTCGGCGATCGGCGTCCGGGTCGTAATTCTGACGACGCTCGGAATAATACTGTTTCTGAATGTCATTGGCTTCAGCGAGTGACGCGGCGGCCCGATCGTATTGCCCGCGACCATCATAAACGTGGGCCAATCCAAAAAGGGCAGCCGCCTTTCGGAACGGGCGCAGAGTCGGCTCGGTGATGAGCGTCTCCATGACGCTCTGATCGGCGTTGGATAATCGGCCACGCAACGTCGTCGCAAGATTTGCCAAGGCACCCAGGTGTCGCGGCGACAATCGCAGGGCCTCGCGGAAGCACGATTCCGCTTGGGCTAAGTCGCCGCCGGTCGAGTACACCTGGCCCAACGACACCCAATGGGCCGGCACTTCGGGTTGAAGCCGGATCGCCTCGCGAAAGGTCTCGGCGGCGGCGGTCGCGTCGCCCTGTTCGAGAAACGACCTTCCGAGTCCCATCCGCGCTTCGTTGAAGTCCGGGCGCTCCGCGACCAATTCGCGAAACAGCCCTGCCGACGTTTCCGAGTTGCCGTGATCGAGAATCAACTCCGCCAACCGGCATCGGGCTGCCAGGTTCCCGGGCTCCAAGGCCAAGGCTCGCTGATACCAACCAAATGCCTCGGTGTCGTCGGCCATTTCTTTCCAGGCTCGACCGATGTTGACGCACAGAGCCGGCAGGCGAGAGTCTCGTTGGAGCGCCTGTTCAAATGACGCCAAAGCATCTTCGAACCGATCCAAGGCCATCAGGCACTCGCCGAGGATGTTATGGCTGATCGCCGAATCGGGCCGCAGTTCGACGGCGAGACGACAATGTTCCAGAGCGGCTCCGGCTTGCCCAAGATGAAGCAGTAACAGACCGAGGTTGCCGTGAGCGTGACTCAGATGCGAATCGAGCCGGATGGCCTCCTGATATGATTCGATCGCGGATCGAATGCGGCCTTGCTCTCGAATCGCGTCGGCCAGAGCCGCATGGGCCGTTGCCGACCCGGCCCGCAACCGGAGGGCGTCGCGTTGCGAGGCCTCCGCATCGGCGAAGCGGCGTTGCCGGAAGAGAGCGAGACCGAGATTCTGATGAGCCTCAAAATAATCCGGGCACATTTGCACGGCCCGCCGAGCGGCCGCCTCGGCCTCGATGGGTTGGCCCGATGCCAATAGGGCAACGGAGTGGTTGTTGTGAAAAACCGCGTTATCGGGTTGAATCGCGGATGCTCGTGAGAGATACGGCGCTGCTTCGGTCGCCTGTCCGCGTTGGAGCAACGCCAGGCCCATTCCGTGGAGGGCGTCCGGGTGGTTCGGCATCAGTTCCAAGACGCTCGCGAAAATGGTCGCCGCGTCGTCGAGGCGCCTTTCCCGCAAGCATTGCAAGCCGTCTCGAATCGCGAGCATTAGGTTCACGGACCATCCCCCGATGATGCCGGCAGATCTCGACCGCTCAATTGGCTGATTCGGTGCCGAAACATTCGCGAATAGCCGCGGAGGCCAGCCCGTCTAATCGCTTGCTGCCGATTTTCCGGGAGGAGCGTCATGCGGTTGTTGCTGAGCTTGTTCATGGTCGTTGCCATCGGGCCGTGGTTGGCCGCCGCGAAGGCCGGCGATGCTGAGGCGACGGGCTACATCGGATTGCAAGTGCGTCAGGAGCACGACAGCACGCGGATCCGAATTATGGAAGTCCTTGATGACAGCCCGGCCCAAAAGGCCGGACTCAAGGCCGAGGATATCCTCGTCAAATGGAACGACAAGCCAATTACCGGCATCCGCGAGTTCGTCGACATGGTTCGCGCCGCCAAGCCGGGAACCGAGGTGAAGATCGTCGTTCAACGCGACAGCGAAGAAAAGACGATCAAGGTCACGATTGGCAAAGCCCCGCCCGCATTCAAGAAGGACAAGTGACGGCGGCGGCCCGAATCGGGCTACAGCCGCCGGCGGATCTTTTCGAGGATGAGTTGTTCGAAGCCTGGGTCGGTTCCCTTTTGAATCCAGCCTGCGGTCGGCGGGCTGGCGTCGATGACCTCCTGCACGCGATCGACGCTGTTGTCGCTGCGGAAGGCGGCGGCGCCGGCCCGTTCGCGAGTCGGTTGCGGCAAGTCTTCGAGTTCCTTCACGATGGTCAAGTGAATCGCGTACCCTCCCTCGGGTCGCGGCTGGATCAACACAAACGCCCGATGGCGAATCGACTGGCTTGTCGCCAAGAGTCGTTCATAAAACGTCGGGCTGCCTGTCTTCCAGAGTTGGAGCAATCCGGGCGCCACGCGAGCCTGGCCCTCAATTTGCCCGTCGTAGCGATTGGCGTGGGCGATGTCGAAATAGTCGTCGAGGACATCGAGGACCGTCTCGAAAACAACGGCGTAAGCAGCGGGGCCTGATTCGGGTGGATTGACTTCCAATACGCTCGCCGGAGGGGCCTCAACTTGCCCGGCCATCGGATTCGGGCTTAATTGCCGACCGATGCAACCGCTCAAGGTCGCCAGGATCGCGGCCCCGATCAAGATCCGTCGCATGCCTCACCCCCTAGTTCCCGCGAATGGGGCTGATACTCGCCCCGGCCTTAGCATGTCAAGGCGGATTTCGGCCGGCCGCAAGGGCACATGATTTGCAGGCTGGGGGGAATGCGGCTACTTCAGGGCAATACCTCCGGCGGGGGGATGACCACGACCAGCGTCGTTTCCTTCAGTGTGGTCAGCAACACCGGGTCGATCATCGCCTCTTTCGAGACTACGACCGGCGTCTCTTTCGCCAATAGTTCGGTGAGTTTTACCGTCTCGACTTTGTTGCCGCGAACATCGTGAACGATCATCCCTGAGAACTTGACGTTGAATTTCTGGCTGACCCAGGCCTTGGGCACCATGTCTTGCCGGGTTCGCGTTTCGGTGCGCAGGACAACCTCCGGCACAGTTTTCGTTTGGACCTGTTTGACGCCGTTGACTTCGACTTCGACCGCGACTTGCTTGTTAACGGTCACCGGCACGGTCACGACATACTGCACATCGACGGGGACGATCTGCAGGTATTTCAGGTCGAGCACGACTTGCCCGCTCTCATCGAGGGTCGCCCGCGCCAAGCCGGTTTGCAAGGGCGGAAGTGACTTCGGCACTTTCAGGTCATCGGCACGGGCTGGCCCGATCGCGGCCATGATCGCCATGAAAGCGGGGAAAATTCGTCGCATCGCGGACCCCTCGCAAGGTAATGGAACCGGCATGGATTATCGCCAAGCGCCGCCCCCAAGTCAATTAGCCCACGGCAAGCCGTGGACCATGCGATTCACTTTCGGAGGTTCTTGCCCTGCATCGGGTAAACGGGATTCAAGCCGATATCCCAGGTTCGACGAGTCAAATCGTGACCAATCGATCGGAAATAATCAAATAACCGTCTCTCCAATTCGTCGGCTCGACGCGGATCGGATTTCGCGAGGTCGTGAGCTTCGATTGCATCTGTTTCCAAATGAAAAAGTTCGCGTGACTTGCATTCGAGCGTGTAGATGAGCTTCCAGCCATCGGGCGTGGTAACTGACCGTTTGTAGGTGAAGGCGCGATAATCGGTCTCGGAAAACACGTCGCGGCCGGCAGGGGCACCATCCATGACCGAGCGCAGGCTGGTTCCGCGCATCTGCCGTTGTACGTCGACCGGCACGCGAACATCCGTGAGATCGAGAATTGTCGGCATTAGGTCGATACTGCTGACGCGTTCTCGGATCATTCGATGTACGGCGCGGCCCGGCAGTTTGATAACCAACGGCACATGAATCTGCTCTTCATAGAGCGTGAATCCATGATCGAACCGGCCATGCTCATGAATTTCGGTACCGTGATCGGAGACCAGCACAAATAGGGTGTTGTCCATGATGCCGAGGTTCTTGAACTCGCGCAGGAACGCGCCGAATTTCGCGTCGGCGCGTTGGATCTTCTCATCGTAGATCGCGCGCCAGAATCGAGTGTCAGCATCGCGAAGGTTCAATTGCCCTTTGTCCAAGCCTTCCTCGCGTAAGACCTCTTGCTCTTGTATCGAACCGGTAAACCGTTTGTCGTAGTGCTTGTCGACGAAGCGATAATCGAATCCGCCGGCAGGCACGTTTTGCCCGTGACAGTCATAGCCATGCAAGAACAAGAAGAACTTGCGGTCCTTGTTGGCGGTCAGCCATTCCATGGCCTTCGGCAGGCTTTGGTCGAAGCCTCCAAATACCTCGCGCTCGTGAATGTAGACATCAAATCCCTGGTCGTAGCCGAATCCGCCACTGACGCCGGCATTCCCAGTGAATCCGGCCGTGGCGTAACCGTTGCGCTTCATGACCTGAGCGAGTGTGACGAGTTCGGGCGAAAGGTCCTTCAGCTTCGCCGGTCTCTGCACTTGATGCGTGAATTCAATGAACTTGTTGGTCATTCGGTGTTCCGACGGATACACACCCGTGAACCAGGTCATCGTTGACGGTACGGTCCAGGACGACGCGGAACTGATGCGAGCGAATACGATTCCCTCTTTGGCCATGGAGTCGATGGTCGGTGTGACGTTTCGCGAGTATCCAAGGCACCCGACGTGCGCGGCTTGAAGAGCATCGAAACTGACCAATACGACGTTGCAGTTTGTGAACTTCGAAGTCGTTGCTGTTCCAAAGTCCGTCGTCGCAGTCATCGAAAGATGAGGAGAATGCGGCTGCCGGCATCCGGCAAATAGTGTGGCGCTGCTGGCGAGTATGACGGCGCAGGTTATCCGGAGTCGGTTCATGAAGCCTTTCGATGATAGAGGTTTCAGCGCGCTGCCAAGTCACGGGGTCCGTGCGACGCGAAATCCGATCTGATAACTGCGATCGCCGGGCGACTGGAAGTATCGGCTAGACGATCGACAACTACTTTGGCTCACCAACCACGAACCACCGCGTACCGAACGATGCGTTCCCTCATCCGGACCGAATGGATCGACCTTGGGTGACTTGACGTAATAATCGCTGGCATACCAGTCCCAGCACCACTCGCCGACGTTTCCGTGCATGTCGTGCAGGCCCCACAGATTCGGCTTGTATCTACCGACCGCCGTCGTTCGCCCCAATTCGACGGTCTTCGTCGGGCCACCGTAACCGGTTGAGAACATCGACTTCATGTTGGCCTCATCACCTTCACGCACCGTTCCGAAATGATAGTGCGTCGTCGTCGTTGCCCGACACGCATATTCCCATTCCGCCTCGATCAACAATCGAAATCCATTGCCGCCCGCAACGGTCACCCGTGCTCGTCGAATCGAACCGTTGTCGCGATCAACTTCGTTGATCTGATAATAATGCTCGTAGCCCTCCGCCTTGCTGAGTCGGTTGCAAAACTCGATAGCGTCGAACCAAGACACTTGTTCAACCGGAAACCTTGATGTGTCAACGTCGCCAACCTTGGCGGTGCCCTGACCGTTGCGATGAAACCAACTTGGGTTTGAATTCGTGACTTGGAGGTATTCTTTCTGCGTAATCTCGAAGGAGCCGACTAGAATCGTCCGACTTATCCGGACCGGATGGGCAAATTCCTCTTCACGCCAGACGCCCTGGAGTCGCGTGGCCCCCATTTGAAACTCGCCGGGGTCGATCAACTCCATGACGAGCCCAATGGACCGGCTCTTGCGGCAGTTGAGGAGGATGGAGCGAATTGCCTGGTGCGATCGTTTTCGAATCTCAAGATTAGATATTGTACGGATGGTCGACCTCAATGCCGGCAAGGCTCGCTCCCCCAGGGCGATTAGTTCTCGCGAGGCAGCCTCTCGCCGATCATACCGGGCATCGCCCAGTTGAACCATCAACGTCGCCATGCGGACGGATTCTTCACCACTGGCTCCCTGTCCTCTTGCTCCGTCGCCCGCGGCGGCAATGAAAAACAGAACGCTCCAGGACCGGAAGTGAATGTTCGGCTTCATCACTCAAGGCCCTCGAATACCTGTTCCGTAACGGGTCTCGAACGCACTCGATTGTAAACGACCTGACATTGCCGTCAACGATTTGGCAAACAAAGTCATTCCCGACGGGCTATGTGGACTTCCCAATCAATTTGTCAAACTCGTCCTCGGTCAGCACCTTCACGCCGAGTTCCTTTGCCTTGTCGAGCTTGCTGCCGGCCTCGGTTCCGGCGACCACGTAGTCGGTTTTCTTCGACACGCTGCCCGAGGGTTTGCCGCCGAGCTGCTTAATCAAATCTTCGATCCCCTTACGGTCGTAGCGAGTCAGGGTGCCGGTGACGACGACGGTTTTGCCGGCGAGTGGTGATGCGACCGGGGCCTGCCTCGCCTCCTCGGTCAGCTTCAGGCCCAACTCGCGCAGCTCCATCACCAGTTCGTCGCCAATCGGGCCGTGGAAGTAATCGTAGAGGCTCTTGGCGCGCGTCGGCCCGACGCCTTTGACGTTCGCGATGCGCTCGAGCGAGGCGGCCAGCAAGGCGTCGAGGCTCTGGAACTCCTGGGCGATCAGGTCGGCGGTGCTGTCGCCGATCATGTAGATGCTCAGGCCCGCCAAGAGTCGCGTCAGGCCGCGACCCTTGCTGGCGGCGATGCCGTCGAGCAGGTTCTGCGCCGATTTCTTTCCGACGCGATCGATCTTCAATAGGTCGTCGAGGGTCAGCCGATACAAGTCGGTGACGGATTGAACCAACCCGGCCGCGACGAGTTGCTTCGCCATCTCGTCGCCCAGGCCCTCGATGTCCATGCGGTCGCGTTTGGCGAAGGCGATCAGGCGCTTCTCCAACTCGCCGGGGCAGGCGGTGCCGGTGCAATAGTAGAAGACTTTGTTCTCGTCCGGCTCGACCTTCGCGCCGCAAAACGGGCATTCCTTGGGAAACTCGAACGGCTTCTCGACACCGGTGCGGGCGCTCGTTTCGACGCGAACGACATAGGGAATAATCTCGCCGGCTTTTTCCACAACGACCATGTCGCCGACGCGGATGTCCTTTTGCCGAATCTGGTCGGCGTTGTGCAAACTGGCGCGCCGCACCGTCGTGCCGGCGAGTCGCACGGGCGGCTCGAAATTGGCCACGGGGGTGAGCTTGCCGCCGGCACCGACGGAAATCTCGACGTGATGCAGCCGCGTCAACGCTTGCTCGGCCGCAAATTTGTACGCAACCGCCCAGCGCGGCGATTTGCTCCGCATCCCCAACCGCCGCCGTTGATCGAGATCATTGACCTTCACGACCATGCCGTCGGTGTCGTAGGGCAGGTCGTTGCGCTTTTGCGACCACGAGTTGCAGTAGGCGATGACTTCGTCGATATTCTGACATTCGTGCGCATGTTCGTTGACCGGAAAACCGAACTTTCGCAAGGTCGCCAAGACCTCGGTATGCGTCTTCATCTCCAGTCCTTCGATGGCACCCGTGGCATAGGCGAACAACCGTAGTCGGCGCTCGGCGCATTGCTTGGGGTCGAGCAGCTTCAAGGTGCCGGCGGTCAGGTTGCGCGTGTTGGCGTAAGGCTCTTCTTCGTCATCCTGTCGTTTGCGATTGATGCGGATCAACTCGTCGCGAGTCATGTAAACCTCGCCGCGAGCCTCGAAGAGCTTCGGCGGTTTGGCGGTCTGCAATCGCAGCGGCACCTCGGGCAGAGTCTTGAGGTTGTGGGTGACGTCGTCGCCGCGCTCGCCGTCGCCGCGAGTCGCCGCCACGGTCAGGATGCCTTGCTCATAATGCAGCGACATCGACACGCCGTCGATCTTCAATTCGACGACGTAATGAACCGTCTCGCCGGGCAGCGCCTTGCGCACCTTGGCGTCGAACTCTCGAAGGTCGTTTTCGTCGTAGCTGTTGTCGATTGACAGCATCGGCACGCGATGCGTGACGGAGACGAATCCCTCGATCGGAGCGCCGCCGACCCGTTGCGTCGGGCTGTCGGGCGTGACCAATTCGGGATGCTCGGCTTCGAGTTTCTGCAACTCTTCGAGCAGCCGATCGAATTCGCGATCGGAGATTTCGGGCTTGGCGAGGATGTAATAGCAATGGTTGTGGTGATTGATGAGGTCGCGCAACTCGGCGGCGCGTGCGGAGGGAGAGACTTTCTTCGCCATGGATGAACCCCCGGTAACGATGTGAATGATGGAAATGTTGTACCGCGCCGCGGTCGGTGTTGCTAACTGCGTTGACGGGCCGCGGCCAACTCGATCAGGCGGATGAATCGTTCCGGGGCGGAACGGACCCAGTGGCGATACGGCTCTGGGTCGGTGCGATGCGTGGGCAAATAAGCGACGAAGCGGTCGATATCGAATCGGTCGGAGGCGATGCCGGCTCCGGCTCGTTGACCATCGAGGGCGTTGCACGCCTGCTCGAAGTGGTTCGGCGTCGGCACCATCAGCACGGGCTTGCCCAAGTACATCGCCTCGCACACGGACTCGAAACCGGCCGTGCAGACTAGCCCGCGACAGCGTGCCATGAGGTCGAGGAACGTCGAGCCGCCGAGCCGATGAAAGGTCAGCGTCGCGTCGTGAGCGACGGCCGCCTCAGCCTGCGGCTGATCCGTGAAGCAATGGATCGGTACGTCGGGATGGCGTGCGTGCCAGGCGAGAATCTCCTCGCGCAGTCCGGCCTTGAGCAGATAGACCAGCAGGAAATCGTCTCGGCGATCGAGCGGTTGCGCTAAGACCTCGGGCCGCAACAGTGGCGGGACGACGGCGATCTTCGCGCCCGGGAGATCGGGCAAATGGTCAAACGATAATGCAAGCAATCGCCGGGCGCCAATTGTGGTCATGCGGATGTAATGGCGGATCGCGAAACGATCCACGAGCTTCCCGGGCGGGAATTCGAAACGCGGATGGAGTAACAGATATTGGTGCCCGATGCCCACCATCGGCAGTCGCGACGCGGAAAAGAGTCGCGTCAGCCCGACAAGCGGCTCGAAGAGGTTGACCAGCAGATCGGGCCGCTCCTGGCGAAAGGCGGAAGTAATGGCCGCGGTGCTTCGAGCCAACGCCGGCGCCCGTTGCACGTTGTGCCAGACGCTTCGGATCGGCATGATGCCTTTGTTGGCCCGATCGGCGACGAATTCGAGCGAATCGAACCCGACGATCGGCGCCTGAATCTGATCGCGAAAGAATGCCGGAACACCATTGAGGTCGGCGCGATTGATGAGTACGGAACTGATTTTGTGGCCCGCGTCGAGAAGCATTCGCTGCAAGGCGAGAGCCTGCGTCATGTGCCCGCGGCCGTCGCCTTGCACGGCGAACATGATTCGCAACCGGCCCGTCATGACGACGTGGGCGGGGTCTTGCCGCCGCGAAATCGGTCGTAGATCATGCTGGCCAGCCCGAGTACCACGATCGCTCCGCCGAGGTAGAGCAGCCAAAGCCAGCCGTCGGTCTTGAGCGATTGCCGCAACGGCGACGGCGGCGGCTTGCTGCCCGCGTCAATGGCCTTTTGCTCCAAGATGGGAACGAGTGCATAGGCCAGCGCCAGGATGACGAACGCGACGCCGGCCAGAATCAGCAGCGTGTAGAACGGGTTCCAAGGCTCGCGCTTCGATTCCGTCATCGGCATCATCCCACCCAGCCGGCATCGACGGGCGACCACGCCACCAATTCGTCGGGCCGGAACCACAGGGCAATTTCCGCGGCGGCGTTTTCCGGGCTGTCGCTGCCATGAATCAGGTTGTTCTGAACGCTGATGCCGAAGTCGCCGCGGATCGTACCCGGCGGCGATTTGGTGCCGTCGGTCTTGCCCATCATGTCGCGCACAACCGGCACGGCTTCACGGCCTTCGAGCACCACGGCGAGGGTCGGCCCGGACGTGATGAATTGCACGAGCGAATCGTAAAACGGCTTGCCCTTGTGAACGGCGTAGTGCTTCTCGGCGAGGGTTCGATCGGCGTTGACGAGTTTCATCGCCGCCAGGCGCAGCCCCTTTTGTTCAAATCGCTGTAAGATCGTTCCGACGAGCCGGCGTTGGACCGCGTCTGGTTTGAGCAGAATAAGCGTCTGTTGCATGGGTTCCTCAGTGATGTAATTGACCAAGGACTAGGTTAGCGGTCACGTCGGCGATGGCGAGTTGAAATCGATTGTCGGTTGACCGGATCTGTTGCTCGAAACGCCGATGGTGGCTCACGCTCGTCCTTGCCAAACATGCGGGTCGCGACCGCCGTGGAGTAGGGCGATCACTTCCACCCCATCGGCAACAACTCGACAATACACGACGTATCCGAATCGTCTTACGCCCGCGGCTCGAATGCCCGGCCAAACCTCTCCGTAGAGTTGTGGCATTTCGGCAATCCGATCGAACACCTTAAAGGCCTCAACGGCAAACGTGGCTCCGAGTCCAAGGCGAATCTGATCGAGAAACTCCCGGGCTTCCAATAGATCCTGGCGGGCCTCGGGAAGGACCGTGACCGCTCCACTCACGGCGACTCCCCGAACAGTTCGTTGCGAAGATCCTCTAACGGAATGGCAGACCCCGGCTCGGCGTCCGCGCGAGCCACTCGCCTTGCAACTTCGATGGTGTGCCAACTCGGCGTCGGCAACGCGCTGCCGGAGTCCAAGAGGCTATCCCAAAGTCGCCCGAGCAACTCGATCCGGTCGGCGATGGGGTATTGCTCAATGGGAATCGACTGCATATCGGGCAACATCGTAATCCTCGTTTGATTATCACATTGGCATTATAACAGAACCCGTGACCGGCAGCATTGATCCTTCTAGGAAGATAGTGACGCCCGCTGAATTCCTGGAAGGATCAATTGCGCATGGCCGACGGCAAACCCCGCTGGTTTCAGACCACCGCCATCGACTACCCCAATAGCCGACCGCACATCGGCACGGCTTTCGAGAAGCTCGGCGCCGATGTCCAAGCACGCTATCGGCGTATGGAAGGCTACGACGTTTTCTTCCTGATGGGCAACGACGAGAACACTGTCAAAGTCAGCAAGCGGGCCGCGGAACTCGGCCTCGAGACGCAAGCCTATTGCGATGATATGGCCCGTCAGTTCCGCGAGGTCTGGGACGCCCTCGACATCAGCTACGACGCCTTCATTCAAACCAGCAGCGAGCGCCACAAGGCCTGTTGCCGGAAGTTTATTCAAAAGGTGAAGGACAACGGCTACATCTACAAGGGCAGCTACGAGGGCTGGTATTGCGCCGGTTGCGAAGAGTTCAAGAGCGACAAACAGCATGACGAGAACGCCGGCCTTTGCCCCAACCATAAGACGCCACTGACCCGGCGATCCGAGCCTTGCTACTTCTTCGCGCTGTCGAAGTTCCAAGACCAGTTGCTGACCTATTACAAAGAGAACCCAGCCTTCATCGAGCCGGAATCGCGGCGAAACGAGATCGTCAGCCTCATCGAAAACGAGGGCCTGCGCGACATCAATATCTCGCGTGCCGGCGAAGAATGGGGCATCCGTATCCCGTTCGATCCCGAGTTTACCATCTATGTCTGGTTCGACGCGTTGCTGACGTACATCACCGGCATCGGCTATGGCGATGATGAGGCGTTGTTCGCCAAGTATTGGCCCGCCGACATCCATTTCATCGGCAAGGACATCACGCGCTTTCACACCGCCCTGTGGCCGGCGATGCTTTGGGCGGCCGGTGAGCAAGCGCCGCGCAAGGTCTTCGCGCACGGCTTCGTTTATGTGAAAAATGAGGACACCGGGGCCGTCGAGAAGATCAGCAAGTCGCTGGGCAACGCCGTCGATCCGATCGACATCATCCGCAAGTTCAGCGGCGAGGCGTTCCGCTATTTCTTCCTGCGCGAGTGCCCGTTCCCAACGGATGGCGAATTCGGTTGGGGGCGATTCGCAGAGGTATATAACTCCGAATTGGCGAACAACCTCGGCAACCTCCTGAGCCGGTGTTTGACGCTCATCACGAAGAACTACGACAGTTGCCTGTCCGCGACGGCGAGTAAGGTCCCCGAATCGGTCGTGCCCAGTCTGAATCTGTCGGAGTTCGTCGCGACGGTCCGCGGGCATGTCGAGTGTTGCCGCTACAACCAAGCTCTCCAGGCAATCATCCTCGACTTCCTCACGCCGACGAACCAATATCTCGAAGCAAACGCCCCATGGAAGCTGGTCAAGACGGACAAAGACGCCGCCAAGGTCGTGCTGTTCAACGCGGTCCAGTCGCTACGCATCGCCAGCATCCTGCTGAAGCCGTTCATCCCACGATCGGCAGAGACGATCTACACGACCTTCAACTTTCCGAAGCCGTGGGCCGAGGTGCGCTACGCCGATGCCGCCGAACTGACCCCGCAACCCGATGACTTGCGCGTGACGGCGCAACTCATCGACGGCAAGGTGAAGCCGTTGTTTCCGCGGATCGGGTGACGTGCGATACGCTTCTTCGAAGCGTCGCAAATCGTGCGGTCTAACGATCGGTGAGCGGTGATTCGTCAAAGCGCGTCGCGCGCTCTTCCCATTCGCGTCGCAGCATCGCGAAAAAGTATTCGCTTCCCCAGGCGCCCTTGAACCAGATGCTGTCGACGAAATGGGCTTCGCGGCGAAACCCCAGGCGTGAGAACAACCGCGCTGCAGAGGCATTGGCCGCATCGGTCACCGCGACAACGCGACGCTTTTCGAGCGTCCCAAAGACATACGCGAGGATCGTTGCCACCGTTTCGGTCGCGAGACCCCGGCCCTGATAGTCCGGCGAAAGCGTTATGCCTAATTCAACCTGGCATGAGGATTCGAGGAGAAAGTGAATCCCGCAATCTCCGGCGACCTCGCTTGACGATGCAGACACGATTGCCAGTTGCAGCCAAGTGCCGGGCGTGTCCGGAACGATTGACGCCTGGTCCCGAATCAGTCTCTCCGCGTCGGCGATGCAATAGCCATCCCATGACTGAAACCGCGCAACGTCCGGGCGCGATCGATACGCAACGATTGCCGCCGCATCGTCGGGGCGTAATCGTCGCAGTCTCAATCGCGCCGAACGCAACTCGAATTCAGTCATCGGTAACGTCAACCGGTTCCATCAGTCGGTTACCAATGACCGACGAAGGCGTGCCCACATCCCTGATTGGCACAGGTCATGTCGTTGCCTTCGTAGTGCTTGCAGTTGCATTTGGTGCAGGCGCCGTAGCCCGCGTGGATGCGGTCAGCTTGTTCGTCCCAGCCCATCACGGGAAAGACGATCGTAGAATCGTCAACCGCACACTCGCGCCGTTCCAGCACATCGTTCGGGGCCATGATCGGTCTCCCAGGGAGTCAATTGACACGATTCGTCAAAGTATCCGCTAGACAACGATTCTCGTACCCAACAGTTGCAAGAACTGTGCCAGCCAGGCCGGGTGGGCGGGCCATGCCGGTGCCGTCACAAGGTTGCCGTCGGTGAAAGCGCCGTCGATCGGCACGTCGGCGACACGACCGCCGGCGACCGATACCTCCGGGCCGACCGCAGGATAACACGAACAAACTCGGCTATGGAGAATCCCCGCGGCCGCCAGCAATTGCGGGCCGTGGCAGATGGCGGCGATCGGCTTTTTCGACTCGCCAAAGTGCCGCACTATCGCCAACACCTCGGCATTGAGCCTCAAATACTCCGGAGCGCGGCCGCCGGGAATCACCAAGGCGTCGTAATCGGAAGCGCGTATCTCGGCAAACGTCGCGTTGAGCGTGAACCGATGACCCGGCTTCTCGCCGTAGGTCTGATGCCCCTCGAAGTCGTGAATGGCCGTCTGGATCCAATCGCCGGCTTTCTTGCCGGGACATATCGCGTGGACGGTGTGCCCGACCATCTGCAGCGCCTGAAACGGCACCATGACTTCATAATCCTCGACGAAATCGCCCACCAAAAACAAGATTCGCCGAACCGCCATCGTTGCGACCTCAAGTAAGACTTTTCGCGCATCGGCAAAAAATCACCCGCACTTTTTCTAGGGATCGAGAAAATGTTCGTCTGGGCAGGAAATAGCGATTGAGAAGAGATTGTTGATTGTGTCGATGGTAGCAATTTGGTTTGACATATCGGTTGTGCGTTCTACCGTTTTGGCATTAACCCGTCGGAACAATCCATACATCTGCCACCACCGGAAAAAGGGTGCGGGTGACCCCTGCTCGTGCCCTCAGAGAGAAGCCATGCGCCAAGTGACACCATCGAGGATCAAACTCGTCATGGAGCGACTCGAAGACCGTGCGGTGCCAGCGGCAACCGCCACTCTATCAAACGGAGTTCTGACGATCCTGGGTTCGGCCGGTGCCGACAGTATTCACCTGACTCAGTCGGGCGGCAACCTGTTGCTGACGACAACCGGCCAGGCCTTCGCGCTGAGCCAAGTTCAACAGATCGCGATCGACTCCGGCGACGGTGATGACACGATTGCGTTGGATGCGTCGGTGACGCTCCCGGCATGGATCTACGCCGGCAGTGGCAACGACAGTGTCCGTGGCGGCAGCGGGGCGAACAATATCTACGGGGCGAGCGGCAACGACACTCTCATTGGCGGGCCGTCCAACGACGAAATCTATGGGGGCGCTGGAACCGACAACGTGACCGGCGGAGGCGGCACAGATGTCGCCACCGATGCCAGCCCATTCCTCAGTGCTAATATCGACTCGTTCGCTCAACGGGTCGTGGACCTGACCAATGCCGAGCGAGCGAAATTCGGCCTGTCGCCATTGTCTGTCAGCCCGCAATTGGTGGCGGCCGCGACGATCCACGCAAACAACATGGTCCGCCTGAGCAGTGTCTATGGCCTGAATGGAGCCATGAGTCACACGCTCATGGGGAACACGACGCCGACCGTCACCAGTCGTGCCAATACCGTCGGATACGACTACGCCGCGTTCGGCGAGAATATCGCCTACGGGTACAACACACCCGAAGATGTGGTCGCGGCGTGGATGAACTCGCCGGGCCATCGTGCCAATATCCTGAACAGTCTGTTTACGCAGATTGGCGTGAGCTGGGGTCGGACAGCGGGCGGAACGATCTACTTCGCCCAGGAATTCGGCACGCCGTTGTCGGGTGGTGGCGGTGGTGGAACGCCTCCGCCTCCTCCGCCGCCGACGCTGCCGCCTCCTCCGGCGGCTCCGTCGCTACCCGCGCCGGTAACGGGCTTTGGCGGTACCGGTGCCAAGGCCGGACAGTTTTATGTCGTCGGTGCCGATGCTGGTCAGGCTCCCGTCGTTCAGGTTTTCGATGCGGTGACCGGTTCGTCGAAGTTTGTTTTCTTTGCCTATGACCCGGCCTTCCGCGGCGGCGTTCGGGTCGCGGCCGGCGATGTGAACGGCGACGGTGTCGATGACATCGTGACGGCGGCGGGTGCCGGCGGCGGGCCGCATGTGCGCATTTTTGATGGCCAGACCGGCAAAGAGATGGGCGGATTCTTCGCCTATAACATGGGCTTCACGGGTGGCGTGAATCTCGCCGTCGGCGACGTGAATGGCGACGGCGCGGCTGACATCGTCACCGGTGCGGATGCCGGCGGCGGCCCGCACGTCCGCGTGTTCGATGGAAAATCCCTGAGAGAGTTCCGCGGGTTCTTCGCCTACAACCCGGCCTTCGCGGGTGGTGTTCGCGTCGCGGTCGGCGATGTCAACGGCGATGGCAAAGCCGATATCATCACCGGTGCCGGGCCGGGCGGCGGGCCACACGTCCGCGTTTTCAACGGCCAGTCCCTTCAAGAGATCGCCGGATTCTTCGCCTACAACTCTGGCTTCCGCGGCGGCGTGAATGTGGCCGCCGGAGACGTGAACGGCGACGGCAAGTTGGACATCATCACCGGCGCCGGCGTCGGTGGCGGGCCGCACGTGCGAGTCTTCGATGCCCTCAGCCGTAATGAGGTCGCGGGGTTCTTCGCTTTCGACGCGGCCATGTCGGGCGGCGTCCGACTCTCGACCCTCGACTTCGATGGTGACGGCCGGTCCGAGATCCTCGTCACCTGTGGCAACGGGCCTGGATCGAAGCCCCAAGTCCGAATGTTCAGCGGTTCGGGGGCGTTGTTCGCCGAGTTCCTCGCCGGCGACCCCAGCAACGTCGGCGGCGCCTACATCGGATAATCTGATCAACGTTCACGGGTCGCTCCTGCCGACTGGCGAGGGCGACCCATTCTTATTTCCCTTTCGCACTTTCACGCCCCATTCGGCTGGGTAAGATACAGTCAGTCGATTCGTGAAACGCTTCCCGTTGCCGACACGTTGACGAGGGTGCGTTGCGCCTTTTCGCTTGTCGCGAAGCCGTTATGAGATGGGGTAAGCCATGATCGCTGCCCGTACCCTAGCCGTGTTCGCGCTGCTTGTCGCCGTGTCGGATGTTCGGCCCCAGAATCCGCCGGACGCGATCAAGAATGCCGTCCGAGACCTGGGGGACGAGTCGTTCCAGGTGAGGCGTAAGGCCTTTCGGTATCTCTGGGAAGCCGGCGATGCCGCTGAAGCTCCCTTGCGCGAGGCCGCCCAAAGTCGCGACCCCGAGGTCGCGCGATTGGCTCGCCAACTCCTCGATCGGATCATTTGGAAACTTCCTCCGGGAACCCCCGATGAGATCATCCGTCTCGTGGAGCGATACCGAAATGGAAGTGTGACCGATCAAGCAGATTCAATTCGTCAACTCGTTCGAGTGGGGCCGCCGGCCCACGCGGTCGTCATGCGTCTGTTGATCAATGCCGAGACCGATCGCCGCCGCGTTATCCTCGATCAATTTGCCTATGACGATTTTCGATTTCTCGCAACGCTGGTAGCCGACAAACAGACGGCAGGGGCCGAGCAGATACTCCAGTCGGCGTTTGATTCTGAAATCGAGAACGCCGTTCCGCACCTGTTTGCGTTGCGACTGCCCGTGAAAGGCGACCCCATCCCCGAGTTGCGCCGTCGAGTCGAGAAGACCGGGACTGCCGCCGTCGCCTATTTATTGGCTCTTCATTGTCGCGCGACGGATGACCGACAGGGGTTTCTTTGGGCGGCCGAGCGTTCGCGCCAGACCGAGTTGTTAAGGGAGGCGCTCGTCATCAATGGTCACTGGGACGAACTGTTGATGCGGCACACTCCGCCAGCATCAACGGGCCTGAGCGAAATCAATCGGCTGGCATTTCAAGCGGCCTATCAGCGGCTGGCGGGGCGACCCGACGCGGTGGACAAGACGGCTTCGCAGGTGCTTGGCTATGCCCGCGGAAACGACCAGTCCGCCCGGCCGTGGTTCGCTGCCAAAGCCTTAATTCTGAACGAACGCCCCAAGGCCGCCGTCGAAGTCTTGAACCAAACGAACCAGCGCTGGCTCATGGCCGATTACTATGCCGGACTGGGCCGATTCGCCGATGCCATGTTGGCCGCGGAAAAAGCCGCTGCCGCCGAACGCTCGCCGCAATTTCAGATCAGAATGAACCGCGTCGCCTTGCTCGTTCGCCTTGGCTTGCGAGGCTCCGCCAAAGCGAGACTCGACGAACTCGTCAAGGAAATGGCTGACGTTTACGATCCGAGTTGGATCGATCGACGCATTGAACTCGAACAACTCTTGGGGCGATCGTCAACGGCCGCAGAGTTGCTCGTTTCTCGAGTTTCCCAACCTCCTCAACCCGGGACGCCACCGCATCTGGGCAAAGCGTTCGCAGGGCATTTCCCGATACTGGGTGAACAAGCGGAAATTGCCTACCGACTCTGTCAGAAGCGTTGGCCCAATGACTCGCCTGCCGAGTCTCTGAAACGAGTTCGCCGAATCGAAGACAGAAGCCTCCCCAATGCCGAGGTCGCCGAGTTGGTGACCGGCGTGGTTCCCACGACCGAGTGGCTTCGCGGGAACGACGTCGCCGCTGCCTATGTCGCCTTGGCCAAGCTGACTCTCGAATTTGGTCGTCCCGACCTTGCCGTGTATTGCCTCAGAGCCGACACATGGAAGAACTCGCCGCCCGATGCGATTATCGTGTTGGGCGATGCCTTGGCCGATTCAAATCAGTGGTCGAAGGCCGCCGAGGCCTATCGGCGAGCGCGAGACCTCGATCGCACGCTCCCCTTGCCGGCGTTCCTGCTGGGCCACGCGCTGATTCAGTCGGGTCACGCCGCGGAAGGAACCGAGTTGATGGAATCGGCTCACCGCATTCCGATGGGAAGTGAGAGCATTCGCTATTACTTCACCTACGACCTTCGCGATCGCGGGTTTGCCGAGGCCGCCCAGCGTGAATTAATGACGCGCATTGCCATTCGCCGAACGGGTTCGTGGTTCGCCGGCCAAACGCTCGATGAAGCCGCCCGGCATTTCGTGAGCCGTGGCGACTACTCGACGGCGGCGACCATGACGGAACGCAATCTCTTGCGGCTGCTTCCGTTCAGCGCGGGCTCGAACATGATAGCGGCTTATCCACGGGCAACGGCGATTGTTCACATTTGGCGAGCGAGGGCGTTCCTCGATGCCGGCGACAAGCCGCGTGCGTTTCAGGAAATGGAACTGGCGAAGGAACTCCATCCGGCGCATTTGGAACGCCCGATCGTCTTGGTGCCCGCTTTGGAAAGTGCCGGCGAACGAGCCAGGGCATCGGCTCTGTTCGACGAAACCTATGACGCTTTGCACCGAGGAATCAAAGAGTACCCGGAGTCGGCGGAGTTGCGGAATCAGATGGCTTGGCTTTGCGCGCGTTGCCGGCGACGACTGGATGAAGCTCGAATCCATGCCGAAGCCGCCGTCCGGCTAACGCCGAACTATGCATCATATCTCGATACGCTGGCCGAAGTGCAATTCCAACAGGGCGAACGCGACAAGGCGATTGAGACGATCAAACAATGCCTGAAACTTCCGAGCCGCAATCGCCCGAACTATCGGGCTCAGCTTCAACGATTCGAGCGAGGCGACCTGTCGAGCGAACCGGTGCCCGAAGGCTAGCGTCTGTGGGATTAGTAGTTGAAGAACCCCAGCCAGAATGAGAAGACCTGACGCCGGTCGTCGGCGCCTTTGACGATCGGGAATCCAAAGTCGATGGCGATGGGCACAGCTCCCGTAAGCGGCGTCTGGATTCGGAACCCAAAGCCTGCGGTCACGCGATAATCCTGAATTTCGAACTTGCGCTCAACAGCTCCATGATCGACGAAGCCGACGACAAAGAACTTGTCGCTGGCCAGCACGGGAATCTGATACTCGACAGAATTCAGAAACGCGAACTGGCCGCCGACGTTGAAGCCATTCTCGAATGGTCCGACGCCGCGGAACGAGAAGCCGCGCATACTTCGGAAACCGCCGGCGTAGTAGCGTTCGTAAACCGGCGTGTTATCACCCGCGAAGGAGGCCTGTGACCGCACGGCGAGAACGTGTTTGCCCGAGCCGTCGGTTCGCTGATAGGCAGTCCAGTATTTGGTGAATTCGACCGATCCCAGCGGAAACTGATGGTCGCCGACGACTTGTTCAAAGGAAGCCTCGAAGACGCTGCCGGTCGTCGGACGCAGGTAGGAATCTCGCGAGTCACGGGTGACGCCGGCACGAAAGCCCAAGAGGAAATCGGAGCCGAGATCCTTGAGGATCGAATCGGGAGCGAAGAACGGCACGTTCATCACGCTCACGCCCTCGACGCGAAAAGCGCTGTTCACGCTCCAATTCCTGTCGAGCTGCCGGCCTAACGTGACACGAGTCCCGACGCGGCGCTCGTTGTACTCCAGGAAGTTTCGCGTGTAGTAGTAGAGGCTGTTGCCGAGGCTGAACTTCGAGTCGAACAGCGACGGCTCACGCCAACTCATCGTGTATCGCTGGAATTGGCTACCGGGCATGGCCTCTAAGCGAAACTCCTGCCCACCGCCGCGGAACGCATTGCCGGCCAAGAGATCGTCGAGGCTGCGCGGGAATCGGAACAAGTCGAAGTTGCGCTCATTGAGAACGATGTTGCCCGTCACGCCGGCGTCGGAGTTCACGCTCAATCCGAGCATGATGCTGCCGGTGCTGGTTTCCTGCACGACGACCTCGATGTCTTTCTCGACGCCTTCGTTGTCCACGACGCGCACCGTCGGCCGCACGCCGGTTTCCGGATTCACTTCGAAGATTCCCAGATTCGCCAGGCGCGACTCCGCGGCAAAGATATCGGGATAGGTGAGAATTTGCCCTGGGTAAAGCGGGATGTTGCGCAGAATGACCCGATCCTGAGTCCGCGTGTTGCCGATAAGTCGAATATCACCGACACGGGCCGGGGGTTGTTCGGTGACCTCGTATTGCACCGTGACCACGCCGGGCGCCGTTTGATGGTAATTCTCGCGCATCGCCACGCGCTGCCCGCGATACCCGTACCAGTCGCGGATGGTGTTCATGTCGGCTTGAATGACGTTGCGGTCGTAGATTTGCTCCTCGCGCAGGCTCGTGAGCTTGATGAGTTGCTCGGATTTGTATGCTTTGTTGCCGACGACCTCGATCTTGCCGATGCGGTAGCGAGGCCCCTCGTTGATGTGGAAGGTCACCTTGACGCGGCTATGGTCGGTGGACCACGTCAACTCGGGCGTGACGCGAACATCGAGGTATCCGAGAGTGCGATAATACTCTTCGAGACGATTGACGTCGAATTCCACGGACGCCGGCGTAAACGTTCCGCCGATGCCGAGGAAATGCGACGACGTCTGAAGCTGGGTTCGCAGACGCGCCGAACTCACCCAACTGCCGTGCCCGACGAAGTCCGTACCGGAAACGCGAACGACCGGCCCTTCGGTAATCTCGAAAACGACGCGGGTATCGCCAGGCGTGCCGCCTTCCTTCAGGTTGACGCTGGTCCAGTAACGACCATCCTCGCGGTATTTTCGCACGATGGCTTGGGCCGCCTGACGATTGGCCATGGGGTTGAGCGAAACCCCGCGTCGAAGACCCGTGATTTTTTCCAGCTCCTCGTCGGACAGATGCTTGGCGCCGTCGTATCGAATTTCGCGAATGAGATTGGGCAATTCGGCAACATCGAAGTAGACGATCAGTTTTCCATCCGGCCCGGGAGCGGTTCGGACGCGAGCGTTGGCAAAGGCACCCGACGACTTCAAGCGTCGGACGTCTTCCTCGGCGACAGTGAGATTAAACGTCTGACCGGGTCGGGTACGCACATGGGCCAAGACGCGTTCCGGCGTGAGAAGGTGATTTCCCACGGGGACGACTTCGCCCACGATCTTCGAGCCGTTGTCGGACGGAGTATCCGCCCCAACGAGAGCCACGAAGACGGCGGCAACGACGAGGTAGCGCAGAACGGCGCGGTCCATCGCGTTCATGCCCCCAATTCACGCAGAGAAAATACCCAAGCCCCGATGGCGATGGTGCTATCCCCCACTTTTCGGAGCGAGGGGCATAAGCGACTTCACCAAGCGGGTCAAGGCCAACCCTTGGTCGCGAAATGATGTTAGCCGAGCCCGCGAGATTACCCAGTCGCCGAAATAGGCTTGCCGCGACGCCGGCTCACTCCGAAGAAAGTTGACGGGGCACGGATTTCTTGGAGGATCAGCCAGTGGCGGACCGCTATTTCATTACGGGGGCGACCGGTTTCGTCGGCGGCCATCTGGCCGAGCAGTGCATCCGCAAGGGGCATGCGGTGGTTACCGTGGCCCGTTCCGGCAGTGACACCGCCTTATTGCAGCAGTGGGGCGTGACGATTCATCGCGGCGATCTCACCGATCCCGCGGTGATTCGGGCCGCTGTCCAAGGCGCGAATATCGTCGTTCATTGCGCCGCTAAGGTCGGTGATTGGGGGCCGGTCGAAGACTATCGCGCCGTCAATGTCGAAGGCACACGACACCTCTTGGAGGCTTGCCGCGGGGCGGCCATCAAACGATTCGTTCACCTGAGCAGCCTCGGGGTGTATGCGGCCCGCCATCATTATGGCACCGATGAGAGTGAGCCGCTTCCACCGCTGCACATGGATGGCTACACCCAGACCAAGGTCGAATCGGAAAAGCTCGTCTTGCAGTACCACCGCGACCATCAGTTGCCCGTGGTCGTCCTTAGGCCGGGGTTTATTTATGGCCCGCGCGATCGCACCGTGTTGCCGCGAATTGCTGCTAACCTCAAAGCAGGCCGAGTCGTCTATTTCGCCCGCGGCCGATACACGATGAACACGATCTACGTCTCCAACCTCATCGATGCGATTTTCCTGGCGGTTGAGAACCCGAAGGCCATCGGCCAAATCTACAACCTCACGGACGGCGATACGGTGTCGAAACGCCGGTTCTTTGAGACCGTCGCCGATGGACTGGGGCTTCCGCGTCCACGGCGCTCGCTTCCGCTTTGGCTTGGGCGGATCGGCGCCCGTGCCATGGAACGACGCGCCCTGCGCCGTCGCGCCACGGAGGCGCCGCGTCTGACTCGGGCTACCTTTAAGTTCTTGGCCCTGAATCTAGACTTCAGCATCGTCAAAGCACGTACCGAACTCGGATACAGCCCGCGAATTGGTTTCGATGAGGGTATCAAGGCGACGATCGAATGGCATCGTTCGAACGTCGCCTGATCCGTTGATTCGCCATGGCGGCAATTGCCTCGCGCACATGGCCGCATCGGGCGAGCCTCTACCGAAACAGCACGATTTTTCCCGGAATTTTCTTGACCTGCCCCCAATCACGTCGATATAAAGCGATGCTTTTCGATGGGTCGATCGTTGAGGGGGAAGGTTCACCTCGGTGAGCCAAGGGGGAAAAAATGCGTCCAATCCGATTCGCATTGGCCGTGGCCGCGATGGCCCTGGCCGTGCAAGGAACCTATGCCCAACAGATTCCCACCGGCGGGAATGGCCTGACGTTTGTCCCCGTCGATACGCGGAATTCGGTCGCGCCGATTCCTGTGATGGGTACGCAGCCGAAGGGATCGTACTTCAGCCGTTTCTTCGATTCGCTGAAGTCTCTCGTCGGTGTTAGTCCGTCGCGCCGCGCCAGCTTACCTGGCCCGCGACTGCCCGGCACGAAGTTGCCGCCGGCCAGCGCCCAAAACACGGGGCCAAAACCGATTCCCAGCGGACAATTCCCGGAATTACCGAAACTGCCGCCGATCGTGTCGGGCGTGGCGCGATAGTCAATCCTTTCGCGACACTTTTTCCACGACTCGAAGTCCCCATCGAAGGCGTCACCGGCTATAATCGTCAGTGTCGCCTTCCTTGGATTATTCTTGGAGTACGTCGCGATGCGTTCCTTGGCATGCTGGGGATTGCTGGTCATGTTGTTGGCCGGCGTATGTATTTCCACCAACTTTGCCGACGAAAAGAAGACGGACGCTCCTGCGGCGAACGAGTACGTGAAGGTCAGCGAAGTGACTGCCACGATCACGCGGACCGGAAACGCCAATCAGAAAAACGCCAAGAATCAAGACGTCAAGCGACCGATGAAGGGCGGCGCGACCATTGCCGTCCGTTTCACGGGGACCAAGAAGGGCGATGAGTTTTTTGAACTGACGTCAGATGCCGTCGTTCGGTATAAGACGCTCCCGCCCGTGACCGGGCCGGATGGTAAACCTCGAAAGCGAACCAACGACGAGATATCCAAGAAGGCCGGCGCCGGCAATTTTCGTGGTTATCCAGCCGAACTTGGCGACCTCAAGCAGAATACCCCGGTGCTGCTCCAATTGGTCAGACCCAAAGGATCAACGCCCAACGAGCGACCGCGGGTTTCAACGATCCTGATCCTCGGCGAGCCACCCGCCGGCGTCCCGGCCAAGACAAAGCCGCCCGAGAAGAAAAAGAAATAAGCCGAACGAGGTAATCGTGGCCCGCGACCGTCTACCCGGCGCGATCGCGAAGGATGACTTTGGCCGCATTGTAGCCGCAAGCCCCCATCACGCCGCCGCCCGGATGAGCCGCTGCTCCACACAGATACAGCCCCGGGACCGGAGTGCGGTAGCCCGCGTACCGTGCCGCCGGTCGCAGGAAGAACATGTTGTCCAGCGACATCGCCCCTTGAAAAATGTTCCCGCCCGTCAGGCCAAACGTCCTTTCCAGATCCAACGGCGTGACCACTTGGCGATGAACGACCGATCGTTTGAAATTCGGTGCGTAGTCATTGAGAAGGTTGAAGCAGCGATCGGCAAACGACTCCTTCAGATTGTCCCAATTCCCTTCGCGCAATTGATACGGCGCGTATTGCACGAACATCGTCATGATGTGCATTCCGGGTGGACTGATGGTGTTGTCGGCAGACGTGGGAATGGTGCATTCGAGGATCGGTGACGCGGAGGGGCGACCGTATTTCGCGTCGTCGAACGCGCGCTCGAGGTAGTCGAAGTCGGGGCAGATGTGAATCGTGCCGCGATGTTGAGGGCCCAGCGCCGTGCCGGGCATCGCCTTAAAATCAGGCAACTCGCTCAGGGCTACGTTGATCTTCAAGGAAGCGCTGGAATAATCGATTCTCTGAAGCTGTTCGAGAAACGTCTTGGGCAATTCGGCATCATTGATGAGCTTTCGAAACGTCACGTGGGCATCAACGGACGAGGCGACCTGGGGTGCGGCGATTTCGGTGCCGTCGGCGAGGGTCACGCCGACGGCGCGGCCGTGCTGGATTCGGATACGGGCGACCGGCGCGTTCGTGCGAATCTCCGCGCCATGACCTCGTGCGGCTTCGGCGATGGCATTCGACAAGGCCCCCATGCCTCCTCGGACATAGCCCCAGACTCCGCGGGCGCCGTCGCATTCACCCATGACGTGATGGAATAACACATAAGCGGTGCCGGGCATCGATGGCGTGGCGAAGGCGCCAATGACGGCATCGGTTGCCAGCGTTATCTTGAGTGGCTCGGACTCAAACCACCGATCGAGAATCGGCCTCGCGGCCCCCGTCAGAATCTCGATGGCCTTGACGGCATCGGAGCCAAGTTTGCGAAATCGCCAGCCAATTTTGGCGAGCCGCCACAGGTCGCCGAGCCGATTGGAGAACGGGTCCGGTGGAATCTCCGTCAGCAGAGGTTCGAGGAAGTCCGCAACCCGCGTCAGCATCGCTTCGTATTTCGGTAACGCATCGGCATCGCGGGCCGAGAATTTGCTTACTTCGCGATGGTTCAAACTTGCATCGGGTCCCAACAGCAATGATCGCCCGTCCGGGAACGGCGTGAACGAGCTGGGATTCCGCGGCAGCATTTGAAAGCCGTGATCCTTCAGCTTCAGGTCGCGAATAATCTCGGGGCGAAAGAGGCTGTTCACGTAGGCGGCGGTCGAGACTCTGAAGCCGGGCCAAGTCTCTTCGGTAACGCAACAGCCGCCGAGCACGTCGCGGCTTTCCAGGACGAGGACACGGCATCCGGCGCGAGCGGCATAGGCGGCGGTCACCAGACCATTGTGGCCGCCGCCGATGATGATGAGGTCGTAGGAGATCATGAAACCGGTTCCGGCTGATATCTCACGCTCGATCAATCGACCGAGCGTGAGACGAGGACCCGCGCCACGTGGTGAATGCCAGTGCCGCTATTTCACGACGTAGAAGTAGACCGTGTGGTCGAGTCCATCGACGTCGATGTCTTTCTTCTCGTCGGGCGTCCAATCCTTGCCGAGGTCAAAGTCATGGGTCACGATCCGCGTCCCCGGCTTGAGCTTCTTCAGAATTGGTGACAACTTCTCGTTAATCTGCGGCAGCAAATAGAGGGTAATTACCGTAGCCTCGGACAGATCATTGGAAGTCAGTCGAAGCACATCGCCTTGGACAAAGGTGACCTTGTCGGCTCCCAGTTTGGCGTCGGCAGCGGTCTTGTTGGAATCCTTGATCCGTTCCGGGTCGATGTCGAGGCCGTAGCCTTTCTTCGCCTTAAACTTGCTGACCGCGGTGACCGGGATTCGCCCGTCACCGCAACCCAGATCGTACACGATATCGTTGGGGCCGACCTTTGCCATTTTCAGCATCAACTCGACGACTTCATAGGGCGTCGGCACATATGGCACATCAAGGGGGCGTTTTTCTTCCTTCTTTGGTTCCGGTTTCGGTTCCTTCTTCGGTTCAGGCTTCGGCTCGGGTTTCGGTTCAGTCTTTGGCTCGGGCTTCGGCTCGGGTTTGGGTTCGGGCTTCGGCTCCGGCTTGGGAACCACGGGGACAGGGGGCTTGATTTCCACCTTCTTGGGAGTCTCGTCGATTCGGAGATCGACCTCGGTAATCTGGCCCGGAGTGACCCGAATCTCGCGTTGTCGCGTCATCGGTTTGCCGTTTTCGACCCAAGTCGCCTTGACCAGATAGAGATAATTGCGATTCGGCTGCAACGGCGGAGATTCAAAAAGGCGAGTCGTGCCCGTGGACCGGGTGAGAGTGCCTTCGATTTCCAGAACGGTGTCGGCGGTGGGAACCAGAACGCGGACACGCGCCTTGGTATCGTCCTGGCGAGCCCAACCGGTCGCGGCCAGGGTTGCCACGAGGGCAGCGGCCAGTAAGCCGCGGACGATGGAACGGTGGATCGACATTTCAGATTCTCCTGGCGAGTGATTAGTTTCGCGAGCCACCTTGGAAACGGGCGAACAAGTTGTTCCCCGCGTCGGATGGGCCGGACAAGGCGTAAAGCGGGATTCCCAGTGCCATGAACAAGGCAACGATCAAGGCTTCGGCCGGCGACTGACTGATCGCATAGATAACGCTGCGGTATAGCATGAACAAACTCGAACCCAAGAACAGCAACGGCGTGATGGGATAGAGCGGCACGCGGAAAGGCCGTTCTCGTTGCGGGTCGCGGGCGCGAAGCACCAATACGGCATAGCCGGTCAGTGAGAAAAAGAGCCAGAAGACCGGGGCCGTGCAATTCACCAAGTCGTCGAAATCCTTGCTTCGCGGCGTTTGATCGGGTGGCAGCGGAGCCGGAGGCATGAGGAAACTCGGCAAGGTGACGCCCGCCTTTGTCGCCGACCATTCCAAGCCGCGCTTCCAATGGTCGCTGTATTCAACAAGGGCGATGAGCGCGATGCTGAAGAATACCTGAGCGAAAATGGCCCCGGGCGCCACGCCGACTTTGCTCTGTCGGGCCAGCCCGGCGAAGAGCTTTTCATCCGAGCCGAAGGCGCCGTAGAGTCGAATACCGGTGAACAACAAGCCGTTGATGGCACCCAGTGCCGAGATCATAATCAAGACGGTCATCGTGATGGCGCCGGCATCACCGAGGTGCAATTTCAAGACGCGAGCGGGCACCAAACCGCCCTCGAAGGATCGAACGCCTTCGACGCCCAGGCCGCCGAGATAGGCCAGGTTGATCGCGACGTAGATGACGGTGACGGCTGAAACGCCCAGGATAAGAGCGCGAGTGATATTGCGGCTTCGGTCGCGAACCTCGGCAGCGACATAGGCGGCCTCGTTCCATCCACCGTAGGCGTAAAAAACGAAGACCATCGCCAGCCCGAAGCCGCTCAGAGGATCGCTCAACGTTTCGATCGGCTTGGTGGCTGCCGGCGTCTTGCCCTGGAAATACCAAACCGCGCCGGCAACAATGATTCCCGCGATTCCCAATACTTTCGCGAGTGTCAGAATGTTCTGGACCAATTTCCCGGGCTTCAGGCCGGCGAGGTTGACCAACGCCAGCAAGAAGATTGACCCACCCGCATAGATCATGTTCATGCGGTGCTCGACGTGAATGCCGAGGATTGTTTTGACATCAAAGAACGGAATCGACTTCGTGGCGCTGCCAAAAACATAAGCCATGGCCGCGATGCTGCCGCCGGTGCGGATCACGGACAATTCCGACCACGCGAACCAGAATCCCGCCGCTGAGCCATAGGCTCGTGTCAGATAGGTGTAGTCGCCGCCGGCCGTCGGATAGGTTGTCGCTAATTCCGCGTAGCACAGCGCTCCGAGCAGAGAGAATGCCCCGCCGACGACCCAAACCGCGATTCCATATTCCGGCCGGGCGAGGTTGCCGAATATCAAGGGCGGCATCTTGTAGATCGTGGCGCCGATAATGATGCCAACAATGATGCTGACCGCGTCCCACATGCTCAGGTGCGGGCGATTGTCCGAAGACGAGGAACTCATGCGCCGGCTGCTTTCGTGCGGAGGTTACACTGGCTCATTTGCATCCCTGTATCTATACACCCTCGGCCACTCCCGGCAACATGGTGATACCCGCGATCCGAGTCTGCTGAATTCGACTGCATGAAACGCGAGGAAACCCAATAGAATATCCTGGCGAATCGCCCGTTGTGTCGAGGAGAGTCCGTGAGCGTTCAGCCGTCAAACGTTCTGACGTACGTCTTTGTGTTCATCGTGGGACTTCTCGCCCTCGGGTTCCTATTCTTGCTCTTCGGCCAGACGTTCGTGGTCGCCGTCGTAGTCTTGGTGGGTCTGTCGATGTTTGCGGGCCTTCACTATGTCTTGTGGGGCCGCGCCATGTTTCGACGGCCCGAATTGCCGGACGAATCGCGCGAAGAATCGTGAGATTCGGCTTCCCATTTCACGGGCGACCGCAAATGACGACCAAAAAAGGACGACCCGCGCGGTTGAACCGCGCGGGTCGTCAAATGGTATCACCCAGTCAGAAGATTACGGTGCGGACGCTTTCGGAGCGGCCGCCTTCGGCGCGGGTGCCGGGGTCGGCGTCGTTCGCGGAGCCGAGCTTCCCGGCGGATTCACGCGTGGCGCGTCGCCGTCAAGAGTCGCCAATGGCTCCTCGCCGGCCTTGGTGACCATCGCCTTGAAGACCTCGTCGGAGATCGTCTCGGGAACGAATCTCACCGAACCGTCGCCCATCAACGCATACGTGCCGCGCTTGCCACCCTTCTGGTCCCAGACGAACGGCTTGACGCTGTTCTTCTCCGGCACCCCTTGGACGGTCGCACCGCCGCCAGCGATCCACGGCCTCGGATGCGTCGGCGGAACTTGGATCATGTAGATCGTGTTCGAGAGACCATCTTTGACATCGTCGAACTTGATCTGACGGTTGTACCCGATCATGCCGAGCTTTTTCGCGTGGGCAGGATCGTCAGGATATTCCGCCGCATCGAGTCCGATACCGGCGAGGCCGACGTAGTGAGTCGCACCCAAGTCACGCTCTGCGCTGGGCAGCCGAACCTGCCACGTCGATCGCGGATAGTGCGGATTCAGGAATGCAGGCACCCAGTTTCCGCCCGCGGCCAGATTATCCTTGTCACGCCACGACTTGCCGAAGTTGATTCGTGAGTGAATCTCTTGCTTGCCGAGATACGGAAGCAGGTCGGCGAGCCAACTCACCCGTTGAGTCGGCGGTTTCGACACCCACGACAATCGCGTTGCTCCCGATTCGCTTTCGAGCGGGAATGTGCCGCGAAGTACTTTCTTCGGATCCTTCTTCATTTCAGCCCGCAGCGCATTGGCGGTGCCGGCCAATTCATGCCAGCGAGGCTCACGCATCGCGGACATGTCGGTGAAGCCCTTGATCCGAATGACCCGTGACTCGATCGTGTCGTAGATTCTAAGATTCGTATCCTCAGTCACTTCAAGATCGAAACGAACAAGGAGGAGTTTGCCACCCTGTTGGAGGATGAGTTGCGAGTTTGCTTGTCCCTGGGAGCCGTCGCCGGAACCCGGTCCGCCACCGGGCCCCATAGCACCCGGTCCACCCGGCCCCATGGCACCCGGTCCACCCGGCCCCATGGCACCCGGTCCACCCGGCCCCATGGCACCCGGTCCACCCGGCCCCATAGCACCCGGACCACCCGGTCCCATAGCACCCGGACCACCCGGTCCCATCCCCGGCCCTGCCGGTCCCATGGCTCCCGGTCCGGCTGGCCCCATGCCCGGTCCACCCGGCTTTCCAGCGCCGGGACCCATGCCAGGTCCCATTCCGGGGCCCATCATGCCAGGGCCCATCATGCCACCGGGGCCCATCATGCCGCCGGGGCCAAATCCCTGATTTGCATTGGGGTCGCCCCCAGACGTCGCGGCGATCTGAATTCCCATCGCCCGTTCCAACATCGTGCCGACGTTGGGCCAAACTGCCGACAACGCACGGTTCAGGCTGACCGCGTCGTCTTCCCGCTTCAGCTCAAGGGCGGCGACACCGGCGAGGCGAGAGTCATTCAACATGTGAATACCGACGCCCGCCATCTCGATCGTTTGCACCGGCAAGGCGCCGAACAGTCCGCTTTGAGACCGCAGGCTGTCGACGATTTGGCCGCTGCCGCTTTCGAGATCCTTGGCCGCGAAGCTGAAGACGAACCCGTGACGGGTTTCCTCAACGCGATCGAGCATCTGCTTCAAGCGTGTGTCGATGGTCAAATAGGTGTTTCGATTCGAGTAGAACTCGTTGCTGGATGCTCCTCGACCCCCTCGACCATCCTGGCCGCCGCCCGGAGGCCCCGGAGGTCCTGGAGGCCCGCCCGGAGGTCCCGGGGGTCCGCCCGGAGGTCCCGGAGGTCCGCCCGGACTCAACGCACCGGCTCCAGCGCCGGCTCCAGCACCTGGATCGAGCGAGCCGGCACCCGCACCGGCGCCATCGGCTGAACCCGCGCCGCCAGGGGCTGCTGTTCCCGAATCGGGTGGGGCCGACGGGTCGTAAGCATTTTCGGCGACTTTGGTCTGTTGTTTGGGCTTGCGGCCTTCCTTGAGCCATTCCTCCAGGACGTCCACATCCGCCACGACCAACGTGCGATCATCGTACAAGTGCCACGCCATCGGCACGCCGATCTGTTTTCGGTTGATCGACGACTTGCCCGCGAAGTCGCTAATCTCGATAGACGCCAGGCTGTCGATGAACTCGTTGGTGTCGAGTTGGAAATACTCGAAGCCTTTGACGGGGCTGGATCGCCCGTTCTTGCCGCCGAGCTTCTGTTTCACTGCTGCCACATCGATGGGGTTGTGCATTTGCACGACGTTGAAGGCCCACCGAGTCGACATGTTCTCGGCGCGGATAAACTTCGCCATGTCCTCCAACGGCAAGCCAAGTTTGTCGCGGAAACTGTCCTTGCGGAAGCCGCTCACGGACTCGAAAGCGGCGCGGCCGATGGTGGATTTTCGTAGTTTCTCGACATCGACGTTTAACACGGCTTGCGTTTTGCCGGGCAGGAAGTTGCTGGCGTTGACGAGTCGATTCTTGCCGTCATCGAGTTTGGGCAAGGGTTGAACCGGGGCGCCGGTGTTGTTGTCGCCGCCATCGGGCGTGGATCGCGGGGTGCTGGTGACGTTGGGATTGCCAACGTCCTCGGAACTGCCGCCGGTGAGCATGTAAACGCCGACACCGACCAGAGCGAGTACGACAAAAACTCCGGCCCCAACACCGACAATGAGGCCGACATTGCTGCCGCCTTTTTTGGATTTATCGGCCCGTCGCGGTCGCTCGTCGTCGGTTTCGCTGGGGCGTCGGCCCTTGGTCTTTGCCTTCCCCGCGGCCGCTTTGCCATTACCCTTGGCCTTGGCGCCCGGTGCTGGCTTCGCGTCGTCGGCGAGGTCTCCGGGGTCTTCGACCACGAAGCGATACTTGCACTTCGGGCAATCAACTTTCTTGCCAATGAGGCTTGAGTCCCTGATCGGTACCATGGCCTCGCAGCTCGGGCACTGCTGCTTGAAGGAGGTTTGAGCAGCCATCGAGAATCTCTCCGCGACGTGGTCGGGGTGCCGGATGCGTCCGCGAGCCGGCCTATTTGGACATCATACGGGATAAGAGTACCGGAATGCAAAGTCTTTTATGACCGCGCATGCGGCAACGATACCTATTTCGCGGACATAACCAGAACACGCATCGTGGGGCGTCGTTGGCAAGATCGTTACAATTAGCCGATGTAGGCGCCGCCCAAGTCTGACGGGACCTGGGCCAGAAGGCGTCCGGAAAGATCGAATCGACGCAAATCGGGCGTGTTTCCCGGCCCCGGCGCGACGCCGATCACCGGGCGGGCGTCGCCAAGGTTGCCGATGATCCCGACGCGCCCCGTTGAGGTGCCGAACGGGTCATAGGCAAAAAATTCGCCCATCCGTGCAAGGCTCTGTCCGTCGAATGTACGAACTCGTGGCCCCGATGATGTAACAACTTCGGCAAGGCCGTCGGCTGTAAGATCGCCCGCCGCCACGAAGACGCCCCCGGTCGTATTGAGATCAAACGCGAAGAACCCGCGAATCTCGACGGCGGTGCGGCTATCAAAGATGCGCACGTGCGGCCCGCCGCCGGCGCCGGCACCCGTGATGATTTCGGCGATGCGGTCGCCGTTTACGTCGGCGGCTGCGACGCGAACCCCACCGCGGAACCCTGCTGAGTAAGCGAAAAAGCCGGCTAATTCGGTGCGGGTGCGCCCATCAAAGACGCGAACGTGCGGTCCTCCGCCGGCGTCGGCGCCGGTGATAATGTCGTCGATACGGTCGCCATTCACGTCGGCCGATGCCACGAAAACGCCGCCGCTGAAAGCCGGGTCATAGGCCATGAAACCGAATAACTCGGCGCCGGTCCGGCCGTCGAACGCGCGCACATGAGGCCCACCGCCGGGGCCTGCCGCCGTGATGACATCGCCCACCGAATCGCCGTTGACATCGCCGGTCGCCACGCGAACGCCGCCCAAGAAGCCGGAGGCATAAGCCTGAATGTCGAGGAGTCTCCGGCCGCTGCCGGCATCGTATGCCACCACGCGGGGAGCGGCTCCGGCATCGGCGCCGACCGCGTACATCGCCCCGCCCGGCGCGATGACGCTTTCGGCCGGCAATGAACTTTCAGGCGGCGCGGGTGGCGGCAATGACGGTGGAATCGAATTGATCGGAGTCGTCAGATTCTCCGACGACGAGAAATCCTGGCTGATGAACGGCACCCCGCTCAGCGAATAGCGCACTCCGACGCCAATCTGGGTGTATTGCGGGTTGAGGATATTGGCCCGGTGCCCTGAGGAAGCCATCAACCCATCAATCAGAACTGCGGCATCGGAATACCCATAAGCGACGTTTTCTCCCAACAACTGGGCGTCGAGGCCGACGAAGGCCGCGCGACTGCCAACCGTTGGGGTCGCGACACCGGTAAGAGTGTGAGCCATCGCGGTATTCGCGCCGACCGCGGCCGATCGTTCGGCCATGTTCTGAGCGTGAAGCTGGGCCGCGGCCGTCAGCCTGCCGTTCACCCGTAATGCGGGAAGACCATACCGGGCGCGCGCCTGATTCGTCAAATCGATGATCTGCTGCTCAAAGGTGTTCGGATTCGCGGCCCGTTCGGGTTTCCCATAGAAGACCGTGTCGAGGCCTCCTCCGCCATGAATCTGGTCGTTTCCGCCGCCACCGTAGAGTTGATCCGAACCGGCTCCACCTATCAGAGTATCGGCACCGGCGCCGCCAAATACGTAATTCGTGCCCGCGCCACCTTCCAAGCGATCGTTGCCGCCGCCGCCGTACATCCAGACCGGAACCGAAAGGTTCGACGCGACGCTGACGATGTCATCCCCTTCGCCGGCATCAATCGCGATTCCTCGCACTTGCTCGGCGACGTAAACCGCTTCGGTTCCGTTGACGCGGATGGTGCTTCCGACCCGGGTGACGGCGACAGAATCCGGCCCAGACGAGCCGAGAATCATGAGCATTCCGCCCGAAAGATCGGTGGCCGCGGGAAGGGCACGGGATTCGAGTGTCTGGCAGTTGAGGACAAAACGAAGCCGCTGGCGCATAGCGTCCCTCGCGGTGGGGGCGATGGCGCCGCGCATCCGTAGCGCGGGATGTATGGGAAGTTAGGCGAAGTTACGAGTCGCGAGAAATGTCTACAGCCCGTTCGACCTTCTGTCTAGATCAATTGAGTTTTTTTTGACTCACTGAGCTCACAAAGACATCCGACAATCGGCACAGTCTACCTATTTTTGGCTCTAAAAACGCCCCATGAACAATTCTCAACCAGAGGACCACGATTTTCGACACATCCGAAAGTGTTCCGGTTTGACGGATCCGCGATCGCTAAATGCCTTGGCAGACGGCTCATTACTCGGGGGTACGTGCCAAAGTTGCCGGCATCAACGGTTGCGATGAAATGTCTGGCCGCGATCAATTTCTTGAAAACCCATGCCCTTGAGGAGTTGATGGGCAGGCTCATTCGTTTCGGGGACGTGTGTCTCGATCAATGTAAACGACTGCTGCATCAGATACGCGATGACCTGGGCCAACAGGTATCGCGCCAGCCCCTGCCGGCGCATGTCGCTGCGGACGTGAAGCGATAGCAATCCAGCGACTCCCTGGGTCACACCAACGCGGAAACCATCCATTTCCCAAGCCAACAGATGGGCCGCACGCAGACCCGTGAGTTTGTCGACCAACCGGAACTCCACGGGTTCGATTTGTCCGATCGCGCATTCCTGCCACCACGACGACAATCCAGGTTGAGGCACCAGTTGTGTATCGTAACGTGTTCGGAGGTTTTGGAATCGCGGGTCGCGCGGCAAGGGCGTGGAAAGTGCTCGCTCGACAACCCGGCAGGCCGCCGTCGCCTTGTAGCCGCATGCCTTGAAGAATGGATCGGCCGCCAGGTCGCTGATGAGGAAGCCGGCGTTGTCCGATCCGCCGTACATCCCGAAATAGAAAGGGTTCCTCGGATAGTATGGGCCGGCTTGATAGTCCTTGGCGCCCAATCCCGCCAAATACTGCTCGCATCGAGCAAGCAGCTCCGACCCGATACCGCGACGTTGATGGGACGGCCGGACCACTACAGCACAGATTACGCCTGTATCGGAAACCAGGAATTTTTCTGCTGGGTCCGCGCCGAAGCCGGCATGCCCGAATCCAATGACCTTTCCGTCTTCCTCGGCAATGATGAGACCCTGCGGATCGAAATACGGCTTCGAAAACACGAATCGCTCGAGCGATAATGGTCCGCGCAAAGGAAATGAGCCACGGCTTGTGCAGGCCTCATTCCAGACCTGGACCATGCCGGGGGGATCCGTGTTTCGGAAAATGCGATAAACGATCACGATGTCTATTATGTTGCCGAATTGATCGGCTGCAAGACACGGCCGGCGACCGGATGAATTCCACCGGGTCGCACAACCGGCACCCGCGCCGATTTTGACGTCAATCTCCAGAGCCTTTCACGAATTGAGGTGCCAACCGAATCAACGACGGGTGCGAAGTCGGTCAGCCTCGTCGCGGCATTCCTTGGCTCGGTCGGCTTTGCCCGCTGTTGCATAGAGCAACGCCAAGCCGTCGAGGATTCTCACGACGCCCGCCTCGTCCTTTAGCTTGCGCCGCAGTACAAGAGACCTTTCGTAGGCACGAATCGCATCGTCATTGCGGCCGCCCGCTTCGTGAAGGAGCGCGATGTTATATTGTGCCCGAGCCAGTCCCGCCTCGTTGCCCTGGTTTTCGAACAGGGCCAACGCCTTGGTAAACTCTTGCAGCGCCTCGTTGGACTTGCCTTGTTCCTGCATCAGGGCACCGAGATTGTTTCGTAGCGACGCTTCCACGGCTTTGTCGGTAACGACCTTCAAAGCGCCGTCATATTGTTTTCGTGCCTCGTCGAAGTTGCCCTGTCGCTGATGAATCGCGCCAAGGGCGTTTCGGGACCGGGCTTCTTCGTCCGTCGCCTTTAGTTGGCCAGCCAGTTCGACGGCGGCCAAATAGTGTTTGATGGCGTCGCCCGTATCGCCGGTGGCCTCGCACAACGCCCCGAGTTGCAATCGCACGCGCAGCTCGCCCGCGACGTCGCGCGTCGAGCGATCCAGATAGGTCGCCAGCGCCTTTTGCCAGTGATCCTTGGCTTCGGCAGTCTTGCCGATCGCCTGGCACGTGGCGGCCAGGTCGCACTGAACGGCGGCCTCATCAACGGCCCGGTTCACGGAGCGATACACCTCAAGCGCCGCCGATTGGTGCTTCATCGCTTCGGTGAAATCGCCGCCGGCGAATGCCAGTCGCCCGAGGTTGAGATGACAACTGGCGATTCCCGCCTGATTTTTCAGCGAGGTGAAGGCCTCGAGTGATGCCCGAAACGCGGTTGTCGCCTTCGCCCGGTCGCCGGCGGCGAAATCGAATTCGCCCGCCAGATGCTCTGTCCAGGCCGTGGCGAGAGCATCCTTGTTGCGCCGGCACCACGCGCGAGCGTCGTCGATCAGCTTGCCGGCTTTCGCTTTGTCGCCGGCCAAGGTCGAGCCGCGAGCCTGCCGAAGCCAATTGAAGACCTCGCCGCGCGACGGTTCGTTCTGAGCGCGGCCAGGGGCTGCCGCCAGTAACAGGCCGGCTATGACGCCCGGCAACCATCGCAAGAGATTCGTTTTCATGATGGCCCTTTCCTCGGATTCATGCCCGATAACGTTTCGATCATGGCCGCGGCGCCGCGAGTTGGCCGTCAGCTCCCAAGGTGACCGGTACGAGTTTCCCGTCGCCCAGCCGGATGCGAACAGGTTTGAGCATCGTTCCCGGGACGACAATTGAATATGCGCCCGCCGGCAATTCCAGCGGCGGGTCATTGATTATCCCTTCGGCCACGACTTTGCCGGCCTCGTTTTGCACCTGAAAACCGAGGCTTCGCATTGCCTTGTTCAAGGCATCGGTCAATTGTCGGGCGTTGGAAGCGTTGAAATACTGCCCGCGACCGATGCGCGCCAGCGATGACAAATACTCTTGCTCTTTGGCGTCTTTGACATCGAAACCAACGACGTGGATGATGAGGTTCACGTCCGTTCCGCGATAGGCTTTCTCGACGTCGTCGAGTTTGCCGCCACAGGTCTCCATGCCGTCGCTGACGATGACCACCGTTTTCGGGCCGATCCAATTCGCCGGAAAATCCTTGCTGGCCTTGATGAGCGAATAAACCAACGGCGTCGCCCCTTTGGGGGTCAGGTAGTCGATCCACTCCTTGATGACCTTTCGCCGTTGCGACGAGAGCTGACCGATTGAAACAACCAGTTCGCTGTCGGATTTATAGCGCACGTCGGCCGCGTCGGGCATCGGCTCCTTGGTCGGGTCCCAGAATCGCATATGACCAAAGATTCGCAAGCCGACCGTGGCGTCATCGGGCAAGGCTTTAAGCAAGTCGGTCATGACACGCTGCGCAGCGAGGTATTTGGGTTGACCCTCGACAAGTTCTTTCATGCTGCCGGAGGAATCGAGGATCAGCTCAAACGCGGGGCGTATCGCCGAGGGCAACGGGTCGCCAGGGCGCGTCGGGCTATAGCGGAGGGCAACGGCGCCGAATTCCGGAAGCGAGTCGATGGCGGCCGGTTTCGGTAAGCCGGCATCGACACGGGTATCGGCTAGCTCGGGCACGCCCGGCAATGGCAGAAGAAACCCCATCGGCGCGGGAACCGGCGGCGGATCAACGGCGACTTCAAACGGCATCGGCAACAACAATGGGCTTGCCGTCGGTGCCTGCGCCAGCAGAGGCACCGGCGACAATTCGGCCGGCGCCGGAGGGATTCCAGCGGCGTGCGGCCCCGGCGTTGCCCGCATCGGATCAACGGAGAGATCGAACGACGACGGAATCGGCTCCCCGGCAAATGGCCGCGGTGCCATCGCCGGCACGGTCGCCATCAACTCGACACTCTGATCAGAAACTTCCCATTCCGCTCGGATGCGATAACGGGTCGCCCCGCGAAGTTCGCCGGCAATTTGCAGGTAAAGCGCGCCCAATTCGCCCGACGTCGGCGCGAAGTAGTAGCGACCGCCGGTCACGAGAGCCAAGTTCCGAAGCAGGTCCGCACAAGTATTTCCGCTGGCGGCGTCATATTCGAACAGATCCTGACCGACACCGACGACATAGATCGGCACGGGTTGGGCACGCAGGCGCCGGCATAGGTCGGCAAAGTCCTCTCCCGGGATCGTGTTCATGCCGTCGCTCAGCAAAAGGATCGCTCGATGGCCCCCTCGATTCGACAAGTTATCCATCGCCTTCAGCAGTGCCTTGTAAAGGGCCGTCGCGCCGTTGAAACGAATCTGCCGCGAGACCGGCTCGAGTTTCTGGCGATCGTTCGTAAACGGCACCATGACCGCAACGTCGGAGGCGAATCGCACAACTTCGATTTGCTCCGTCGCCGTCACCCCTTCGAAGAACGTTTTGACGACGGCGCCAACGTCTTTCTCGCGGCCGCCCATGCTGCCGCTCATGTCAAGGACGACGCTCAGCGACGCGTTCGGCATCTCGACGCGGGCGAATGCCGGCGGTGGCTTGGTCGAATGTGTCGAGCGAAATACCTGCCCGGTTTGTGGGCGGATCAAGGGCGGCGGAATCGGCTTTCCCTGAGAGTCGAGCAGATCGGCTTGGAGTCGCAGCCAAGGCAAAGCGGTGACTTGGAGATTCAGTGATGCCCGACCCTTCTTGGCCGGTGGATTCGGGAAGCGGAAGAGATCGACTTCGCCGGGTTGGATCGCGGCATCCAGGTCTTTGCCGTCAATCAAAGTTGTCGCTTGATCGACCGTGTCATTTGGTTCGACTTCTTGGGCCGGTGCCGCCGTCGCGAAGGATTGTTCAACCTCGGTGCGGCTCGTTGCCGTTACCTTTTCGGGTATCGGGTCGGGGCCGAGTTGCACGGAGACGCGGGCCAGTGAGGTCTTGTCAGCCCCGCGATTCTCACGCAGACGGATCATCAGAAACCGCGCCGGCGCCGGCTTCGATAGACGAAAGGTCTGCACCGTCGCGCGATCTTCCAACGCAAACGTGCCGGCGGAGCGGAATCGTTCGGCAACGAGCGGCGAGTCGCGACTGACCAGCACCTCGACCGATTTGGCACGCGCGCGCGGGTCGCCGATCGACGGCAGAGTAAACCCGACTTGTTCGATAAGGACCTCGCGAGCGTCACGAAACGCGAAGATGACCTCAGGGGGCTTGCCGTCTGTCCGCGGCGCGACCCATGCTCCCGGCGCGGCCAGGGCAGCATCACGCAGCAAATGGGTCGCCCATTCGCTCGGCTCCTTTTCCGATCCTTGGCCGCTGAGCCAAACGATGGTTGCGCCGGCGGCGGTGGACAACGGGTTCATCTCCGGCAGCGACGGCGCGTTTTCACCGAGGGGCGTCAGTTGCACGGCCGCGAAAGAGCAATCCGACGCGCCCGCCGTGCAAAGGCCGACGCGACCGGGCGCGACGGGCGCATCGTTCCGCACCGACATGATGAGTCGATCGTTGGCTCTGACGGCCAACTGAAGGCCGCGGCTGACGACCTCCAGCCGTACCGGCATCGACTGATCGAACCATTCACCATGAATACTGAGGACCTGTGTCCTCCCGTTGCGGCGACGTTCGAGGCGGACGCTATTCCCCTGATGCCGGCCGCCGAGGACTTGAGCTTCGAGTAAGTAGAGCGAATCGAAGTTGTCCCAATCGCGAAAGCCGAAGACTACTCCGGCCAACAGACCACGAGGCTTGGTCACCGTCGCCTGGAATCGAAAGTCGCCTTTGGCGGGATAGGAATGCAACAGGGCAGTGCAGCGATGGTCGAAGCCTCGAATGAGCGGTGATCGTGGTTGCGACAGCTTGCCTTTTTCAATCTTCCAGACGGGCCGCGGGCGGATGTTGCCGACATCTTCCTGTTGCCAATAGGTCAGGCGACCCTCGGCAAATTCGTCGCGGAACCCATTCTGAAACGCGGCGGTCGTCGCGACGCCGGCGATTTCTTCGACGCCGATTTCGCCGAGGGCAAATGGAACGTTCGAGTCGTATGAGGAAACCAACCGCACCTTGAGGTATTTGGCCGTGGCCCCGAGCAAAGGGAGCGCCTGAATGCCGCGCCGGTCTTCGAGCCGAAACGTGCCGAGCGAACGAAAGGCGCGCTTGAGGTCGTCGCCGGCCAAGATCTCGACATCCTGGATCGGCGACTGAACGTCGAGCCAGACGCGGTCGATCTTCACGGGTTGCCCGCCACGAAACGATAGAACGACCTCCGGCTTGGTCTTGGGTGCGGTCGTCCATTCAGCATGGCCGATGGCGCCATCGATGAGTGCGGCGGCGGCGCCATCGGTCGCAGTTGTCGCCGATTCGATGTGCCCGCCGCTCGCCTGCAACGCGATATTGGAACGGCCTGGCGCATTTGCTTCGGCCGGCAACGCGTTGGGCGTTGTCAGCAGCCGTGCGAGGCGTTCGTAGATCGGCAGGTAATGGTCAAACGATGGATTAAGCAACATCACTTTAAGGACTCGGCCGCTCGGTGAGACGACGGCCAACCGATAGCGATTGCGCGGCCCGAAACAGCCGGGTAGTGCGGATTGTTCGTGCAGCACACGGAACGGCTTGCCTTTGGCGAAGGCTCGCGCCTGTTCCGGCGATTCCGACGCGACGACGGCGATGACGTCGAGTTTGTCGGCGAATCGCTTGGCGACTTCGCTGAGCGCCTTGAGATGCACCCCGTTGTCATCGGCTTGCGTCGCCACCACGAAAGCGGGTTTGGTCCCGAATCGCACGTTGTTGTCGTTGCCCCCGCTGATGGCGGACGCGGAGAACGGCTCCGCGAGCGGGAAGAAAACCTCTGGTCCGGGCGCCCGTTTCCCCGGCCGTCGGCTGATTTCCTCCTCGACGGTACGACAAAGCGATGCCAGCGATTCCTCGAGTCGCCCCATGGAAATCCATTGCGCCTTGCGGTCATGGCCGACGACGAGAAATGACGGCAGATAGTAGTTCTCCCGCACGACGAACTCGCGAAACTCGGCGTGGTCGTCGAGCGTCACGGGCCAGTCGATCGCGCGCTCCTTGAGGTGAGCGGCCAACTTCGCGGAGTCGGAACCTTCGTCGAGGAGCATGGTGACGATGTTCAACCCACTGCCGCCAAGGCGCTTTTTCAGCGCGAGAAGAACGTCGGCCGTCACGGCTTCGATGTCATTGGGCCGAGCGAGATGCACGACCACCACCGAATCGGCGGCGAAGTCCGACATCGATACGAAACGAGGCGAGTCGTGAGCCGGCAACCGGAAGTTCGGCATCAGCGCGCTCAGGGGCTTGGCGGGATTCGCCTTCGACTTCAGGTCGCCGGCGTTGGGCGCTTTGCCGGCGAGGACGGCCTTGATGATCGGGTGGTCGCGCTCGTCGGCCGGCGCGGCGGTAACCCAAACGAGCCACGCCGCGACGGCAAGGCATGTCATTCGAGATACGGTGCGATTGTTCATGGCAGTGCATCCCAATACCGGCCACGATCACTTGTCGAGAATCAGCTTGTCCAACAGGGCCTTCTGCTTGTCGAGCAGGAACACGGGCGGCTCTTTGGCTCGTGGATGCGTCTTTCGGTAAGCGTCGATGGCTTGCTGATAGTGCGTCAACGCTTCCTTTGGCTTCCCGGCGGCGGCAAGAAGGTCGGCCTTAAAGGCCAACCCACGGATGTTCGCCGGCTGACGCTTCAACACATCATCGATGGCTTGGAGCGCCCTCGAAGCGTCTTTGCGAATGAGGTGGTAATTCGCGGTGAGGAACATCCCTGCTAACTGCTGCTCGGGCGTCATCGCCGCGGGTAGCGGAAGAATCTGAATCGCCAGTGGCTCGCTTGCGGTCTTGCCTTTCCAAGCGTCCTTTGTCGACGAACGAGTGGTGTCCAACGTGGCGAGCAAGCGGAACTCGCCCTCGGGAATCTTGGCCGTCTGTTCGGGGGCGAGCCACCAAATCAGTTCACCGCCGCGGGTCGCCGCCAAGGTGAGCGACTTGCCGGCAGTGGTCGCGAGATGGATCGGCCATGTCTCGGCCTTGCCGCCGGCGCCGGTGACTTGCAGCGTCACGGCTCCCGACCACGGCCCATCTTTTGCCGCGAGGATCAGCGGGGCGGCTTTGGAATTGCCAATGCGCGGGTGCCATAACTCGAGACGAATCAGCATCGGCCAACCGCGAAAAACCTGTCCGTTTGCCGGGGCATTGATTGACAGAGACAGGCTCGGTTCGTCGCGATCGACCGCACCAGCAAAGTCGTCATCTGCGGCGTGGATCGGGTTGACGCCGACCAGTAAGGCCGCGATGACGCCTGCAAGATACCGCGACGCGTTCCGTTGGCCGTTCCCAGATGTCGTGTTGGGTCTCATGAACCATCACCTAACGCCGTTCATAGGCATCATTGACAACGATCTGACCCTTGCATCCCTTGGCCCACACGCTGTCGCCGTAGCGTGGTTGCGGCGGGTGACCCGGAGCATTTACGCCCGTGCCCTTGGGGTTGTCGCACAGGCCGAAACCGCCTTGATCGTCTCGACGGACCCAGTAGCGAACGTTGGGTTGTGCCTTCGCCACGTAGGCCCAGGCATAGTCATAACGCACGATACACCCGGCGTTCCCGCTGTGCTCGCCGTGGTAAGCACCAATCGGAACCTCGAAGACGAACCGATCCGCCGATCCCGTTGAGCTATCTTGACTCGCAACACCCCATAGCACGGCCGGCGATACTTCCCTTCCATTCTCGGTCAGCACCTTGATCGGAGTCCGGCCTTGCTCAATGGTGAACGTTCCATCGCGATTTTGTTCCAACCGCCACTCGCTGATGGTAAACGTGTCATCAGGCTTTTTCGTGATGACCCATCGCACGAGGTAATCACCTTGGGAACGGTTATTGATCGGAACGGTGCCGTGATGGTCGATGCCAACGGCGTGACATAGTTCGTGGGCAATGGTCCCTTCAGCCAGTCCCAGACCGATTAGCCCCGATTCGCCATAGCCCGGATTGCGGGCAGCGAAGTCGGCCAGTTGCTGGGCATCGATCACCGGCCCGCTGGTGTATTTCGGCGGCCCGAGACCGAATGTCATCCCCATCGTGTGCTTGTCCAACGTTCCTTTCGCCATGACCAGCGCGTGTTGATTGACTCGGTGTAGCGACGGGTCCGCATGATTGAAATTGATCACCCGACTCATGCCAAGTTTGGCGTCGCTCCCTGCTCGTGCCTCCGCGAGCAATTCCTCGAGCGTGTACTGCACCAATTCATCCTTGCGTAACTTGTAACGCACCTTGAGTTCGCTGAGGCCCTCGAAGAGCTTGATGCCTCGCTCGAAATAGGCGAGGTCCGAGGGCTTGGCGACGCAGATGAAGAGGTCCTTCTTTTTGAGGTCGCCGCGAACGTGCTTGCGATCCTCGTAGAACCCGCGGTACTCTTCATAGAGCGTCAGGCCGTCACCTTTGAAGCCATTGCCAACGGGTTCGTTTTCGTTGTCGTCGTCATCGGGCAGATCGCCGGCATTCATGCGTTGTCGAGCATAGTCGGCGACCTTCGAGTTCGGCCGCCGTTTTGGGATCGGGATCTTGATCAAATTCGGGTCGCCTTTGAGGTATCCGACAATCTCGCCACGGTTGTCGTGCAACTCCGCCGTCACCTTGAGATAGCCATAGCCGCCCCAATCGTAAGACGAGATGACGGCGTCGGCCTTCGTCATGGAACCTTCGACCTCGGCCGTGTCGCCATTTGGACCGACGACGTTTACCATGAGAAAATTCCGATCCTTATCGAATCGCAGGTCGGGGTCACGGGTGGCTTTGTCCTTCGGCGGCCAGTTCATGCAAACGCCCGGCACGGTTGACACGTCGATAAGTTCAAAGGTGAACTTCTTGACGAGGCCGTCGGCCACCGGTCGCCCGTCCCAGGTGAGCAGCGTGGCCCGAACGTTGAGGTCATTGGCCGGCGTCTTCTCGTCCTTGTCGCCTTGCGGATACCATCGTTCATAGGTGGTCTCCATGGTGACGTTTCGTGGCTTGACCGTGCCCTTCAGTTCGACCTCAATCTGAAACTCAGTCTTCTTGGCTTTCCAGTCGAACTTCATCTTGAGCGCGTCCAAAGTGCCGGCGGCCTTGACGAGCAATTCCTGCCCGCTCGGCCGAACGGCGCCTTCGATGCCGCCAAAGACATTCCAGGCGCCCATCGGTCCCGGCTTGCCGTTGTTGATGAGCTGAAGTTCTCTTGTGGGCTTCGAACTCAGCGACAGTTTGCCGTCGGCGCTCATGGTGCCGCCGATGTCGAAGTCGATCTCTTCGACGTTGCCGTCGAGATGGGCAAACGGGGCTTGCCGAGCGAGGATCAATCGAGCGTCGGCGGACACGTCGAACCAATAGTTCGCGGTTCCGCGGCCCTTCACGTTTCCGTCGGGCGACACGTCGAAGAAGAAATGGTCGAGTACGGCCCCCATATCAACGAGAACGTCGGCGCGTCCGATCTTCGACGGGCGCTTGCCATAGCCCTTGCCGCTTCCTTTCCAACGGCCGACATAGGCTTTGGGAATCTTGCCGTCCGGCTCCGGCTGGGGCAGCTTCGGTCGCCTGACTTCGTCAAACGTGGCTTGGGTCTTGGCGCGCCAAGCGATCTTGGTTGTCTTCCCCGCGATGACAGTGACACCGAAGGCATCGGCCATGAGCCTGTTTCCGCTCAACTCGACTTCGGCATCGATTCCGCCAAAGACGTTCCATGCGGGCATGGCTTGGCGTTGGCCCGCGTTAATCAGGGTCAACTGCTGCGACGGCGTGGCGTCGAGTTGAAGCCGGCCGTAACGCGACATCGTTCCTTTGATGGTGAAATCCACCTTCTGCGTTTTGCCTGCAAGTTCCGACGACAAGCTGATGCCGGCGGCGATGAGGTTCGCCGAAGCCTGGGCGCTGAAGCGATAGGTCGCCGTGCCCGACCCAGTGACCCTACCGTCGGCTGCCACGTCGAATTCGAAGCGGTCGATGGTGTGGCCGAATTCGGTGATGACCGCCGCCGTACCCGTCTGGCGGCGTGTGAACGACTCGCCCATGCCCGATTCGCCGATCCATTTGCCGACGAAGCGGCTTGGGATGGGAGGCCTCGGTTCCTGCGACGGTGCAGCCGCCGGCACCAGCAACGGTGACCAGAGGATGGCCGAAGTCAGCGTTCGGCGAATCATCGATCCAGGGTGAGAAAGCATGGCCGATCTCGGTATATCAACTGGGTCCGACGCGACCAAAAGTGCCACCGAGATTGTACACCGACATAGAATGGCAAGCGACCTATTTCACGGAGCGTTGCCATGACCCGTTTCGCGCCGGCCCTCGCTGTGGCACTTGTCGCCAGTTGCTCATTTGCTGCCGAGCGGCCGAACGTGTTGGTCATTCTGACCGACGATATGCGTTGGGACTGCCTTGGGGTGGTTCAGAAAGAGCAGGGCAGCGCCGGTCTTTTTCCGTGGTTTGCGACGCCAAATTTGGATCGACTCGCCGCCGAGGGGGTGCGATTCACCAATGCCTTTTGTACCACATCGCTCTGCTCACCAAGCCGGGCGTCGCTTCTGAGCGGCCAATACGCTCATCGACACAAGGTTCTGAACAATTTCACGGATTTCCCGAACGATCTCGCGTCGTATCCCGCGGGTCTTCGCGCCGCCGGGTATGAAACCGCCTACATCGGCAAGTGGCACATGGGCGAGGACGACGATCGCAAGCGGCCGGGATTCGACTTTTGGATGAGCCACAAAGGGCAAGGTAACTATTTCGACACGACCTTTAACATTGACGGCGAGCGGCAATTAGTGAAGGGGTATTACACGACGGTCGTGACGGATGCCGCCGTAGAATGGATGAAACGAAGGCATGACAAGCCCTGGCTGCTGGTCTTGGGACACAAAGCTCCGCACGGCGGCCCCATCGTCCCGGAGCCGAAGTACGAAAAGGCGTTCGATGCCCAACCCGTCACCAAACCCGCCAACGCGACGGCCTATACGACGGCGACGGGCAAGCCGAAGTGGCTCGAAGAGTCATTCCCCACATGGCACGGACTCGGCGGGCCGTTGTATGGGCAGAAGGAGTACGGGAAATTCGTCAGAGCATACCTGGGCACGATCGCCTCGGTGGACGAGTCCGTCGGCCGGCTCTACGCGGCTCTCCAGCAGAAGGGCGAACTCGATAACACGATCATCGTCTTCACGACCGACAACGGGTTCGCCATCGGCGAGCATGGGCGCGTGGACAAGCGCACGGCCTATGAGGAGAGCCTTCGCCTTCCCCTATTGATGCGCTATCCGCCGCTGGCCAAACCGGGCGCCGTTGTGAACGAGATGGTCCTCACGATTGATTTGGCGCCGACGCTGTTGGACCTGTGCGGCGCCAAGCCGCTGCCGAAGGCCGACGGGCAATCGTGGCGCCCGCTTCTGACGGGTTTCGACAAGCGACGGCGATCGGCGTTCTTCTACCAGTACAACTACGAGGCTCAGTTCCCCTATACGCCGAATGTCCGCGCCGTCCGAACGACCGAATGGAAGTACATCCGTTATCCTCACGGCGATGGGACACCCGACCGGCATCGAGCCGAGTTGTATCACCTGACGTCGGACGCGCTCGAAACCCAAAACCTCGCCGGCGACCCGAAACACGCCGCCAAATTGAAAGAACTCCAAGGGCTCCTCGACCGATTGATGAAGGAACACGACGCCCTCCCCGACCGCATGCCGATCGACGGCGGCATCAAGAACGTACTGCCGAAATTTTGAGGAGTACGTCAACCATCGCTCGTAACCCCCGCGAGGCAGCTCGCGCGTCACTATTTTGCGATTATCGGCCTGAGATTTGCGTTTCTCTCGGTTTGACGCCGTTCCGCCACATCCCTTTTCGCACTGCCAACGTCTATGGGCGGCGTGTGAATGGCGTTTGCCGTTATCGAGGGAGACACCATGAATCGACGCATGTCACCGACATCGTTATTGTTGGGGATGGCCATCGCCATCGGAAATCCTCTGTATCAGGCGCCCTCGGCGGGCGCGCAAGAACACAAATTGACTGAGCGGCTTTTCCGCACGGTCCTCACGTCGGTTAAGCCCATTTACGCCGCCGGCCATGAGGGGAATCCTCGCGAGGTGATTGGTTTCCACACCGAATCGACCGTTTTCGAAATCACCGAGCCGATTCAGAAAGGGATCATTCCTCGGCAGTTACCGAAAGGGGTCGAGCCGATCGGTCGGCTCCATGGGGAACTCCGCCTCATGGGCAACGCCCGCGTCGATCGGAGCCAGCCGATGCAGATCTTCGTCGGCACCGCGCATTACGAGGGGCGGAACATGAAATTCGATGCGAAGGGAACGTCCATCATCCATTGGGTCCAAGGAGCCGAGGGCAAGTATCACGGGATTCGCTGGACCGATTTTTCCGGCACCATCACCCATTTGGAAGGCCGGCGTGAAGGGTCACACGGGCATTTGGTCGGGACGCGGCTCCTCGTTGGCGATCCCGAGGAACATCTGCAAAGTGGGCTTATCATCCTGCGACTAATGGACTGAGTCTCGGCATTCCATCCGGGGGCGGAGAACGGGATTCACGGCAGTCGATTCGGGCTTCTGGGATTTTGGCCGCAGCGTAATCGGGCATTTTGACGAACAAAGGTGATGACATCGGCGGATCGCAACGGTAAACTCGACTCTGCGACGGCGCCCCCTCGCCGTCTCGTCCCCGCCCCCCGGAGACGCGACCGTGACCGAATCCCGTTCCCTGCCTTTTGCGCCGTTTATCGGCGCGTTGGTGGCCATGCTCGCGCCGGTTCCCGTGCCGGCGACCGATTGGCCGCAATTTAACGGCCCCTTCCGCGACGGGCGATCTCCCGCGACGGGATTACTTCGCACATGGCCGGCCACCGGTCCCGCCAAACTCTGGGAACGGCCGCTCGGCTCCGGCTACAGCGGCCCCGTGGTGGCTGGCAATCGTCTCGTCATCTTCCATCGATTGAACGATCATGAGATTGTCGAATGTCTGGATGCTCGCACCGGCAAGCTGCAATGGAAACACTCGGCCGCGACGGGTTACGTTGATGATTTTGGGTTTGACGATGGCCCGCGCGGCACTCCCTGTATCGCCGGCGGCCGGGCCTATTGTCTCGGCGCCGAAGGTGCGTTGACTTGTCTCGATCTCGAAACCGGCCGGCAGATTTGGGCACGCAATCTCGCCGTCGATTACCCATTTCGCAAGGGCTATTTCGGTGTGGGCACGTCTCCGGTTGTCGCCGAGGGGCGAGTGTTTATTAACATCGGCTCCAAAGGCGCCGGGGTGATCGCGCTCGATGCCGCCACCGGCAAGGAACTGTGGAGAGCCTCCGATGACGAGGCCAGCTATTCGACGCCGACTGTAGCCACACTCGGCGGCAAGCCGCGCTTGGTCTGCCTGACACGCGCCGGATTGTTGATTTTGGATACTGCCGACGGCACAGTCGTTCAACGAATGCCGTTTCGTGCTCGGATTCAAGCTTCGGTCAACGCCGCGACGCCGCTCGTGGGTGGTGATGAGGTCTTCTTATCATCGTCTTACAACACTGGTGCGATTCTCCTGAAGCTCTCGGGCGACGGTTCCGCGCCGATTTGGAAAAACGACGAGTCGATGTCGTGTCATTACAACTCGCCGGTTCGGGTCGGCGACTATCTCTACGGCATCCACGGCCGGCAGGAAGCGGGTGGCGAACTGCGATGTGTTGAATGGAAAACCGGCACCGTGAAATGGGCAAAGCCGGGCTTCGGTTGCGCCTCTCTGGTGGCGGCTGACGGGCTGTTGTTGGCAGCCACGGAAACGGGTGACGTCGTGCTGGTTGAGGCCACGGAAGCCGGCTACCGGGAGCGAGGCCGGTTTGCGGGACTCGCCAAGCCGGTGCGGGCGGGCCTGGCCCTTGCCAATGGCATCGCCTATGCTCGCGATTCCAAGCGCCTTGTGGCCTGGAAGGTATCACGTCCCTGATTAGTTCCATCGGAACCATTTCAACGCCAGCACGAATGACAGCGCGCCCCAGCCGATGCAGATGGCGATCCGCCACAGTTGGGTATCGAGCGAGGCACCCTCGAGCATGACTGCTCGCAACGCCTCAATCAGGGGCGTGAGCGGCAGAGCCTTGATTAACGGTTGAAGGGCATCGGGGAAACGATCAGGCGAGAAAAAGATGCCGGATAGAAGCCACATCGGCAGCATGACCAGGTTCATCAGGCCCGACACGGTCTCAATCGTCTTGGCGCGGCTGGCGATCAACAGTCCGATGCCCGCGAAACAAAAGGCCCCGGCCAGCACCAAGACGAGCACGGAAAACAGGCTTCCATAGATCACGACGCCAAAGCTGAGCCGGGCGAACAGCAGCAGAACCAAGACTTCGGGTACCATGAAAATCAGCCGGCTGCACATGATGCCAATGAGGAAATCGCTGCGGCGCATCGGCGTGGCCAGGTAACGCTTGAGGAGCTTGCGCAATCGCATCTCGACAATGACGAACCCGACACCCCAGAGGCCGCCGCCCATAAGGTTCATGCCGAGCAGCCCCGGGACAAGGTAATCGACATATCGGCTGCCTGGTTCGGTCATTTCCTCATCGGGTTGGGCGGGCACGGGATCGGTTCGACCGGCGGCCCGTTGAAGCGCTTCGTGGACGGCGGTCCGCGCCAGCCGACTCTCGGCCCGACTTTTATCCAACGTGTATTGGAATGTCGCGGATGTGGAGTCGGTGCCGGCGGCCACCACCAGATCGGTCTTACCGGTTCGCAATCGTTGCCGGCACGTTGCCGCATCGTGAACGTGAATGACAAACTCCAACTCGCCCGGCCGGCCCTGATGAACCAACCCATCGCGAGCCTTTGACGCCATCGGCCCATCCACGATATCAACGGTCACGCGTTCGACCGGCTTGGTGCGAAACGCGACACCCAGGGCAATTACCATGAGGATCGGAAAGCCATAGACCCAAAAAATGGCTGCCGGCTCCCGATAAAACTCTCGCAGGCGGGCCAGAATCAGTTGGCCCAACGGCGAGCTTCGGCGAGGCGTTTCGGTTGTCGATGCCATTGTCGATTCTCGAAAACAGGTATTCTGAGGACGCTCTCGGGAGGTCAGGCGGCATCATCGCGCAGGTGCCGGCCGGTTAGTGTGACGAAGACGTCTTCAAGGCTGGCGTGTCGCGTGGTCAGGCTTGCGAGTTCCAGGTTCGTTGCGTGCAAACGCTGCATCAACGCCGGCAGGGCGACGTGAGGTTCCGTGACCGAAAGATGATAATGACCGTCTTCCATGCGAGCGGACGTTACCGCGGGCATGTCGCCGAACTCTCCCGCTTCGACTTTCGAGTTGAGCAGTGTGAAGTCGATGACATGGTCGCCGCCGAGGGAGGCGATGAGCTGCTTCGGCGTCCCCAACGCAATGACCTTGCCATGATCGACGATGGCGACCCGATCGCAGAGGCGTTCGGCTTCATCCATGTAGTGCGTGGTGAGCAAGATCGTTCGGCCACGTTCGCGAACGGCCCGAATGATGTCCCAAAGTTGTCTGCGAGCTTG
>CAZESP010000007.1:0-150369 GCA_964515185.1 uncultured Alcaligenaceae bacterium
CCGTTCAACGCGTTGGTAGACCATGATCGCTGCCGCCGCGAAGGCCACGAGCGCACACACGTTCCAGGTGTGGCGCCCTATTTGCCGATACTGTACATCCGCTGGGGGGGGGCACTCATGGCGATTCCATCCCAAGTGTTCTTTGGCGAAGCCAATTGGCCTTTCGATCGACTCTTTACGTCTTGGCCCGGCTCGAAAGTGTCAGGCGCCGGGAAAATCAAATCTTCCCTACGATAGATCGGGGGTTGATCGGCTGTCAACGATATTTTGGTGTTTTCTTGCGATTTGGGCCGATTGGGGTGAGCGTCGCGACGTTCCCGCGCGTGATTCGAATATGCGCAACGCGGCGCGCGGCGGATTGGCGGCGCCGTCGCGATTGACGATGTCGCATGGAGCCTTGTAAGAATGTCGATGTTCCATCCATCTCCGCTGGAGTGTCATGCCCATGTCCGAGCCGTTACGCGATGACCCGGCCTCAATGAAGAACATCACAGGATCACTCAGATCGGAACATGCCCTCGAACGCTCCCATCGCTATCGGCTTCTCGACGAGATCGCCCGTGGCGGTATGGGTGTGGTATTTCGGGCGACCGACACCGCGTTGAGTCGTGAAGTGGCCGTGAAAGTCCTACAGGATCGTTTTACCGAGGCGTCTGAGGCGGCGCGACGCTTTGTGGATGAGGCACGAATTGCTGGTCAGTTACAACACCCGGGAATTCCCGCGATCCACGATTTGGGCACGCTTCCCGACGGCCGGCCGTTTCTGGCGATGAAGCTCATGAAGGGACAGACGCTTTCAGATTTGTTGAAACGCCGCGCAACGCCCGATGACGAACGCGGGCGATTCGTGGCTGTGTTTGAACATGTATGGCATGCCGTGGGATACGCGCATGCTCATGGTGTGATTCATCGAGATTTGAAACCCGCGAACGTGACGGTCGGAGTTTTCGGCGAAGTCCAGGTGATGGACAGGGGCTTGGCGAAGACTCTCGCCGCCCGTGACCGGTTGGAGGTATCGGATGTCGATCCGAACGCGACAGTGGCCGGGACCGTGATCCATTCGGGTCGCGATGGTACGGATTCAGAAACCCGCGCGGGGACGGTTCTCGGCACGCCCGCGTACATGGCCCCCGAGCAGGCGGCGGGAGCGTTGGCCAAGGTCGATCAACGCAGCGACGTGTTCGGTTTGGGTGCGATTCTCGCCGTTATCTTGACGGGTCAGCCGCCGTTCCCGGCGAGTTCGCATGAATCCGCCCGGATCCAGGCGGCTCAAGGGCGACTGGATGATTGCTTCGCACGGCTGGACGCCTGCGGAGCGGAACCGGAATTGCTGGCGTTGTGCAAACGATGCTTGTCCCCCAATCGAGACGCTCGGCCCGTCGATGCCAATGAGGTGGGAAAGGCGGTAGCCGAGATTCTCGCGTCGGCCGATGAGCGAGCCCGGCAAGCGGAAGTGAGCCGGGCCACGGCGGAGGTCCGCAACATCGAGGAACGTAAACGAGCGCGAACGAAGTCGATCCTGTCGCTGATTGTCGCGATGGCTCTCGGGATCGCCGGGATTACCCTAGGTCTCGTGCAAAAATTAGCCGCGGAGAGAGACCGGCTTGACAGTGAGAAGAAAGCCGCCGACCTCAATCGCCAAGTGGAAGATGCCCAACGAGCGGCCGCCGAAGGTGCCCGCCTCGCCCGAAACGAAGAGGCAATTGCCGCATTGCTCGAACGCTGCGAAGAGGCGCTTCGTGTCAATGACGTGTCGCGTGCAGCCGTCGCTTACGAGGCGGTCCAGAAGCGGTTGAACGACGGCGTCAATGATCGGCTGTCGGCTCGATGGCACCGGCTTCAGTCCGAGCTTGCCATGAGTCGCGACCTTGATGAAATCGACCAGTTTCGTTGGACCTTGGCGGAAAGCGAGCTGAATCGAGCTGCGGTGGTCGAGAAATACACAGCCGCTTTCGCACGTTTTCTCGACGAGCCTCTGTCGAGTCCGTCGCCCGTTTCTATTCAGCGCGTCAAGAATTCGGTGATCCGCGATCGACTCGTCGTCAACCTGGATCGGTTGCTGCGCAACGCTCCTGGTCCCGAACCGCGCGTTACTCGTTGCGGTTGATCCCGACCCATATCGGAGCGCAATTCGTGATGCGTTCGCGACACGCGATTCGAAATCTGTGGTCGCCCTGGTCGCAAAGCCCGAGGCGCTGAATCAACCGACTGAGTTTTTGGGATTCTTGGGCGAATCGATAGTGGTTCCTTTCGCACGCCGGCGCGAGTTGCTCGCGGAGGCACTGGCTCGAAAGCCCGGAGACCTTGGCTTGCTCATGGCGATGGGCGGCACATTTCGACTGTCGATTAATGAGACCGCGGCGGAGCGTGTTCGATGGTATCAGTCTGCTTTGGCGGTCGCGCCCCTCAACAAGGGAATCTTGCACAACCTTGGCAATGGATTGAAAGATGTCGGAGACCTAACGGGCGCGTCGCGCTGTTATCGCCGAGCCATCGAGTTGGATCCCACGTTCGTTTGGCCTCATGTCGGTCTGGGAATCGTCTACGAGGTTCAAGGAAACTACGCGGCGGCCGAGGTGGAGGCGGAATTGACGATCCGGCTGTCGTCATCGCAACCGTCGGCGCTTCCCCTGGGGCACAACCTCTTGGGCTTGGTCCGGCTCAAACAGGGCGATACGACGGGCGCCGCCGAGGCGTTGCGCAAAGCCCATGAATTGACGCCCGATGCGCCATGGGTCTTGACGAACTTGGGCCGAGTCCGGTTTGCAGAAGGAGATATCGACGGGGCGATAAGCTTCTACGAACAATCCATCGCTCAGGAGTCGAAAGCCGCGTTTACCCACATCGCTCTCGGTTATGCGTTCTATGCCAAGGGCGATACGGAACGAGCCATTGCTTGCTATCGCACGTCGGCCGGCTTGGAGCCTCGCAATCCCTGGCCGCATTTCAATTCAGGCTTGGCGTTGCTCGAACGCGGGAATCTGGACGCCGCGGAGCGGTTCTTTGAATTCGCGTTATCGCGGGCGCCCGAGCTAGCCGGGGCGAAGACTTACCTGCGGCAGCTTCGTTCGTGGAAGGAACAGCTCCCTCGCTTGCCCGAGATTATCGCGGGCCGAGCAACGGCACGGACTCCGCGGGAAGCCATCGACATCGCCGAACTTTGCCGCCAGCCGTTTCAGAAACAGTATCACGCCGCCGTCAGACTCTACGGGAGCGCGTTGAAGGCTGACCCAAAACTGGATGATTTGCGAACGTCCCGCGATGAACGATTCGTGAGGTATAACGCGGCCTGTTCGGCCTCCCTGGCAGCGGCTGGCCAGGACGCTACGTCGCCGGCCGTCGCTGTTGAGGAGTGGGCTTACCTGACAGAATTGGCCTACAACTGGTTGCAAGAAGAACTTGCATTACTGCGCGAGCAACTGAAGGACCCGGCAAACGTGTCGAGAATTCGTCAGCAACTCAGGCGTTGGAAACATGACAGCGACTTTGTTGCTGTGCGCGATCCGAGGTGGCTCGCGTCGATGACGGAACCGGATCGCCGCCGATGGCAGAAGCTCTGGGCCGACGTGGATAGGCTGCTGCAGCAGGCAGTTCAGATGCCGACAATGCCCGCCTCAAAGTGAAAATCGCCTTTCGTGCGGACAGGCCGATGGCAGAAGTTGCCGGTTCGCGTCGCCGTTGCTTGCCGATTTGCCTAAATCTGACACGAGCCGCTTGAGCCGGACTCACTCCTGAATGTCGCGGATCTGAGACGGCAACTCGCTCGCGAAGAACTCATCGCCTCCAGGACCGACCAACGATGAATCAAATGTGGAACGTTGTGTTGTTGACCGCGTGTGCCTTGGTTGTGAGTGGCTCGGCGTCGCGAGGCGCCGGCGAAGTCACCACCCCTCGCGGTCCATTCGTCGTGATCATGGGTGTGGGCGAATTTGATGACCCAGCGATTCGGGCGAGACCGACAGCCGAAGCCGATGCGCGGGCGTTTTTCGATTTCTTCGCGCAACAACGGTTTTCCTTCGCGAGTCCTGATCGGGTGATCTTGCTGACGTCCTCGGCCGATGAGAAGCGAAATGCTCGTCGGGCGACCCGCGAGGCGATTTCGAAGGCGATTCAGGAGGCCGTCGCGAAGACCGGCGCGGATGACACGATTATCCTTGCCATGTTTGGTCGTGGCGCGTCGGCAGGCGATCGGACATGCCTGTTGGCGGCCGACACGCAATTTAAGACGCGGGCGACGACGGGCCTTCTCGGTTCCGATTTGGGGAAGGACCTGAAACTTGCCGCCGACCGCAAACTCTGCGTGTTGCTGGATATTGACTTCCACGGCTTCGACTCCGGCAACGAGAAGGTTGAGGAGCCAACACTGCGAGATCTTTTGTCGGCGGTCTTTGGCACCGATGAAAATCGTGACGGCCCGCTCCCGCCGAACAGAGTCATGATCTTATCGGCGACGCCTCGGAATGTGCCCCTCGCCAAAGGAGACCGAGGCCTACTGGCGGACGTGGCGTTGCAGGCGCTTAAGGGGGACGCCGACACCGAGGGTGGGGAGCCGGACGGTGTGATTGTGGTGGACGAGTTGGTCCAGTACGTCGAGCGAACCGGCGCCCAGCAGGCCCGCGAGATTGGCACGACCAAGCAAGAGAAGGAGTCGATCCCGTTCATCACGGGTGAGGATTCGAGTCACTTCGTGTTGAGCAAGAATCCAGCGGTGTTCGCCACGGTTGAAGCACGTTTGAAAGCGTTGGCCTTGCTTGAAGCCGGCGGCAAGATTGCCAAGGATGTCGCCGACGAGGGGCGAACGCTCCTGTCGCGAATGCCGAGGCAAAAATCGCTTCAGGAACTTCGAAAGGCGTTTCAATCGCTGGTCGATGGCAAGCTCGACGCGGAGAAATTTGCCGAGCAGCGTCAGGCGATCCGCGAGCGGACTATCCTCGCGGGCGACGCCGCCGATGACTACGTTCGCAAGGTCATGTCGGCCATCGAGGTGCTTCATCGCCGATACGTCAAACCGAAAAGCGTCGGCGAATGGGGCTCCATGGCGATTCGTGGGTTGTACCGGCGCATCGAGTTGCCGATTCCCGAGGATATTCGGAATTCGCTGCAAATGGCGCCGAAACTGACGCGGAATGAGCTGGTCTCTCTCCTGCGTCAGGCGCGGATTTCGCTCGGCAAACGAGATGATTTCGAGGGCGGCAAGGATGCGGATATCACGATTCAGATGATGCTCACCGAGTTGCGCGATCCGTATACGACCTATTACGACCGCGACACGCTCAAGAAGATGGATTCCCGATTGCGGGGGGAGTTTCGTGGTGTGGGGATCCAAGTGAGGCGTGACTTGGTCCGTGACTGCCTATCGGTTGCCTCGCCGATCAAGGGTGGACCTGCATATCGCGCGGGCATCCAGGCGGGCGATCTCATCACCGCGATAAAACGCGATGTTGATTCCATGGGAAATCCCCTGAAGGACGCTTCGGAGCGAGAAATCTCGACGAAGGGGATGAAAACCGATCAGGCGGTGGAGATTATTCTCGGCAAGGTGGGGGTGCCGGTCACGCTGGTCATTGAGCGGGACGGAGTCGTGAAGGAGTTCACTATCAAACGCGAGCTTGTGATGGTTGAATCTGTTCTGGGCGTGAACCGCGACGAAAAAGATAATTGGGATTTCTTCATCGATGCGGCCAACAAGATCGGTTACGTTCACCTGTCGCAGTTCACGCCGACAACCGCCAAGGACCTTCAAGCCGCGGTTGCGAAGATGAAATCGCAAGGGTTGAACGGCTTGGTTTTGGACTTGCGATTCAATCCCGGTGGTCTCCTAGTCTCTTCGGTCAATGTCAGCGACTTGTTCCTCCCCGAAAAGGGCGCCGTAGTGGTCACTGTTGAATATCGCGATCGTAAGCCGGAAGTTTGGCATGGCAGGGGGAACAATGTGTATACGGATTTCCCGATGGCCGTTCTTATCAACGGCCAAAGCGCCAGTGCCGCCGAGATTGTGTCCGCGTGTCTGCGAGATTACAAGCGTGCCGTCGTCATCGGCGAGCGATCGTTTGGCAAAGGCAGCGTGCAGAATATTCAGGACTTCGTGGCCACCGGTGGACAGATCAAGATGACCACCGCGCGATACCTGCCTCCGTCCGGACGCAACATTGATCGCCTCAGTACCGAGGGCAAGCTCGACGACATATGGGGCGTCATGCCGGACAAGGGCATGGAAATCAAACTGTCGCGCTCCGAGATGTTGACGCTGGCGGAGATGTTGCGCGATCGAGAGATTATTAGGCCGAAAGGGGCAAAGGCTGAAGCCCCGAAGCCATTCGAGGACAAACAACTCGAGGCGGCGTTAAACTACATCAAGGCGCGAATCGCCGGCAATTGATACGGCTCGGCGGCCGGCGACCAGGGAACGGGCTTTGAGAACGGTCGCGTTTGCCTTGCATGGGAAGGGCAACGACGGCTTGCCTACTTGTGCCGTTGCTCATGATGTCGCTACAATCGCCCAAGAGAGTCATCGAAGCCGCTCACCGGAGATTCGGTCATGTGTCCGCGTTTTCTCGCTGCCGTTGTTCTCGCCTTTGGAATCATCGGGATGTCGGCAGTCGGGCAACCCCCGTTGCCCAAGCCCGCGCCGCGACCCGAGCCGAAGCCCGAACCGCGACCCGAGCCGAAGGCACCGGCACCCGCGCCGGCCCCGGCGGAAGTCAAGGGTGACGTGGCGCGCGTCGTCCCCAGCGGCCCACCGGAATTCGAAGTGCGATTTGCCGACGATAGCGTGGTTCGTTTGATTCTGCTCGAACCTTCCATCTCGATCACGACGAAATATGGGGCACTGTCGATCCCGACGCCCGACATTCGCCGCGTTGAGTTGGGGTTCCGATACCCCGCCGGCATTGAGGCCAAGATCGAGACGGCAATCACCAACCTGGGCGCAACGGCCTATCGGCAACGCGAAGACGCGAGCCAGGCGTTGATGGGATTCAAGGAATTGGCGGTTCCCTCGCTTCGCCGAGCCGTCAAATCGCCCGACGCGGAGATCAAGAGGCGGGCCGAGGAGATTCTGAAGAAACTCACCGATTCGTTACCGGCCGAGAAGATTAACCTGCGCGATCATGATCTTGTTGAGACGACTGAGTTCACGATCAAGGGCCGGCTCGAGGGGCAATCGCTCAAGGCACGAACCAAATATTTCGGTGAGGTTCCGCTGGTCGTCGCTGAATTGCGAAACATGAAGTCTTCCCTTCCCGGTAGCCACTCCGCCAAGGAAGTTCAGATCGACGCTGCGACCTATGCCAGCCCCAACAATCAGAACATTTGGCTCGACACGCACGTCGATATCGCTGCGGATCGACCGCTGGAAGTTACCGCAACGGGCTTGATCGACCTGCAACCTCAAGCGCCGGGGCAAATGATGTGTGGTCCGGCGGGTAGCACCAACTTCGGCGGCGGAATCATGGTTCGCGCCCCAAACGGTGCGATGATGCGATTCACTCCGGGGGCGTTAGTCGGTCGAATTGGCGACAACGGCACGCCGTTTTTCATCGGAGCCAATTACAAGATGCCGCGCCCTACCGCTGGGCGCCTTTTCCTCCGCATTGCTCCCAGCCCGTTTGGCACGGAGTCAACCGGGTCGTATAAGGTCGTGGTTTCTAATCAAAGTTAGGTCTTAGCGAAGGGACGCGATATGAATCTCAAAGACGCACGCGTGGCGATTCTGGTTGAACAGCAGTACCAGGAGATGGAGGTCTGGTATCCGCTCTATCGATTGCGTGAGGCCGGCTGCCGCGTCGCAATGATCGGCCCCGATGCCGGCAAGACTTACCCGAGCAAGTTGGGTTATCCGGCGGTGTCGGATCGAGCGGCAGCGGACGTCACCGCTGACGATTTTGATGCCGTCGTCATTCCCGGCGGATTCGCCCCGGATTTCATTCGGCGCCATGAATCGATGTTGAAACTTGTTCGCGACATGGCGGAACGAGGAAAGGTGCTCGCGGCCATCTGTCACGGGCCTTGGGTGCTCTGTTCGACGACCGCTCTGCGCGGAAAACGGGCGACGTGCTTTTTTGCCATCAAGGATGACGTCGTCAACGCTGGGGCCAAGTATCAGGATGCCGAGATGATTCGCGATGGCAACCTGATCACGAGTCGAAAGCCCGATGACCTTCCCGCCTTCACGGTGGCGATCATGGAAGCGCTGAAAGAGAGGTAGAGGATCTCGACGCGTCGCCGAAGACTGCCAGCGACGCGTCGCATCGGATCTATTTCAGATATCGATTGATGATGTTTTCGATCAATTCTTGCCGGCCCGAGACATTCTTGGCGGCGTCGCCATGAGTGAGCATGTAGCTTTCCAACGCCGCGAAGTCGGCTTTGCCCGATTCGATGTCGGCGCCGATGCCGGTATCCCAAGATGAATATCGCTGATTGACCATGTCCCGCAAGACTCCGTCTTTTCGGATGGCGGCGGCGATCTTGATGCCGTGGGCGAATGCGTCCATGCCGCCGATGTGGGCGTGGAACAAGTCGACCGGTTCGAAGCTCTCCCGGCGCACCTTGGCGTCGAAGTTGACACCACCCGGCGCTAGCCCGCCTTGAGCCAAGATCACCAACATGCATTGCGTGGTCAGATACAAGTCGGTCGGGAATTGATCCGTGTCCCAACCCAGGAGCAGGTCGCCGCGATTGGCGTCGATGCTGCCGAGCATCCCGTGCATGCTGGCATAGGCCAGCTCGTGCATCATGGTGTGCCCCGCCAGAGTCGCGTGATTCGTTTCGATGTTCAATTTGAAGCTCTTGTCGAGGCCATAGCTCTTGAGGAATGCGATGACATTGGCGGCGTCGAAATCGTATTGATGGACCGTCGGCTCCTTTGGCTTTGGTTCGATCAGGAACTGGCCGGTGAATCCGATCTTCTTGGCGTAATCGACGGCCAAGTGGAAGAACTTCGCGAGATGATCGAGTTCTCGTTTCAGATTCGTATTATAAAGATTGGAATATCCTTCGCGGCCGCCCCAAAAGACATAATTGCCCCCGCCAAGTTCCTTTGTCACTTCGAGGCATTTTTTGACCTGAGCGGCGGCGTAGGCGAAGACGTCGGCGTTGCAGCTCGTCGCGGCGCCATGAACGAATCGCGGATTGCTGAACAGGTTGGCGGTGCCCCAGAGCAGCTTGATCCCGGTGCGGTCCTGTTCCTCTTTCAGTATCTTGACGACGCGATCGAGATTTGCGTTGGTCTCGCGAAGGCTCTTGCCCTCCGGGGCAACGTCGCGATCGTGAAAACAATAGTGTGTGGCGCCGAGTTTCTCCATGAACTCGAAGGCGACCCGAACGCGTTTAATCGCCATATCGACGGAGTCGGTTCCATCTTCCCACGGCCGCAGGGCACAACCCGGCCCGAACGGGTCGTTACCCGTCCCCCGGAAGGTGTGCCAATATGCCACAGCGAATCGAAAATGGTCGCGCATCGACTTGCCTTCGACGATCTCATCCGCGTTGTAATGACGGAAGGCGAGGGGATTAGTCGAGGCCGGCCCTTCATAGGCGATCTTGGAGATGTCCGGGAAGAAGCTCATGGTGCGTTCCTAAGGCGTTACAAGGCGAAACAAGGGTATCGTCGGGGTATCGTATCGCGCACAACCATGTCAGACGGGAGGGTTTGGGGTGATTTTGACTTTTTTTTCGATTCTGCCGACATTCGCAGAAATCATGATCTACTGTTAAGTGTTCCCAAGCGCATGACACTATTGAGACGCACCCGTGGCGAACCTGCCCGATTCCTGTGCCCCGGACTCCGTGGCCCTACTCAACAAGGGTTTGGTGCCGAGCGATTCGGTAGCCGAGCCGGTCAGCCCCTTGTTTCGCACGCAAATTGTTGGGGATATCTCCATCGTGGGTGGCCCGCCCGTTGCCGATGAGGACGGGGGCATTCCGAGCGTTCCCGAATACGAGATTCTGGAGTCGCTGGGCGAAGGCGGAATGGGAATCGTCTACAAGGCGCGCCAGACCGGGCTGAATCGGATGGTGGCATTGAAGATGATCGCCGCCGAGCATGTCTCCGGGGCGCAGCGCCGTCGATTTAAGGTGGAAGCCGAATCGACGGGACGATTGCAACACCCGAATATCGTCCAGGTCTTTGCCATAGGCGAGCACGAAGGCCGGCCGTTTCTGGCCATGGAACTCGTTGAAGGCGGTACACTCGCCAACCTGTTCGCCGCCGGCCCACTCCCAGTGCGTGAGGCGGCTCAACTGATCGCCGCGATGGCTCATGGCGTTCACCATGCCCATCAGCGCGGCGTGATTCATCGCGATCTCAAGCCGGGCAACGTCCTGATCAAGAACGGCCCCAACGGGCGACTGCCAAAGATTGCTGACTTCGGATTGGCCAAGGTCTTGGACGCCGACGACACCACCAAAACCCGAACCGGAACGATTCTCGGGACGCCCAACTACATGGCGCCGGAGCAGGCGGCTGGCAAGAAAACCGAAATCGGTCCCGCGGCGGATGTCTGGGCGTTGGGCGTGATGCTCTATGAGAGTCTGACCGGGCGCCTGCCGTTTCGCGGTGACACGGCATGGGATACACTCTGCCAGGTGGCGCAACTTGACCCGGTGCCCCCCAGCCGAATCCGGCCCCAGCTTTCGCGTGATCTGGACACGATTTGCCTGAAGGCGTTGTCGAAGAAACCGACCGACCGATACGCGTCTGCCGAGGCGCTCGCCCAAGATCTGGATCGCTTTGCGGCCGGCGAGGCGATTGCCGCCCGACCCGAACATCGACTTCGCAAGGCCATCCGAAGACTCCGGCAGCGGCCTCTGATGATGGCATCGCTGGTCCTATTGGTCGGCCTTGGATTCCTTGGCGGTCTGCATTTGGTTCAAAACCGCGAGATTGGCTGGGCGGCTTTGGCCGAGGCTCGTGAGTTGAACTCAACGGGTGCCTTCGATCATGCCATCATGCGATGCGACCAAGGACTTGCCCGTGTTGGCAACATTCCTGTGTCGAACGACCTAGTCGCCCTGTTGATTGATCAACGCGAGACGTCCGTGGCACTCGCTCGGGTTAAGACACTTGGACAGTTCGTCGAATCGCTCAGGTTTCAGTTTGATGGCGAGTCGATGTCTCGAGTCCAGCGCCGTGAGCTGGCTGACAATTGCCTTCGATTATGGAACGAACGCGACAAACTCGGTGGGGCACCCCATCAGCTATTGCCTTCAATCAAACAACAGCTCAAGGCGGATTGTCTCGACTTGGCCTTGATCGGATCAAGCCTTCGGATGCGCGATGCTCAGACGGATGATGAGCGTATGGCGGCCCTGACGTGGCTCGATGAGGCCGAGCGCGAATGCGGCTCAACGCCCGCGTTGACTTGGGCTCGACATCAGATTCGGAAATCTCTCGGCCAAATTGAAGGTGAGCCGGAAGCACTGAATCCGAGCAATGCAACAGAGTTTCATTTGCTTGGCCGGGCGATGCTCCAGAACGCCAAACCTCAAGAGGCGGCCCCAGCGCTTCGGCAGGCGGTCGATCTGTCTCCCAAAGCCATCCTGCCGCATTTCGACCTCGGTCGATGTGCCCTTCAGTTGGACCAGTACGAAGAGGCGATTCGTTCGTTCACGGCATGCCTTTCCATGACGCGGTCGGACGGGCCGAACAACGAGGATGTGCTGTATTACAATCGCGGGTTGGCTTGGATGCGCCGAGCCAAGGAGTTTCCAAGTTCTGAATCCACGCTTGCCCTTGCGGATTTCGGACGAGCCTTGGAACGCAACCCGCGGCGCTCCGAAGCGTTTCTCAATCGTGGGTTGGTGCGATGGAAATGCCAAGACTTCGACGGGGCCGTCAAGGATCTTTCGACGGCTCTGGAACTCGGCTATAGTCCGTTGATCGCGCGGCTCAATCTGGCCCGAGTTTGTTTCGACGCGGGGCGCTTCGTCGAGGCTGAGAATCACGCGGAAGCGGTTATTGTGATTGACCGAAATCACGAAGGCGCCAAGTTGATATTGGAACGTGCCCTCATGAAAATCAATCCCGCTACGCCCAACACGCGATAGCATTCGTTTATTTTTTGCGGAGAGCTGCCATGGTCCTTCCAAAGTCCCGCCGAATTGAATTGCCCAAGTTCAGGCCATCACTCGAATGTCTGGACAGTCGAGTTCTACCCTCGCATGGTTGGCTATCAAAACTTTATGACAATTGGAAGTCGTATGTGGCTTATCTGACCAAATCGAATTATTTCCAGACCGATGGAAACAAGCATTGGGGCAAAGGGAGCCATGGGCGTAAGGGTGACGGCGATTGGAAGGAAGATGGCAAACCCAAGAAGGGTACGAAGATCGATCTGACGGTTGTCCCAACGCAAGGAACAGGCGGGTTCACTGTCACTGTTGAACCGGAACCTGCTCCGGCTGAAACGACGCCGATCAGTTCGATACCGCCGTTGGTCGCCATTCCAAATGTCGCCGCAAACACGAATCTGACCACGTCAAACAACACTCTTGTCGGCGGCGGTACGAGCGTCACGGTATCGACGACGCCGGTGACCGGAACCACCGGCGGCAGTCACGGGCAGATTCTCGGCGTCACAGCAAGTACGAGGACTGTTACGTCCGACAATAACTTGCCACCAATCAACGATCTCAACGGAACCTACGTCGCCAACAGATTGCCTGTCGATTATGGAGCCTATGCCCCCCCACCATCCGCATTCGACGCGGAAACATCTCTTCCAAATACAGGGGGTGGGCCTCGCCGAGACGAGAATGACAAACTCGCCGTCGCTGCGGGTAAGGTCGCGCCGGAAGGAGCGATTCCCGCCGCCGGTGTCACGCTGGTCGCGAGTGCGGATGGACCAGGCAACCTGAACCGGGGATTCACGCATTGGATGGATCCGGCCTTTCCGTATGTCGCACCCGCGTTGGGGTTGGGACTCGAGGACGTTCCTGGGCTGGTGACACCGCTTCGCGGTGCTCCATCAGAGCCACCCGTTGCTGTCGTCGATGTTTCCGATGAGGATCCGGAGCGTGCGCCGGTGCCGACCGAGGTGGCCGTCGCGAATGCCCTTCCGCTTCCCGATGCTCAGGCGGCAGGAATGTTGGCTCGGTTCTTGCCCTTTGACCCGGCTGCCGTGGGACGGTCGATTGATCGATTCCTCGATCGCGTTTCGCTGGGCGAACTCGGTAGCGGTCGTATTGGCCGAAAGGTCGTGGTCGTCAGTGCGTTGGCTCTGACCGGTGTCTTGGTCATCCGCCGACGAAACCGCAAGAATCTGCATCAACCATCGGCTCGCTCGTTGTCGTGGCTTCGCCAGCACATGGCAGGCACGGGGACATGGCAGTAGTTGACTCGACGAGTTACTTGGCCCGGGAATTCGCTGCCGGCGATTCCCGGGCCGCACTTTTTTCGTACACCCACTTCGATCGCGGAATTTCCCATCGCCCGTGTCGTCTTCACCATGATGACCGACGCGACACGATTGGCCTCGATGCTTGACGCCCATTCTCCGGGGCTAATGCTGTTTGCGAGGCAATGGTGCTTGGTGCCTGAGGATGTCGTGCAGGAGGCGTTCGTGAAACTGGCACGGCTCAAGGCGATGCCAGACGATCCAGTGGCATGGCTTTATCGAGTGGTTCGGAATGGAGCCATCGATGCCGGCCGGGCTGAGCGACGCCGGCGCCGGCGTGAAGCCTCCGTCGCCCGGCCCGAGCGCTGGTTTGTGGAATCGTCGATTGCCGGCTGTGATGCCGAGGCGATCGTCAACGCCATGGAGGCCTTGGCCGCGGAGCATCGCGAGGTCATCGTGGCCCGAATCTGGGGCGGAATGACGTTCGAGCAATTCGCTGCCATCGCGGGTTGTTCGGTGAGTTCCGCTCATCGGCGATTCGAGGCGGGGCTTGCACAATTGCGCGAGAAACTGGGAGCGATATGTCCGACCGACCCGATCTAACCTCCGACTTTCTCGCCCGATTCACGCCATCCACGGGCGGCTTAAACCGTGACCAGGTGCTTTTTCAGGCTGGCCGCTCGTCGGCGCGAGGGGGCCGCCTCTGGCCGGTGCTCTCGGGATTTCTCGCGGTCACGCAGGTCGCTACCTTGGGTTGGTTGCTGTTTCGCAAGGAGCCTCAAATTCCGCCGGCCGTTGTCGCACCTCAGCCGTCGATGATACTGCCCGCGCCGGAATCGCCTCTCGTTGATGATTGGGCGGCGGCTGTTCGACGAACCGCTGAAGTTCCAGCAGTCGCTCCGGTAGTTGCAACGGGTTCACATCAGCCCTCGCGCCCCTTGACGGTGTTTTCCTATCGCCATGTTCTGAATGATTTCTGAGGTTCCATCGCGTCGATGGGACCATTTCCAAGTGTCAATTTGTGGAGGTAGTCGCCATGCGCGTGTTCGCGCTATTGGGTGTCGCGTTATTTCTGGCCGTCATGCCAGCCCGTGCCGATGACCCGAAGACTCAGACGGTCGTCAGACTTTCGCTGATGCCACAACCAGAACCTCGACCGGCGCTGAAACACCAATTGTTGCCGGAACTGCGCGAAATGCATTCAGGAAATACCGTCATGAACTTCTTCAAGTGCTTCATGGAACAACAGCACTTCTGGTTCAACAAGGAAATCGTCGCCCAACGAGAAAAGTACCTGACTCTTGCGTTGCACGAATTGCCTGCCGAAGAACTCAAGAATTACGGTGGGTGGGCGCTGCGTTGGGCCGATGACGCGGCTCGACTCGATGGCTGCGATTGGCAGATTACGCACCGGCTCAGAACGGATGGGGCGGGGTTGTTGCTGCCCGATTTGCAGCAGATGCGCACCCTCGCCAACGGGCTGAAGGTCCGGCTACGCGGGGAGATCAAACGGTGCGAATTTGACCAGGCGATCGTTACGACCAAGACGCTCTTGGCTTTGGCCCGATGCACCGGCGAGCATCCAACGCTCATCGGCGAGTTAGTCGGCACGGCCATCGCCGCTCTGACTGTTTCCGCGATCGAGGAATTCGTTCAGCAAGACGGCGCCCCCAACCTTTACTGGGCGATCGGCTATTTGCCCTCGCCATTCATCGATATCCGCAAGGGCCTGGGAGCGGAGAGACTCTTCATTGAAGCCGAATTGGACGGAGTGGCAACCACGAAAGATCCGATCCCGGTTGAAAAACTGACGCAACAGATTCAGAAATACCGCATCCTTGTCGCCATGTTTCAAGACGCCCGCGACGCCAAGGTGGATGGTGCCGCGTGGCTCGAAACTCGTTCCGCGAATAAGGCGGCCATGGCCGAGGTACACAAGCGGCTGGCCGGCCATGGCTGGACCGAGGAGCAACTAAAGGCCCTGCCGCGGGTTCAAGTCGCACTCTTGGATGAAATCAAGCGCTATGAATCGTTGCGCGATGACGCGATCAAGTGGGTGGCTACACCGTTTCCTAAGCTCCCGGCTCACATTCATGGCGAGAAAGTCGGCGTCAACCCGTTCCGGGCCGAAGCACCCGATGACACGTTACTTGGCCGAATGGTCCCCGCTGTGATCAAGGTCCGCCGCGCTCAGTTCCGGCTGGAGCAACGGCTCGCCATGCTTCGAACGGTCGAGGCGATTCGTCTCCATGCGGCTGCTCATAATGGCAAATTGCCTCAGGACCTAGCTTCGGCTGGAGTTCCCGTTCCCGACGATCCATTCACAGGGCGACCGTTTCGCTATGAGATGAAAAACGAAGCCGCCGTGCTTCAGGGATCGCCGCCGCCGGGATGCGAGTCGGACGCGACTTTCAATGTGCGTTACGAAATCATGATTCGGAAATAGAGCCTCGAGACGGTTTCATGCCCCATATTCATCCTTGAATGCCATGGGTATAGGGTACCCAACTGTGGTCTTGCATCGGTCTCTCGATTCGTGGCACGGATTTCCTAATTCGTGCGATGCGTGACGAGCGAGCACGGATTAGGAAATCCGTGCCACTTTATGGTGCAAGAGTTGTTAGAGACGGTTTCATAACCCATGTTCATCCTTGAATGCCAGGATTCTAGGGCACCAAACTGTGGTTTTGAACGGTCACCAAGTCAACCGCGCGTTTCCTCATCACCCAGCGATCGGCTCGGCGGCATGATCGTTTGAATGTCGCCGAGCGACCGATCCGTCGATCCGTCGCCCAAAGGTCGCGAGGTCACCGGGTCGGGCAGCGGTGATAGGCCTCGGGCCACGAGCTTCTGTTCCAACTCGGCCCGAAATTTCTCGCGCAATACGAGTCGCGACCGGATTGGCATTAACGCCATCATCACCAGGATCATGAACGGGTTATAGGTCAGAATCATTGCCGACAGCCAAAGCCAAAATGAGTAGCCGCGCCACTTGGCTTGGAGCGGAATCAACAGCAAGAGCCCGCCCAGGAAAAAAAAACCGAACGCCGAAAACACCAGGGCCATGATGACGATCGATTCCATCGGCTAGCGCTCCTGTTTCAATCGGGCCGCGGAAGCTGCGACGCGATTCGACGACAGGCGATCGGCAAACGCCAGCCGCACTGCTTTCGGCCGTATTCGAAATCGAAGGTAGATCAGCTTCTCGTCGATCCCGCGGTACGACAGGTCAAACCGCGGACCAAACAGGTGATTGACGACATAGATCGTCAACGCGAATAGGACGATTGAGGGGATCACGAAAGCCACCAATGAGACCGCCCAAGATTCTTCGGAATTGATCGCACCGATGAGGACGAGAGAGAGCGGCGACCATACCAGGGCGAGTAAAGTGATCCGGACCCAGAGATTGCGGCGGTATTGGAATCGCTCGATTCGCGAATACGGCACCGTGAGCGTCGTGAATTCGCTCAAGGCTCTTTGAAACAACATGTCGATGACGGGAAACCCAATCGTTTTCTGGTATCCTTCGATGACGAGGGCTGTCTCCATCAACTGCATGGTATTCGTTTTTCCGATCAGCCGCGGGCGCCGGCGGGTCGGCAACATTCCGCTTGGCATGAAGCGAATCTGACGCGCATCGATTTTCATTTGCCGGCCCTCCGCCGGCATTGGTCGAGTAATTCCTCAAACTCGAAGCAATAACCGCTGACATCGAGATAGCGACGGCAGACGCCGGCACAGTCGTCATACAAACCGATTTGATAATATGCACTGGCAAGCAAGAGGTTGCCGTTGAAGTGATACGGATCTTGCTCCAGCATCAATCGAGCTTCGACGGCGGCATCGGAGTAACGGCCGCGAGCCACCAATGCTTCGACGTACTTTTGATGAAACCCCACGTCGGTAAAGCGATAGTTCACGGCATCGCGAAGCGAGTCGAGGTACTCCGCCGAGCCAGTTCCCCCAGCAAGGGCGGCGTCACGAAGCACTTTCTCCCGGCGCAATCGCCGTAGCGCGACAAGCTGAGACGCGATAATTGCCGGGGCGAATACGATGATTAGATTTAGCAGCACCAGCACGGCCATGATCACCTCGGCCCATTCCGGGCCAAATCTGGCCAGCGGCCCCAGCCATCCCGGCAAATTGGCGCCCCAGCCCAAGGCCTGGACATCCTTTTCCTTAGTGCTGGTCGAAAGCTGATACGCCGGCAAATAACGCGAGGCAGCAAAGCCGCCGAGCAAGACCAGAGCGGTGACCATCGCCCATGCTCGTTTTCGGCGAGGCCATTCCATCGCCAATTGGCTTCGTATGAATAGCCACAATCCACCTGCGAGCATCGTCGTCGCGACAATCCCGTATGGAACCAGATACATGAAGGCCAAGACGCCAATGATAACCCAACGACGGCGGATTTGGCGGGCGAGCTTCTTGTCCAGCGACTCGATGGTCTTCGCCCGAGGCGATCGCGCGCTCGTACCCGTCAGGACCGTATCAGGTCGGCCGGAATGACCGAGAAGGCGTAGCAACTCCGTCGCTGAGGCGACCCGTTCTTGCAACGACTTGTCGAGCAATTTGAGAATGACCGACTCGAGGTTGGGTTCGACCGCCTCGCGACAGAGTTGGGTGGGCGGCACGGGCGAATCATAGAGAATCTGGTGCGCCAGCTCCGGCAGCGAGGGCCCGGCAAACGGCAATTGTCCCGTGAGCATGCGATAGGCCACGACTCCCAAGGCCCACAGGTCGGATTGAGCCGTCGGCCGACCGCGAAGTTGCTCCGGTGCCATGAACAGGTAGGTCCCGCCGGCGTGTTTGCGGGTCTGAATCCCTTCTTGCTGTTGCCCGATTCCGAAATCGGTCAGCACGAATCGCAGCCGAGCGCCGTCGCGAACAACAAGAATGTTGCTCGGCTTCAAGTCGCGATGAATAATGTTGCGTTCGTGGGCCGTCGCTAGAGCGCCGGCCATCTGAATGAGGAAGGCATGAACTTGATCCTGGGTGAACGTCTCGCCGCGGTCGAGCAGTGCCTTGAGGTCCTCGCCCTCGACATATTCGAGAACCAGCCCTAGGCGGTCGCCTTCGCGAAAGTAGTCGTGAATACCGACAATGCAAGGGTGATCGAGTTGCGACAGCAACGCCGGCTCGAGCATCAATTGGTCGATGTTTCCGCGAGCCTCGATCAGCTTCAGAGCTACGGGAGTGTTGGGGTCGTCGATCCGATGAGCGCGCCAAACCGTGCCGAACGCCCCGCTGCCGAGTTCGGTATCGAGGACATATTGATCGATGCGATCGGAGGTCGTTGCCATGGCGCGGCTATTCGCTGGGTCGATTTGGGTGTAGTATACGGAGCCATGCAAACGGCTCCAGCAAGTGACCGGCCTTAGCCCGTCGTGACCATGTCGCCGAGAGTGGCTTCAAAGATTACTTGTCCGGCAGCGCTGGTCAGATTCACTTGGGGCTTTCCGAGCCGCACCGTTGGAACCGAGTGCAAGATCACCTCGAGGATCAGGACATCAGCGACCCGCAGGCGGTCGCCCGATTGCAATGGGGTCGGCACGTCGCGAGGTAATCGCACGTTGTTCAGATGCGTCCCCACTTTGCTGCGATCGGTAACGAAGAACTGGTCTCCCGAGCGGTGAATCTCGAGGTGGCGGCGACTTATGCGTGTGGACAAGTCGTCGTGGCCGGGCACTCTCAAGACGACGTCGTTTCCGGTGTCATCCGGTTCGCCGAGCTTTCGCCTCTGCCGGCCGACGCTGACGATTGTCTGATGCGGTAACGGGCGATAGGCGAACGGCGTCCCCTCGATGCGCAAGGTAATCGAGGCCCCTAGGGGTGTCAACGAAGGTTGGCCGCCGACGCCGGTGAGTGGTTCACGGCACAAATCGAACAAGGCGTCCGCGAATGTTTGCATCGACTCAAACCGGTCGTCGGGTTTTTTTGCAAGTGCCCTGAGGCAAATCAAGTCGCAACGATGGTCGAGGCCGGGCCGCCGGCGAGACGGCGGCGGAGGGTCGTCGAGTGTCACCTGGGATACTAACGACAGAAGGTCGCCGTGAAACGGCACATCGCCGGTGAGCAATTCGAAGAGAATGACGCCGAGACTGTACACATCGGAAGCCGGCCCCATCATCGCGACTTCGCCCAGCATTTGTTCGGGTGGCATATAGGCCGGCGTACCCATGATTTCGCCCTGCTGTGTCAACTGTCCCCCCGCAAGGTCAGCACGACGGGCGAGGCCAAAATCCATGACGATGGCCTCACCTCGCTCGTCGATCATGATGTTGCCGGGCTTCAAGTCGCGATGGATTACGCCCAGACGATGGGCCTCATGCAGCGCGAGAGCCAGTTGGCGAACCAGGGCGGCCGCGGCGGACGGGTCGAACTGCTTGCCTGGCCCGATCCGTTTCGTCAGCGGCTCACCGCGAATGAAAGCCATTGTGATGAAGGGTGTCCCGTCAACCTCGCCGACGTCAAAAATGGGGCAGATGTGTGGGTGGTGCAAGGCCGCGGCCGCCTGAGCCTCGCGGATGAACCGGGTTCGAGCCACCGACTCGCTTGGGCCGCGGCCGAACGGGATCTTGAGCGCGACGGGCCGGCCCAGGTGGGTGTCGTGAGCCAGAAAGACCGCTCCCATGCCGCCTCGACCCAACTCCTTTTCGATCCGATATCGGCCGAACATTCGCGGGGCTTCGGCGCCGGCGTCGGGCGTCAGCCACGGCTCGGTTTTCGGCGGCATCGTCGCGCCCGGATCGGCCGGCGGCAACGTCGGGTCACTGTTGGAATGAGGCTTGTCGCTCACGCCGTGGCCCCGTTGTATCTACCGACGCGCTCGAGTTCCCGGAGCATGTCTGTCGCTGTCTGGTAGCGGTCTTCAGGGCGTTTCGCCAGGAGCTTCAACACGACACCCTCGAACCCGGAGGGAATCGACATCTGAAACTTCGTTGGCTTGACGGGCTCGTGTTGGCGGATCTTGGTGATTTTCTCAATGAGCGTCGAACCCTCAAACGGCGGGCGACCGGTAAGCAGCGCGTAGATGGTCGCGCCGAGGCCGTACAGGTCGCTGCGGTGGTCAACATCCGTTGTGCCGCGGGTGCGCTCCGGCGACATGTATTCGACGGCCCCCAGCAATTCACCGGGTCGGGTGATGGGCTGAGCCAGCGAACCTTCCAATGCTTTGGCGAGCATCAGATCGCCAAGTTTGACGATCTTGTCCGTCGTTTGCAACAGGATGTTGTTTGGCGTGACATTTCGATGAATGATCGATTGGCCATGGGCATATTCGAGAGCGCGTCCGACGTGGACGGCGACCTTGAAGGCATATTTCCAATCGAGCATGCCTGCTACGCCGATGCGTTTGATAACCTCCGACATGGTCTCGCCGGCAACGTATTCCATGGCGACCCAGCAATAAGGCCCGGTCTTGCCGGCGGCGAGGAGGCTGATCAGATTCGGGTGCCGCAGCGGCAAGACGGTCTTGATCGCCCGGATGAATCGCTGCATGTCCTCGTCGTCTTTGCTGAACTCGGGCCGCAATACCTTGAGGGCGACCGGTGTGTTGTTCTTCGTATCGTTGGCGAAAAACGTGATGCCGTTGTCACCCTCGCCGATGATGTGGCCGATTTCGTAATGGCTGATTGATTTGCCGGCCATCAACCGTAAGGCTTCGAGGCTGCCGGCAGGCGGTTCCACTGCGGGTGCCGGCCCGGCGGCTCTTACGGCGCCGAGAGCCTCGTTGAGCGGGAAATCACCCATGAGCAGGCGCAATTGGGTGTCGCCAATCTGAATGATGTCGCCGAGTTCGAGCGGCTGCTGTTGAATCGCCTTGCCGTTGACTTTCGTGCCGCCGGAACCGCCATGGCAAATGATGATCGCCCTTTCGCCTTCAAGAGCAATCTGGCAATGAGACCGAGACACTCGCGGGTCGGAGAGCCGATAAAAGGACTTGTCGCTTCGACCCAACATCAGATCCGGGCCGGGCTGAACCGTAAAGACGCGGCCCATATCGGGACCCGCGACCACGTGCAACTGCAGACTCATGAATTGACTCTCCACACGGAAGAACCGCCGCAGCGGGCGGCGTGAATTCTCATTTGTCGTTATGCTATCGACCTTATCACGACCGTAGCCCGTTTGCACTACGATTTGGTTCATGTTCTTGAGCGAAATCCATAGGATTCCGAAAGGAGTCTCGGTTGAGGCCCCGCATAAGCCGCACAACTGTTGCCGTCTGACCCAGGAGATTGTTGCCGAAGCGCGTAAGAACGCGTGTGACCTATCGGCAAACTGGGGGTTTCTCACAAGATGGAACGATGGTTCCAGGTGTAACAACAAGAGGAGACCCGCATCGTGTTCAATTCGCGTTTGATACGACCCTCGCTTTTTGGGGGGCTGTTCTTCGGTTTGTTCGCCATTGCGGCGACCGGCCGTACCGATACGGCTCCCAGTGGCCTGTCTCGCGAACAGCAAATCGCGGACATTGAGAAACAGATCAATGACCTATCGAAGAAGCTCGCCGACCTGAAGAGCCAGCCGGCGACCCCTCCACCTCTGCCGCCGGGATCGCTGCCCGACGGTTGGGCCAAGGCGTTGTCGTGGCGGTGTATCGGCCCGGCCACCATGGGCGGGCGCATCACGGCCCTGTCAGTCTTCGAAGCCGATCCCAGCACCTATTGGGTCGCGACGGCCAGCGGCGGCCTGCTCAAGACGACGAATAACGGCATCACATTCGAACATCAGTTTGACAAAGAAGCGACCGTTTCCGTCGGCGATGTCTGCGTGGCGCCGTCGAACAAGGACATCGTCTGGGTCGGCACCGGCGAGAACAACCCGCGAAACTCCGTGAGCTTCGGCGACGGCGTGTACAAGTCGATCGACGGCGGCAAGACCTGGAAGAACATGGGGCTCAAGCCCACCTTCCAAATTGGCAAGATCATCGTCCATCCCAAGAACCCGGACATCGTTTACGTCGGCGCCCTCGGCCGGCTCTACGGCACCAACCCGGATCGCGGGGTCTTCAAGACGACCGACGGTGGCAAGACGTGGTCCAAGGTGTTGTTCGTCGATGACAAGACCGGCGTCATCGACATGCGAATGCACCCGACCGATCATGAAACGCTGATCGTCGCGACGTGGGAGCGCAAGCGCGACGAATTCGACGGCTTCTTTGGCACGCCGCCGGTGCCGGATGCTTATGGCCCAATCGTGACCCACGCGCCGGGAAGCGCACTGTACAAAACCAGCGATGGCGGCAAGACATTCAAGAAACTGTCCAAGGGTCTCCCGACGGTTAAGCTCGGACGCATCGGACTGGATTGGTCCCGCAAGAATCCGAACACGGTCTACGCGATCATCGACACGGAAAAGGCCGGCACGGGCACACCCCCGACCACGATCTATCTCGGCGTCCAGGGCGAAGATGCCAAGAACGGCGCGAAACTCACCGATATCACTGCGGGAAGCCCGGCTGAAAAGAGCGGTCTGAAAGCCGGTGACATTATTACTCATTTGGATGGCAAAGCCGTCACGGGCTTCGATAACTTGTTTGAGCAACTGCGACCCCGCAAGGTCGGCGAAAAGGTCAAGTTCATTGTTGAACGCGGCAAGGACAAAGTGACCATCGAGATGACGTTGGCGACTCGTGGCGACGACGCTGCCGGCGGCGGGCGTCGTGGCGGCCCGGGTGGCGCCGGTAGCGCCGGTGGCGGACGCGGTGGCCCTGGTGGCGGGCGTGGCGCCGGCGGTGGCCAGGGAGGCGCGATGCCGCCGATCACGCCGGGATTCTTCGCGAGTCAGTCCGAAGGCAAGATGCGAGTCGTCCGCGTCATGAGCGAGGCCGCCCAAAAGGCCGGCATCAATGAAGGCGACATCATCACGGCTATCGACGGCAAGCCTGTCGAGAATTTCCGCGAGACCCTTCAAGCCCTTGCCACGACCAAGAAGGTCGGCGACAAGATCAAGGTCACCCTCGATCGCGAAGGCAAGAAGGTAGATATTGACGTTGCCCTCGAAGAGTTCGGCGGCGGCGGCGGCGGCCCGATGCGGACGAATCCGAGCCGGCCATACAGCAGTACTCTGGGCGGTCAGCGAGAGAACGTCCAGGAGCAACAGGGCAAGGAAGGGGTACAGACCGGTGGTATCTACAAATCGACCGATGCCGGCGAATCATGGACCCGAATTAACAGCCTCAATCCGCGGCCGATGTACTTCAGCCAGGTTCGCGTCGATCCCAGCGATGAAAAGTATCTGTATGTGTGCGGCGTGTCGTTCTACTACTCTGAGGACGGCGGCAAGACGTTCCGTTCGGGGCGTGACCGCGGCGTTCACTCAGATCATCACGCGCTGTGGATCGATCCGCGTGATGGCCGGCACATGATTATCGGCACCGATGGTGGGACCTATCAGACCTACGACCGAGGCGTTCAGTGGGATCATCTGAACCATATGGCTCTGGGGCAGTTCTATCATGTGTGCGTTGACAATCGCCGGCTGTGGAATGCCTATGGCGGATTGCAGGACAACGGCTCATGGGGCGGACCGGGACGAACGCTTCGCGGGACTGGCCCCTGCAACGAAGATTGGATGTCCATTCAGGGCGGCGACGGCTTTGTCTGCCGCGTCGATCCGAATGACCCCGACTTGGTCTATGCCGAGAGCCAAGGCGGCAATATCGTCCGTCGTCACTTGAAGACCGGCGAACGCGCTTCGATCCGGCCGCGGCCTCAAGGCGGCTTTGGCAGCGGCACCAATCCTTGGAGATTCAACTGGAATACGCCGTTCATCTTGTCGAACCACAACCCGAGCATTTTCTATTGCGGCGCTCAGGTCGTGTTCCGTTCAGTGAAGCGCGGCGACGATCTTCGGATTATCTCGCCGGAACTGACGCTAACCAAGAAGGGAAGCATGACGGCGATCAGCGAATCGCCTCGCAATCAGGACGTCATTTGGGCCGGTACCGACGATGGCGGCTTGTGGGTGACGCGCGACGGCGGCATCAAGTGGGTCAACGTCCTCGACAACGTCAAGAAGGCGGGTCTTCCGGGCCCGATCTGGGTCTCCACGCTTGAAGCGTCCAAGTATGCCGAGGGCCGTTGCTATGTTTGCTTCGACGGTCATCGTAGCAACAATGACAACCCGCTGCTTTACGTCACCGAGGACTTCGGCACGACGTGGAAGCCGATACACTCGAACTTGCCATGGGGTTCGACTCGCTGTTTGCGAGAGGACATTCGCAATGAGAACGTCCTCTACACTGGCACAGAGTTCGCCGTATTCGCCAGCACCAATCGTGGGGCGTGTTGGACCAAGATCAACAACAACCTGCCGACGGTCGCGGTTCACGAATTAGCTCAGCACGCGATCACCGGCGACATGGTAGCGGCCACCCACGGCCGAAGCCTTTGGGTCGTGGACGTGACACCGATCCGCCAAACGACCGAGACGGTGATGAAGGCGAAGTCGCACCTGTTCGCGCCGGTGTCGGCGGTTCGATGGCGTCAGGAGCCAAGCCGGGCGATGTTCCGCGGGGCCGAGCGTCGTTACTTCGGCCAGAATCCCGCGGATGGCGCTCCGCTCTACTACGCGCTGAGCCAACCGGCCAAGACGATCGAGCTGAAAGTTGTGGACATTACCGGCAAGCTCGTTCGCAAGATCGAAGCCAAGAATGAGCCGGGATTGCACGCGGTTGTCTGGAATCTGTCGCGCGGCAGCACGACGCAGTCGGCATCGCCCAGCCCCGGCGGCAGAGCTTTGGCCGGCATGGGTTTTGGTTTCGGCCAACAGGCGGCGCCCGGCGTCTATCGCGTGGTACTCACTGTGGATGGTCAGGAGCTTAGCCAGTCCTTGACCGTCGAAGCCGACCCGAGTTCCATAACGAACCTGATTGCCGCAGAACGCATGGATGAGGAAGAAGACGAGGAAGACAAGGAGCGCGAGGAACGGAAGCCTGATCGCATGGATCGGTAAAGTTGAATTGGAAGGCTCGGCGCTTCTGCGAAGTGTCGCAAGACGTTTCACGTTTCGCGATGCACCGTAGAAGCGCCGTTTCTTGTCAGATTCCCACCTTGGAGACTCTCCCCGTGATGGCACGTTTTTTATCGACCCTCAGCGTGTTCGCGCTGACGGGCGCGTCGTTATTCGCCCAGCAACCGCCCACGCGCGACCAGCAAATCGCCGAGATGGAGAAGCAGCTTGCCGCCCTCAAGGCGAAACTCGCTGAGTTGAAGGTCCCCGATGGAACGATGCCGGCATCGTGGGTATCGTCGCTGCGTTGGCGATGCATCGGCCCGGCATCGATGGGCGGCCGTATCGTTGCCATTTCCGTTTACGAAGCCGACCCGTGCGTCTATTGGGTCGCCACGGCCAGCGGGGGGTTGCTCAAGACCGTCAACAACGGTACGACGTTCGAACATCAGTTTGACAAAGAGGCGACGGTTTCTATCGGCGATGTCTGTGTCGCGGCGTCGAACAAGGACATCGTTTGGGTCGGCACCGGCGAGAACAACCCGCGAAACTCCGTCAGCTTCGGCGATGGCGTTTACAAGTCGATCGACGGCGGTAAGACTTGGAAGAACATGGGGCTCAAGGCCACCTTCCAAATCGGCAAGATCATCGTCCATCCCAAGAACCCGGACATTGTCTACGTCGGCGCTCTGGGCCGGCTTTACGGCCCGAACCCCGAACGCGGACTCTACAAGACGACCGATGGCGGAAAGACCTGGAACAAGATTCTGCACATCGACGACAAGACCGGCGTCATCGACATGCGCGCTCATCCCACGGACCCGGAGACTCTGATTGTCGCCACATGGGAACGCCAGCGTGATGAGTTTGATAGCCACCCCGGAAACGAAATGCCCCCGGTGGAGGGCTATGATCGCTACGACCCGATCAAAAAATGGGGACCGGGCAGCGGGCTTCACAAAACCACCGATGGCGGCAAGACCTGGAAGAAGCTGACCAAGGGCTTGCCGACGAATCACCTCGGCCGCGTCGGCCTCGATTGGTATCGCAAAGATCCGAGCGTCGTCTTCGCCATCATCGACTGCGCCCGCATCGCCACGGGAGCGCCGCCGAGTCGCGCCTACTTGGGAGTCCAGGGTGAAGATGCCGGCAAGAACGAAGGCGCCAAACTGACGTCTGTCACCGAAGACAGCCCCGCGGCGAAGTCCGGGTTCAAGTCGGGCGACATTGTGACGGCCGTCGACAAGAAGGCCGTCGCCGGATTCGACGCCTTCGTGCAGACATTCGCGGACCGCAAGATCGGCGACAAGCTGATCGCGACCGTGAAACGCGGCAAGGACACCGTGGAAGTGCCGTTCACCCTCGGCCGGCGCCCGTTATCGCCTCAAGACTTATTCGCGGCCGCGGTGCCTTTCGGCGCGACGGGAGACCCCGTTACCGGCGGGGGGCTGCGACTGACACGCTTTTTCGACGACAGCGCGGCGGCCGCAGCGGGTCTGGAGAATGGCGACGTTATCACCAGTGTCGATAATCAACCCGTCACGTCACGTGAGAGATTCGTCGAAATGCTCGAGGCCAAGAAGCCGGGAGACAAACTCGCCATTGCCTTCACTCGCGACAAGGACAAGAAGACCGCGACGGTTGTGCTCCGCGATGTGCCTCGCGATTTTGGCCCCGGCGGAGCATCGCCGACACGGCCTTACAACTACATGTATGGCGGGCAGCAACCGAACATTCAGGCGCAACAGGGCAAGGACGGCCACGAACTCGGCGGTGTCTACAAGTCGACCGACGCCGGTGAGAGTTGGACCCGCGTCAACAGCCTGAATCCGCGGCCCATGTATTTCAGCCAGATTCGCGTCGATCCCAGCGACGACAAATTCGTCTATGTCTGTGGTGTGTCGTTGCATCGATCCAAGGACGGCGGCAAGACCTTTTCGGCGGACGGCAATCGCGGCGTTCACCCGGATCAGCACGCTTTGTGGATTGACCCGCGCGATGGCCGGCACATGATCGTTGGCTGTGACGGCGGGTTCTACGCCACCTACGATCGCATGGAGCATTGGGACTTCCTCAATCACATGGCCATCGGGCAGTTCTATCATGTCGCCGTTGACAGCCGGCGACCGTATCGCGTCATGGGCGGATTGCAGGACAACGGTACCTGGAACGGGCCAAGCCAAAGCCGCAACGGTCCGATTCTCAACGAGGATTGGCTGTCGATCAACGGCGGCGATGGCTTCCAATGCCGCATTGATCCCAACGACCCGGACCTGCTCTACTTCGAGATTCAGGACGGCGGCATGGCACGGCGACATTTGAAGACCGGCGATCGTGCGAGCATTCGGCCGACGTTGCCACGCGGAGCGCGACCGTATCGCTTCAACTGGAATACGCCGATCATCCTTTCAGCCCACAACCCCATGATCTTCTACTGCGCCGGCAACGTCGTTTTCCGGTCGCTCAAACAGGGGGCCGAGCTGAAAGCAATCTCACCCGAAATCACTCGCACCAAGCGCGGCAGCGCCACGGCACTGGCCGAGTCGCCCCGAAACTCCGAAGTGATTTGGGCCGGCAGTGACGACGGTTTCCTGTGGGTGACCCGTGATGGCGGCGCCAATTGGCTCAACGTCACCGCCAACGTACAAAAGGCCGGTCTACCCGGATATATTTGGGTTTCGACGATCGAGGCATCGCGATTTGCCGACGGTCGCGCCTATGTCGCGTTTGACGCTCATCGCAGCAATAACGACAACCCGTATCTGTTCGTCACCGAGGATTTCGGCGCAACGTGGAAACCGATCCATGCGAATCTCCCCTGGGGTTCGACTCGATGTTGCCGAGAGGACGTGAAGAACCCCGATCTGTTGTTGGCCGGGACCGAGTTTGCCGCCTTTGCGTCCTTGAATCGCGGCGAATCGTGGGTGCGGATTAACAGTAACCTGCCGACCGTCGCCGTTCACGATTTTGCGATCCATCCGACGGCGGGCGAAGTCGTGGCGGCGACCCACGGCCGAAGCCTTTGGGTCATGGACATCACGCCCTTGCGTCAGATGACGGCCTCGGCACTCAAAGCGAAGGCCCAGCTTTACGAGCCAAACGTCGCCGTGCGTTGGAACCTGGGACCGGAGCGCGGCTCCTCCTACGGCATCGGGTCACGCCGATTCAATGGCGAGAACCCGCCGCCGGGCGCCCACATCTATTACTCACTCACGTCGAAGGCCGACAAGTTCACGCTCAAGGTCACCGACGTGACGGGCAAGACGGTGCGCGAGTTGTCCGGCAGCCGTGATCCCGGCCTGCATCGGGTGACTTGGGACCTTCGCGGAACCGCTCCCGGAGGCGCCGCTCCAACCGGCCGTGGACCTCGCGGCGGCGGGGCTGGTGGCGGCGGCGGAGGTGGTGGTGGCGGGCGCGGCCCCGGTGGCGGCTTCGGCGGATTCGCTCCGATCGTCTCACCTGGAATTTACCGCGTCGTGTTGACCGTTGACGGCCAGGAATTCAGCCAGGCCGTGCGAGTTGAGGCGGACCCATCGATCACGGGTCTTCTCATCGCGGGGGATGAGGAATAGTTGTTGTTGGATGATACCGCCGCGTTGAACAGCGATGTTTCGATGAAGCGCTACAACGCTTCTCCGAAGCGTCGCTTATCAACGCGGTGCCACTGCTTTCTTTTGCAGCCACATCAGCGCCGTCTACAATCCCGTCATGAACGATGTCATTGTTGCCATTCACGCCCGTGAAGTGCTCGATAGTCGCGGCAATCCGACCGTGGAGGTCGAAGTCGAGTGCCAGGGCGGCGCTGTCGGGCGTGCCATCGTTCCGAGCGGCGCCAGTACGGGGCGGCACGAAGCGGTCGAACTTCGCGATGGCGACCCGCGACGCTATGGCGGCAAGGGCGTGCGCCGCGCGGTTGGCAATGTGCGAGACGAGATTGGGCCGAAGTTGATCGGCCTGCCCGCATCGGATCAGGCAAGCATTGATCGGTTGATGATCGAACTCGACGGCACACCCAACAAGTCGCGCCTCGGGGCCAATGCCATCCTCGGCGTGTCCATGGCGGCGGCACATGCCGCTGCCGCATCGCGCGGGTTGCCGTTGTGGCGATACCTTGACGCCGGACGTGCCGCGATGCCGACGCCGATGGTTAATCTCATCTCCGGCGGGCTGCATGCGGGGCGCAATCTCGCGTTCCAAGACTTCCTATTTGTGCCGCTGTCGGCTCGATCCTATTCCGAAGCCCTGGAGATGACTGTCGCTGTCTATCGAACGCTCGGACACACGTTAATCCGACACGGGTTTGAGGGAGTGTTGGTCGGCGACGAAGGCGGATACGGGCCGAAGCTGCCCAACAATCAGCGAGCCGTCGAGTTGATCCTTGAAGCCTTCAACGAGTCGGGACTGGTGCCGGGCCGAGACGCCGGTATCGCTCTCGATGTTGCATCGACTCATTTCTTCGACGCCGGGCTTTATCATTTCGAAGGCCGCGCCAACTCGTCGGCCGCCATGGTCGACCAATTGTCGCAATGGGTGCGCGATTACCCGATCGTCAGCATCGAGGATGGCCTCGCCGAGGATGATTGGGGCGGTTGGCAGCAACTCACCGCGGCACTTGGGACGAAGGTCCAGCTCATCGGCGACGACCTGTTTTGCACGAATCCGCAACGGCTGACTCGCGGCATCAACGAGAAAGTCGCCAACGCCGTTCTGGTGAAAGTCAATCAGATCGGAACCCTCACGGAGACCTTGGCGGTTATCGACATGGCCCGCGCCGCCGGTTATCGCACCGTCATTTCCGCCCGTAGCGGCGAAACCGAGGATTGCACGATCGCCGACCTTGCGGTGGCCACCGGTGCCGGGCAAATCAAGATCGGCTCCGTCGCCCGTAGCGAGCGCCTCGCGAAGTACAACCAACTGCTCAGGATCGAAGAGCAGATGCGTCAGTAGTCCGAGCACACGGCGGCGCGAACATACCGCGGCAACACGAACACGCACCGCGAGCAATTGACTGACACTTGCTTGCGCTGCGTGCTCGTGATGTCGCTGCGTGCTCGCGGTATGCTCGAAATCGAGGTGTCGGCGCGATAAATCATCGTTGCGTATCCACCCTTTTACGGATGATCCCTATGCGAACGATTACCCTGCTCGGATTCCTTGCGGTAACCTCGGCCGTGGCCGGGGCCGATCCGAACGATTGGCCGATGTACAATCGCGACGTCGCCGGCACGAGATTCAATCCGGCGGAACGCTCCATCGGTCGTGAGAATGTGGGGCAACTTGTCGAGAAATGGCGTTTTCCGGCGGCGGGATCGTCAACGTTCGTCGGCGCCATCCACTCGGTGGTCGCAGTGAACGGTTGTGTCTACTTCGGTACGTTGGTCGCACCGACTTTTTACAAACTCGGGCCTGACGGAAAGGTGAAGTGGTCGTATCGGAATCCGGCTCACGGCAAGTCTGCGCTGGCGTTGCCCAGCGCATCGGGGTTACCAACCTCCGGCTACATCAGCGCCGCACTCGTGACACAGGACATGGTTTTTTTCGGCGACCTCGGCGGCGTGATCTACTGCCTCGAACGTGAATCGGGGAAGGAACGTTGGAAGATCGACACTCGCGCCGCACCATTTCCAGGCGCCCATACGTCGAACTGTATTTTCGCGTCGCCGATCCTCGCCGGTGACAAACTCATCGTAGCCGGCGGCGGTTACGAACACGGCATCGCCGCCGATCCTCGCCATCAGTGTTGCACCGGTCGCGGCTTCGTCGTTGCCCTCGACCCGCAAACGGGAAAGGTGATTTGGAAATATGACGTCGGCCCTGAGCCTCAGAAGTTCGATCCACCCTTGCGACTGACCGATTCCTGGGGTGAGCGAGTTTTTCATTATGGCCCCTCGACAAGCTCGGTCTGGAGTACGCCGTCATTCGACGAGGCGACGCGCACGCTTTTCTTTGGTACCGACGCCCACAATTCGCCGCGGAAACCGACCAAGGATGACCCGAAAAACTACACCAAACATTCCTGTGCCGTCATCGCCATCGATGCCGGTAATGGGGCTGAGAAATGGGTGACGCAGATTAACGCCGGCGACATTTTTAACTACGCGCTACGGGCCTACGATCCGGTAACGGGCGTCTACAAGGATCAGTCGATCGGCGATACGCCGAAGGTCTACTCCATCGAACTCGCGGGAAAGGCGACCAAGGTTGTCGGATGTGGATGCAAGAATGGCGGGTTCTATGTCTTCGACGCGGTCACGGGCAAGTTGCTCCATCATACGCCGATCTACAAAGGCCCTCCGGTGCATCCACCGCCGAAAGTCGATCCGCGGACATTGGCGTTGCCGGGTGCCATCGGCGGATTGCAGACTGGCTGCGCGACGGATGGCAAAGCGATATTCACCAACGGCATCGACATGATTCGTCTGGGAACCGCCCAGAATCCACGCGAGCGACTGGCGCCCCCCACGGGCGGACGCGTGGTGTCGATTAGCCTGGACGCTCTCCACGAAAATTGGCGTCACGAACGGCCGAAGGTGAAGGCAATTGGGGGTACCAAGGAAAAACCGGCTTTCACCGATGTCGGCGACCCGGTGGCATCAGGCATCGCCGTTGCCAATGGTGTCGCCTACTTCACGACGACCGTGAGCAACAAACTCGTCGCGGTTGATACCTCGTCTGGCTCTGTCCTCAAGGAGATTGACCTCGGCGCGGTCTGGTGCGGCCCCGTGGTATCTCGCGGCCGGATCTACACCGGCACGGGCAACCTGCTTTTCTCGCCGGGCAATCCCCAAGAGGCCTATTTCCCGAAGAGCCTCACGGGCACGGTTCGTTCCTTTGGTCTGCCCGGCGACGATGAGGTCAGCCGCATGGGCGCCGGCAAGGAGTAGCGGCCTCGGAATCGGACTACGTCTCCGCGCGGGTCTTTTTCGGTTCGCGGAAGAAGATCAGAAAGACGACAAGTACGGCCGTGGCGCCCAACGCGGGCGTCATCCAGATTCCATACCAGTCGTGTTGAATCGTGCCGGAAGCCTGCGCGAGTTTGTGATTCGCCATCACTTTGCCCGCGAGCATCGTGCCCACCAAGGCGCCAATGCCCCAAAGGATAAAGGCGATGAATCCCTGAGCGGCTCCGCGCATGCGCTCGTTGGCTTCGTCGTCCACATACAATTGACCGGCGATGAAGAGGAAGTCGTAGCAGATGCCGTGGAGCAGGATCGCGGCAAAGATGAAGCTCGTCTGCATCATCCCGGTCGAGCCAGTGCTTTGAGCGAGCAGGAAATATCGAGCCGCCCACGCCAGGATTCCGATCAAGATCGTTATCTTGTAGCCGAATTTTTTAAGCATGATTGGAAGCAGGATCAAAAAAATCACATCCGAGACTTGAGCCAGTGACATTCGACCAGCGATGCGCGGCCATTCGAGCTGCGTCAGATAGATGGCCATATTCACAAAGTAAAAGTAGAGCGGGATACAGATCAAGAACATGCAGACGACGAAGATCGCAAACGACAATTTCCGCATGAGGGCCAGGGCATCGAGGCCCAGGATTTCCGCGACGGATACGTTTTGCCCGACCTTCTTGGGCGGCGTGTGCGGCAAGCTGAATGCGAACATGCCGAAGGCGACGGACACCCCGCCGGCGAGATAGAACTGGTTGGCGGATTGCTCGCCGGCCATCAGGCTCAAGGTCACGCCGCCCGCGATCCAGCCGACCGCGGACAGTGTCTTGACTCGCGGGAAGTCTCGCTTGGCATCGAGCAGGTGATGCAACGAAAGCGAGTTTCCCAACGCCAGCGTCGGTGCAAACAGAGCGCAGTAGAGAATCAGCAGCGGATAGAACGTCGCGAACGAGGTGGCCTGCGGCATTACGAACATCGCGACTCCACCGAGCAATCCGAGCACGCCGAGCATCTTCTCCGACGCGAAATAGCGATCGGCGATCAGGCCAACGAAGAACGGCGAAACGATCGAACCTATCGCGAATGCGCCATAGGCTGCCCCGATCTCTTCGCCGTCGAACTTCAGCACATTGGCCAAGTACGTCCCCATGCTGACATACCACGACCCCCAGATGAAGTACTGCAGGAACATGAAAAACGAGAGTTGCAACTTCAGCTTGGTTTGCATGAGACTTTCTCGGAACGAGGATAGGGAACCGGCGTGGCGATCAAGCATTGGCTAGAGTTTCAGGTAGATCCGATGGCGTTCGAGATAGCGAAGCAACAGATAACAAATCGCCAACGAGACTCCAAATCCGATCAGAACGACGGGCCAAGGGCTGTCACGAGGCACGAGCGGCTTGACGGCGTCGTTCACCAAATCGTGAATGATGTACCCGGCCAATGCATTGGTCCCGAGCGTTCGAAAGAGTCCGATCGCCATTCGCCTGTCGTCTGAAAGTTGAATGAAAACAACGTAGACCAACGCCGAGAAACCGGCCGCGAAGGTGAGGTACGAAACGCTTCCCGCGCGCTGACTCATCGTCCAGATGTTCACCGGCTGCGATGGCGCAACGAACGGCGGCTCGATCAGCGGAATCCCCCAGGCCACCTTGTGAGGCACATTGGGCGAGGTGACGAGATTCACGCACGAAAGCGCGTAACCGATTAGCATCGCAACGCCGCCGCCCAGTAGGATGCGACCGGATGCGCCGTTTGGCCTCGCCGCCATGGCGTCAAAAGTGAGGGTGCCGGCGACCAACGGGATCGTCCATGTCAGAAACCCCAACGGGCCACCATCAATGCCCGGCCGTTTCATCACCCAAGCATAGTAGCCCGCCTCGGAGATCGCATGAAATGTGACTCCCGAAACCACGGCAAACACAATGCGAATCGATGGGCGGGCGCCAATTACCGGCAAGATCCATAGCGACGCGATGCCGATATGGGTCAACGTCTGAAAGAAATTGCGTTGAAACGATTCGCGAAACCAGCCGATGATTCCCAGTTCTTGGAGCTGGGACCAACTACGATTCGGCGAATCGAGATGATGGACAATGAAACCCAGTAGAATCAGGCCCAGATTCCGCTCGATCGCATGCCGATACGCTGCCCATTGCCCAGAGATTTCGCGGCGCCGGACAAACGTCAGGCGATAGCCGATGCCGACCGCGAAGACGAAGTGCGGCATGATCGTGTCAGCGTAACTGCAATGCGTGTGATGATGGCACAGCGTGGGTAACGTGGCCTTGATCGATGCGAAGGAACCCACGAAGTTGACCAGAAACATTGCCAAGACGGTGTAGCCGCGAAATTGGTCGAGAGAGACAATCCGCGAAGTTCGCGCACTCGGTTCGGCCATCGTATTTCTCGCGGCGTCGCCTTTGAGGGAGTGGTATGATTTCCATCGTATGAATCGTTGCATGATTCGATCGGGGGGAATGATGGTCGAGCCAACGCTCGAGATTCGATCGTCGGGGAGTAAGGGGCTGGGCGTATTTGCCGGCGAGCCGATCGCGGCCGGGCAACGGGTCTTGGTCATGGGTGGCCGGATTCTCTCCACGGCGCAACTTTCCGATGAGTGGCTTGCCATGCAGATTGGGCCGGACCAGTGGCTATGCTCGGACGGCTCGTTGATCGACGATCGCGTCAATCACTCGTGCGACCCAAACACGGGTTTCCGCGACGGTGACCCGGTTCTGTATGCCCTTAGAGATATTGCCGCCGGAGAGGAAATCTGTTGGGATTATTCGACGTCGATTGCGGAATCGGGATGGATGCTAGACTGCGCGTGTGGGTCGCCGCACTGTCGAGACGTTGTCCGATCGTGGTACGAGTTGACGCCGGCGCAACGCGATCGACTCCGTGTAATCGCACTTGGCTATTTGCGTCGTTCGTGAATTGGGGGTCACAAGATGGCGTGGTTCATTCTGATTCTGGCCGGGTTCTTTGAGATTGGCTGGGCCATCGGGCTGAAAGCTGGGTGGACCGACCAAGGCATTCGAATTTGGCCGTTGGCCGGGTCGATTCTCAGCGGCGCGGTTAGTGCGGCGCTGTTGTTCGTCGCTCAACGGTCGATCCCCATTGGGACCGCATACGCGGTCTGGACGGGCACAGGGGCCATCGGCGTGTTCGCGGTCGGTGTGCTGGCGTTCCGCGAACCGGCATCGCTGCTTCGCTTGGTCTGTGTCGCCCTTATCGCTTCGGGAATCATTGGCCTGAAACTCGTGGCCAAGTAAACCCCACCTTGCCCCGCCGCGCCAATCAGCCGTCGCCGCGGAATCTCGACTAGACAACCATTTCGAGATGGCCTATACGCTCTCCCCGCAACTGATTTGCGTGAGGAGTGGTATCGCGTGTCACAACGAATAACGAATCAGGTCGGATTGGTGACGATTCCGGCGCCATCGTCCGGTCGCATGCGCGAGCTTCTGTACAAGGTCGCCGCGCCGGGTTTCATGGTCGCTGCCGCGGTCGTCCTCGGACTTGGGTTGCGATGCTATCACTTCTTGCGTTTGCCGGATGTTTGGCACGACGAAGCGATTCTGATCGTCAATGTCCTGCGCTATGACTATCTTCGTTTGCTAGGCCCGCTCGACGGCCACGAGGCCGCGCCACCCTTGTTCCTTTGGGTCGAACGGGCGGTCGTCCAGCTTTTCGGTGACGGCGTACAGGCCCTTCGTTTTGTACCATTCCTGGCTTCCTGCCTAGCGCTGCTACTGTTCGCGCATCTTTCCTGGCGACTCGTTCCGCGGTCAGCCGCGGTATGGCCGATTCTGTCGTTCGCGGTTTCTGATCGCTTGCTTTGGCATGCCTGCGAGGCTAAACCCTATGCGATCGACGTGCTCGTCGCGGCTGCCGTCGCATGGAGCTATGTTGTGTCGGCTCACTGGTCAATAACGCGACGATGTCTGATCGCGTTGCCTGTCATGCCGGCGCTCATTTGGCTCTCGTATCCGGCGTGTTTCGTTGTCGGCGGTTGGCTTCTCGCGATGGCGTGGCCTGCCTGGCAATCGCGATTGCGACGTGATCGCCTCCTGTTGTTGGCGAATGCAGCGACCGTCGCGGTGGCGTTCTATTTTCTCGCGACGGGGCCAGCCCGAGCGCAACGAGATTCCGCCATCAGCGACGTCTGGTGGGACATGTTCCCCCCGTGGCACGAGCCATGGCGAGTGCCGTTATGGCTTACGGTTTCGACTTTCGAGTTGATGAGCTACCCGACCATTCCATTCAGTGCCGGCCTGTTGCTGCTATCGTGCCTGGGAGGCTGGATTCTGTGGAAACAAGGACCGCCATCGGTGGTCGCGCTGCTCCTCGGCCCATGGTTGCTTTTGGTTGTGGCCGCCAACATGCATCGCTATCCCTACGGCGGGTCACGCGTCACCGTGTTCACGGCTCCGGCGCTCTTTGTCCTGGCGGGTGTCGCGATCCCATCAGCTTGGTCTTGGCTCAAACTCCGTTGGCGGTGGGCGCCGGCAATACTCGTTGCCATGTTCCTGGTGCCGGCAGCCCGAACGGTTCATCGCGTCTTCGACCACTGGCCGCGGGCCGAGGCCGCCAAAGCGATGGCGATCGTTCGGCAGTCGTGGAAGCCCGGCGACAAAGTCGCATTCAATCACTGGGAATTCGAGTACTATTTCCGCGACCGAGAACGCGATTGGATTATCCCCGAAGACGCCGCCAAGTGCGATGCTCCTCGGCTTTGGTGCGTGTTTGTTGGTGTGGAGGATCGAGAACGCGAACGGTTGCTGGCATTGCCCCCTGTCTGGCGTGCCGTTCAGCGGAGCGACCTGCGCTTTGTCAGCGTCGTTCAATTCGAGCGAGTGACTACGTCGCGTTCGCCATGATATGAAAGTGAATGCCGGAAGCCGTTCCGTATCATGGCGAACGCGACTCGAGAGCCTTGCGACTAAAAGTCCGACATATACTTCTCAGCCATCTTGCGCCGGGCGGCGGCCATCGCGTCGCTGATCGAGCGCCAAATCTCGTTTCGGGATTTCTCGCCTTTCACAATGACGTCCGCCTGTTTGGCGTTCACTTCGGGGATGTTCGTCTCATAGCGGTACGAGCCTGGGTAATAGTAGCCCCAACCCGGGAACCAATAGCCGGGGAACCAGTTGTTCTCCCCATGTGCGATTATGGTCTTCGATTGTTCCAGAGCACTCAATTCAATGGGGATTCCGCGAAGCGATGCCGCGACCAATCGAAGTTGGGACGCGACCTGATAGCCGTAGTCGAGCAGATCACGGTCCACTTCAACGATCGGCAGTTGGTCGATCTTGCGCGACGCTGTTTCGTGCCGCAACGCATTGTCGTTGTAGTTTCGCGGTTTTTTCGCCCTCAATTCCTCGAGAATCACGGTCAGCGCCCGATAGTAGCGTTTCGTCGCAATCAGTTTCGGATCGCCTTTGAGCGAAGGATCGGCCGGCATATAAGTCTCGGGCAGGGGCACACCAAACATCGAGACGAGTTGCTTGAGTTCATCCTTGGACAATTTGCCTTCCATCGTCATCGTGTTGTTGCGAAACCGCACAGTCCACGCGTTGAAGTCGTCAAGATGGGCCCCCTGATCGTTGAGCAACTCCAGGAGCAACGGCTTTAACAAGCTGCCATAGGCGGGTATCTCACGCGAGAAATCAACGCGAAGGACGCCGGTAATCTCTTCGTTGAAATTCACCGAGAGGCTGATGCCTCGCATCGCCGTCAGGTAGTACGCCACATGGGTCTTGTCGACATCCTTGCCGGCCAGAGTCTTCGAGAACTCAATATTGCGCCGGGCGACCGTCACGTCCACGAAATCGGTCGTGTCAATGGCGAAGAAGACCGGCGCTCCCTGACGATTGGTAGTGACCGCCTGAGCCAGATACGGTGAGACACGAGGCTTGTCGGCTTGTTTCCACTGGCGAATCCACCGGCTCAGCAATTGCCGATTCGCCGGATGAACTACGCCCAATTCATGGGGTGACAAGCCGGCGTAGTAGAGATTCCGCGGCGAAAGGACCACGGATTCGCCGCCGACCTCATCAAGCCGGCCCTGTTCCTTGGTCGCCAATTGGCGGATCTGAACCGGGCTGGTTTGGCGAAACTGACCCAACTGCCACAACGGCGTCATCGTCGGCAAGTTGAAGAACGAGGCAATGACGATGTTCTGTGTATCGGCTGGCAGAACCTCGACGCCGGCTTTGCGTGCGGCTTCGAGCTTGCTGCTCCAGCCCTCACGTTGGGCCATCGGTGTCTTGAAGACCGTGTTGACGTCGATGACGACGATCGCGTTGGCCGACTCCGGAACTCGCGCGATCATCGCGTCCGTGGGATCCGCTGCCATCGCCGCCAAAGCAAAGAACATCAGGGCGACGCTTGCAAGGATAGTGCGGTACATGATGCAATCTCCTCTTCGTAGCTCCGAAGCGGGAGCCGACGAGAATAGCTGTTTCCAGTCAATGGATCGAAATAGTGCAATTCCCGTGCCGACGGAAGCCGACGAGACTAACCCATCAGTTGTAGTGTTCCGGCAATCTCGCTGATGTGGCGGGCGCCGAGTTGACGGAGCGCGTCGGGCAATGACTCGACGACTCGCACCGCGACCGTGGGGTCGTAGAAATTCGCTGTTCCGATTTGCACGGCTTGGGCGCCGGCTACAAGAAACTCCATCACATCGTCAATGGTGGCGATGCCGCCGACACCTATGACCGGAGCGATCTTCTCGCGGGCCACTTGCCAGACGAGTCGTAGCGCCAAAGGCTTGATCGCAGGGCCGCTTAAGCCGCCGGTCACATTACCCAGAATCGGGCGCCTCGCACGCCAGTTAATCGCCATGCCCACGAACGTGTTGACGAGCGTGAGAGCGTCGGCGCCGCCGTCGGCCGCAGCCTTGGCGATCGACAAGATATTCGTGACATTCGGCGTCAGTTTCGCCAGGATCGGAAACGGACAAACGTCTCGGCAACGCTGAACGATACGTTTCGTCGTCGCAGGGTCGGTGGCGAAATCCAACCCCCCGGAAACATTCGGACAGCTCAGATTCAACTCGAGCGCGGCCAGTCCTTCCGTCCGCCCGACCTGTTCCGCCATCGCGACGAACTCGTCCTCGGTCTTGCCGGCGATATTGGCGATAATGGCGGTTGGTAGAGTTCGCAAATACGGAACGTGGTAGCTGAGGAAGTGATCGATGCCATCATTGTCCAGGCCGATTGCGTTGAGCATCCCCGACGCCGTCTCGACGGTTCGCGGCGGGCGATTGCCAATACGAGGCGATTGCGTCACTGTCTTGGGAACAATGCCGCCGAGCTTGGCGAAATCGACCAACCCCTGCATCTCGCGCGCGTAACCAAACGTGCCCGATGCCACCATCACGGGATTGCGGAGAGTTAGTCGGCCCAATGTGACGGTCAGATCGGACATGGAAGGTTCCCTGGGGTAGGTCATGTCGGCGAAGAACATTATAGACCTTTGGCGCGATGAATTGCATGACGCGAGACACCGTGTTAGGATGCGGCCTATTCGCCATTTGAAGAAAGGCGTCAACGGATGTTATGGACTCTGATTCGATGCGGTGCGGCTGTCGGGGTCGCGCTTCTCCTGAGGTTGGAAGCTTGCTCGCAGGACACCGAGAAACCGAAGCCGGCGTCGGTGAACATCAAACCTGAGCCAATCGTCATCAAGTCGGGCGATCCGCTCAGCGTTCGCGCGTTGGTCCAGCGCCCGCCGGCCATCAAGACGGCGCTGAGCTGGACAATCGAGCCGCGGCGCCATCGCGGCTATTTGTATGGTTTTGCGACCAACCCCGACGGGTCACGAGTTGCGACCGGTGGCCTCGACGGTATCATCCGCATTTGGGATTCCGCGACAGGCAAATTGATCCGTGCGTTGGTTGGGCACGACAGCTACTGCTACAACGTGTCGTGGTCGCCGGACGGCAACACCATCGCGTCGGCGGGCAGCTTCGACGGCACCGTGAGGTTTTGGGACGCGAAATCGGGTCTACCGTTGAGAAAGTACGCCATGGATAAGGGCTACGCCACACACGTTTCGTGGTCGCCCGACGGGCGCCGACTCGTGGCGGCCGGCGGCACCAGTGGCTACCTTTGGCTCTGGGAGGCCGACAGTGACAAGGGCAGTACGCTCACGGAGACAGGCCAGCCCATCACGGCCTTGGCGTGGACCCCGGACTCCAAGATGTTTGCCGTCTGCTGCACAAAACTCGCCGTCCAGGTCTACAACGCCGAAGTCGGCAAGGCGTCAACGACGTTTGGGAACAATGCCGTCGATCACTTCGCGGCGGCCTGGTCGCCCGATGGCAAGCTGTTCATCACCGGTGACGCGACAGCAGCGACGGTCTGGGACTTTGCCACCGGAAAAAAGGTTCGCGAGATTCCCGGCCAGACCTATCACTTGGCTTGGTCGCCCAACGGCAAGATGATTGCCACGGCGGCGAGCGCGGGCGCCACTCAGATTTGGAGCGACGACGGTAAGCCGATTCGAACCCTGACGAACGCGACCTATGGCTTACGCTGGACCGCCGCCGACACGATTCACAGTCGCGATTACTTCCGTGTTCTTGCTTGGGATGTTGCCAGCGGAAAAACGCGGAACAGTTTTGAGGTCGCGGACACCAGCCCGCCGTACTGGGCAAGCGGGAAACCACTCATGACGGGCATCGGTACCGCCACGTTGAAACTTTGGGACCCCATTAATGGGAAATTCTTGCGATCATTAGAAGGACACGGTTCGGGCATCACGGTCTTTTCGTGGGGGCGAGATGGCAAGACGCTCGCCACGGGGTCGGCCGACAAGACGGTTCGCCTATGGGACACCAGCAGCGGGCGCCTGTTGCAAACTCTGAAAGGCCACACGGCAACCGTGACGGCCTTGGCCTGGGCGGCGCAAGGTGGGCAGCTCGCATCGGGCGGCGCCGACAAGGCCATCCATATTTGGTCCACTTCGGGAGGAAAACCGCAGAAAACCCTCAGCGGGCATGAGGCGGCGGTCAACGCTCTGGCCTGGGGACGCTACTTGGTCTCCGGGTCCGAGGACGAAAGCGTTCGCATTTGGGACATGACCGGTAATGTCGCTCCGAAATCGCTCCGCGCCGTGAAGCCTGTCCAATGCGTCGCCATCTCGCCGGATGGCAAGACGCTTGCCGCCGGTTGCTACGACCACCGCATTCGGCTATGGAACATGGCGGGGGGCAAAGACCTTGCCGAGCTGGAATATGGCGGCAGCCCTCCGCAGGTGGCCTGCATCGCTTGGTCGCCCAACGGACAGGTACTCGCCTCCGGCCGAAGCAACCACACCGTTCAATTCTGGAATCTTAAAGACCCGAGCAAGCCGTTGCAGAATCTGGCGGCGATGGGGCCGGTGGTCGCGATTGGATGGACGCCGGGAGGTTCGACGGTGGCAACAGCGAATCATGAGCGGACGACCCGATTTTGGGATGCCGCCACGGGTCAGCTCCGCGGGTCTTACGTCGCCGAAACCGGGCACATCGCCGCCGTCAGTGCCGATGGCCATTTTCGTTCTGAAATCAGTGCGAACGATCCCGAGCTGTTCTATGTCGTTCTGACGAAAGGCTCGATGGATACTCTTCCCCCAAGTGAATTCGCGGCCAAATTCAAATGGAAGAATAACCCTTCCCAGGTACGATTAACCGGGAAATAAATCTGCGAAGAGATTCTAACTTGAGGACCGATCGATGAATTGGATGACCCTATTCTCCACCTGCTTACTCATAGGATTCGGTATGTCCGTCACCGACACCTTGGCCGCCGAGAAGAAACGGCCAATGGCGATCGAAGATCTCTACAAGCTCAAGCGAGTGGGCGACCCAAGAATCAGCCCCGATGGCAAATGGGTCGTCTACGTGGTCACGTCGGTCGATCTCGCCGCCAACAAATCCAGCTCGAACCTTTGGCTTGTCGCCGCCGAGGGTGACTCGGCTCCGCGACAACTGACGACCACCGACAAGAAAGACCGCAACCCGAGATGGTCGCCCGACGGCAAGCAAATCCTCTTCGAGTCCACGCGATCCGGCGATGGCCAACTTTGGGTCATCGACTTGGATGGGGGCGAGGCGCGTCAGGTGACTACCATCAGCACCGGCGCCGCAACGGGCATCTGGTCGCCCGACGGCAAGCGGATTGCCTTCGTCTCCGCGGTCTTCCCCGAGTTCTCCGAGAAACCGTTCAAAGAATCTGATGAGCTGAACAAGAAAAAGCTCGAGGAGATTGAAAAGAGTCCCGTCAAAGCGAAGGTATTCAAACGTTTGTTCTATCGTCATTGGGACAGCTATGTCGAGGACAAGCGGCAGCATCTGTTCGTTTGCAATGCCGACGGCAGCGAGTGTCGCGATGTGACGCCCGGTGACCGCGACGCCTATCCGACAAGTACGACCTTTAGCGTCGGCGACGACTTTACATTCTCGCCGGACGGCAACTACCTCGTCTTCACGGCGGTGCCGGCCACGGGCGAAGCGTGGAGCACCAATCACGATTTGTGCCGCGTCAGTATCGACAACCAATCGACAAAATGGGAATCACTCACGGGTGACAACCCGGCGGCAGACGGATCGCCGAGGTTCTCGCCCAGCGGCAAGAAGCTTGCCTATCGAGCACAAAAGAAGGCCGGGTACGAAGCCGACAAGTGGCAACTGATGATCGTCGATTGCAACGCGGACGGCACACTCGCGGGAAAACCCCGAAGCCTAACGGAGAAGTTGGCGGCCGAGGCCGGGAATGCGGGCACTGAATCCACTGAGCTGGACGTTTCCGTCGATGAGTTCGCCTGGCGGAACGACCGCGAGATTTGGATCGCCTTCGACTGGCGCGGCGTCAAGCCGTTGGCGAGGGTCTTCCTCGATCGAGTCGGAGTCTTGGCATTCGCGAGCAGCAATCTGTCTGGATCGTCCGGCGGCATCAATTTCAGCAGCGGCGGGCAACCCGCGTTTACCGTCGCCAGGATGGACCATCCCGCGGAAGTCTTCACGATGAAGGGCAACGACCGGATGCCTCTCAGCAAGGTCAACGACGCATATCTGGCGGGGATAGATCGGCCGCGACCGGAGTCGGTTTTGGTTCCGGTTGAAGGTGGCGCGTCGATGCAAATGTGGATCTTGAAGCCGCCCGGATTTGACTCGAACAAGAAGTGGCCGGTCGCCTATCTAGTGCACGGTGGTCCTCAAAGCGCTTGGGAGGATGGCTGGTCGTTTCGCTGGAACCCGACAACCTGGGCCGCACGGGGCTACGTTGTGGCGTTGCCGAATCCGCGAGGCTCGACCGGCTTTGGCCAGAAATTCGTCGATGATATCAGCGGCGATTGGGGCGGGAAATGCTATCGCGACCTGATGGCCGGCGCTGATTACTTGGAACAGTTACCCTATGTCGATAAGGATCGCATCGGAAGCGCCGGCGCCAGTTTCGGCGGCTACATGATGGATTGGTTCGCCGTCAATACCGGCCGATTCAAGTGCCTCATCACGCATTGCAGTGTCTGGAATTTCGAGAGCATGTGGGGGACGACCGACGAACTATGGTTTGACGAATACGAGCATGGCGGCCTTCCGTGGGAGGTGCCGGGCAAGTATCGAGAATTCTCTCCCCACATCAAGGCCGGCAACCTCGGCAGATTCAAAACGCCGATGCTCGTGATCCACAACGATCTCGATTTCCGTTGCCCGATTGGGCAGGGCCACGAGTTGTTCAGCGCCCTTCAGCGTCAGGGTGTCCCGTCGCGGTTCATTAATTTTCCGGACGAGGGGCATTGGGTGACCAAGCCGAGGAACGGCGAGTTTTGGCACAAGGAAGTCTTCGCATGGCTCACCAAATACGTTCCGCCAGGGGGAAAGTAGCGATTCCGCGATGACGTGCGCCACGCGAGAGCAAGCCGGTTGCAAGTGACGGGCTGGCTCTCGCTTCATGTGGCGGCTTGTTTCGGCTCCGGCGCGATAGCATCCTTGGGAGTTGACGATTCAACCAACTCCCGAGGATTGCTCGATGACTCAATCAAGACATCTCGAAATCCGCCGGCTTCCCATCGAGGAATTGAAACCAGCTCCCTACAACCCGCGTCGATTGCCGAAGCCCGGCGATCCGGCCTATCGGAAGTTGGCGGCGAGCCTCCGAGAATTCGGATTGGTCGAACCGCTGATTTGGAATGAAACGACCGGCCACGTCGTCGGCGGCCATCTGCGGCTTCAGATTCTGCGAGAAATGGGTGTTGCTGAGGTCCCGGTGTCAGTCGTTCAACTCGACCCGTTGCGCGAACGCGCCCTGAACGTCGTGCTGAATAATCGCGAGGCGCAGGGGCGATTCGATCCCGAAAAACTGGCGAGTTTGCTCGACGAACTCGCGGGCCTGCCGGAACTGCCTCTGACGGGATTCAACCCATTGGATTTGAAACTGCTGCGATATGAACCGTTGGGGTCAATCGCGGCAGAATCCCCCCGCGGAACTGTGGAAGTAATTCTTGAGACCGACGCAGCGACGTTTTTGCGAATGTTGTCGCAGCTTGAAGGAATGGTGCGGGAATTTGAGCTGACTTGCCATGTGACTCATCGGTGACCAAGCCGGCGACGGTCGCTATATCGAAACTATCGCCCGCAACGAGAAGAGATGCATGAATACCACGGATTTTCGACAGCGCAAACAACTCATCCGCGAACAGGCTCACGCCGCTCGGAACGCCCAACCCGACAAAGAAGAACTCAGCCGGCGAATCGTGGCGACATTCATGTCGTTGCCGGAATACGTCGCGGCCCAAACAGTGATGTTCTACATCGACGTTCGCAGCGAAGTTCGCACGCGTCATGCGTTGCCCGAGGCATTGCAGTCGGGAAAGACCATCGTCGTGCCGTGGTGCAACGATCGCGGAGAGCTGGAGTTGTTCCGTCTGGCGGACATGAATGAACTGGCCGTAGGTATGTACAAGATTCTTGAGCCGAAGCCGGAACTGAGACACATGCCGGACAAAGTGGCCGTTCCAACCGATCTCGATCTGGTCATGGTTCCCGGAGTGGCTTTCGATCGGAGCGGGGCGAGGATGGGGCACGGCAAAGGATACTACGACAAGTTGCTCCAACACGCGCGGGCCGACGCGCCATTAGTGGCTCTAGCGTTTGAATGTCAGCTCTTTCCCGAGATTCCCACGGCGACGCACGACATCTTCATGGATCGGATTATCACAGAGTCGGCGGTCTATCCAGGTCGTGGCCGGCGGTTCTAAAACGGCAACGGAAACGACAAGGAGTTGGCCCTATGGAACGACCGGTATCGATTGTCATCTTTGGTGCGTCGGGTGACTTGACGGCTCGGAAACTCGTGCCGGCGCTGCTGGAGCTTCATCGGCTCAACCACCTTCCCCCCGGCACTCGTGTGGTCGGCGTGTCGCGGTCGCCCCTGTCGGTGGATGTCTTCCGCGAACGGTTGGCGGCGGCGATCATGCAGGGCGGGCGCCCGTGGAATGCGGAGGCTTGGAATCGTTTCGCGCCCCTCATCGACTATGTATCTGCCGATGCTGCCAAAGATCTGACGCCGGTTCGAACATGGTTGGAACGCACCGAATCTGGAATGCCCGCGGATCGACTCTATTATCTTTCCGTGTCGCCCGAGTTGTACGGGCCGGTTGCCGAGCGTATCGGCGAAGCCGGACTTTGCTGTGAGCCGAACGGGTTTCGACGACTGGTTATTGAAAAACCTTTCGGCCGCGATCGAGCGTCAGCCGTCGCGCTGAATGCCTCCCTCCACCGGCATTTTCGCGAGGATCAGCTCTATCGCATCGATCACTTTGTCGGTAAGGAGACGGTACAAAACATCCTGGTCTTCCGTTTCGCCAACACGCTTTTTGAGCCACTGTGGAACAGCCAATTCATTGACCATGTGCAGATAACGGCTGCGGAATCCGCCACGGTCGGCAATCGCGGCGCCTTCTATGACACGACGGGCGTGTTGCGCGACATGTTTCAAAATCATCTGCTTCAGGTCTTAACACTGGTCGGCATGGAGGCGCCGTCACGGTACTCCGCCGACAAACTTCGCAACGAGAAACTGAAAGTTTTGGAGGCGATCCCCGTAATCAGAAAAGAGGAGGCGAGGAGTGCAGTGACTACCGGCCAATATGCGGGCTACAACCGTGAGCCGGGAGTGCGCTCCGATTCGCGTACAGCGACGTTCGCCGCGATGCGATTGGAGATTGATAACTGGCGTTGGCGGAATGTGCCGTTCTATCTGCGCTCGGGCAAGGGGTTGGCGAAGCGAGTCACGGAAGTGGTCATTCAGTTTCGTTGCCCGCCGCACTTGATGTTTCCGTTGCCGCCGGGGCAAACGCTGGAATGTAATCGGCTGACATTACGGGTGCAGCCCGATGAAGGAGTGCGGCTGAATTTTCAGACCAAGGTCCCGGAAGTCGATGGAGTCAGCCTTCGGGCGGCCGACTTGGCTTTCGACTTTCGTTCGGCTTATGGGGGCGAGATTCCCGAAGCTTATGAGCGATTATTGCTCGACGCCCTCCAGGGTGACGCGGCTCTGTTCATGCGAGCCGATGAGATCGAGCGGGCCTGGGAGGTCATGGATCCGCTGATCGAGGCCGTCGAGTCGCCCGAAGGCGAGCTGCCGGCAAAATACGCCCTTGGCAGTTGGGGGCCATCAGCTGCCGGTGACATGCTCGCCCGAGCAGGAAGGAACTGGCAAAATCCCTGAACGGGGCACCCTGGGCGTTGCCGGTCAAGGTATAATCTGGGGGAACCTGTTCGGCATGGACATGTCGCGAACGGAGACCGGCATTCAGTTCCCGCGATCGTTGTCTTTGTCGTGACACAGTCCAAGAACCCGTCGGAATGGTGCGATCATATGCATCTACGAATTCAAACATACCTGTCGCGATTCGGTTACGAGTTAGCCTCGGAGCTGGAAGCGTCTGGTGTCGGCACAGTCGAAGTCTATTCGGGCCCGACGACCGTTTTCGAGTTGCGTCACAAGCCGACCGTAACGGGTGCGGAAATCAGCCGCTTGCTCGATGCCCTCAAGCCGCTGCATCCTACATCGATTTTGCCCGATCCCGAGCTTGAACTGGCCGATGTGCAATTGATGCTCGGCGACGACAAGCCCCTGAACACATGGGAGGTAAAGATCGAAGCAGACTCGCCGGAGCTATCTGCTCGGGTTCGCGATACGTGCGACGATTTGGGGTTTCGCGACTTGGGTGGGTCGATTGGCGTGCAGGAAGCGGATACGCTCACGTTCTCCGGTGCCAGTGTTTTCGCGCGGCAGGTCTTGCGTTGGCACCTCAAACGAATGGGGCTGAAGGTAAAGGAAGTACGGCACACGTCCTGGTCCGACGAGGACGATGACATCTGGCTGTCATTGCGCGACCCGGCGTTGGCGGGCAAGCCGTTCATTCAACGATTCGACGTGGCTGTGTCGACCGACGATCCTGATCGCGGCGAAAAGTTGATCCGGTGGTTGACGGATGCGGGTTTCCGATGCCGGCCGCTGGCGCCGTTGACGGCTGACTTGGCACGGGATCGCCCGTTCGCCTTGACGCCGGGGCCGTTTGGAAACGATCGCGCTCCGTCGGACTTGGCGCGATTGACGACGCTGATTGAAGACTTGATGACCGAGGCCAGAATCGATCGCACTCGTTATCCGCTAAAGGTTCTTGGTGACTCCGACGGAGACTGTGCCCAAATCGTATTGCCGTTTCGAGCGTGCGCCGGCGGCGAGAAGAAACCGTATAGCGGCCCGTATCCCGAACGCTTCACGATTCGGATTCACACCGACGACAAGGAAGGCATCGCGAGGCTCGTGAAGCGATTCACGGATGCCGGCTTTGCCAATGTGGAAACCGTCGATGCCGATGCCGACGACCTTGGCCGCGGATATGCCCTCGATTGGGGGGCGGCCGCGAAGGAGCCGGATATTGCCGCCAAGATTCGGCACGAGATCGAAGAAGAGATGACCGCTGTTGGCGCCGGCCCACCACTGGAGTTGGTCATTGCCGAGAAGTTCACGTCCGATGACACCGATGTTTGGATCTACTTCCCATTGCGTGGCATCGATGACGGCTCGCTCTTGGCACGCTTGAGCGACCCGACACGCTTCAAATTGACCCTGCACAGCCCGGCGCCGGACGGTTGGGAAGACTTGCTCGCGGAATGGCGCCGATGGGGTTTCCAAGGATGCACAACGGAAAACTCGGACAATCGCAAGCCGAGCATTGATTTCGGCGGAGCACCGGCTGCGCTTCTAGATCGGCTGAAGGAATCGATCCGAGCGGCTAGCGACTTGGTCCCGACAATGACCAAGCGTTGGGACGACACCGATCGCGATTTGTGGGTCTACTTACCGGAGCGGCCTGATCGAGCGGGCAAGGGCGCAGGCACTTGGGAGACGGACGCCTTCGACCTTCGCGCGTGGTTCGGTGCCGGCCTGATCCCAGCAGCCGGTCAGGTGACAGCGTTTCTCGAAACGACACCCGAAAAAGTGCGAATCGGCACGATATGGTTGTCTCGCCGCGCTGGACTTCGTGAACCGTTTACGCCCGATGCGAACGACTTCGCGCACTTCTGCCTCGATGCCCGTACCAGCGAGACGTTACAGCACCTCGCCACGAGCATCGCACTGCGCGAACCTTGCTTGCTTGAGGGCGAGACGAGTACATCGAAAACCAGCAGCATCTTGTTTCTGGCGGCCTTGCTCAATCAACCGGTCGTTCGCATTAACCTGAATGGCCAGACAGATACCGGCGAACTCGTTGGCCGGTATGTCCCTTATGCAGAGAACGGCGCCAAAGGTGGCCTGGAGTTCAACTCCGGCGCACCTCAGACCAATAATCCCCAAGGGACGCCGCGAAACGCTCACGTCGCCTCGCAATGGCGATGGCAGGATGGGCCTGTCGTGACGGCTCTGCGCCGTGGATGGTGGGTTTTGCTCGATGAAGTGAACCTGGCCGAGCCGCAGATTCTCGAACGAATGAACTCGGTGCTCGAACGTGAACCGTCGCTGGTTCTGACCGAACACGACCACAGCGCGTTCGGGTCAGGCGGGCAGCTGATCCACAGCGATTTCCGGATCTTCGCGACGATGAATCCTGCGGAGTACGCGGGCCGGTCCATCCTAAGTCCTGCCTATCGCGATCGGTGGCGCGCTCACCGATTTATTCCAAGGCCGGGCGAGACAGAATATCTGGCGATGCTTGAGTTCCTCATTTACGGGAAGCAGCCCGATGTAAACGTCATGGGGCGCGAGTATCACGGCGCGGAATACCCGCCATGTCTGGGCGGACTGGGTGAATGGGACGGCATTGATGATCTGTTGCCGGCCTTGGCGAGCTTTCACGCCTCGCTTGAGAGCGCGGCCGGCGGCACGGATCATGACCCGGCCAGACTCGGCAATCGGCGCAAGGAACGCTATGTGTTCACGCGACGCGGATTGCTGAGCCTCATCGAGTTTTTGGCAGGCCCATTTGGCGTGGCAGCGGATGGCCCCGGCGGCAAGCGCGCGTTGCGCGAGGCCCTGTTGCGTTATTATCTGGGTCGCGTTTCGACGCCACCGGACCAGAAACTGATCGTTCAGTTGCTCGACGCTGCCGGGTTGGGCACGGGTCTGGACGCGCGACCGGTTTTGCCGAAGCCCGATCGCTCGCCGCCGCCCGCGTGACTTGGGCCGAGGCGATTGTCATGACCCCGGAATGATCTAACAATCGTCTGTTCAGCCGTCGTGAGAGGATCGAAGCCCATGGCGATGTCAATGGAACATGCCGTTGCCGAACTCGCGGCGCTCGCCGCGGGCTTGTGCCAGGATGCCGGTATTCGCGTCGAACTCAGCGAACGCACTTGGGCGTGGGACCCCATGCATCGCACGATCCTGGTCTCCGCCGAGGACCTGAAATCGAAAGGCCCGATCTATTGCGCCGCTGTGTTGGCCCACGAGGTCAGCCATTTCTACATCTCGCGCTATCACCTGTTTTCGCCGCCGTTTCCCAGCGCCGCGGCCCGCGCGCACGCCCTGAATTCAATTGAGGACCCTCGCGTCAACACGTGGATCAAGCGGCGTTATCCCGGTACGGGTCGATGGCTTCGCGCGCTAACCCAGGCCGATGCGAATTCCCCGCTCCCCGGAGCGATTCCCGATTTTCTCCTGTTCTGCCTCGAATGTGCCCGTGAGGAACTTCGCGGTTGGAAACCCGCAGCGGAAGGGGTCGTCTCGCCGGCGATTGCCGATGCATTGGCCAAGACCCGCGACGCCCGACGCCGCTATGCCGAGACTCTGCCCGCCGGTGACCTCACGCCGGAATTGAATGACGTCGAGCTGTTCTATTGTTACCTCGACGATGTTTGGCCCCACATCGTCAACCGCGCCCGTCGCGACTTACCCACACGCCGCGAACAGTGGATTCGCATTCTCACTCAAGAGGCCCTTGACATTGCCGAGCGTGAGATTCTGCCCGTCGCGGCCGAGTTCCTCGAAAAAGACCTCGGCAGGATTTCCTCGTTGCTGAAGGGTGATGCCAATCGCGAGAAGGACGCCGAGGATGCTGTTGCCCGTGACGACGTCGAGGCGTTGAGGCGGTTAATGGGAGAATCGCTCGACAAGGATCCTGATGCCAACCCATCGCCCGGCCTGCGCGAGTTGGCCATCAAGGTCTTTGAAGCCTGGTTGCGATCGACGCAAGAATCCGCGAGCGGCCGCGCCGGAGGCCGGCCACTGATCGAGACCGACGGCGCCCGGACGATGCGCGGTCGCCCGTCCCGTTTACCGGCTTCGCTGCGTCGCAAAGGATTGGTTCGACTGCCGCCGGCCCAGACCCTTTATGAGAGGGCCTACGCGAAGATTGCCGATCAGCTGCAACAATTAGTCGCGTCGATTGAATCACTGTTGCGACCGCGACGGCGACTTCGCGAATCGTCCGGCCATCCAACGGGACATCGCCTCGACATGAAGCGGGTGATTGCATACGACGCCGACCCACGACTCTGGGACAAAATTTGGCGGCGCAAGAATGTGCCCGATCGTCACCGAACGATTATCCACTTGCTCGTCGATCTGTCCGGTTCCATGCGAGGCGCGAAGACGGATGCCGCTGTCGCGGGTACGGTACTCCTTGCCGAGGCGCTGCATCGGCTCGAAGTGCCATTTGCGATCGACGGCTTTCAGGACATTCTGATTCCCTTTTGCGATTTTCACGAGGGTTTGACGGCGCGGGTCCGGGACGGCATTGGCGAGATGACCCACGAAGTCGAAGGTTGCCGATCGGCCGGCAATAACTGTCCATCGTACAACGACGACGGTCCGTGCCTTCGCGACGCCGCACAGAAGTTGCTCAAGGAACCCGCCGATGATCGATTGCTCATCGTGATTAGCGATGGCCTCCCCGAGGGCCGGCGTTCAACCGAGCGTGATCTCGTTCAAGCGATCGACGAATTGTCGAAGGAACGCGGTCTCAAGCTCGTTGGCATCGGCCTCGGCCCTGATACCAGCCATGTGACCAAGTTCTATCCCCACTCCAAGGCGAATGTCGGCACCGACCAACTCGCCGCTGAGATTGCCGACGTTTTGCGGGCCGCCGTACTCCATTCACGCTAACCACTGACGCCGCCGCCGGACGTTGCCTTGCCGTTTGGTGAGCGGCCTCGTCGACACGCCATCGATGAATCGTCTCTCAGACGAGGTCTTGTTCGGTCTTCATCACGAGTGGATCGCTGGTGTCGTGTGTCGTGAATCCAAGGTCAGCAGCCAGTTGCAACATGTTGGTGTTCTCTCTCAACACCGGGCCAATGAGTCGCCGGACTCCACGTTGGCGAGCGACGGCAATAAGGCGCTCCATGAGATGCTTCCCGAGGCCTTTCCCCTGCCAGGTATCGCTGACGACAACGGCATACTCCGCCGTTCCCGTTTCCGGGTCGAGGTAGTAACGCGACACCCCAAGAAATCGCGGTTTCCCCTCATCACGTCTCACAGCCACAAATGCCAACTCGCGATCATAGTCAAGGTGGCACAGCCGAATCAGACTCTCGTGCGTCAGTCGTTTGAGCAGGCTGAAGAATCGCATTCGAACCGTTCGCTCTGAAAATGATTCGAACAATTCGATGACCAACGGCTCGTCCTCGGGCCGTATCACGCGAATCGTGACCTCCGTGCCATCGGACAGCGTCCAGTTCTCGGTGAGCTGGTTGGGATACGGGCGAATCGCGAGTCGCGGCCGCGGTGATTCCATCGGCATTAACACGATGCGGGCGTCCAAAGCAATCAACTGTTCGCCGGACGCTAAAAGTGGGTTGATGTCCATTTCGGCGATGTCAGAGTGATCCGTCAAGAGCTGGCTGAATCGGACGAGCAGCGTTTCCAAGGCGTCGAAGTCTACAGGCTTTAGTCCACGGATGCCCTTCAAGGCCCGGAAAATCTTGGTTCGTTCCATCAGTCGCCGGGCCAGCGTTCGGTTGAGCGGCGGTAACGCGAGGGCATTATCCTTGAAGACCTCGACCAACACGCCGCCGGAGCCAAACAGGATGATCGGCCCGAATTGCGGGTCAACCGAACTACCGATGATAAGCTCGAATCCGCGGATTTTCACCATCGGCTGAACGGTGACGCCCTCGAACGCCCCTTTCGGCGTTCCGTGTGACTCGGCATACGCTTCGACGTTAGTCTGAATGTTGTTAAAGGCACGCCTCACCGCTTCGGCGTCGCCCAGATTCAACTGAACCCCGCCCACGTCGGACTTGTGAGTAATCGTCGTTGAAAGCAGCTTCAGAACGACCGGGTAACCCATTTCGTCAGCGGCAGCGACGGCTGCCTCGGCATCGCGAGCCGCCCGAATCGGCGTCACCGGAATGTCGTAAGCGGCTAGCACAGCCTTGGCCTCGGTTTCGGTCAGGAGCAAGCGACCCTCGGCTCGGGCATCCTGAATGATCCGCTTGACGTCGTCGGCATTCGGCGCGGGATCATCCGGCAGCGACGCCGGCGTCTCGTACAGCAACTCCTGATTGCGGCGAAATTGAACCATATGGAGGAAGGCCCTCACGGCGGACTCCGGCGTGTCGAACGCGGGAAGCCCGGCGCGATGGAGCAATTGCCGCCCCGGCCCGACCGCTGCTTCGCCCATCCATGCCGCCAACACGGGCTTGCCGGGAATCTTTGCGAACGACGCAATCTGGCGAGCCGTCTCCGTCGGATCGGTCATCGCTTGCGGCGTCAACATGACCAAGACTCCATCGACTTCGTCAGCCTTGACGCATACCTCGACGGCTTTCTGATAACGATCCGGCGTGGCATCGCCGAGAACATCAATGGGGTTCCCATGACTCCAGAAAGGCGGCAGGATTCCGTTGAGCGCGGAACGGGTGGCCTCAGAAAGGACCGCAAGTTCGCCGCCCAGAGTCATCAGGTCATCGGTCGCCATCACGCCTGGTCCACCGGCATTGGTAACTATCGCGAGTCGTCGCCCCCGCGGCAGCGGCTGCATGGCCAAGATTTCGGCCATGTGAAATAGCTCCCGGATCGTGATGACCCGCAAGATTCCCGCTCGGCGGAACGCCGCGTCGAAAACCGCGTCGGCGCCGGCCAACGCGCCTGTGTGCGATGCCGCTGCCTTGGCCCCCGCTTCGTGTCGTCCGGCTTTGACGACAATCACCGGCTTGGTTCGGGCCACGGCTCGGGCGGCGCTCAGGAACTTGCGAACGTCGCCGATCGACTCCATGTACAGCAAAATGCTGCGCGTGTTGGGGTCGTCGCCAAAGTAATCGATGAGGTCGGCGAAATCGACATCCGCCATCGCGCCGACGCTGACGAAGCTCGAAAACCCGATATGCCTCGCCTCGGCCCAATCGAGAATCGATGTCAAAATGGCTCCACTTTGACTGAGCAAGGCGACATTGCCGGATCTTGCCATCGTTGCCGCGAAACTCGCGTTGAGGCCGCTCGGTGGGTGAATCACACCCAGACAATTCGGCCCAATGAGTCGCATGTGGCCGCGAGCCGTTTCGCGAACTTGTTGTTCAAGAGCCTTGCCGGCGGCGCCTAGTTCGGAGAATCCCGCCGAGATGATAATTGCACCCTTGACCCCGAGATCGACACATTGTTGCACAACGCCGAGAACTATCGGCGCCGGCGTGGCGATGACCGCCAAGTCAATCGGTTCCGGTACGTCTTTCAGAGTCGCACAGCAGCGAACTCCATGGACCGCCTTTCGTTGCGGATTCACTGGATAGACCACTCCGCCGAATGGGCTGGCCATCAGATTCCTCATGAGGATGCTTCCGACACTACCCGGCGATGCACTGGCGCCAACGACCGCCACAGAAGTAGGCCGAAAGATCGGATCAAGCGAGCTAAGTGAGATGGCCGGCATGGTCGCCTCGTAGACTAAACTCAACGAAAACCAGACCGAATTGTTGTTATCGACAATGCCCCCGGACTTCAACTAAGGGCCGGGCGTCGCTGGTTTCAGGAGAGCGAGTGAACGACCTACCCGCCATCCTCGGAGGCCCACCGGTGCGAGTCGCTGGCCCGCCATCGTGGCCGCCGCATGACGCCGATGTGGCGCGTTCCATCGCGTCGGCCGTCGCGGACGGATCATGGGGTCGCTACGACGCCGGCCATGTCGCAATGCTCGAATCGGACTTGGCACGGTTCCACGATCTAAAATTCGTCCAAACGTGCAGTAGTGGCACGTTGGCCGTTGAAATCGCGTTGCAATCCATTGGCGTTGGGGCCGGCGATGATGTTTTGTTGGCAGCCTATGATTACGAAGGCAATTTCCTCTCCATTCATGCCGTCGGTGCCAGGCCCGTCCTGATCGACGTTGCGCCCCGCAACTGGAACTTTGATCCGCGACATATCGAAGCTGCCTTGAACACGCGGGTCAAGGCGATTGTCGTATCCCATCTGCACGGCGGAATCGTTCCGATGGAGGAGGTGATGGCGATCGCGTGCCGGCATGGATTGTCGGTGATCGAGGACGCGGCTCAATGCCCCGGCGCTCGCGTTCAAGGGCGGCCGGCGGGAAGTTGGGGCGATATCGGCGTGTTGAGTTTTGGCGGATCGAAACTCCTCAGCGCCGGCCGCGGGGGCGCCCTGCTCACCCGCCATGCGCACCTTTATCAAAAGGCTCGCGTGGCCCTGCGCCGCGGATTTCAGCAATGGGCGGCCCTTTCCGAGATTCAAGCCGCGGCATTGATCCCGCAACTGGCCAAGCTGGCCGAACACCATGCCCGGCGCCGAGATCGCGTACAACTCTTGAAGTCCCACATTCGCGACGTTCCGGGGATGCAAATGCTCGAAAACGACGCCGGCGAGAGCGATCCGGCCTATTACAAGGTCGGCTTTCAATTCGACCCAAACCAGTTTGGATTGTCGCGGGCGCGTTTTGTGGCGGCCGTTCGAGCCGAAGGAATCGCCATGGACGAGGGGTTTCGCGCCGCACATATGGGCCGTGCCGCGAGCCGGTTTCACGCGGCCGGTGAATTGGCCGAGGCCACCAAGGCCCATCATGGAATGGTCATGTTGCATCATCCGATCTTACTGGGGACGGATGCGGACGTGATCGAAGTTGCTCGAGCGGTTGCCAAAGTGTATCTTAACGCCCATCGACTGAGTGCATGACCTGCCAAGTGCCGAAAGGCGATTTCAGCAAAGGGACGAATTCATGAGATGCCGACTATTTGCTGCCCTCGCGGGCTTGACTCTTTGCTTTTCCGCCCGTGCTGCCGACGGGCCGGTCGGCAATTGGCGAATGATGTTGCCTCTGTCGCCCCAATCGCTGACGCTGCTCTTTCAACTCGAACAGAAAGACGGCAAGTGGAGCGGCAAGTTTCTGGGCGCCTCAGAGCGCCGACTCGGAGCCGGAAAGATTGAGGACGTGACGGTCACGGCAGACACGCTCAAACTCGCGTTGAAGTTTCCAGGATTAGATTTCAGTGTCGAAGGCCGCTTGCCTGCCGATGCCAAGACCAATCGCATTTCAGGATCGGTGCAACTCAATGGCCAGCTTGTTCCGATTCAGTTGGCCGCGACCAAACTCGAAGTGTTCGACCTCTACGAATTGAACAAAGAACAACTGGCGTCTGCGACCGAACCAGCGGAGATGGCCGAACTCGCCATCGAACTAATCCGTGAAGGCAGTTCCCATAAAGCGAAGATCGAAGAGGTTCGAGGCTGGGCCGATAAGGCGTTTCGATCTGCCGGCGCGCACGGCCCTCGATGGCAACGGGCTGTCGCGGTTCGACTATTGCAGGGGCTGGGCGAGCAAGCTCCCTATGGCCCGTTGGCTGTCGAGTATGCTCGCAAGACCGAACGGCTACTCGATCCGTCCGACGAGGCCTCGGTGCAAATGGAGGTGCTGCAAGCCGTCTCGTTTGCACTGCAAAAGGGCGGCAAGCCCGATGATGCCAAGGAGATTCAGGCTCAGTTGGCCAAACTCGAGGAACGCGACTTTGCCGAGTACCTCAAACGGCGCCCGTTCCGCCCCGACGTCTTCGAGGGGCGCAAGTCGAAAAGCAATCGCGTGGTCCTCGTTGAGGTGTTCACCGGCGCCGAGCATTCCGCCAGCGCGGCGGCCATCCATGCGCTGGATGCCTTGGAAATGACCTATAGACCGGTCGAGGTCGCACTGCTCAATTACCATATCCACGCTCAGCAGCCCGATCCCCTCACAAACGCGGACACCATGGATCGAATCAGTTTCTACAAGAAACAATTGGAGAGCCTGCCCGCGGCGATTTTCAACGGCAAAGTCGGTGGAGAAAGCGGAGGGCCTGTCAGTGTCGCCCGGCAGAAATACGCGCAGTTCCGCGATGCCATCGAACCACTTTTGGAGCAGGACGCGAAAGCGAAACTGGATCTGACCGCCGAACGCAAGGGAAACAGCGTGGCCATCAAGGCAACTTTTGCTGATCTGGCGAAGACCGGCGAAGGAATCCGGCTTCGGCTGGCGCTGACCGAATCGCAAGTTCGATATCCCGGCGGAAACGGGGTGCGATACCATCAGCATGTTGTCCGCATGATGCCCGGCGGCACCAAGGGGTATCCCCTCACAAAAAAGGCCGGCGATCAATCCGTAACGGTGAACCTAGACGAGTTGCGTGCGAAGCTGGTCGAGTACCTCGACGACTTCAACGCCAATGAGGCCAAGTTCACGCGGGCCGACCGGCCGCTGAATCTGAAGATCCTAAGGGTCGTCGCCATGGTTCAAGACGATGCCACTGGAGAGATCTTTCAGGCAGCACAGGTCGAAGTCAAATAATCGTGAGATTCTCTATCAGGCCGCGAATTTGGCTAGCATGGCTCGCGTTTGTCACCCTGTCCGCGAGTCCCGTTTTGGCTCAGACCGAGCGATTCGAGCTGGGGCTGCGACTCAAAGCGTTTGAGTCGGCCTTCGAAGATCACGCCGCCCCCGAGGCTCGCAAGCGAGTCCTAAACCCGTTGCAACAATCGGTGACGTCGTTCTTCCGGCTTCGACTCGGCGAGGCGGCTCGGTCGCTCGATCAAGCCAAGCTCTCACTGTTTCATGGTGACAAGGTGCCGCTTGAAGCTCGCTGGGCGGCCTCGCTCAGCGTTCGACCATCGAAAACGCTTCTGGATGCGGCTGTCCGTGACCTCGAGTTGATGGTTTCGGCGTTTTACGATCCCCAAGTCGAAAAGCCGGCGAAAGTATCCCTTCGACTCGTATTCACCGGCCCTGCCGGCCAACGCGTTCGCTCCGAGGAGTTCCGTATCGAGTCGTTGCCGGCATCGATCAACTTTCGCCTTCCTGAGAATGTCCCCGGCGACGGCACCTTGGCAACCGAGATCGTGACCGGTGACCGATCGTGGCCGCTGGGAGCATTGACCATCTCGCGGGTGCCTCAGTTGGAGAAACAGCGTGAACGTCTCGCTGCCGCCATCGAGGGCATGAAAAGCGAATCAACGGCGGCGGCGACCCTGGCGAGTATCCGGCGGCTCCTCGACGGATTGCACGAGGGGCGCGTTTTCGAGACGAATATTCCCGCTTCGCGATTGCTGCACGATGCAGAGCTGATCCTGTCGTTGAAGTCACAGAAAAAAACCTGGCCGATGTCTCACCGTCCCGGCGAGTATTGGATGACGCTTGCGGTCGAGAATCGTGAGGTTCCGATTCGGCTGTTTGTGCCGGAAGCCGCGACGAAGGCCACGCCTCTGCCGTTGGTCATTGCTTTGCATGGTGCCGGTGGCAGTGAGCATCTCTTCTATGAAGGCTACGGTCGCGGCAAGGTCGTATCGCAATGTCGCGAGCGCGGATGGATTCTGGTGTCACCGCGAAGTATCGGTTTTGGCGGCGCACCGTTGCCGGCAATGATCGAAGAGATTTCGAAATCTTGGCCGGTCGATCGACGGCGTGTTTTTGTCGTGGGGCATTCCATGGGAGCGGGTCAAGCGATCGCGGCGATCCAGCGTGACCCAAAGGTTTACGCAGCCGCGGCGGCTCTCGGGGGCGGCGCGGGGCTACGCCAGACCGCGGCTCTCAAGGACGTCGGGTTGTTCGTGGGCTGCGGCGACAAGGACTTTGCGATTTCCGGCGCTCGTGCCCTTGCCAAGTCCGCCATGGCTGTCGATGGCGCCAAGGTCGTGGTGAAGGAGTTTGCGGACATCGAACATCTGGCGATTGTCCAGATCGCATTGCCGGAGGTATTCGCGTTCTTTGACTCGGTGGCCAAGCAGCGATAATCGGCAGCCTCAGAACAACTCGACTTTGCCTGTGTGCAAATCGTAACGAGCGCCGACGACCTTGAGTTTGTGCCCGTCGACGAGTTCGGCCAGAATCGGCTTGGACTTCATGATCTGATCGACACATAGGCGAATGTTGGCACGAACCGCGGCGTCGACAATATCCCCGCCGGCTTTCAGGGCCACTTCGACGGCAGGTCGAATGTCGGCGACCAAGTTGGCGATGTGCCCATGCGGCGGCTTACCGCTCTTCACCGTCTCGACCGCGGCGGAAACCGCTCCACAACGCTCATGCCCGAGAACCATAATCAAGGGAATGTGCAAGTGTTCGGCGGCATATTCGAGGCTGCCCAAAGTGGCGTTGTCGGCGACATGACCCGCTTCGCGAATCACAAAGAGGTCTCCGATACCACGGTCAAACACGATTTCCGGGGGCACACGCGAGTCCGAACAACTCAGTATCGCCGCCACGGGGTGTTGCATCGTCTCGACGGCTGCGCGTCGATGGCCCGTCTGATGCGGATGTCGCAGATGTTGCTCCATGAATCGTCGATTGCCCGCCATGAGCTGTTTGAGCACTTCGTCTGCGGCGGGAATAGGCGGATCCTCGTCCGGGTCGTCGTCAACGACAGCCACGGTTGGAGTCGGTCGCCGACACCCGGTTGCCATCATGGGACCGGCGACGGCACTTCCCGCGACCCACGCCATCGAACTCAAGAAACGCCGGCGATTGATTGGCAAGCACATGGTGACTGACTCGACAAAAGGGATAACCCGGATCTCGGTATTCTAGCCAATCGTCTGGCCCGAATCTGTCGAATTCTCGTGATGGCGGCTCATCGCGTATGCCAGCGAGCGCGGTCGCCGGCGTGCGGATATGGCTCGTCCTTCCCGGGCGGATATCGTTTCATGGCTCGAAACGGCAATGGCTCGATGGCGCCCGCTGTCGCGGTGAACGAAGCTGAATCTTTGCAGAATCCCGCCGTTTGAACGATAAAGCTGCGAATCCACCCCGAGGGCAGGGGCCGAAGCGAGCGAGCGTCGAAGCGAGCGGTAACCTCATCGCCGGGGCCTCCGATGACAAAGCGGTCGTCCGCGTCGCGAAGTAATTCCGTTACGTCGCCGAGTTTCGTTCGCCGGCCGTGCCAACGCGTCGCGGCGACCGGTTCCAGACGCTCGGGGTCGTATTCAATCGGCGCTTTGCCGTCCGGCGAGAATTCCTGGGCGAACCCGCGATCGGCCAGACTGGCTCCGGCCAATGCCAACGGAGTGATTCGCACGCTGTCGCGAGGCAAAATCGGCGCGAGGAATATCTGATCCCAGAACACTTGCAGATTCGTTCGAATGCGAAGGGCACCCGCATGGCTCGCCAGAAGTCCCGTCACGTCCACGGTCATGACTCGCGGCAACCCAGCGGGGAAGCCAAGTTCGGCAACCGGCTGCCAAGTCCCGTTGACCTCTTTTTCCAAGGTCGGCGCTAACGGAGCGACGCCGGCTTGCGTGGCAGCGAATATCGATGACGGGTACGCATATTCCGTCCATCCGGCCAAAACGAGAAACACTCGATCGCTCTTACGAATGTTGGCCAGTTGATTGCCAACATCGAATTCGACCCAATGCTCCTCGGCGAATCCCGTCCAGGGGCGACGTGCAAAGCCATCCACCATCCGGCGGTCTCGATGGCGAATCGTGGCGGTTACATCGCGGCCATGATGGTCGCGGGCGGCAATTGGAAAGTACTGTTCCCGAAGCGGTAATACTTCTTGTGTCGGGGGTGACCCTGCGGTCGCGAACCGCTCGTCGGGGTAGACCGTGACGTCCCGCGGATGGTCAACGACCAAGAGCCGAAGCTGATCGAGGTACATGATCTCGTCCATCGGTTCGGCGACCTTTATGACATAGAAACCATCTTGGGGGGCGAGTTGGTTCGGCTCGATCTTGACGGATTCCTCGGGTCGCGGCCGGCGCGTATCGCCATCGGCGACGATCTCGCCTACCGAACCCGCTCCCAGGCAATCCGTGATGTAAACGAATCGCGTACCGTCCCAAGTGAAGATCACCGGACAGGAATCGGGCTTGCGTTGCACCTGGACCACGCGTCGAAGCTCGCCGGCCGGCACATCGAGTTCCGCTTGCACGACGAGATCGGGCCACCGAAGTCGCAGCACGTCGGCCCGTGTGGCTCGCCCAATACCCAGTTCGATGGGCCTCACCGATTGCCCGAGTCCTGCGGAGAGAGTGACATTCTCAATTCCATTCCACAGTGGCCCGGCTTGTACCACGACACGCGTACCCAACCCGTCTCGGTTGCAGCGCACGCTCTTCTTGAGATTGGTGATGCCATTCAGAGCAAGTCGAATGACTTGGTTGCCGTTGCCCAAGTTTCGGCGCAGTTCAAGCCCAGCGGCTTCGGACCAGAGGATCAGATCCGGGAAGCCGCTGCCCGTGACGTCGCCGACGCTCATCGTCACGATGTCGGCCGGTCCCGACCATTCGCGGCCGAATAGCCCCGTGCGATCTACGAGCTTGCCCGATCGATCATTGTGCAGAAAAACTGGGGCGCCCGATTCTGTCAAACCCACCACGTCGGTCCAACCATCGCGATCGAAATCAACGGCCCATGCCTGTCGCAGCGGCGGCGCGTTGGTCGCACTGGCTTCGAGCTTCACTTTGTCGCCACGCGACGTGCGATTGAGCATTATCAGTGGCTTCTTGCCCACGGGCAACAACACCAAGTCGGATCGCTCATCATGGTCGATGTCGAGGAACAAAGCGCCATTCCAGTTTTCGCCCGGGATATTCGCAAAGGTATCCAAGTGTGCCCGGAGCAGGCGATCGTTGAGAGCAATCTGCGGCGGTTTGCTGTCCGCGAGGATCATGATGTCTGGATCGAAGTCATGGTCGAAGTCGCTAACAGCCCAAGTGGCCGCGACTCCGTTGATGCGCGTGATGGCCTCGGGTTGTTCCGATCGGCGGAATTTCGTTGAGAGCGGCGGTACGGGCTGATCCGCGGGAAACGGCGGAGCCACACCCACATTGAGGAACAAGGCGACCCCGCCGGTCGCCTTGCCCTCGCGGAGGGCCGCAAGTGCTTGAATCTCGTCGGGAGCGAGCCGCGTTACAACTAGATCGAGGTCGCCGTCCTGGTCGAGATCGACCCAGGTGCATCCCAGCGCGACACCCTGGAGTTGATCGATTCCCGCGGTCACGGTCACGTCATCGAACGAGCCTTTGCCCGAATTGCGAAATAGTCGCCCGCCACCGACGCTGCTAATGAAAATGTCGAGGTGCCCATCGTTGTCGTAGTCGCCGATGCAACAGGCGGCACTCAACCGTTCGCCGGCGAGGCCCGCAGCCGCTGTCACGTCCGTGAATTTCCCGTCGCCGTCATTTCGCAATAGCAATTCGCGAACGCGGCCTTTTTCCGCCACCGCTGCCAGGAGCAACAAATCGGGTCGCCCGTCGCCGTTGTAATCAAAGTTGACAATGGTCCCGCCGAAACGCTTGCGCAGGGAGCGAAGCAAATCGGCAGCCGGCCCCTGACCGAGTTCGGCGCTCGTGGCCCATTTGGCTCCAGGGGCAAGCGTGACGCTCAAACGTTTGTCGATCTGAAAAATAGGCAAGGGTGCAGCATCGCCGGGAAGCGGAGTCGAGGGCCTGCCGATGACTTCGGCGTATCGGCTTCCGTGATCCGTGTATGAATCGGTTGTGGGCTGGAAGAGCTTGGTTCGTTCGAGGTCCTTGAACTCGTTGAGCAGTCGCTCGGCACGATCGGGTTCGGTGGCGGCGATTGCCAACTGAAGCTTGTAGGTCGCCGAATTCAGATACGGGTTCAGCGCGTGGGCTTTTTCGAGACATTGCACGGCACGATCGCGATCCTCGCCCAGTTGATAGAGGCAATCGCCCAGATGATACCAGGCTCCGGCATCGAGCGGGTCGAACGCCACCACGGCCTCGAAGTGAGGAACCGCGTCGGCGAGGCCCTTGCGATACTTTAAGACGTAGCCCGTGCAGAAATGAGCGTGCGGATTCGTCGGGTCGGCTTCGAGAACCTTGGCGAATTCGGAAATGGCCCGGTCCAGATTCTCAGCCGTCTGGCGGTGAATCAACGAGATAGCCAGGTTGATGCGACCCGGTTGCCACGAAGGGGCAAGGGCGACAACTTGCTCAAATAGTTCCGATGCCTCGGCATACTCAAACGTCTCCATCAATCCGACGCCGCGGTTATTCAGGGCGGCTACCTTGGCCATGTCCGGCGATACTCCGGCCGAACGAAACCAGCCGGCTCGCCAGCCGAGGACGCCGGCGCCGGCTGCGATGACCGCGATTAACAGACCGATGGACCAACGACTCGATCGAGACATGCCGCAGACTCCAAGAACGGCGTTTTGTCGCTGAATCGCGTGTTTGACTGTTGTTTCGTTGACGTCTTTCGCAATCGCATCATCGGAACGGGCGCTGCCAGGCTTCCTTGAGGTCGGCAAGCGATGCCCAAATCCGCCATTCGCCGCCGGCGCCGGCGATGCGAAGCCTCGGTTCTTTCACGGTGCGCCCGACTTTCTGGCACGGTAGATTCTCGAATTGAGACTCAAAGGCCGCCGTCCATGCCGCGGGCACCTCAACTAAGAACCGCGTCGGTGACTCACTGAATAACCAAACCTCGTCAGGCACGGTGGGGACCGCGGAAAGGTCGGCACCGATACCCCCGGAAAATGCCATCTCCGCCGCCGCAACGGCCAAGCCGCCCTCGCTCAGATCGTGACACGACCGAACGAGTCCATCCACGATGGCGTGATACAGAGCGCGGAAGATCGTCGGCGCCTGAAGTCGATTTACCTTGGGTACGTCGCCTCCGACAATCTGGTTCAGCCGATGAAATTGTGAACCTGCCAGTTCGGGCTTCGTGACGCCGATCAAGTAGAGATCGTTGCCCGGTTCTTTGAGGTCCATGGTGACGCAACGGCGCACGTCGGGAACCCGTCCCAGCGCCGAGATAAGCAAGGTCGGCGGAATAACGATGTGCCGGCCGACCGATCGGTATTCGTTGTTCAGGCTGTCCTTGCCGCTAATGAATGGCGTGCCGAATGCCAGAGCCACATCGCGGCACGCCTCGGCGGCACGGACCAGCGAGCCGAGAACCTCGGGCCGGTCTGTGTTTCCCCAACAGAAATTGTCCAAGAGGGCGACACGTGACGGGTCGGCCCCGACAGCAACGACGTTACGCATCGCTTCGTCAATGGCGGCGGCGGCCATGGCATACGGGTCGATGTCGCCGAATTGCGGGCAAATTCCGCACCCGATGGCGATGCCGGCCATCGAGTCGAGTACCGGCATGATGACGGCGGCGTCCCCCGGACCATCCTCGGCGATGCCGACCAGAGGCTTGATGACCGTGCCACCCTGGACCTCGTGATCGTACTGTCGAATGACCCACTCTTTCGAGCAGACCGCATAGGATCCAAGAATATTTTTTAGAATGTCGTTGTAATGTTCGGGTGAGGGCGAGCGGGCGGTGGTCGCGGCCGGAGCGACGGGTCGCCATTCGGCGCGGCGGACAATTGCCGGCATGCCTTTGTGGAGGAACTCCATGTCGAGTTCGCCGACCGGTTCCCCACGGTAGGTCAGCTTCAACTTTCCGGTGGCCTCGAATCTGCCGAGAACGGCAGCTTCCACATCCTCGGCGTCGCACAGGGCTTTCAGGGCGGGCCACTTGGTGGGAGGAACGGCAAGGACCATGCGTTCTTGGGCCTCCGAAATCCAAATCTCGGTGTAGTTCAAGCCCTCATACTTGAGCGGGGCCTGCTCGAGCTGCACAATCGCGCCGAGGTCGGCGCCCATTTCGCCGACGGCGGAACTGAAGCCGCCCGCGCCGCAGTCGGTGATCGCGTGAAACAACTGCCGGTCGCGGGCCTGGAGTAAGACATCAAGCATCTTTTTTTCGGTGATGGCGTTGCCAATCTGCACGGCGCCGCCGCTGATACTCTCGGATTCCGATGTCAATTCCAATGACGAAAACGTCGCGCCGTGAATGCCGTCTCGCCCCGTGCGGCCGCCCACTGCGACAATCAAATCACCATCCTTGGGTTCCTTGAAGCACATGTCAACGGGAATCAACCCGACGGTCCCGCAATACACCAACGGGTTACCGACATACCGTTCGTCGAACAAAACGGCGCCATTGACAGTGGCGATGCCGGTGCGATTGCCGTAATCGCGCACGCCAGCGACGACGCCCGCCATTACCTGACGCGGGTGCAAGGTGCCGGGCGGTAGCTGCTCGGGGGGATAATCCGGCGGGCCGAAACAAAACACGTCCGTGTTGCAGATCGGCTTTGCACCCAACCCGGTGCCGAGGACGTCGCGAATCACGCCGCCTAACCCCGTGTTGGCGCCACCGTAGGGTTCGATCGCTGAGGGGTGATTGTGCGTTTCGACCTTGAAGCAGACATTGAAGCGGTCGATGAATTTCACCACGCCCGCGTTGTCGGCGAAGACACTAACGCACCAGTCATTGGGGCCGAGTCGATGGCGAATCTCTTGCGTGGCGGCGAAAATCGTCTCTTTGAGCAAATTCTGATATCGGCGAGAATGACCTGTGTTGTCCGTGTAGTCAATGGGACCTTTGAGCGTCTTGTGCGAGCAATGCTCTGACCATGTCTGAGCAAATGTTTCCAACTCGATGTCGGTCGGTTCCCGCCCCAACTCCCGATAGTAGGTCTGGATCGCTCGCATTTCCGTGAGGTTTAGCGCCAGTTGTCCCTCGCGGCTCAGGGTAAGGAGTGACTCGTCGTCACGGTCTCGAATCGGCACGGTGATGCGATGCAGTCCATAAGGCGAGCCGAATTGAAGATGGTCCACGGACATTGGACCGGCGATCAATTGCTCGATGGCGTCGTTGGCGAGGACTCGGGCGACCGCCGGATGAACCTCGCCGGTCGTGGACATTCGGTATCGGCGAAAAGTGCGGACGGCCGCGAGGTGAACGTCAAGATCCTTGGCGGCGGCCTGAACGCTCATCGCCGCGGGGTCCATGACGCCTGGTTTCAACATGACCGTGAGCTGATTCGGCTCGAGACCTTGGGTACCTTGCAATTCGCGGACTTGGCTCGTTTCAACGAGCGGATCGACGAGCAACTGGCGACAGATAGTCTCTACCTGTTCGCCGGTTAGGTTTCCCTCGAGCAAATATCCGCGTGAACTGGCGGCAAAATGGTCCTTGCCGGATTCGGAATGCGTCAACAAGTTGAACGCGGCGGCGACCCGCTCGCGTTCGGCGTCGCGTCCGATGGGGCAAATCTCAACTTCCCAGATCATCGCGCACTCGCTTGGCTTGAGTAAGGAGACGATCCAATTGCTGACGGTTGTCGTTAGCAAGGGCATCTTCGAATTCGTCGAGCTTGGTTCGGAGGCGTTTCAAGGCGAGTAGAATCGCTCGGCGATTGTCGGAAAAAATCGCCGACCACAGGTGCGGGTCACCCGCTGCGATTCGCGTCGTGTCGCGCAAGCCTCCAGCGGCGAAGTCAAAGAGGCTCGGATCCAACAAGCCTACCAAGGCTGCGGCGACCAAATGCGGCAAATGGCTCGTTAGCGACAAGATCCGATCATGCTCAAGCGGATCCAAGATTCGGATTTCGCTCCGCAGTGATTGCCAGAATCGCCGGGCAACTTCGAGATCGGCGGCGGGGGTTCTCTCGGTTGGCGTCAGAATCGTCACACGACCATCGAACAGACCAGCGCGAGAATGTTCGACGCCGCGTTTCTCGGCACCGGCCAGTGGATGGGCTCCCACGAAGCGGATTCCCGGCACAATGGCAGGTTCGACGGCGGCGACGATCGACGCCTTGGTGCTGCCCACGTCGGTGAGCAGCGTGCCCGGCCGGCAGTGGGGAATGGCCGACCGAAGTTGCGATGCGATGCGATCCACCGGCGTGCAGACGACCATGACATCGGCTTGGGTTGCCGCGGCCGCGAGGTCCGTGGTGGCTTCGTCGATGGCCCCGATCGATCGCGCGCGTTCCAGACTTGGCTGGTCGGGATCAACGCCGATGATTCGAGGAACCGTCTCGCCTCGTCGTGCCGACAGACCGATCGATCCACCGATCAGCCCGACGCCCACGACGACCAGCGTCTTCGGCTGCCAGCCGTCAATCTCGGACGACCGTGTAACCATTGTTGCCCTCGACCACAGCCTCAGCGGCGTTACGAATACGGCCCCGACCGCTCAGATCGCGGTTCTTGCTCACGACGTTGTTTGACGCGGGATGCCCGGCGATGTCGATTCCTCCACCCGATGTAATGTTGTCGCGAATGGTGACGTTGCGGCATTCGTGGCGACTCTTGTTGCGATCGGCGACCACGAAAATCGCAGCGATCCCGCCGCCGGTTTGGATATCGTTCCGTTCAATTAGCAGCCCATCAATTCCGCCGGTCTTGTAGATGGATATGTAGGCGTTTCCCTTGTTGCCAATCAGTTTGCTGTCCTTCACGGTGCTGTTGACGTGATCTTCGTGCATCAGCCCTTCGCCGTCGTTGATGAGGTACTTACGTCCGGCCGCCCAGTTGCGAAAGACCTCATAGTCGTTGCCTTCAACAGTCCAACGCCAGCCTCGCATTTGGATCGCTCGGTTGTCGTTGGTAGAAGCTCCCGACGACAGATCGCGACCCGTCACGGTAGGGCGTTCGACGTCTTTGGCAAATCGAATGAGGTTGTTGCGGCAAATCGTGCCGTCGCCGCTGAAGGAGATAGCGCATCGGCCGGTGCTGTAGATGTAGTTGTCGGCAATGATTATGCCTCGGCGAAAACCGAAGGGGTGGGTCTGCGGCGTGCCGTCGGGCGGATTTCCCCCCGCGCCTCCTAAACCGGCATCGTTGACATAGATGCCCGGCCGGTTGTCGTAGTCAAAGACGACCTCGGGCAGCACAACCGGCTTGGCTTCTTTTCCGCGCCCGGCAACAACGTAGTTGGGCATCGTGAAGCTGGCGCCGCCGGATTGTGGCAGTCGATTGTTGGCGATGAGCGCGTTTGAGGCGCTACGAATCGCAATGGCCGCGTGATGGCGAGCCGTGAAACGCTGCCAGGCATGCTGGCCAATCTTGCGATCGGGAACCGCCGGATCCGCAACGGCAGCGTTGGTCAACACGCAACCGAACACAAGGCGTTCGCTTCCGCAGCGATGGTCAGAACTTTCACCGAAATCGATGTGGCCGGACTCGATTTTTAGATGAACCACGCCACATCGAGACGCCATCGCGGGATCAACCAGGCGAATCCCCTTAAAGGCTGTCGTGATGGGCGTTCCGTCTCCTGTTAGTACGGGCTTATAGGCCGGAAAGACGAACCGAGTCAGTGGATCGAATCGAGGAGTATGAGCCGACGTCGCCGCAACCGGGACCTCGCCGCGCCACACAATACCATCAGCGACGGCGACATGATCGGAAATCTCGTAGACGCCGGCTGGGAAATAGACGACGCCACCGCCATTCGCGGTTAACATCGCCTGAGCTTTCTGAATGCGTTCGGCGACGTTGGCCCCTTCAACGTCGGCGATCGACACGACCTTGTTCCATGGAATGCGTTTGGTCCAGTCGAGGCCGTACCCGGCAACCGGGTTGTCGAGGGGAACCGCCGCACATGCAGTCTCGGCGACGAGTCCTGCAAACAGCATCGCGATTTCCGCAACGATCAATCGTCTATGCAAACGCCGCAACACAGTGAATCTCTCCCGGCCAAGCCCGATGGTCGGATCGATACCTTGGTTATGTTATTGGCGGTTCCTTGTGCGCCAGCGCTCGCGTCATGCCTTCGTTGAATTGTGACGCGGAACCGGCAGTAATTGCGATGGCGAGGAGGCATTCACTTGGACTGCGGCGACTTGTTCCTTAGAGCCTGTGGAAGGTACGCTCGGCAAAATGTCTCGATGGCGTCTGCAACTCGCGAAGCGCTGCGATCGAGTTCGTTGCGTGACCGGAATCTGCCGCCGAATTCGAGCTGAATCGCGTCAATTCCGTGGCCGCCGGAACTGCCATAGGTTCGCACGATGTGCCCGCCACTGAATCGCGAATCTTCCTTGTCGTTTGAGAAACACTTCGGCACGACCTCCCAACCGCCGTTCTCTAGCACGCCGAACAGACTATTCGGCCCATCGATGGCTCGGGGGCCGTGTCGCTTGACTAATAGCTCGACGGTCTTGCCGTTGTTTGTGCCTCGAACGAGGGCATCCGGGAATACGCCTTGGCCATGAATGTCCAGAAACAAGCCCTGCTTCCATTTCTTCTGAACGTCGCGACAAAACCCATCAAGGGCGCTGTGATAGGCGTCGTAAACCGGCTTGGCTTTGTCTGATTCATAGGCATCTTGCGGCGGTCGATTGACGTCGAGGTACTTACGCTCGAACCGCGCGACGACAAGGTATGGCTTGCCGGCGAGACGCTGAGCTAATTCCGCGGCGAGCTTTTCGGCAAGCTGATCGGTCTGGTCGTCTCGTACCGTCACAAATTGCTTAACGCCCTCGCCTCGCCTCGGTGGGACTCCCTCGATGGGGCGGTTGCCACCGTGGGGTGCGGAGAGGATGATCGGAATCTCACCCTGACGAATCAGAATGAGCTTCGACGATTCCTGGCCGGAGACGGCAGCACCGGCCACGAGGATCGCAGCGACAGCAACGACTGTTCGAAAATGAGAGATCATTCGGTTGGGATCAAATCGTAGGCCCATGGTGTCACAGCAACTCAGCGAGCGGTTTGCCGTTGTCCGTGATCGGCACGGGTCGGTCGCCGGCCTTCAATTCACGTGCCGGGTTGATGCCGAGGGCCGCGTAAATCGTCGCGTGTAAATCGGGCACGGAAACGGGCCGCTCGATCGGGAGTTTCCCCAAGTCATCCGTGGTGCCAATGGCTCGTCCGTTGCGCAATCCGCCCCCCGCGAGAACGGCGCTGAATGCCTTCGAGTGATGGCCTCGCCCGCCGCCGGCATCGAACTCCGGCGGGCGACCGAACTCGGTTGCCACGACGATTAGCGTGCGATCGAGACGCTTGCGTTTTTCGAGATCGAGAATCAGTGCCGACAAGGCTTGATCGAGTTGGTCGATAAGTAGGTGTTGATTCTTCTGACCGTCGTTGTGCGTGTCCCATCCCGTGCCGTTGACAAAATTCAGGTTGAATGAGACTTCCACGAAACGCACGCCGGCTTCGACGAGCCGCCGCGCCAAGAGGCAACGCCGGCCAAATTCGTCGCCATATGAATCGCGCAACGACGACGGCTCGGCACCAAGATTGAACACCGATAAGAATGACGGACCGGCCAGCTTAAACCCTTCGACGGCGGCTGTGGCATAATCAGCAATCGTTTCGTCGTCTTCGGTGCGCCGGTGATGCTCCTCGCGCAGCTTTGCGAGTAGCTGCTCACGCCGCGTTTGGCGAGCGACGGTGACATCGGAGGGCCGCGTCAAACCGTTTGGTCCCACCTCGGTTTCGGTGAGGTAGACATAGCCATATTTCGAGCCGAGAAAGCCGGGGCCTCGTGTGGTGCTGGGGTAGCCCATGACGACATACGCGGGTACACCGTCGGCCGCTGGGCCGCGCTGATGAGCCACGACGGAGCCGATGGAAGGATAAACGATCGTACCGCTGGGTGGCCGCCCTGTGTGAAGGCGATTGACGGCGGCCGCGTGTTCATCGACAACGTTATGGTTTAACGTTCTGACGAGTGTCATACGGTCAAGGACGGCGGCGGACCGCTTCAGATGCTCGCAAACCTTCACGCCCGATACCGCGGTCGGGATCGCGGGGTAGGCAGACCCGGCTTTCTTCTTGCCATCGCCGAGTTGTTTCGGGTCAAAGGTGTCAATGTGGCAGGCGCCGCCGCCGAGCCACATGAAGATACAGGCATCGGCTTTGCCCCGGGGCGCTGGCTCGCCGGCGAGGGCGGGAGCCACTGCGGCCAACGTGACCGTCGCCCCGGCCCGGGCCAGGAAATCACGCCGATTGATTGGGGAATTCACCGTTGTCTCCCATGAAAACGACTCTATTGGGCTTTCGATCCGCCCATCACGGCACGAACACAAACTCCGGGCTGTTGATCATGGCCCAAACGGCGTCTTCCATGCGCTCGCGCCAGTCCGGGGTGAGGCGATTGGTCGCCGGGTCACCAGCGCGAGCCGCACGTTCTAATTCCATTTTGATCTTTGTCGCCTCGGGACTTAGGTGGTTGGCCCAAGAGACCGATGACAGTCGCGGCTTTCGAACGTTCGTTGACGCGCCGATTCGCCGTCGGTCCGCGTACCCATCGGCGAGGAGTTTGGCAAAGAGTTGCCGTTCCGTCGATGTGGGGGCTCGCGTGAGGAGCCGCTGAAACATCGCATCGACGAGTGCGTCGAGCGGCTGATCCAAGAGGGCCAGCGCCGTCAGTGCTGAGTCATCGGAGAGTCGAACGATTCGATTGCCGATGATGCCGTTGGCTAGTTCCATTGGCTGCAACGGTGTCGGCGCATCGTCGCGCGTTGTGATCGGGTTGGGTCGCGAATCGCGCCAGCCATAGGCGGCCATGAGATCGACGATGCCCTGAGCCTGGGGCAGCGCCAAGGCCGGGCGGTCGCGTTCGTTCGAGAGCGACGTCAGCTGCCATGCCCGCGTTGGGATACCGAGGTTGAGCATTTCCGTCGCGGGTCGGCGACCTTCGGGGTCCATGGTCAACGGCTCACAGTCGAGGGCCTTGCCGGCCGCCACGAACAGCGAATCGACCAGTTGCTCAGCGGTCATCCGCCGGCGCGCGGGTGACGCGAACAGTCTCAGGGCCGTCGCGTCGGCTTTGGCTTCGTTGCCGCGAATCGCACGTTGGTAAGTTTGGGAGGTGAGAATCAGCCGGGCGATGGCCTTCAAGTCGTAGCCCATCGAAACGAATTCGCGGCCGAGCCATTGCAATAACTCGGGGTGGGACGGGTTGGCATCAAGCCAATCGTCCACGGGGTCGACCAGTCCGCGGCCCAAGAATCGTTGCCAAACGCGGTTGGCTAAAACCTCGGCAAAGCGATCGTTTTTGGCGGAGGTCAGAAATGCGGCGAACTGCTCACGGGTACTGCCTTTTTCTGGCACGAGATCGGAAACGTTGACTCCGGGAGCCAAGTCGGGGAACGACCAGCGCGGCGCGACCTTGGTGCCGGGGGCAAGTGCAACGGTGACCCGAGGCTTGCGACTGCCGGGGGTCGTGGGGACGGTGCTGGTGGCGGGCAACGTCTGCGGGCCGCGATTGAGCATGGCGGCCAACTCGAAAAGGTCGCGTTGCGTGAATGGGTGAAACGGCGCGTCGTGGCATCGGGCGCATTGCATTTCCATGCCCAAAAACGCTTTGGCCAGCACGTGCGCCTTGGCCGCCATCGGAGCATCGTTTTCCGTGGCGACACCGAATCCCGCGGGGCCTCCGTAATACTTGCTTCCCTCCATCCGGATCAATTCGGTGGCAAATCGATCCATCGGCAGATTGTCGGTCAAGGCTTCGTGCAGCCACCACCGAAACGGTCCGGTATTGTTCAAATTCGGTTTGAGAATGCCGGGGTTCTCGGCCAGTACGTCCTGCCAATAGCTCACCCAATGATCGGCCCAACGTGGGTCGGCGAGCAGGCGGTCGATGAGGTTTTGGCGGCGAACCGACGAGGGATCGTTGAGGTATCGGCTGATCTCAACCGGTGTCGGAATCACGCCGACGGTATCGAGAAAGACGCGGCGGGCAAAGGTGAGATCGTCCGTGAGGGGAGGAATCGCGACGCCGGCCTCTTCCAGCCGCTTCCCGATGAAACGATCGATGGGGTTGAAGACCGGGATCTTGGCGGACACAACGGGAATCGGGAGTGGCGTTCGGGCGGCAATTTCGCGGCGGGCCAATTCGTGGCGTTTGGCCCAATAGTCATCGTCGCTGGCGCGAGCGGCTCGCCGTGTGTCACGATTACGAGCGGTTGTCCATGCCAGGCGTTCCGCGGCAAATCGTTCCCAGCCCTCATCGGACAATTCAATCGGGGTGTTTGGGCTTAGCAACCGGAACCCGGTGCCCTCGGCCGCGACGGCGACGGCCAACTCGCCTACTTCAGGCCGCAGTTTCAATCCGCCGACAAAGGCTTCGAGTGTGAATCGGTGCGGCTTCCCATCGAGTTTTCGCGTGACGATCTTGTCCTGGTGGCCCACCGGAGTTTCGCGGAGGTTTGGTTCAACGGGGCCGCGGATCGGAACCGCCTCGTGCCCATCTCCTCGAGTCGACAGGAATTCCGTCGATGCGATGACGCTTCCGTCAATCGATAGCCGCGACGCATTGCGTGACCGGAGCAGAAACCGGTACTCGCCGGCCGGTAACGTGATCGCGGCCGAAGCGCGTACCACGATCGGCAACGGGCGATCCGCGAGGACACCGCGTGGCGTGTATTTTGCCGGAAGAGCGGGAAACCCGAACGCCGGTGATGGGAAGGATTCGACGGCCTGCGGTAACGGCACGTCCCAGGTTCGCTTTTCCGGTACGCCTTCCAGAATCTCAACCCGAATCGGCTCTGTTGCCACGGAGGTCGCGGCCGTCGCCAGCAGCGCAACGAACGAGAATAACGGTCGCATCGGCGAGTCTCCGGCGGGGCTTGGGTAGGTACGGAAAGTGTAGCCGATTCGCTTGCAGGCTGCCACGGGAAGATGTCGGGTTATCGGCGAGATCCGCATGACGGGCCTCGGCGCGATTGGAGTAACTCTTCAGCGCTTCTGACGCTCACGCGGGCAATGCCGGCGATGCGAGTTTGTTAATGTGGGCCATTGGATCGGGTCGCGTTTTTTGGGAGCGATTCCTCGTCGGCGGATGCCTTAGAGCCATGCTCCGATAGCCGCAACCAGGCTGGCCATCGCCACGCTTGTGATCGCCAGCGGCACCCATTTTCCGGCACGCTTGACCGCCGCGATTTGATCCGACTCAGGTTGATTGGCAATCTCTCGCGCGAGGAAGGTCATCAGAAACGCGATGCCGGATGTGAGAATCAGGACCGGCAATACCAAGGCGAAACGACCCAGTGGGAGGTCGCGCCGAGCATAGCCGAACGCGAAACTCGCCGTGAGACCCAGTCCGCCAATCGACGCCAACCAGCGTCCGAAACCAATTCCTCGTTGGAGACCGAGCGCGACGATGACGGTGCGCACACCCATTTTTCGATCTTCGGGGAAGTCTTCGGCGGTGTTAACCAGCAGCGGCCCGGTTTGAGCGAACCCATAAGCGATGGCCACCCCGATGACGTCGGGCTTAGGCCAATCGGCGAATAACATTGCGGTGAAGATCATCGGCCCGGCAAACAGACCGAGGACATAAAACGCGAGTTGCCAAAGCCCGCGATTTTTGAGTTGAAGCGGCGTCACCGAATAGGCGTAGGCAACAAACAGGGCGAAAATCGTCGCCGGTACGAGCAACCATCGGCCGGTGAGCCAACCCACATGAGTCGCCAAGAGAAGAGCGCCCGCCGCCGAGATGAACGCCTGAAGCCAGACACCGCGCACTCCGATGCCATAGACCGCCTCGGATAGTTGGGGCTTGTCCAGGGCATCGAGGTCTCGATCAGCGACACAATTCAGCAGGTCCCCAAACGCGAATATGAAAAAGAACGCGATCATGCCCTCCCAAAACGGCGGCGACCAAAAGGCACTCGCATCGGTAACCGTCAAGAACACAGGGATTAGAAAGATCGGCAGCTCAGCGATTCGATATTCGACCCGACGGATGCGCAATGAGTAGATGAGGTATCGCCACATCAGGGATTCTCAGGGCTTTATCAGAGGATGTTGACTCGACGCAAATGGCGCGGGGCCGCCGCGCGAAATGCACGCCGCCCGTGCAACAAGGCGTGATTGTCGGCGATGACCACGTCCCCTGTCCGCCACGAATGGGAATAACAGAATCTCGGGTCGTAGAGCAACTGCCGCATCGATGCAAGGAACGAATCGTGTTGATCCGGCGGGATACCATCAATTGTTAATCGAACGGGATTCAGATCATCGACCGGCTCGGCAAATCGGATGATCGGCTCGCCCGTCACGGGATGGCGCGTCACCAGAGGCGACGTGAAAGAGCCGCCGTAATGCACGACCTTTTCCGTGGTGTAAGTAATCGAGATGCCATCCCACCACACACGTTGGTCGGGTGAAACGTCGGCCAGCAGTCGAGGCGTATCGCAAAAGAGCGTCTCCCCGCCGGCATCAGGGGGAGGAGCCTCGCGGCAATGAAAGAAGATGAATCGCGGAACCTTGCCAACAAATGCGCCGTCCCAGTGAAAAGGGACGGCGGCCGGCGTGAAGATGTAGTTCTTGGCATCATCTCGGAGCTTCAACTCGTTGACGGCGCCGAATTCCCATTCCAGAATCTGCCCCAGTTGGCTGCAAAAGGACAACATTGCGTCGTCATTTGTGGGAGTGTAACCGCGAAGCACGAGCAGCCGAAACTCGCCGATCCAATCAAGAACGTGTTCCGTGGGGAGCATCTCCAGAGGCGTGTCCGTCTCCTCAGCGATGACTTCGAATCCAAAAGGCTTCAGCGATTGTCGCGTCATGCCGCATCTCCCTTAACCGGGCAACTCGAAATGGCTGGGCCGACCGTCGCGTTCGACCAGCCGAGCGCCGGCGTCCTCGGCCTCATACCGTTTCATGAATTTCCATCCGGTGGCGTCGCGGGCCGCCACGCCATGCCACGGCGTTTGCCAAACGTCGGCGGCGCGGCCAAGCAAGATGCCGATCTTCTCCGAGTGGGGATGCTGCGGATGGATTGACAGGCGCAAGGCTGCTGGGAAACAGTCCGCGACAAGGCGACCCCAAGCATCGCTTCGCCGAATGACCTCATAGGCGAGATCTTTACATGCTTCGCGAAGCTGGGTTCGACTGCGGCCTGGTTGAACATCAGACTGCTCCTCGAACAAGAATCGGTGCATCCCATTGAATTGCGCTTGCGCCGGTGGGAAGCGATGGATGCGATCGCGAACGTCGTCCAGCGACCTCGCATACTCCCTGGTCAAATGCTGTCGAGCCGGCGCGAAGTCGATTCCATCGTAGAGGTCGCTCATGCTAAACAGGTCGATTGACCGGCATCCGAGACGTCGAACGAACGCGGCCATCTCGGCTCCATAATGGGAGACATCTTCGTCGCCGACCCCGACGAGATCGGCGAAAACGTGGCCATCCGAGCAGATCGTCACACGCAGACCCGGTGGATGAAGTTCATGCAATTCACCGCAAATGCTCTGCAGAAACAACAGCGCCTGTTCCTCGGCCATGTCCGGCATCGGTCCCAGAGTCTTGCGCCGGCTCGGCGATTTCGCCGGAAATGCCGGCAGCACACAATGGATCGGCTGCCCCGCCCGGATGAAGTATTTCACCTTGGGAAGATGCAAGGCCAAACAGTGAGAACACGGGGCGGAGGCGCACGGTTCGGATTGAGGGAGCAAGCGGCGATGGTTGAAGATTCGTTGGAGGATTGCAATGGCCTTCGCATCAACGGCCGGGTCATCGGCACGCTCCAAGAGCGGTTGAAAGACCTTGTCGAATCGCTCCGATATCGCCGCCGCTTCCGGAATACTCGCGAACGGAACGACCAGCGCGATGAGGTCCCGCGCGAGTTCGAGGGCGGCTCGGGCCGAGTCCCGCTCCACCGATTGATCTTGGCACCAGAGCAGCATCAACGCCAGATGAACGCCGTAAAGAGCGCGCGACAGCGACGGGCTTGGAGTCTGAGGAGCATCAACACCGCCTTGGATGACGGCATCAAAAACCCCTTGCACACGCAGGCGCACCAATTCGGTTTGCGAACTCAAGGCCCCTAGCTCGTGCCGGGGATCGAGCGCCGTTGCCATCAGCGCCGCTAAGGCTTCGCGATACGGCGTGAGAATTGCGAATTTGGCTTGCATGATCGCGTGGAAGCGAGCCGCGATCGTATCGGCCGGTAGTTCCGGGACCGCGGCTTCGAGTTCCGTTGCGAAGCGGGTGTACAGGGCTAGGACAAGTTCTTCGTCTCGCCGAAAAAAGACACGAGTCTGTTCCGGCGAACAACCCGCGTCGCGTGAAACGAGTTGAAGGAGGTCCGCCGCCAATCCTCGATAGGCGAGGAGTCGGGCGGCGGATTCCAGCAAACGACGCCGAATTCGGTGATCCAACGAGTCAGACATCATGGCCATGCCAGGCGTCATTTCTTGTCGCCGGCCCGTTTCAGCACGAGGATGGAGTGCCCGCTGGCAGCCTTGCTCGTGAATTCGGAGGGTCGCGCCGTTCCCGGCTTGGCGAGACAGATCGTTAGAACCCCGGCCTCGCGTTTCAGGATGGCTCGCTCGATTGACTTCGCCTTGACGTTGATGAGATCCAGTTGCATCGGCGAGGCTTGGACATCGAAACCAATTGCAATCTCCTTCGGTTCGATCCCTTTCCAGGCAACCTTGAGTTTGCCTCCCTCGAATGTGAACGTGTAATCGAGATCGGCGATATCCTTCGGGTCTTCCGCCTTGCCGTCACTGGTCCTTTCGACGACAACCCATTTGCCATTTATGGCGTCTAGTTCCTTTCGGGCCTCGGCGGAGAGGGCCGGCACTTTCGGAGTTGCTCGAAAATTTGCGGGACTCCAAAGATTGACGTTCTTGCGCACCAGCTCGTCGAAACTATCGATTGCTTCACGCAATCGTGTGTTGGTAAGGCCGACGTTGTCAACCGGCTTGTTGAGAAACAGACGTTTGGACGTTGGGTTGAAGCTGAAATGGGCTGGCAGTATCTTGTGGTTTTGCTCGAGCAGCTTGAGCATGGCCTCGGCCGGCATCTGTTGGGGGTCGTCGATTCGAACATACATGTAGAGCCAGAGGTACTCGCCGTTGTCGCTGACATACAGATGGATGGGGATCTTCCATCCGTCGCGATCCTGGCGAATCAGGAACAGGTCTTTCTTGCTTCCGATCACCTCGGCTTCAAACCCGAGTTTATCCAACATTTCTTTGAGTGTGGTCGTCGTGAGGGGCTGGCCGGCCACATCGGGTTTTTTGGCCGGCGGTTGAGCGTCTTGGGCGCTCGCCATTGCCCATGCGAGAGACATGCAGGCGAGAACCATGAGTGATCGCAGTTTCATTGTTTTCTCCCGGGTCAGTTTTTCTTGAACTCGATCACCGCTCGGCTCGAACCCTTCGGAGCACTGTATTCCTTGGGGCGTTCCAGTCCGACTTCGGCGAGGCAGATTGTCATTCGAGTACCATCAAACTTGAAGATGCCCTTGAGCAAGTTTTTCTCGCTCGGCTCGAACAAGTCGATCACCATGTCTCTCGGCGCGGAATCAAGCCAAACATTCATGAAGCGATCCGGTGACTTGTCGACGCGCCACGTCAGCTTGGTTCCTTGGAATTCCATGGTGATGGCTAAGGTTCCCGTTTGACGATTGCCCTCGAATTCGGCGGCGGTCGCCTGCTACTTTCCTTGCAAACGCTTCAACGTCGCCTTGGCGTCGGCGGTCATTTCGGGGAACACGACGTCGCTGCGAAACAACGCGGGTTTCCAAAGCGGTTCTTTTTTTCGGACCAACGCGTCGAAATCCTGAATCCCTTTGCGGAGTTTGGCCCGCGTCAATTCCGAGTTGCGCACCGATGACGCCAGATAAAGGGTCTTGCTTTCGGGGAGATACGTGAAGCAGTTTGGTTGAATCGCATCGTTTTCTTCGAGCAGTTTGCGAATCGGTTCGGCAGGGACCCGTGACAAGTCGGGGATCGAGCTAAGCGGCGCCAAATACCAGAGCCGACCCATGTCGCTGCTGGGACCAATCAGGAAGAAGATATTCCGATTGTCGCGGACAATCGTGATCTTGAAGTAGCTCTCATTCCAGTCTTCAGGTTTGTATCCGAGATCCGCGAGCCATTCCTTGAGCGTCGCGCGATCGAGTGTCCCCGGCGGAAGCTGTTTCTTGGGAGCGTTGGCTTTCGCGTCCTGCGCCGGCGCCCTCGTGGGCACCATGAATAATAGGCAACCGCAGACAATCACGAGGTGGCGCATCGTAAACATCCCTCAACGTTAGGGCGATAATGAACTCGATACTGATTACGGGGCGAAGCGCAGGATTCTTCGCCAATACCCGACATATACGGTCGTTGTTTCCAACCACGTCTTCAGATTGTGGAAAGCCCCTTGGTATTAGAGCGCATGACCTCGGCGAATGCAAGCGCCGATCGGCTGGAAACAAGCCCTTGTCACTCGATTCGTCCGGCATCGACGGCTCGGGTGACGATCCACCGGTGAATGGTCGCCGGCGTCGAGCGCACCAGTCGATCACGCAACGCGCAAAGGAGCTTGTTTCGCCAGTGAATCGCGTCGCCGATTTCCCGAGATCGCCGGATGATCCATCCGGTGCGTTGTTGGCGTTCATGTTCATAGGCTCGCAGCGCGCGATCAAGTGTCGCAGACGTGCGGAGGTGCTGGGCCAACACGACGGCGCTTTCAATCGCAAGACAGGCACCGTGGCCGAGCGTCGGTGTCGTGGCATGAGCGGCATCGCCCAGAAGCGTTACGCGACCGGTGCCCCAACGTCGAACCGGTGGGCGATCGTAGATCGGCGTGCGAATAATCTTGGTCTCGTCGAGCGCTGCAATGAACTCGGGAATCGGCTCATGCCAGTCGCCGAATCGGCTCAGCAGTTCATCACGATGCGAGCCGAGCGCTTCCAGTTCAGCCAGAACGACAGCGGACGTGGCGAACCAGAAATAGCGTGATGCTCCAATCGGGACAAAGCCGAACTGTCCACCGCGACCGAAAGTCCAAACCGAGACGCCCGGTCGCAACCGGGGATGGCCGAACGTCGCCGCCCCCAGCCATCCCACATAGCCGGCGTATCGTAGTGGGTCGCCGATCAGTTGCGCCCGAACCTGCGACTGAATCCCGTCGGCGCCAACGAGTACGTCGCCCCGTTCCGTGCGGCCGTCAGCAAAGATGGCCGTCACCCCCGAAGCGTCTTGCTCGCATCGTTGGAACCGAGCCGATAGCCAAATCGTTTTCCGGTCGATTCCATCGCCAAGGACGCGCAGCAAATCGGCTCGATGAACGCCGGCGATCGGACCATCAAGTCGTCGGGCAATGTCACTTAGAGAAATCGCGGCGAGCGGTGAATCTGTGCAGGTGACAACTTCACCACGATCCAGCCGCGCGCTGACGCTCTCAAGAGCATCCAAACGCCCGAGGATTCGCAATGCCCGCGAGGCATTGCTCCATACCGTGAGGCCCGCGCCCGATTCACGCAATTCCGGCGCTTGTTCAAAGACGGCGGCGTCCCATCCGATCCGGCGCAACGCGATCGCAGCCGCCAGGCCGCCAATCCCGCCGCCAATGATTAGGGCACGCAACGGATTCCCTCCAAAAACGCTCTTTCCATTCGCGCCGCTCGGGAGTGGCACCGATTACGATCGACCGGTACGAAATCCTCGCATTCGCTGATTGGTATAGTCGCGCGTCAACGAAGGGAGATTCTGACGATAACATCGACTATAACGAGCCGTCACGGTGGTCGGCGACTGAAGGCGGTCCCCCCAAATAGCCGATGGATAGAATGACGTGAACATCAGAACAGATTCCCGCCGCGGGAGGTTTGCATGGATTCTCCGGATTCGAAGCGGGTGACGGTGCTTGGCATCGATCCCGGCCTGAACGTCACGGGCTATGCCGTCGTCGGTTTTTCTCTTCAACGGCCGATGGTTCGCGAAGCGGGGATCATTCGCGCGGCCGAATCGGGGCGAATAAAGGCTGACATGGCGGTGCGACTTCGCAAACTGTACGATGGTATATCTGAGGTCATCGATCAATATCAACCGGACGTGGCGGCCATGGAGCAGTTGTATTCTCACTACAGTCACCCTCAGACGGCCATTCTCATGGGCCACGCACGCGGGGTTCTGATGTTGGCCGCTTCGCAGCGGGGTTTGCGCGTGGTGAGCCACGCGGCCACTCAGATAAAGAAGACGATAACCGGCAGCGGTCGCGCCTCGAAAGAGCAGGTGCAACGAGTCATTCAAAGGGAACTGCGACTGACGACCGTGCCGGAGCCGCCGGATGTCGCGGATGCCTTGGCCGTCGCGGTCTGTGAATTGTATTTGCGTCGAGCGGATGCCGCGTGAGGGGCCTACGATGAAAACCCGTGTCGCCGGCATTTTGAACCGCGTTCTCGACGACGAAATCCGGCTGCAGGTGGGGCCGATCGAGTATCAGGTGCTCGTTCCCGAGTGTGTCCGCCGCCAATTGCAGACCCAAATCGGCCAGGAAATCGCGTTACACACGACCGAGTACCTCGAAGGGAATCAGATGGCCAATCGCTGGGTGCCGCGCTTGATCGGATTCGTCGTGGAGGCGGAGCTAGAGTTCTTCGAACTCCTCTGCACTGTCGAGAAGGTCGGCGTTCGCAAAGCGCTCAAAGCCATGGCACGCCCGGTGAAGGAAATCGCCGAAGCCATCCATCGCCAAGACCCGAAATGGCTGACCACCTTGCCGGGAGTGGGAGCCGCGATTGCCGATCAGATGGTCACGTCGTTGAAGAAAAAAGTCGTTCGCTTCGCCATGGCGCCCGCGGTGGTCGCCGCAAACGGGCAACCGTCGGCCCCGATTGCCGGCGGAGAAGTCTGGGCCGACGCCTATCTGGCGATGCTCAGCGTCGGGATGCCGCCGCTCGAGGCCCGTACGCGGCTCGATCAGGTTCAAGCGACTGCTCCAGCCTGCACTACGGTACAAGAGATATTGAACCTGGCATTCAAGCGATGACCCAATGCGGCAAGGAGTATGCCCCGTGGCTCGAACCCCAATCGTCCAAGAAAACAACGGCGACGACAAACAACGCGACGCGGCACTTCGTCCGAAGTGGCTTCGTGAGGTCATCGGGCAGCAAGCGGTCGTCCGTCGCTTGCAAATTGCGGTCAACGCCTGCAAGAAACGCAAGGAGCCGTTGGGACATATTCTCTTTGATGGCCCCCCCGGTTTGGGGAAGACGACATTCGCCACGGTGTTGCCTCACGAATTGGGGACGTCGATTCAGTTGACCAGTGGGCCAGCCCTAACCAAGCCCGCCGATCTTCTGCCCTTTCTCACCAATGCCGAGGAAGGTTCGGTGCTGTTCATCGATGAGATCCATCGCATGCCGCGCGTTGTTGAGGAATTCATCTACCCAGCCATGGAGGATTTTCGCATCGACATTGTGTTGGGCGAAGGCATGAACGCCCGAACGCTCTCGATGCCATTGAAGCATTTCACGTTGATCGGCGCGACGACTCGAAGTGGGATGCTCTCCGGCCCGATGCGTGACCGCTTCAAGATGCACGAACACTTGGAGTTCTACACCATCGAGGAGCTCGCTCGAATCGTGACCGTGAATGCCGCCAAGCTCGATGTTCCGATCGAGGACGACGCCGCATTGGAGTTGGCGAAGCGTAGCCGCGGAACGCCGCGTGTTGCCAACGCGCGCCTCTGGTGGACTCGCAGTTACACCACCAGCGAAGCGGACGGCCGAATCACGCTGCCCATCGCGAGAGCCGCTCTCGACATGGCCGAAGTTGATCGCGATGGGTTGGACAAGCAAGATCGAAAGTATCTGGAAACGCTCATCGGCGTCTTCGGGGGAGGTCCGACGGGGGTTGAAGCGCTGGCGGCAACCATGAACATCGCGGCCGACACGCTCAGCGATGAAATTGAACCCTATCTGCTTCGCGAGCAGTTCATCGTTCGCAGTCCGAGGGGCCGAGTTGCCACGGCTCGCGCGTTCGAGTTGCTCGGAAAGGTGCCGCCACGCGACGATAGCAAGTCTCCGACTCTTTTTGACTAGACTCGGCCGCCTGTCCTGGCGTCCTTCCGCGGTGTTCGGACGGTCCATGAAACGTTGAGTTCGGCAATTCGGAAGAACGACAACGCGAAGTGGGCACCATTTACCGGCACGGGGTTCGCTTTCCACGTCGAGCCAAGGTTGCCCAGATTGAACAGAGGCGACCCGGCTTTCCGCGAAATGCGGCAAGGAAAAACCCGATTCCGTGACGCCAATCCCCAGGCAGAAACCCCATATTCTCAAGGTTTTCCGAGAGGCTAGAGTCGAACTTGACAAGATTCGGCTTGGTGCCTAGGATGCTGCCGCTTCAATGGTTGAACACCTCGGATATCACAGCAACGTTCGTGTATGAAACGACGAAATCGGCGTGTCGGTCGTCCGCGCGGGCGCCGACGGTGATTTGCGGGTGGTCCGCGCGATCGCCGGTTTCAGTTGACTCGCTCACGGAGGAGAAGGGACTATGCGACGAATGTGGAAACTGGCTGCCGCGGTGATTCTGGCGGGCGTGCTTGCTCCGCAGGCCAAGGCGGGCCTGATTCCGGTGAACGTTTCGGTTCACCCAGACTCCGGCAACTTCCGCTGGACCTATGCGGTCGTCGTCACAACGGATGTCAAAGTCAATCCGGGCGACTTTTTCACGATCTATGACTTCGATGGTCTGATTCCCCACACAATCGTCAGCCCGGTCGATTGGACTCCGACCATCTCCAACACGACGCCGCCCCCCTCGGGAACGGCACCGACGGACGATCCCTCGAAGCCGAACATCACCTTTGCCTACACGGGCGCCAGCCCGATTAATGGCTCGGTCGGCTTGGGAAATTTCATGGCCAATTCGCCCTACGGAGAGGCGACGGTCGCCGACTTCACGTCGATCACACATCGACAAGTTGATGGCCGGCCCGAAGCGAATATCACGACGACGGATGTGCCGGTGCCGGGCAAGGGCGGCAATGCTCCGGAGCCGACGAGCCTGGCGCTGTTGGGCCTCGGTTTGCCGGTCCTCGGTCTGGCTCGCTTCTTCCGCCGACGCAAGAAAGCCTAAGGCCGCTGATGGCCTGACGGGTTTTCACCCGCCATGACCGTTGCGATAATAGGAACCGCCGGGGTCGCCCCGGCGGTTCTTATTATTCAAAGGCCGATTTGATGATAAACACGACTTCTCTCCAGGCGATCGCGGCATCGACGGCTGGCCCCAATCAGAGATTTCGCAAACCGCATCCGGCCTACAATTTCTCCCGGATTCCCGCCACGATTGCCACGGTACTGGCCGGGCACCCGGACGCCGAGGCTTTGCCGGGTGATTGCTGGCAACCCATCGGACGATCGGCTGATACCATCATTCTGATATTCGTCGATGCATTAGGCTGGACGTTCTTTGAACAATATGGCGAGCACCCGTTTCTAAAACGCGTGGCTCGAGATGGTCTCGTTTCGCCACTGACCACACAATTTCCGTCGACGACCGCAGCCCACGTCACGACGATTCACTCGGGGCAGCCGGCCGGCCGGCATGGAATCATCGAGTGGTTCTATTTCGAGCCGAAGCTCGACGCGGTGATCACGCCGCTTCGGTTTTCGTTTGCCGGTGACGCTGATCGGGCCACCTTGGGCCGCGTTAATATTCGGACGAGCCAATACCTGCCCGCAGCGACCTTTTACCAACGCCTCGCGAAAGACGAAGTTGCTTCGACGGTCGTTCAGGACGAGGCTTACACGCCGTCGCCATATTCGGATCACTTGTTTCGCGGCGCGACCGTGTTTCCCTGCCAAAACGCGGCGACTGGTCTCGATACCTTGGCCGGTCTTGTCGCACATCAGCCGGGCCGAAAGAGGTACTTCTTCAACTACATTGATGACATCGATGGTGTCGGACACCATCAAGGCCCAGACTCTGCCGATTTCGCCAAGGAGATTCGACATACTCTCGACCAACTCGAGACGTTTGTCAATCGCCTGGCGCTCTTGGGCGGTCGCGTTTGGCTCATGCTCACCGCCGATCATGGTCAAGTTCAGCTCGATCCGACACAAACAGTCTATCTCAATCACGAGATTCCCGGCATCGAGCGCTTTCTGCGGCTGACTCTTCGCGGAGAGCCGATCCGTTTCGGGGGGTCGTGCCGCGATTTGTTCTTCTATGTGAAGTCGCAGCGTCTCGACGAGTTCCAGGCGGCGTTGACCATGACCCTTGATGGTAGGGCCGCCGTTTGGCGAACACGCGACATGATTGAAGAAGGCTTTTTTGGCGACGCCGATCCGGAGGTATTGTTGCCGCGAGTCGGCGACCTTGCGGTTTTACCGTTCGAGGGCGAGGCTATCTATTGGTATGACGCACAACGATTCGTGATGCGTCATCGCGGCGCTCATGGAGGGTTGCTGCCCGCGGAAATGGAAACCTACCTGGCGATCCTGCCGCTATGAGCTTCGACTTGCCGCCGCTACTGAAGCGCGATCTTGTGGTGACTTAGCCGCTCAAAACCTGTCTCGGTGATTCGATAGTTGTGCTCAATGCGAATCCCTCCGACGCCTGCGACATAAAGGCCCGGCTCGAGAGTAACCACATCGTTCGCGAGTAATGTCTCGTTGGCATGTCGTACAAAAAATGGCGACTCGGGGTGGGACAAGCCGAGGCCGTGTCCGGCATGATGGGGAAAATGCTCCGCCATGCCATCGCGAGCGAATGAACCGCGCACGGCCTCATAAACGGCGCGGCACGAGGCGCCGGCTCGCAGTTCGAGTTCACCGGCGGCCATCGCCGACATGCACGAATCGTAGAGGGCTTTTTGCCCGCTGTTGGGTTGGCGCCCGGCGACGAGCGTGTTTGTAAAGTCGCTGCGATACCCGCCGATCACGACGGAATAGTCGAGGATGAACATGTCGCCGTCTTGAAGAACTCGATGTGTGGCCGGGCCGCCCCGACGCTCCGGCCCCGGCGATACCGCGAAGTCGCCGTACACAATCACAGCCTGTCCCGCTGCCGAGTTGCAAGCAGCCACCACTCCGTTGTAGACGTCCAATTCTGTCATTCCCGGCCGAATATTGGCCAAGGCCCAGGCGTGACCCGCGTCGGTTGCCTGCATGCATCGGCCGAGCAACGCCAATTCGTCAGTATCCTTTTGGCGTCTTAGTTCGGCGATCGTTTGAATGAGGTAGCCGCCGAGATGATCGCATGGATGGTCGTGAACCCGCCCCATGGCGCCATCGAAGACGCCTCGAGCCACCGCGAGCCGCCGAGGGCCTTGGCCGGGGGTTTGACCATCGTACCAGGGCACGACCTGCCGTTCATCGGCGTGTGCGGTGTCGGTCGATTTTGGCACCCGATTGTCATGGAAAAGCGTCGCGTGGCCATCGCGACGAATGACCAGCAACCCGCCATAGTCGGCCCCGAGGCTGAACGGATCGACGTGGAAACCCGCAAAATACATCAGGTGCAACGGGTCACCGAGAACCAGCGCGTCGCCGGGAAACCGGTCGCGGATTCGATCAAGCAATCGTCGCCGTCGCTCGCGACAGCCGTCGGCACTTAACACGGCAGATCCTCCCCGATCGGCGCCTAATTACCCTGCTCGTAATAGACCATGTCGATGGCCAACGCCGCACCGAGGAGCAGCATTTTCGCCGCGGGCTGATCGGCCACCGAATCGTCGATGGTCACCAGGTAGTTGTCTGCCGACGTAAACATCTCCTTCAACACGCCGGCGAATTTCTTTGTCACCTTGCCGAGCAGGTCGCCTTCCGGCGTGACGAATGAAAAGTCCCAGCCGGTCCATTTCCCTTTGACTTCGGCGAACTGGTTGTCATTAGCGTCGTAGACATAGAAACCGCCGCCGAACGAAAACAGCTTGCTCTTAAAGTACCCGATCATCTGGCCGCGAGCGTCGTAGACTTCGACACGCTCTTTGAAGAGGCTGACCGGTTTACGCAAATAGAACACAAGGGAGCCGTCGGGCTCCTCGCGAATTTCGACCTTCGTGGGCATCAGCTTCTTGGACAGAAACAGCCGTAGCACTTTGGAAAGACCACTGACGATTTCGGTGGCAACGCCGACGACTTCCTTCGTATCCGGGTCGAGAATGTCGTAGGTGTCCGAGAGTTTGAAAACTCCGGCGTGCTCCTTGATGAAATACTCTTGCAGTTCAAGCACGGTGTGTCTCCGAGGGCTGTTTCGAGCGACTGACTCTGTACCAAAGAGAATAGCGACCTTCCGCCGCGATGTCTTTGATCGATCCGTGAACTTTTTCAAACGGATGCGGTTGCTTTCGTGGCTCGCCCCTGACGCTGACCGAGACTCACCGTGGCCAACGTATTCCTTGACAAACGCGAAGAACGAATTCGCCGCATGTTCGGCGCGATCGCTCCTTGGTACGACTTCCTCAATCATCTGTTGAGCCTCAACATCGATCGCGTCTGGCGGCGCTGGACGACACACATTGTTCGGCCGATTGCCGGTGAACCGATCCTCGACGTTTGTACCGGCAGCGGTGACCTTGCCCTGGAATACGATCGGGCCTCAGGGCAATCGTCGCCAATTGTCGGAGTCGATTTCTGCAGCGAGCTGCTCGATCGGGCCGCTCGCAAGGTCCGACGGAAACGGGCCTCGGAACGGATTCGCCTCGTGGAGGCCGACGCTCAGCAACTGCCTTTTGACGATGGGCAATTCGGCATCGTTTGCGTTGCGTTCGGGCTGCGCAACATCACCGACACGGATCGTGGCTTGGCCGAAATGGTACGCGTCGCCAAGCCGGGTGGGCGAGTCGCTGTGCTGGAGTTTTCGCGGCCGAGGCATCCATTGATTCGTGGGCCTTATCTGTTCTTCTTTCGTCGAATCTTTCCGCTCATCGGAAATCTGCTCTCGCGTAGCCCCGATAGCGCCTATCGCTATTTACCTGAGAGCGTGATGGCGTTTCCCGATTACGAGGCACTGGCAGCGCGGATGATGGCGCAAGGCTTACGCGATGTCCAATTCCACCCCTTCACCGGTGGAATCGCGACGCTGTATGTCGGTACGAAACCCGGCCCCTGACGCGGACGGCTCGCCATGCCGGGTGTTGCGATGTAGCATGGTCTCATGATGTCGCAACATTTGCTGGTGCGTGCCGCTCGCGGCGAAACCGTTCCCCGTCCACCCGTTTGGGCGATGCGTCAGGCGGGACGCTGGGACCCGGAATTCAATCGCATCCGCGCCGGCATGTCGTTCTATGAATTCTCTGAGAATGTCGAGCTTTCCGCCCAGGCCTCGCTTTGCCCGCGACGATTTGGCGTCGACGGGATCATTCTCTTTTACGACATCACGACTCTGACGGTGGCGATGGGGCTGCCGTTCGAGTTGCGCCCGTCGCGGGGGCCTGTACCGAATCGGCCGATTCGCACCCTGGCCGATTTGGATCGACTCGACGCCAACCCCGATCCAGGTCGCTATCAACATATTCTGAAGTTGTTGCAAGTGGTCAAATCGGAATTGGCCGGTGCCTTGCCGGTACTCGTTTTCGCCGGCGCGCCTTTCACGGTGGCGACCTATTGCATCGGTACCGGCAAGGACCTTGCGGCGACGCGCCTATTTGCCGCCGAAAATCCTCATGTCTGGAACGGGCTATTGGAAAGGATCGGGACGGCAACGGTGGGGTTCTTGAAAACGCTCATCGACGCCGGCGCTGATGTTTATCAGCTTTTTGACTCATGGGCCGGTGGGCTAACACCTGCGGAATATGAGATCTGGGGTCAACGCCATCATCACGAGATACTAACACGGGCCACGGGCGTCCCTCGCATCCTATTCGTCAAGGAGGGACCTTACCTGGATTTAATGACGCGGAGCGGAGCCGATGTGATAAGCCTTGGCACAAGGCATGACCTTGCCGCAGCGCGGGCAACCTATCCAAATCTGGTATTTCAGGGTAATGTCGATGAAGAAACGCTCTTGCATGGAACGCCCGATGACGTGCGTGACGCCACATCACGTTGTATCGTAGCGGGTGGCGGCCATAGGCATATTGTGAATCTGAATCACGGCGTTGATCGTTCAACGCCCGTGGCGAATTTTGAGACTTATGTGCAAACGGTTATCAGTCGAGCCGACTAACACGCATTAACATCAGCATCATGTGAGACGGTCAGCCAGCAGTTTCAACATCGCTTCTCGGCTGATGTGCCTAATCAGGAATCGTTTGTCGCGACTGGTCGCGCCCGAGATCAACTCAATCTCCGAGCGTTTCAATCCCAGGAGATTTCGGAGCAATTCAACGAGAGCGTCATTGGCGCGGCCGTCTTCGGGCGGCGCTGTTACAGCGAGTTTCAAGGCGCCTCCATGTTCGCCGATGACAGCAGTTTTCCGCGCCCCGGGTTGGGCACGAACACGCAGGACACAGCCTTCGGCATGTTCGGCGACCTCGATCATCGACGGCTCCATTTCCAAGGTAGTAGCTGCGGCACTCGGCGACGGTATTCGACATAGTTGGAACCGAAACGTCGAAGCAGGTCCGCTTCTTCCCACCTCAAGGCCACAATTACATATCCCGTCATGAAAGATGTGATAACGAGGCGATCGCCGGTCATTTCGGGCGTCGCCCAAAAAGACGTTAACATCCCGAGCATTAAGGGATGACGCACGAATCGATAAAGCCCCGACGTGCTAAACTCTGAAACCGTCACCGGGAGCCGGCGCGAATATCGCCAGACCTGGCTCAGCCCCATCAACTCCCAAAAGTCCATCTGAATGACGGCGAGAACCATGATTGCAACCCCAGCCAAGGCGATGGCATGAATCGGCCAAGCAGCCGCGCCGGGAACGCTCCAAATGGATCCGCCGACCGGTTGCCAAACGCAAACTAATGCCAAGAGAGCCACGCCGCTGACGAGGACGTAGGTGCTGCGCTCGATAGGTGCCGGGATTACCCAAAGCCAGATGCGCTTGAATCCTTCTCGCGCCATGCCGCTATGTTGGAGGCCGAACAACACGAGCAGTGCCGCGTCGATGGCGAGTTCTGGGGCCATCCGCCATGCGAACGGTCGCAAACCGTGGAGGAAGGCCGCGAAGGCCAGCACGCTGAACCCGGCGACGAGGAAGGCTGCGACGCCGTAGAGAAGGGCCAGGTATCGATTCACCGCGGTCATGAAGTCGTTGTAGTCGGGCGATTATCTCGCGGGCTTCAGTCGCAAGAGTTGCAGTTCCTTTACATTAAAACCCCGCAGTGACTCGGGGTTGACAACCTCGATTCGGATCTCGTCGATTTGCGGAGACAGAAGCCATCGAGGACTCATGCCCAGGGGAACGACGAGTTGATTTCCGTGAGCCAGGAACCTCATTCGCGAGGTATACGGTGTGGTGTCGGCGGATGGAGTTGCTGGCACGGGTTTCGCGATCCATGTGACGTCCAACTCGGGGACCTTGCCATGCGGAACACGATCGAGTTGGAGTTCCAGCTTGAGGAAGTCGGCGCTCGTTCCGGCCAGACCTCCGAGTTTGGCGCTCGGCGCTGGCGGCAAGGTGATGATCGGCTCGAACTGTCCGGCGAGGCTCTCCCAGGAGCGGCCCCAGTTCGCGGGAATTCGCCCCAGGTTGAAATCCGCGAAAGCCGTTTCGAGTAATTCCAACTGTGCCGAGGACCCAATTGGGCCGGCGTCGGGAACACGTTGGGGATCGACCAAGACGATCCAACTGGCTCGCTTGACGGCGGGGTAACGCAAAACGGCGTCCCGAAAGAGGTGATACGAATGCCAGTTCGCGGGCAACATCAGGTGAGGAGAGACCAAGACCATCGGCGGATACGATGACTGTAACTCCTGGAGGACTCGGGCTTGTTGACGACGTTGCGGCCAGCAGAACGAGTGCGGGTATCGGATCGGCACGGGAAGTTCGAGGTAAAAGTAAAGGGCCGGTTGATTCGACAGGTCGAAGAATGTCTCGCCGGGCCGTAGGAATTCGCGGGTGATCTGGCGGAGGTCGGTGATCAGATGCAGTGGCTTTGCCGGGCCGGCGAAGCCCTTGCCGAGATTCGGTATCCCCAGGGCGGGGCCATCGACCCACTGCGATCCCGGGGCGGGGTCGGCAATCGGCATGGCCCTCGCTTGCAGGACCTCACGACAGGGAAACGGAGGTAAGGCCGGCCCAATTCGGTTTCCCATCAATCGGCCGAAGCACCCGTTCAGAACGGCGAAGAAGAGCAGGGCAATAGTCGCCTTGGACGGGTTGAGCCGGACCAGAAAAGGCGTCGGGGCCAAGGTACTCAGAGCCACGACGGCCAACGCTCCGGTGCGCGACCCGATACCGGCGTCGATCCGATTCAGGACCCAGAAGCCCGTTAGGGTCAAGACTCCGGGCAGCGTCGCCGCAAGCATGACGACCGAAGGCCGTCGCTGTTCCTCGGGCCGGGACACTTCAACGATCAACAGAATAATCGCGCCGATCATGACTCCGATCCAACCGAATCGGAGCGCCTCAAACAAGAGTGGGGAGCCGGCCCATGTCGATCGCTGAACGGTGGCCCCGAAGGATTCTGCCCAAGGAATGCCAGACGCGATGGTGTTGACGGCACCCATTTCGCGCAGGAATTCGAAATAGCCATTAACCATGGCGCCCAGAGGCGTGGCGGTCAACAGGCCGGCCGCGATCAAGCCGAGGCTTGCCAAGGACACGGCGAATCTCATTGGTTTGTCGCGGGCGACTCGGAAGGCGATGAACGTTGCCGCGGGCGCCGAGCCGAGCAGCAATGCCGGGCCGAGGCCGCCGTTGTAGAAGACCATGGTGCCGCAAACGGCTAACCAAACGAGGAGCCACCATCCCGGATGCCGCAGTAGTTTCGGATGAGCGAGCACCAGAACCGCCGGCGCCAGGAAGTAAAATCGATCAACGAACGGAACGTGAAAGCTCAAGACCAACGCCGCCGGCCGGCCGACGACCGACTGCAAAGTGAGAAACGTCGCGATGCCGGCGAGGCCGACTAGAATCGGTTCCCCTCCGCAGAATCCAATGGCCGAACCGTCGTAGAATAGCGAACTCATCGCGCCGCGCGCCAGCGCCATCAAGCCATGGACAGGAACGAGATCCCGATACGGCATCTTTCCGAACTGTCGCCATTGCTGCCAGATAATGGCTTCTTCGCCGAAATGGAAGAAGTCGGTCGTGAGCGGCTCGGGTGGGTGATGCACCGTGACAGCGACGAAAGCGGCCACTGCCGCGAGGGCCATTGGCGCCAGTGAGTCGCTGATGCCCGCCGAGAATCGCCGGCGTGCCACGCTGTACCACGCGACGCCAACAAGTGCGACAACGAGCAACGGCAGCGTGATGGCAAATGGCCACGATTCGACGCGACCCTCGCGATGGAATGGCGGCGGAATCAGGACGAAGTAGAGCAGCGCGATAGGGAATTGCAGCCACTTCAGGCCTCGTCGAACGGAGTCGTGGACCTCGTCAGCGGATTTCGCTCGCGCGAATGCCGTGACGGCGACCAGCACCGCGATCGCCGTGCCCAGCGCAACGTAAGGCGTCGCCCGCAAGTGAAATCGTTCGACGATCGAGGGGGCAACTCGACCCGTCGCGGTCGCGACGCCCAGACCAGCAAGAAACCCGAACGCTGCCAGCAGCACGGATCCACCACAAACACGCCAGACCATCTCCGCTGTAAGTTCGCTTGAAAAACGACGGAGGCCCCACGCGCTCATTGTGGCGACGCCAATCAGAATAAGGCATTCTTTGGGGACGGCCGGCGGTGTCGCTGCGACAAAGGCGTCACCCAAGCGCCATGCGGCAGGGATCGTCGAGGCGAGCAACACGCCGTTTAGAGCCTTCCCGATCACGCCGGCGGCGCCTTCGACCCCCGATAGTTGCCGAAACACGGCGGCGATGCCCATCGTAGTTCCGAGGGCAATCATGGTGAACAGGAAGAAGGCCCGCAAATCGCTGGCCTTGTCGTGGGCTGACAGCGCCAAGTCGCCGGCGATCGGTTCGGGGTAAACCGCGTGGGCAGCCAGTTTCGGCCAAGCCATACTCGTGGCCGTGAATGCAACGATCAGTCCCACGACGATGGGAGCAATCCCGTGATACAGTCGGGCAACTCGTTCATGGATCGGCATGGCGTCCGTGCCTCAAAGACGTTTAACCGCTGAGAGAACCAGCCAATCCTTCAAACAACGCCGTCCCGATGCGGATGATGGTCGCCCCTTCCTCGATGCCTATCTCGAAGTCGTTGGTCATTCCCATCGAGAGGTGACGCAAGTCGATGGCGGTATCGTCGAACCGTTGTCGCAAGTCGTCGCGCCTCTGGCGCAGTTCCGCAAAGGCGGCCCGTGCCGAATCGGCGTCGCCATCGATGGCCGCCATGGTCATCAACCCTTGGATCCGCACTCGGCCGGTGCGGCCTTGAAGTTCGCGGAGACGATCCGACAGAGTCTCGGGCGCGAACCCCTGTTTGTTCGGTTCGCGGCTCACGTTGACCTCGAGCAGAACATCGACCGTTCGATCCTGTTGCTCGGCCTCTTGCCGAATCGCGTCCAAGAGTCGGACGCTATCCACCGAGTGAATCAACGACGCAAAGGGAAGCGTGCGCTCGACCTTGTTCCGTTGTAGGTGCCCGACAAGGTGCCAACGCACCGGAAGACTAATGGCCGCGGCCTTGTGCCATAGCTCTTGCGGGCGGCTCTCGCCGAGGTCCATGATTCCGAGGCCCGGCAGTATGGCGGCAATTTCAGCCGTAACGGTTTTGGTGACGGCGACCAGGGTCACGTCACGGCGATCGCGACCCGCGCGGGCGCAAGCGGCGGCAATCCGGCCCTCGATGTGCGCGAGGCGCTGGGTGAGAAGCCGTCGTGAGTCCTCGCCTGTCATGGCGGTATTCAACCAAGATTCACGACGGCCGTCGAGGCGAGGTTACCAGTTGTCAACCATCGTTTCCGTGTCAATGTTGTCCCGCCACATGTGGATGGGAAATCAAGCAAGGAGCGTCAGCGGGTGCTTTCGATTCACCAAGGGCAGCGGCACGGGCCGAGACTGGCGAAACGACTCGTAAACGGCGAGGATCATCTCCAACGATGCTCGACCATCGACGGCGCTTCCCAAGGGCGGGCGGTCGTTCTCGATAGCGTCCATCAAGTCGCGGACGATCCATTGATTGCCCAAGCCGAGGCCGGTGTCTTTCATCGGTTCGGGTTTGCCGATGCCGGCGCTGGTGATTTCTTGCCAAGGCGACTTGCCTCGACCGGGCAACCAAGCCGGGTCGTCGCAGTAAAGCGTCAGCGGAAGGCTACCGGTCTGCATGTGGACCATGCCCTTGCTTCCCAGAATCTGTAGGGCGAACCTCGAACCGGCGCCGTATCGTGCGCGATGGCTGCCGAAAGTGCCAAGGACGCCTCCGCTAAATCCAAATTGAGCGTTGATGTGATTGCCGAGAATCGGCCCCATCGCCTCGCCGCCCTCGCGAATGTCACCCTTCATCGCTGGCCGGCCATCGGTGAGGATTTGCGAATAACACCAAAGGGAGTTACCGGCGAGAAATCGCATCAGATCGAATAGATGGGTGCCGAGGACCATCAGGTCCTGGCCGCCGCCGCGAGTGTCTTCCTTGCCCCGTGCGCGAATCTCGAGGATGTCGCCGAGTCGGCCTTCGGCGATGAGTTCGCGGACAATCTTGGTTCGCGGGCTATGGCGCGTTTGATGAGCGATGGCGAGCTTGACGTGGTGACTGTCACAGGCGGCGACCATGTCGTCGGCCTCGGCAAGCGTTCGGCACATCGGCTTTTCGAGAAAGACGCTTGCGCCGGCTTCGGCACAAGCGACCACGGCGTCTCGGTGCAGGTCCAGCCAGCGATCGGCAACGCTGACGATTTGCGGTTTCTCCTTGGCGAGCATCTCGCGATAGTCCGCATACGCCGACTTGGCCTTGAGTCGGGACGCGGCGGCGGCTCGGCCTTTTTCATCGGGATCGGCGACGGCGACGATCTCCACATTGTCGAAGGCCAGCCAGACGGTATCGAGTCCATGGCCATAGTTGCCTTTGCCGGTCCGGCCGATGACGGCAACGCGATACTGACGTGGCATGGATGGCATTCTCTCTTGGGGGGTGAGACGTCAACGTGCGTCTCGAGCGTCACTTGCGGGCGATCCGTGATCGCGATTATATTCCTGGGCTACGGGCCGGTGAAACCTTTTCGAGGTTTAACCGGTATCGTTAGTGAGGCCCCCGAATTGAGGAATGCGAGAATATGAATCGAATATCCCGAATCCGGCATTGGTACGTCGTTGCGATAATCCTTGTCGCGTGCCCCGTTGTGGTGGCGGCTGACACCCCAGCGACGAACCTCCTTGGAAAACCGATCAACGACCTTGTTTTCCAAGCCGCTGACGGAAAAGCGATACCGATAAAGGACATTGCCGGCTCCAAGGCGACCGTTATCGCGTTTTTGTCATTCGATTGCCCCGTTTCCAACAGCTACAGCACGCCACTAACCGATCTCGCCAAGAGCTATGCGTCGAAAGGTGTGGCGTTCGTCGGAGTTTGCCCCACCGATGACGACCTGGCCGTGATCGCCAAGCATGCCAAGGATTATCGAATCGGCTTCCCGGTTTACCGCGATGAGAAACTTGCCGTCGCCAACACGCTCAAGGCACAAATCACGCCCGAAGTCGTCGTTCTCGATGCCAATCGAGTCGTGGTGTATCGCGGCCGCATCGACAACAGCTACTTCGCCAAGTTGAAGAAGAATCAACAGATCACGCGGCACGATCTTCGGGAGGCGCTCGACGCGACCCTTGCTGGTAAGCCTGTCCAAGAACCCGTTACACCGGCGGTTGGTTGCGAGATTGCCCGCGAACGGAAAACCGCAGCCGTGGCGACAGTGACTTATCACAAAGACGTCTTGCCGATCCTGCAAAAGAACTGTCAGGGTTGCCATCGACCCGGTGAAGTTGGCCCATTCTCACTCATGACTTACAGGCAGGCGTCGGTCTGGGCGGAAGCGATCAAGGAATTCACGCAATCGAAGAAGATGCCGCCGTGGAAGCCGTCAGCCGGTCACGAGATGATCGGCGAACGCAAGCTGACGGAGAGCGAAATCGCGGTCCTTGCCAAATGGGCCGACGAAGGTGCTCCCGAAGGCGACGCGAAGGACGCTCCGCCACCCGCCAAATTCCCCGATGGCTGGTATCTCGGCCAACCCGACTTGGTCCTGTCGCCTAAGGATGACTTCATTATTGGGCCGACCGGCCGCGACCTGTTTCGGGTCTTCGTGATGCCGACGGGTCTGACCGAGGACAAATACGTCGTGGCGATTGAGGTCAAGCCGGGCAACCCTCGCGTCGTGCATCACACGCTGAACTTCTTCGACACGACCGGCCGTGCCCGAAAAATGGAGGAAGAAACTCAGGCCAAGGAACGTCAGAGCAAACCGGAAGTCGATTGCGGCCCCGGCTATTCGTCGGCGATGGGAGTCGGGTTCCGCCCCGGAGCCGCGGATTTCAAACCAGGCGGGTCGCCTCCGTTCGGCGCCATGGGCGGTTGGGCGCCGGGGATCATCGGCCGGTATCTTCCCAACAACACGGGCTATCTGCTCCCGAAAGGCTCCGATCTTGTCGTGCAGGTTCACTATCATCGCGATGGCCGAATCGAGCGCGATCGGATCCAGATTGGCCTCTACTTTGCCAAGAAGCCGGTCGAGAAACGATTCCTCAGCATGGTCATTCCCGGCCGATTCCAGAGTGGGTTGTTCCAGTATATTCCCGCGGGAGATTCCCATTTCACCGCCAAGGGCGCCATCATCGTTGAGCAAGATTGCACCCTATATTCGGTGTTGCCGCACATGCACTTGCTCGGCAAGTCGGTGAAGGTGACGATGACGCCGCCGAACGGCAAACCCGAGCCGATCGTTGATATTCGCGAGTGGGACTATAACTGGCAGGAGACATACTTCCTGAAGCAGCCGATCAAGGTGAAAGCCGGTACGCGATTCGATATCATCGCCGTCTATGACAACAGTTCGGCGAATCCGAACAATCCGTTTAATCCGCCTCAGGCGATCCGCGTCGGCGAGCAGACGACCAACGAGATGTTGTTCGGCTTCCTCGGCGCGACGGCTGATGAACCGGGGCGCGGGCCGAATCGCATTCGTTTCCGGCCGCTGCTGTTTGAACGCGATAAGAAAAGCGATTCGCCTTGAAACCGTTGAACGTGTGAAGTGACTTCGCGACAATACACTGACGCGATAACCCGCGGCTTCGCGCCCGTTAGGACGCGAAGCCGTTTGAGCTTCCCGTCAATTCCTCACTTGGAGAGCGTTTTCATGATCCGTGGGATTTGCGGTGTGATGCTGGCGTTGCTGCTGGCCTCGCCGCTCTGGGCCGGCGAAGCCAAGCCGGTCCTCGTGCCATACAAACTCACGGACACCAAACACGTCATGGTGCGCGTGAAGATCAACGGCAAAGGGCCGTTCAATTTCATCATGGACACCGGTGCCCCGGCGCTGTTCGTGGCCACGGATGTTGCCAAGAAGGCCGGCGTCAAACCCGACCGCCAGGGCTGGGGAGCCATTGACCGATTTGAACTCGAGGGCGGCCTGGTCGTTCCCCAGGCACGCGGCAAGATTGATGACCCTTTCCAGCTCAAGGGGATGAACGGTATGGGGCTGGCCGGAGTCGAATTGCACGGCATGATCGGCTTCAACCTGTTGGCGAAGTATCGCATTACCTACGACTTCACGACCGACAAGCTAAAGATGACTCCCCTCGATTTCGATCCGCCTGAACCCGTCGGCTTGGGCGGAAACGTCAGCCAAGCATCGGGGCTGGAGGCGATCGGCAGTATGATGAAACTTCTTGGTCCGCTGATGGGATTCAACGGCCCTCCGAAACGGGTGCCGCGCGGTTTCTTGGGCGCCGAACTCAAGGATGGCGACAATGGCGTGATTGTCGTCAATGTCATGGAGGGCACGCCGGCTGCCAAAGCGGGCTTGAAGCCCGGTGATCGCGTTCGCGAGTTTCGAGACAAGTCCATCGATTTATTGAGCGACCTCATGAATGATGTCAACAAGTTGCAACACGGCAAAGAGGTCGATATGGTGATTATCCGAGGCGGCAAGGAAGTGAAGCTCACCGTTGAACTCGGGAAGGGGCTGTAGTCATGCGTCACGTTCTTGTCGTCGGCATTCTTTTCGCCTGCTCGCTGCCGGTAACTCGCGCCGACGATGCCGCACCGAAAGTGTCGAAAGTTAACTTTGAGCTGCTGAAAACTCAGCACATGATCGTAAAAGCCAAGGTGAATGGCACCGGCCCGTATCGGCTGCTTTTCGACACCGGGGCTCCGGTGATGCTTATCAACAATCGCCTCGCGAAGCTGGCGGGCATCGTAAACAAAGACACCCCGCGGCCACCGATCGCACTCTTCGGAACGACGGGTCAGTTCAAGATTAAGACCTTCGAGATGGGCGAACTCAAAGTCGATGGCGTCGAGGCCATCGTCATGGATCATCCCGCGGTCGTCGCGCTATCCCAAGTATTCGGACAGATTGACGGCATCGTCGGCTTCCCGTTCTTTGCCCGATTCGCAATGACCATCGACTATCAGGCGCGAGAAATGTCGTTCGTGCCCAATGGATATAAACCCGTTGATTTAATGCAGGCGCTGACCACCTCGTTGATGTCGGGTCAAAAGCGGGGCAACGCACCCCGAATCTTGGCACCGGCCGGGGTTTGGGGAGTCATCGCGGAAAAAGCCGGCAGCGATGACGATGCTGGAGTGACGTTGCTCAGCGTCGTCAACGGGGGGCCGGCCGCCAAAGCCGGGCTGAAGACGGGCGATCGCTTACTCACGATCGACGGGCGATGGACGGATACCCTCGTCGATTTGTTCGAGGCCGCCGCCTTTGTCAAACCGGGCAAGCCGGTGCCCGTCACCGTTAAACGCGGCGATTCGGTTGTCACGTTGACGGTCACACCAGAACAGGGGTTCTAACGGTAACAGGAGTTGGCATCGATGCTCAAACGAATGTTGATCCTTGGATTGTGCCTTGGGCTGCCGGCCATCGCTATGGCCGCGGAGTCGTCACCTGTCGGACGTAAGGTCAACGACTTTTCGCTTCCCGATGTTCGCACCGGCAAAAACGTCGCGCTCGCCGATCTGAAAGGCGCGAAGGCCGTAGTCGTAATCTTCCTCGGCACAGCCTGCCCGGTGAATAATCTGTACCTGCCTCGGCTCGAAGAACTCGTCCGCGACTACGCCGATAAAGGGGTTCGCTTTATCGGCATCAACTCGAATCATGTGGATCTGTTGCAAGAAGCAAAAACCCACGCAGAGAAGTACAATATCGCGTTCCCGGTTCTCAAGGATGACGGCAACAAAGTAGCCGATCAGTTCGACGCTCGTCGGACACCCGAGGCCTATCTGCTCGACGCCCAACGGGTCATTCGCTACCGAGGCAAGATTGATGATCAGTACGGCGTCTCTTATCGACGGTGGAAGCCGACGCAGAGGCCGTTGGTCGAGGCCCTTGACGCGGTCCTTGCCGGGAAAACCGTTGCCGTTTCGGAAACAGAAGCTGTTGGCTGCGTACTCAGTCGCGCGGTGCGTCCCTCAGGCAAGAGCAGCGTGACTTACGCCAAGCACGTAGCGGGCATCATGCAGAAACACTGTCAGGAGTGCCACCGACCGGGTCAAATCGGCCCGATGCCGCTGTTGACGTACAAGGACGTGTCGGGTTGGGCCGGCATGATCCGCGAAGTCGTTTCGGATCGCCGCATGCCGCCGTGGTTCGCCGATTCGAAGATCGGCCACTTCCTCAATGATCGCACCTTGCCGAAGGAAGACTACGACACGCTTCTGGCGTGGATCGACCAAGGTTGCCCGCCGGGGAATGAAAGTGATGCACCTCCCGTAAAGGAATTTGCCGATGGCTGGCGTATCGGCAAGCCGGACGTCGTGTTCAAGATGAAAGAGTCGTTCCAGGTGCCGGGTGAGATGCCGCGATTCGGTGTGCCATATCAATACTTCGTCGTGGAAACGAATTTCAAGGAAGATATGTGGATCGAGCGAGCCGAAGCTCGACCGGGCGCGCCGGAAGTTGTCCACCACATTATCGCGTTCGTGTTACCGCCGGCGAACTCGAAAGAGCCGTTGCCGCCGGGGCCGCCCGTGTTGCCTCCGGTCATGCTGTTGGCGCCTGAAACCAAGTTCGCGACCGTGTTGTGCGGAACCGCGCCGGGCGACATGCCGACCATCCTATCGCCTGGCTACGCCCGCAAGATTCCCGCAGGGTCGAAGATCGTCTTTCAGATGCACTACACCCCCAACGGAAAGGCGCAAAAGGATCAGTCAAGTATCGGTTTGATCTTTGCGAAGAAGCCTCCGGTGAAACGGGTCATGACGGTGCCCATCTTCAATCAGAGGCTCAACATCCCGCCGGGCGAGCCGAACTATCGAGCCGAATCGTATGGCCCGCTGATGATGGACACGCGCAAAATCGGCTTCGCCCAAGACTGCGAAGTGTTGGGGTTCATGCCTCACATGCACGTTCGAGGCAAAGACTTCTTCATCGAGAAGATCAACGTCGATGGCAGCAAGGAGCCTCTACTTTCGATCCCGCGTTACGATTTCAACTGGCAAAACGTGTATCGTCTCGTGAAGCCGTTGAAGATGGAGGCCGGCAGTCGGCTGCATTGCGTGGCCCATTACGATAATTCGGACGCGAATCCGAATAACCCCGATCCGACGCGGCGCGTCCTTTGGGGCGATCAGACGTGGCAAGAAATGTTCATCGGCTGGACGGACATCGCTACCGACATCAAGAACAAGTAGCCGGCGACCTGGACGGAGGCAGGTCACGGACACCGTGGATCTTCTCATGTCGATGACACGCCGTCAGTTTGTGCGCGCCGGAGCGGCCGGCGCGCTCGCACTATCAACCGCATCACCGGGGAACGCGGATCCCTCCAAGCTCCCCCAGCGAATTCTCGGGAACACCGGTGTCTCGGTGCCGATTCTCGGACTGGGTACCGTGGCGTTTGGCGCCTTGCCTAATGAACGACAGGCGGCCGCGTTCCTCCACAAGGCCATCGATCTCGGCGTCACGTTCATCGACACCGCGCCCCGGCGCTCGCGACTCGAAATCGTCACGGGCTATGTCTGGGCCCAGCGCTACCTGGGCGCCATCTTAAAGGAGCGGCGCAAGGAGGTATTCATTGCGACCAAGTGCCTCGAAACGGACGGGTCGCGAACGCTCGATATCCTCCACGCCAGCTTGAAAGAAATGCGAATCGAGCAAGCCGATCTGGTGTACACCCACGCCGTCGGTCACGCATTCTACGAAATCGACAAACTCACCGCTGACGATGGCCCGATGGCGACACTGGAGCGAGCCAAGAAAGAAGGCCTCACCCGATTCGTCGGCGTGACGGCTCACAATCGCCCCGAAAAGGTTGTTAAGATCATGGAACGCCGCAAGTGCGACGTCATGATGCTCGCCGTCAATATCGTCGATCGACATACTTACGCCTTTGAGAATATCGTTTGCCCCCTTGCTCAGAAGCTCGGCGTCGGTGTGGCGACCATGAAGGTCTTTGGGGGCGGTATGTTTGGCTGCAAACTCCCCAAGGACCTTTGCCACGCCTCGTTTCGCTATGCCCTAAGCGTGCCGGGCGTGGCCCTCAACGTAATTGGCATGGGTCAGATCGACGAGTTGGAGAAAAACGTGGAATGGGCCCGATCGTTCAAACCGATGTCCAAGGATGAGGCTGACGAGCTGAAACCGCGAACCCTCGCGGTCGCCAAGGAATTGGGCCTGCATCTGGATATCTTCGACAAGGCCGGTGAAAAGTCCCGGCCAAAGTTCAATACCTAATCGTCACCGTTGCTCGTTGGGCATGAGCGTCACCGACAGGCTTCGTGAATGAGGGCCGAGCGCCTCTATCACCGGTGCCCAATCGCGCAGCGACAGTCCGGGGTCACTCAGCAAGCGGATCGTCGGGCGGTTTCCCGTTTGTTCCTGTTCCATCATGACCTGGCCGCGGATGGCGTCGAGGGGCACCGGCTTTTCGACGTTTGGCCAGTAGCCGACGCTTCCGTTCTTCATCCAAATCTGAATCGTCTCGCGAGGCGGAGCCGTCGGCGGGCCGTCGCTGTCGCCCGTCACCGCGACCTGAATTTCCCACGAGGTCTTCGCTGACCGGTCCGTCTGTTCGGGCTGATAATGGAGGAGAAACAGGACGGCCCAAATGTCCGCCGAGAACATCACTATTAGCAAGAGTCGCTGGTTCATGTGACGGCTCCGATCGCAAGCGGTCGCGAAATCGCCGGCGCCACCACGAGAGCCGGCCGCCAAAGATGATTTCGCCCATGTTTTGTTGAAACAATCCGAACATCTGCTCGAACAGCAGGGCCGAGTAACCGATCGCCGAGGATCCAATAGCGACGGCCATCGCGGACTTGTCGATCCGCGTACCGTGAACGAACGACTGATACACTCCGCCAAACGTCAGGATTAGCCCCAACGCCGCCGCCGCTGCGATCATGTGGTCGATCTTGCGACAGACCAGCGCCGGAAATGGAACCTGGCCCGGTTCGCCGGCAACCCATCGCAACGCTGCGCTATCGATGGGGTCGTCAGTCGAGAATATTGCCGAACGTAAACGGGCGCCGGCGTCGCGCATCAGCCAAATGTCTTCGAGTCGCTGATGTAACCGCCATCGCCACAGCGGCCAATGGGCGACCCGATACAGAACGACCGAGAACGCCACGACAATGAGACCGACCTGGAGGCATGCCAGCGGCCCACCCAATACCAAATACCGATTCGCCTCGGAGTGAAGGATTGTTTCCGTCATTTGGGGGCATCCGTGAAGAGGGGTGTGACGTGGCGAACCTCGTGCCGGCTCTGACCGGCAAAGATCGTGACTGTACTTTGGATCGCTTGGACCTGTTTTGTCGTCAAGCCGCGATCACGAAGCGCACGTTCAACGTCGTCGCGCCAGGCCGGGTAGCGATCCTTGCTTAGAAACAGCACAGGCTCCCAGCCTTCACCGCGACTGAGCAGCGACGCCTTCCAACGGGCGATCGAGAAGTCATGGAGAAAAACGTAGAACTTACTCAGATGGGGCCGTTCCGCGGCAAATCGGTTCCACTCGACCGGGTCTCGCAATGTCGCTGTTTTTGGGTCGACCGGCAACACCTCGAACCGGGGAGACCAACGGGCGAACGCAAAGCAAACATCGTTGGCTTCGAGGATTTGTTCCTCACTGGCGTCAATGCGGACTCGCCACGAAGGGAGACCGTCGCCGTTGCCCGCATTCGCTATCGCATGTCCCTTTGCCGCCGGCAATGGAGCGGCGACACGCATCGCCATCTCCCCGCTGTGGCCCCATTTTTCCTGAGTGACAGCAGGTGCCGGGGGCGGCGTTGGGGCGACGGCAACCTCTTTCGGTTTCGCAATCGGATCGGGGGCTTTTTTCGCCTCCAACTTCATGGCGTCGAGTTGAGCTTTCGTGATCTCCAAGACGGGCGGCATCGGTGGCTCCGGTGGGTTCGGAGTCGGTGGTGGGGAAATCGCCGTCGCGGTCACGCCCAGGAGCGACTCGATGTACACGGTCACAACCGCCGTGGACACGCTGAGACAGATAGCGGCCAGCAGCATTCGACCGATCATGGGCCACCTCAAATTTCGATTCAGTTTGGCGACTCGCCGACACCGACCGGCAACCAATTCGGGTCGGTGTTGGCGAGTCGATTACTTCTTCTCGGCCAACTTGTTCCAGGCGTCGGATCGGGCCGAGGCCCCGCCGGTACGCGGTCGCGGCGACCCGAGCTTGATGAGATACACAGATTCAAGCTGGGTGATTCGCGCGACGATCGCGTTCATGTGGGCGGACATTCGAGCGGCTTCAGCTTTACACTGGTCATATGTGAGTTGAAGGTCTTTCAGGCTCGCTTCTTGAGCAGTCCGCTCTTCGGGAGGCAGGCTCTTCAACACATCGTCGGTCAGTTGCTTTCTCTTGGCCTCGTAATCGTCGGCCGCCAGCTTGACGTCGGATTGAACGTCGCGGAGGTCCGACTCGATGAGTTCACGTTTGGCCTGCAATTCGGCGATTTCGGACTTGATGGCCAGCAGTTCGCGGCTCAATTGCCTCTGGCTAATCATCATTCGCCGGTCGATTTCTTTGAAGACCGTGACGGCCTCACGAATCTGGTCGGAAGTCGGCGGATCGGCGGCGAGGCTTGGCGCCACGAGGGCGGCTAGGCCGAACAATGAGGCGAGGAAATGGCGTTTCATGGTTTCGGGTCTCCTATTTCTTTAACGTCTTGGGGGAGCCGTTTTGACGAATCACGGCTTCGACTTCGCGGAGCAATTCATCAGGATTCGCCGAACGAGGACGCGGTGGCACGATCGGCCCCAGGGAACCGGACAGGCGGCGCCGGGCATCGTCGCGTTCGCCGATCATCGACAGAATCTGCTTGGTGTTCTGCCGAAACTGCTTCAGGCGTTCCAATTGGTTTGCCGGCAGGATGGCTCGAATCTCGTAGAGTTTCAACGTTAACGCAAACTCGTCGCGAGCCTTGGCCAGCATGTTCTCGCAAGCCGATGCCGTCAGCTCGAAGAATCTCGCTTGCTGGGCAATCTCCTCGCCGGCTCGATCGAGTTCTTCCTTCATGCGGCGAATGTCGTCGCTGGCGCGGTTGGCGTCGTGGCCTCCCTGCAACTCCTTGCGGACCGCTTGCATCGTCTTGATCTGGTCCAACTGCGCTTCCATTCGGGCTTCGATTTCGGCGCGATCTTCCTGCTTGGCGGTGCGATACTCCTCGCGGAGTTTCACGAGGTCGTTGACATATTCTTGTTCGCGTTGGAGTAGCTCGCGACTGATCTGTTCGAAGCGTCCGGCGGAATCGCGTGCCTTGGGCGTTTGGTTGGCGTAGCCGGCGAAAACGACCTTGGCGATGTCGAGGCGTGCCTTGGCCCCGGCGGTCTGGGCTGTCCCTTCGCTGAGGACTTCGGCGAGGTCGGCATAGGCCTTTTGGGCTTGAGCCCAGCTCTTCGTGAATTCCTTGAGGTTGCCGTCGGCGAGGCGGTCGATGGCCCGTTCCAAATTGTGCCGGACGAGCGCGGCCGTGCCGATCACCTCGTCGGGTGTCGTGTTTCTTGACTCGGTGGGGACGACACCGATGGTTCCTTGATTCGAGGATCGTTTCTGGTCCTGGGCGGGCGCGATGCTCACGGACAGGCATAATCCGCAAGCGAGCAGCAACAGGAGGCGACGAGTCATGGTGAGGCTCTTTCTCCGCACAAGGCGGCTTGAAGGTCATAGTCCGCGACGAGCCGGCCGCGAACGGGCCAGAATCGCGGCGGCAAATCGACTGCTAAAGCGATAGCTAACCGAATCTGGTCATCGCGATCACGAGCGGCGACCAACGACCGAAACCGGTCCTGCAATCCCTCGTTGCCGCTGCGCATCGCCTCACGTTCCAGGGCGATTGACAGGTCCGACGGCAACTGATCCGGCAAGCCGTGCGGGTGTGCCGGTGGATCGGGCGGCAACAACTGGGCTAGCCCGTCACAAGCGCTCCCGATGGAGGTCAGCGTCAGGCGCGCATGGCGAACCAGGAATGGCAATCGCTCGTGCGGCGGCATGGTGAGGAGCGCGATGCCGAGGGTCAAGAGCACGCTAGTCAATAACAAGCACAGGCCGACGAATCGGCTCCGGCGCCGGCGACACGGGCACATGGCGCGTACTCCTTCCTTCGAGGGTTTGTGCCTGGCCGAACGCGATCAACCTTTCGCGCAAGCGCGCCCAGCGATCTTCGAGATTGGTCAAACGACTGTCCCAATCTCCTGACCTCAGAGCCACGATCTTGCCGCGATTCGCCTGATACCATTGGCGAACTTTCGGCAAGAGACTCCGCGTGGAGTAGATCTCCTCATATCGCTTCAGCAACAGTTTCTGGTCATCGGGTGCGACTTCGGCCAGCTTCTGGGCAAACTTCCTAACGTCGGCGTCGAGTTGTTCGAGTTCCAGAGTCAGCGCGTCGGCGTTGAGCGTTGCTGGCGGTTTCGGCGCGGCCTTGGGCGTGGGGGGCGCCGACTCGCGGGCCGTCAGCTTGGGAAGCGAGCTTCGGATGGTTTCTTTCGGTGCCGGTTGGACAGCGACGGGTTTGCTTGGGGCGGGAGGCATCGGCGCGGGGGGCGTTGCGCCACAGCCCCACAAAGTGCCGCTAAGCATGAGGATGCCCAGACGCGACCAGTCGCGGGTCCCCGTGGGACGTCGATGAGGATGAGGTTGCATAGTGCCTCCGAATCGTTCGCGGGAAGGGAAACGAGTCGGCGCGCATCGGCTCCGCTCTTGGGCGGACCGATGCGTGCCGGTGCCCTGGGCGCAGGTCCGGCAAACTCGCACCGACTCTGATTACTGAACGGGGATTCCGGCTATTTTTTTCGGAGGAAGCCGGCGGAATTTCTCAATCCGCCGGCTTAAGGAATCGACGAGATGGGGTTCAGTTCGATGAACCGATGCAGTAAAGATGCTTGTCAGTACGTAGAAAAATCGCACCATTGACAAGGGCTGGCGTTGCCAACACCTCGTCACCCAGATCGTTGCTGGCGAGGACTTCCGGCTTATCACCGGCTCGGACCACCGAGCAGATGCCTTTCTCGTTGACGACATAGATCTTGCCGTCGGCGGCGACGGGCGACGCCGCGAAGGGACCTCCGCTCTTGAGTCGTTCCTGCCACAGGACCGTTCCATCGCCTGCCTTGGCACACACGAGAACGCCCGCTGAGTTGATCGAGTAGATTCGCCCCTGATAAACCAGCGGCGACGGGTAGCCGCGAGGTGCCAACCGCGTCGATTTCCAGACGACCTCCGGCGTTCCCGTGCCGGGCTTGATGGAAATCAATTCGCCCGCGGGAACCAAGACTCGATCACCGTCAATGGCCGGCGACGGAATGGTTGAAAGCCCCGTTCCCGTGTAGCTCCACCGCACCTTGCCCGTTTCGGCATCATACGCCGTGATCTCGCTCTTGTTTTGGAAGAGTACCTCGGCTTGGCCTTGAAGCTGCCGGACGATGGGCGACACCCAGTTGATGTCCTTGGGTCGATCGACCTTCCAGCGATTGCGCCCGGAGACCGGATCGATGCCGGCGAGGAACGATTCACCGTCGTTGTCCATGGGGATGACGAGGGTATTGCCGGCCCAAACAGGTGACGCGGCCATGCCGACCTGATTGGTGATGGTCGGGTAATCTCCGACCAACGACCGGTACCAAAGCAAATGTCCGTCACGGTTGTAGGCTGCCAGGTCGCCGGACGCGAATAGCGCGTAGACGTTCTTTCCGTCGGTGACCGGGGTCGGGGCAGCCATGCTGGTCTTGGGGTGGCACATGGTGCTGCCGGTGGCGGCCAACGAGCGTTGCCAGAGTTGCTTGCCCGTCTTGATGTCGAACGCCAGAACGTGCAGCCGGCGATCTTCGGGGCCAGTACACGCGGTGACGTAGACGCGGTCGCCGGCCACGACCGGACACGACAAACCGCGGCCCGGCAATGGCGCTTTCCAGCGCATACCTTTGTCTTTGCCCCACTGTACGGGAAGGTTGGCGGCTTCGGTTGTGCCGTCGCCGCTCGGGCCGCGGAATTGGCTCCAGTCGGCGGCCATCGCCGATGAGGCGCATGCCACGACAGCCGCCGCAACGAGATTCGGACCGATTCGACGTTTCGAAATCATGGCTCACTCCTTTTTCGGTTTTTCAAAGGGAACCGGCTTGGCATCGAGGGCGGTCGTTACCGTCAGCGGAACCGCTCCGCCGATGTCGTCACAGACTCGAAGCTGAAATGCCCATTGGAGCGTCCACGACTCCGTTCGATCGTCCTGGCATACCTTGACAATAATCTCATTGCGTCCTGCTTTGAGGGTTCCCGTGGCGATGTGTTGATCCATCTTGTGACCGTGGTGATAGGCCTCGCGGAAGAAAATCTCCTTGCCGTTGAGATAAACCTTGATGGCGTTCTGGCTTCCGACGCGAATCTGCACCGGTCGCTCGGCGGGCGATTCGACTATGCTCGAGGCCAGTGCGTAGACGGCGTCCTTTTTGCCGTTGGTCAATCCGTGTTTCGTGCCGGTCGCTTGATAGAGGTTGACCATGCCGCGATCGTCGGCGGTGGCGAATGCGGTCCAAGACTGAGTCTTAAGGTCGGCGGGCAATGGTTCATGGAACCCCCTGCCGGATGTGTTCGGCGCCGGAGCCGATACGTGCCAACGCGTGATGAACCCGTAGTGGCGGTTGAGGTCGGGCTTGGCGCGGAGTTTGTCGAGTCGCTTGGCAATGGCGTCAACTTGATCGGTGTCGCGTGCCGACGGCAAGAGATTGAGAAGGGCGGCCTTTTCTTTATCCCCGCTGCCGTCGCCGATCGACGCCAAGGTCATGGCGACGGCGTCGCGACGAAGCTCACCGCTGGGGTCGTTCAGCATGGTGGGCAACAACCGATTCGGTGCCGATTTGTCGATTCGAGTCAACCAGTCAAAGGCAAGGCGACGTGCTTCCGGCGCCCGTTGAGTCTGGCGGACAAATGCCTCCAGTTGATCGACCGGCAACTTGCGACCGGAGTTCAGTTCGGTTTCGGCGATGGCATCGACGGCGTTGCGCAACCAGTTCGCCGTTGTCGGGCTGGCGCCGTCGAAAGCGGTGAGGGCCGGAATGAGGGCCGAGGCTCCGGCGTCGATGACCTGTTTCCATGCCGCGGATGCCTCGGCGTTCCCGAGTCCTTCGCGACCAATGCTTTTGAGCTTTGCCAGTGCGCCGTCAAGCTCGGCGGCCGGCGCCCGCCCCGATATCAGCAGGAGCATCGCCCCGCCAAGAACGACTCGTCGCATTCGTTTCCTCCCGGGAGAATCTGAATCCTGTTGGAGTTTCGATTAATGAAGAGGCACTCGGGCGAGCGTTTCCATCTGCTCGCGTAGGCGGCGGAATCGGGCGGCGAGTGCGTCTGCATCCGGCCGTGAGCCGCGCGAACAACCACCGTCGCCGCAACCACCCGAGCTACAACCGCCGGTCCCACACGAATCGCAGCCATCGCCACAAGAGCCACAACCACCCTTGGCGTCCGGGTGTGAGGAAAGATCGTAAGCCGCCACCCGCACGCCGTGAATCACCTGCAATTGTTCCAAGAGCGGCGTGAGCGTCGCGTCACCCCAGCGGATTATGTGCAGGAAAGCGAGTGAATCGTCGAGGAGCCATTCGGCATCCACAACTAACAACGGAAGGTGTCCCCCTCGTTCGACCGCATCGTCAAGCAGGGCCGTCGCACGATGATGTTGGACTTCGGCCCGTCGCCGGTCATGGTCGGTGGCATGGCGTAACCACTCGACGGTCGCGAGTTCCGGCGCCGGGGTCGTGGCCTCGCTGAGGACGATGGCGAGCTCTAACCCACGAGGCGTGCGAACCACGCCCAGTTCGTCGCGGTTGAGCGACTTCGATTCCGGAGCCGCGCACCGGCTCAAAGCGGCATGGCGGCCGTGGGTCACCAGGAATTGTCGCGAAACGATCATCGGAGTCAGTCGGCCGGGGTTTCTTCGAAGCCGAAAAAGCCTCGCATGTACTTATCGTATTCGGTTTGACCGAATTCGGTGCTGAGATCGAGACGAAGCTCGTTGATGACTTTGATGCTGTATTGGCGAACCCATTCGGTCCAACAATCGGCGCAGATTTCGCGAGTGATGCGTTCGCCAATGTCGTCCGGGATCGGCGGCCGGGCCAGTGGCTTGGCGGCGCGACCCGCGTAACAGCCGGGACGCTGACATCGAAAACCCGTGTCGGGCCCTTCCGGCTCGACGGGGCGAACCGGTTCCGGGATGCGTTCCCCCAGCTCGACAAGCATCTTCCCCATCTCGTCGCGAGGCATCTTGTCGCCGCGTAGATCGGCGATCCGCCAACCTTCGTTGAGTACCCGTACCGCTTCATCGCGTTGGCCCAGTTTGACCCGGCAATAGGCCATCAACTGATAGACCTTCGAGAATTGCGGACTCAGCACCAACGTCCGCGCGAACGATTTGCACGCATCCTCGAATTGGCCGTCTTCCATCAGCAACTGGCCGAGCCGAAAGTGACCGAGTTCATTCTCAGGATCGTCGGTCGCCATCTTGCGAAACTGAGCGATGCGCTCTTGAAGCTGACTCATGAAGTTCCTCCGAACACGAAGCGCCAACGAGTCTGGACTGGCTGGCGCTTCGTTATCCGCGCCCAACGTTGTGTCATTTCGATAACGAAAACGCAATCACCGGCAGGGTGATCTTAGCGACTTTCTTGGTGAGTTTGTCCTCGGCCTTGATCTCAACCGTGAATCGACCGGCTCGCGTCAGCGGCAAAAGGAACTGCAAGGGAAGGACTTTTTCCTTTTCATCAACCATCTTGTCGTAAACGATGGTCATCGGTTTGGGGCTGGTCGGTGTACCGTTTTCGTCGAATACCCGCAGTTCGGCGACGATGCTCGGTTGCTTGGTGTTCGGGTCGCGAGCGAAATAGGCGGCGAGGCAGTTGATCCAGAATTGCTGGCCGGTCATGCCCACGGGCGGCGCCGGGATTGTGGCTCGCATGTCGGCGCTGGTGACGACGCTAATCAGGCCGAAGTCCGGCGCGATAACGTCGATCTGTTTTTCAACCGCTTTGGACGCTTTCGTGGCAAGATCGACAACGGAGATCTTGCAGGTGTACGACCCAACGGCCTGATCCGGTGCGAGGATGACGAAGGCTCGAGCCGGCAATCGCGTTCCACCTAACGGCATCAGTTCTTCACGCTTCACGGGATCTTGCTTGAAGATCTGCTTGCCGTCCTTGTTGCTGATGAATTCCATGGCCATCGTGTAGTTGACCTTGCCCTCGGCGTCGATGGTGAGGTTGTCGATGTCGAAGCTGATGAAGCAGACATCGCCGGGGAGGAGCTTGGTGTCGGGACGGTTGGCGCCAAGTTCGCCGTAGGTCAGGCGGTCGTTCGAGAGGGCCAAGGCTCCCTGAGCCGGAGCGAAGGCCAAGGCAGCCGTGACGGCGAGAGTATGCAACATATCCGTAGGGTCCTCTGGGTAATAGGGCCAAGCATTCTTGCCGGGCTTCGGGTTTTCGGGCTGGTGATATTGTGCCGGGTCGGGCGATTTGCTGCCAGAGGAGATTGCCTCGGGCCAGTGAAGTTGGGTAATCGTCGGCGACCCCATGAAACGAATGGCTTGGTCTGGTTCTGGGTCGCTACGGCGAGGGCGAGTTCGCAAGAAGCGACTTGATCGCCGGCCGACTGACGGCTATTATTCAGGTAGTGTTGTGCTAACGTGGCACGACGGGCTAAGGCCTGTGGGTAATCGGAGTTACCCCCGAAAACCCTCAGGGAGGCTTTAGCGAAAGGGGGTGATCCTTGAGTCATAGTGGTAACTGTTGCGGCTGAACTGAATGCCGCTGACGGGCTGCATCAGCGCAGCCGCGATTTACAACGGGACCCCTCAATCCCCCGTGGGTTGAGGGGTTCTTTCGTTTGGTGGATGAAGAAAGAGTTTCTCGCCAAGGCTCCAAGATCGCAAAGTGTCTCTGCATCTCTTAGCGTTCTTTGCGCCTTTGCGAGAAGCATCATCTTCTATGACCGGAAGAGCCGAAGAGTTTCTCGCCAAGGCTCCAAGATCGCAAAGTGTCTCTGCATCTCTTAGCGTTCTTTGCGGCTTTGCGAGAAACAATCTTCCTTACCTCGGCAGAACGACCAGCTTGGTGACTTTTCTGATTGCTCATTGATACCCGATCGCTTACTCTATCTGATGTCGCTGTAATTCCTCTCGGGGCCGCGAGGCGAACTGATCATGAAGAAATCGTCGAAGGCGAAGATGTGGCCGCGCATGCGGCGGCCATGGGTGGGGCTGGTCCTTGTCGGTGTTCTACTACTCATGCTGCTCTGGCGTTTCTCGCCAGGGTTGCCGGTTCTCTTTGGCCCGCGAGCCAGCGCCGCCGTCAAGGAGGCCGGACGAGAACTCTTCGTCCATGAATGGCAGCCGAATGACCCGCTGGCTCATGGCGACGGGCTGGGGCCGGTCTTCAATGCCAAGTCGTGCGTTGCCTGCCATCACCAAGGCGGCATCGGCGGCGGCGGCGGCAACCTGTTCAACGTTCACAATTTTGAGGTCATGCCCAATCGCCTCGACCCCTTGCCACGCAACGGCACCATTCACGCCAGTGCCATCGCCCCGGCATTCAAAGAAACGTCTGATCTTGTCCGTAAGAAGTACCCGATCATCAAGGGGGAGACGCGGACCGAGAATCATTGCGTCATCACGATCCCCGACATCGATCCATTGCGAACCGAGCAAGTTCAGACAACGTCGTTGTTCGGCGCGGGCTGGATCGACCGAATCTCGGAAAAGGCGATTTTGCACGCCCGCCGCAAGACGATGCTGAACGGAATCGCCAAGGAATTCCGCATGAAATTCGAGAACATTCCCCCGGGTCGGCCTCGAGTCCTTGCCGATGGTCGCATCGGGAAGTTTGGCTGGCGCGCCCAATTCGCAACACTCGAAGAATTCGTGGCAGCGGCTTGCTCGAACGAATTGGGACTGGGGACGTCTGATATGGCTCAGGCTCGGCCGATTTCCCGGCCCGATTTCCCCGAGGCCCCCGCCGATCTGGATCGCGCTCAGTTCCGGGCGCTGGTCGCGTTTTGCGATACGCTGCCGAAACCCGTGGAAGTGACACCACAATCGGACGCCGATGTGAAGGTTGTCGCTCGCGGCAAGCAGGCCTTCGGCGCCATCGGTTGCGCCGTTTGCCACATACCCGACGTTGGCGGCGTCAGCGGCGTCTACAGCGATTTCCTGTTGCATTCCATTGATGACCCGCCGCACAATGGAGGCAACAACTACGGCCCTTCGGTTCCGACGACGCCATTCCCGGAAGGGCACCCGAAGCCCGATGAATGGAAGACTCCTCCGCTCTGGGGCTGCGCGGACTCAGCGCCCTATCTCCACGACGGCCGTGCCCACGACCTTCGCGCCGCGATTCTCGCCCATGGCGGCGATGCCAAGTCGGTTCGCGAAGCGTTCAAGCAACTTCCGCCGGAGGATCAAAATGCGTTGCTCGCTTTCCTGGGCACACTGAAGGCGCCGCCCGATGCCCTTCCAGCGCCGCAACCACCGCAACCTAAACGAAAGAAGTAGCACGCTCAGCGACGTTTCGTAGAAGCGCAAGAAGAAGAGTCTCTCGCCAAGGCGCCAAGAACGCAAAGTAGACGACCGCAACGGGTCTGGCTTTGCGTTCTTGGCGCCTTGGCGAGAAACTCTTCTTCCGTTTTCGCTATCCTGGACCTGAGAGCCGGCAGCGCTGGTTGCTGTCAGCCATCGCGAGGATCATTCATGAAACGCTATCTACTCACCATGTCGCTGTTAATTCCGTCACTCACGGCATTCGCTGAACCGCCGCCGTTGATTCCGAAACGAACCTTGTTCGGCAACCCCGTCAAGGCATCGGCGCAAATCTCTCCCGATGGCAAACGCCTTGCCTTTCTGGCACCCGACAAGAAAGACGTATTGCAAGTCTGGGTACAGACCATCGGCAAGGATGACGCCAAGCCGGTGACGAATGATCCCAAGCGAGGCATCCGCATCTACTCTTGGACTTATGCCCCCGACACGCTGACCTACATGCAGGACACCGAGGGCGATGAGAATTATCACCTGTTCGCCGTCAACGTCGCGACCGGGGCGGCGCGAGACTTGACGCCGTATCCGGGCGTTCGCGCTCAGCCTGTCGGCGGTGATGTTAAGTATCCCGATGAACTGCTGGTCGGCCTAAACAAGGAAAGCAAGGCCGCCTTCGACGTGTACCGCGTGAAGCTCTCGACGGGCGAAATCAGTCTCGACACCAAGAACCCGGGTGACGTGGTGGGTTGGTTTACCGATCCGCAATTCCGGGTCCGCGGGGCACAAGCCATGACCCCTGACGGCGGAGGCGTGATTCGGATTCGCGACGATGAAAAAACCGACTGGAAGGCTGCTGTGACGTTCGGCCCTGATGACGTCGACAGCCACGCCATTGACTTTACCGCCGACGGCAAAGGGCTGTTTCTGCAATCGTGCGTTGGCCGCGACACTTTGGCTCTGGTGCGCCGTGACTTGGCCACGGGAAAGGAAGAGGTTTTGGCGTCCAACCCCGGCGCCGACCTCAGCGGCGTGATTCACGACGACGAGACACACACGATCGAAGCGGTCGCCTTCAATCGCGAGCGCGTTCAGTGGCAGGCACTCGACCCGGCCATCGCGGATGACCTGAAGGCGCTCGAGGCCGCGGGCAAGGGCGAACCGAGTATTTCCAGCCGCACGCGCGACAAAAAGACTTGGGTGGTTGCCTTCAGTAGCGATGTGACCGCGACGAGCTACTATCTTTATGACCGGCCCACGAAGAAGCTGACGCATCTCTTCGACGCTCAGCCTGACTTGGCAAAATACACGCTGGCTCCGATGAAGCCCGTGGTCATTAAGAGCCGCGATGGGCTCGAGCTGGTGTCGTACCTGACGGTGCCGGTCGGGGGCGAGACGAAGAAGTTGCCCATGGTGTTGCTTGTTCACGGCGGCCCTTGGGCTCGCGACAGTTGGGGCTACAACGCGATGCACCAGTGGCTGGCCAATCGCGGCTACGCCGTGTTGAGCGTCAATTTCCGAGGTTCGACGGGATTCGGCAAAAAATTCTTGCATGCCGGCGACAAGGAATGGGCCGCGAAAATGCACGACGATCTCATTGACGCTGTCAATTGGGCCGTTGCGGACGGCGTCGCTGATGCCAAGAAGGTGTCGATCTTCGGAGGAAGTTACGGTGGGTATGCGGCACTCGTGGGCGTTACCTTTACGCCGGATGTCTTTGCGTGTGCCGTCGACATTGTTGGCCCATCGAACCTGAACACGTTGCTGGCGTCGATCCCGCCGTATTGGGCGCCGATGAAGAAGATCTTCGACGTTCGCGTCGGCAGCGACCCGGAGTTCTTGAAGTCGCGATCGCCACTATACAAGGCCGATCAGATCAAGGTTCCGCTACTGATTGCTCAGGGTAAGAACGACCCGCGTGTGAAACAGGCCGAAGCTGAGCAAATCGTGGAAGCGATGCGAAAGGCCGGCAAGCCCGTCGAATACATGTTGTTCGAGGACGAGGGCCACGGCTTCGCACGCCCGGAGAATCGGATGAAGTTCTACGGCGCCGCGGAGGTGTTCCTAGCAAAGCACCTTGGCGGCCGCGCCGAGAAATAGTCGGCGGTTCGCGGAACAACAAGGGGTTCTCACAAAGGACGCAGACGAAGAGAAGAGTTTCTCGCAAAGGCGCAAAGGACGCAAAGAGAGACTCCAAAGATCGCTCTTCTTTGCGTCCTTTGCGCCTCTGCGAGAAACTCTTTTGGGATCAGCGGCAACCTAAAGTGTGTACGGCGTCCGCCACCCGTTGCAGGAGTTGTTCCCAATCTCCCAATTGGGTTTGACGCCAAAGCCGCATTGATGGATACCACGGTGTATCCGCGCCTTCACGGAGCCACCGCCAATCGGCGGCAGCGCTTAGGAGAAGCCAAATGGGTCGGCCCATCGCGCCGGCGAGGTGCGCGAGGGCCGTGTCGGCCGACACCACCAGATCGAGATGATGCATTGCTGCAGCCGTGTCGATGAAGGCGTCGGCATTGGCATCCAGATTCGGCCCCAGATCGATCAACGGGAATCCGGCCTGGCTTGCTTGCTCCGAGCCGGGCCCCTTTTGCAACGAGTACAAACGGACATTCGGCACTTTCGCCAGCACGGCGAACGCCGAAAGCGGTATGGATCGCTGTCGATCATGGACATAAGTCGGACTGCCCTGCCAAGCGATACCGATGCGCAGCTTCTCTTCGACTGGGAAACGCTTCCTCCAACGGGCGATTCGCTCCGGTTCGGCTGATAAATAGGCGCTCGGATTCGGAATCTTCGCGATCGAGGTGTCAAAGACCCTCGGCAGGCTGAGGAGCGGAATTTGAGTCACGGCGTCGGGTGCGGGATCGTCGCGAGTGACGAAGCCACCGACATCGGCACAACCGCTCAGGAGCCGATGCAGCTTCGCGGGACACTCGAGAAGGACTCGCCCGCCCCGAAGTCGAATCTGTGTGGCGTAGCGGATGAACTGGATTGTGTCTCCAAGCCCTTGCTCGGTTCGAACGAGGAGTGTCCGGCCGTTGAGCGACTCGCCGTTCCAAAGTGGCAATCGCCTGGGTGGAAGGTTCTGGTTCGGGAGTCGGAGTCGCCACTCATACTCCGCCCATCCGCGCCGCCAAGTACCGGCTTGAAGCCAGAGCAAAGCCCGGTTGCAGTGAGCGGCTGGAAAATCCGGCTTCAATTTCACGGCTTCGTTGTAACAGGCTTCGGCTTCGGCGTGTCGTCCCAAAAGCCAGAGCATCAGCCCGCGGTTGTTGTGGGCTTCCGCCAGATCGGGCTTCTGTTGAATGACCCGCGCGTGCATTTCCGCCGCTTCAGCTAGGTTCCCCAAATCGGCCAGGGCCAAGCCGAGGTTTGTCAGAGCCGGCGTGAAACTGGGTTGGAGGGTCAGTGCCTGGCGATAAGCGTCCACCGCTTCGGATAGGCGGCCGAGCGCTCGCAGTGAATTGCCGCGGTTGAAGGCGGCGGTTGGGAAATTGGGGCGTGATCGCAAGGCAGCCACGTAACACGATTCGGCATCGGCATGACGACCCTGCTCAGCCAAAGCGACCCCGAGATTGCACAAGGCATCGGGATGACCCGGTTCAGCATTCAGGGCCTGGATGTAGACCGCGATCGCTTCGGGAAAGCGTCCTTCGGTAAGGAGTCGCAATCCCGCTTCACGCAGATCGCCGGCTGAAACGGTCGTCATCGTGATGAGTTCCTTTACCGATAATCGTATCACGGAAGGTGCGGCAATCGGCGTTTACCGCCTGTCGTTGTCATCGCTAAGTTCCCCCGATGTTCGGAAAAATCGGGCCAATGGGGTGGGGCCGGCATCAATTCGCCGCCGAGGAAGGCGACGTGCTGGCGTCGCGAAAAGAATCTGCCGAAATAAGGAGAAACGTGTCGAAACCTCTAGACGCCACTGATGATCGTGCTATGCTACCCGATTAGTAGGGGTTCCACAGGTACTAGGTAACCCCAAGGTGCTGGTAAAATCGGCTAATGCGAAAAAAACGATTTGCATGCGCTCACGTCGCCGAGTTATACTTTCACCGTACCTTCATCTGGAAGGACTGTCTAATTCCTTTTCTCGAGGGCTTCTTATGGCCAAATTCAGACTCTTAAGACTGGGCCGAAGGCGATCCGCGTTCACATTGATCGAACTTCTGGTCGTGATCGCGATTATCGCGATTCTGATTGGGTTGCTGTTGCCCGCCGTCCAAAAGGTCCGCGAAGCAGCGGCGAGAATGAAGTGCCAAAACAACCTGAAGCAGTACGGGTTGGCGTGTCACAACTATCACGACACGATGGGGCGTCTCCCCCCCGGCGGTAAGATGGGTTGGGCGGGCGACACTTGGAGTTGGGCCGACGACCGTGGATCATGGCTGGTCTACATCCTGCCCTACATTGAACAGGACCCCTTGTACAAGGAAATCATCGCGCGCGGTGGTTCTCTTGAAGACATGAACGTTCGCAATCCTGTTCAAACGTGGGTCGGTTGGAAAGGTGGCTGGGGGAACGTGCCGAAGTTTGGAATCTTGCGCTGCCCCAGCGATCCATGGAATCTTGACGACGCGGTTTGCAACTACATCGGCAGCCTTGGTCCTCAATGCGCCATCGGCCCCTGTGGTTTCGACCCGTACCAACGTTATTGCGATCCGTCGAATAACGGCCTTGGAACCTATCAACAATGGGGCTACGGCTGGAGCCCTGACCACGGCAACACGTTTACCGGGTCGGAACTCCGCGGTTGCTTCAACCGGTTGGGCGTCAAGGTGAATTTCGCCTCCATCGTCGATGGATTGTCGAACACGATTCTCATCGGTGAATTGCGCGGCGGCCACCATGACCACTTGTGGAATGGCTCGTGGGTGCATTTCAACGGCGGGAATTCGCACGCGGGAACGATTGTGCCGATGAATTATCGCTCCGACCAGTCCAATTGGTGTTCTCCGGCTGACCGCCAGAACCACAACTGGAACGTGTCGTGGGGATTCAAGTCGGCTCACACGGGCGGTTGCAACTTCTGTCTCGGTGACGGTTCGGTGCAGTTTATCCGTGATACGATCGACCATCGAGTCTACCAGTTGCTCGGATGCCGCAACGACGGCGTTGCCGGCGCGACCATCAACTGATCGACGCGGTACATCCGCACACCCCCGCGATCACTGATCGGGTCGCGGGGGTTTTTCAATCGCCCTTTCATGATTCTCTGACCTCCCCAAAAGGATCGACCGCAATGCGTTGGCGCACTCTCTTCGTTCTCCCGTTGGCCCTCGTTGCGGCGGCGGCCGTTGGTTGTGGCCCGGGATTGTCCAAGGTTGAAGGAACCGTCACTTGGAACGGGAGCCCTGTCGAAGGGGCAACTGTTGTCTTCGTGCCCGAGTCTGGGACCGGCCCTCAAGCCGAGGGGATCACCGACTCCAGCGGCAGGTTCTCGCTTTCCACGGGAAATAAGCCCGGGGCCAAGGCCGGAACCTATGCGGTCACCGTTCAAAAAACGGCCGCTCCCAAGGGTGCCAATGCCGATATCGGTAAAGATCCCACCAAGGCGTTCGCCGAGATGAATAAGGGCACCAAGGGGACCTTTACTCCCAAGGCTCCTCTTACCAAGCACCTGCTGCCTGAGAAGTACGCGAACAAGGATAAGTCGGGTCTGAAAGTCACCGTTCCATCCAGCGGTTCGGTCGAACTAAAACTCGAAGGCAAATAGTCTCCCACGGATGAGCCGGGCCGGGCATCGAGGCTTTCATGGCCCAGTTGCCCGGCCCTAGTCATTTTGGAATCGCATCATGCCTTGGCCGAGACGTTTTCCGAGCATCATTGCCCTGGCGGCCTTGGTGATCGTCTTGGCTGTTCCAACGGTGATCGGCTACCGACGCGCTCAGAATCCCGATCGCCGACTGCGACTCGGGCAGGAACAGGCCCGTGCTGATAACCTCGATGGGGCGGAGCGTGTTGCTCAGCGTTTGGCCGACGCTGGTTGGCCCGAGCATGCGGCCCTGTTGCGTGCCGAGATTGCCGCTCGCCGCAATCGTCCCTTGGAAACCCTGGCTGAACTGAAACAGGTTCAATCCGCCGGCCATCTGCGGCGGGCTGCTGCCATTCTCGCCGCTCCCGCGTTTCATGCTCTGGACAAGTCGCATCAGGCCGAACAGGCGCTTCAGTTTGTGCTTGCCGAAGAGCCTCACAATCCCGAGGCCCATCGTTGGCTCGCCGTCATTTATTTCGATCAGGGCGACTTTGTCCGCTCGATGACTCACCTCGATCGGCTTATCGTTCTCGAACCCGCAAACCCCCGACCCCATTGGATGAACGGGCGCATTTTGCAAGACCTCGAGGACTATCGATCGGCCGTGCGATCGTATCGGGAAGCCCTGAAACGCAACCCGGACCCTGCGTTGGCCGCCAAGATCCGCATCGACTTGGCACTCTGCTTGAACAACGACCATGACAACACCGGCGCACTCGAAGCACTCGACGGGATATCCGCCAAGGACTCGGCTTCCGCGAGCGCGCAATTGTTGCGGGCCGAGGCCCTGGTTGGCTTGGGCCGCAACGCGGAAGCCGCCGAGCTATTGGATGCGGCGATCAAGCGCTATCCCGAAGTTGGGGGCCTTCATCACTTGCGGGGTGGCCTCTACCTGAACATGGGCGACTCCAAGGCCGCCGCGGCCTCGCTGGAACGAGCCATCGCTCTCAATCCCGGCGAGTATCGCCCGCGTTATCAACTCGCGCTCGCGTTTGAACAGTTGGGTCGAACCAAGGAAGCCGCCGAGCAACGCTCCAAAGCCGATCAGACCAAAAACGACTTGCTGGAACTGTCCAAGCTCAATCGCGAAGCCATGAAAGATCCTTGGGATGCCGAGGTTCGATACAAGCTTGCCGACGCCTGTGAGCGGCTGCACATGCCTCAATTGGCTGCCATGTGGCGCAAAGCTGCCAAGGCCTGCCCCAAGAAGTGAAACGTCGTTTGCCTCTTGCATGAACCTTGCAAGTCCGCGATAACCAATATGAGGCCGCATTTCGCGGCACCGATCGTGGTTGCATCAGGAGCCACCATGTACGCCGCCGAAATCAGCCGCGGGAATCCGACATGCCTATTGTTCGTGATCGATCAATCGGGATCGATGGCCGAGCCTTTTGGCGCTCAGTCGGCGACCCGCAAGGCCGATGGGGTCGCCGATGCGATCAATCGCCTGTTGCAGAATCTGGTGCTGAAGTGCGCTAAGGCCGATGGTGTCCGCGACTATTTTCATGTGGGCGTACTCGGCTACGGCGGCGAATTAACCGATGGCGGGAGCGTCAAACCGGCACTCGCCGCGGGTCCGAACGCCGGCCAAGCCCTCGTGCCGATCAGCACCATTGCCGATCATCCGCTGCGTGTGGAACAACGCCGTCGCCTTGTCGAGGACGGCGCCGGCGGTTTGGTCGAACAGAAGTACAAGTTTCCCGTTTGGTTCGAGCCGGTCGCACATGGCAAGACGCCCATGTGCAAGGCTCTCGACACGGCTCGCGGCATCGTTGCCGGGTTTCTGCGACAGCATCCGAATTGCTTTCCACCGATCGTGATGCACCTGACCGACGGCAAGCCGAGCGACGGCGACCCGCGAACCGCTGCTGACGCCATTCGCCATCAGAAGAGCAGCGATGGCCCCGTGCTTTTGTTCAACGCGCACCTGTCAGCACGAACGGACGCTCCATTCATTTTCCCCGAAGACGAATCGGCGCTGCCGGACAACTACGCGAAGTTGTTATTCCGAATGTCGAGCGAGTTGCCGGAGAAGCTCCAGGACGCGGCGAGATCGGATGGATTCCCGGTGGGCCCTCATAGCCGTGGGTTTGTGTTTAACGCCGACCTTGTCGCGGTTATTCGATTCCTCGATCTGGGCACACGCGTCGCGTCATCGCTGCGGTAGAACTTATGGCCGGCGCCGCTGTTATTCGTTGGCAATCGTTTTCCCTTCCCAAGGCCGGCAGCCGGCTGGAAGAGTATGAGGACGCGTGCGCCGTCGATGATTCTGGAGGGCGATTCGCGGTAGCGGACGGAGCCGCCGAGAGCGTTTTCGCTGCCGAATGGGCGCTGCTACTTTCCGAGAGCTTTGTCCGATCCGCGCCGCGCCCGGAAAATTGGCCAACGTGGTTAGAGAATCCCCGAGCCGGTTGGTGGCGAGCCGTCGGTCATAAGGCCTTGCCTTGGTATGCCGAGACCAAGCGAGAACAAGGGGCGTTTGCCACGCTCCTCGGATGGGAATGGCTGCCCGGTACCAATGGTACGGGACGTTGGCGAGCCGCTGCTGTCGGCGATGCTTGCCTATTTCAGTTGCGCCAGGGCCGGCTTGTTCAGTCGTTTCCGATCGAGCATGCCGACGATTTCGGCAACCGCCCGGACCTCTTGGGATCGCGGCCCGCGGCGCGAGGCGACCCGCCCGGGAAATGGGCCGCCGGCAACGCGCGACCGGGTGATCGATTCGTGCTCATGACCGACGCTATTGCGTGTTGGCTCTTGACACGACTAGAAGCCGGCGACAATCCCAACGACGAACTCGATCGTTTAATTGTTGATCCCGAACCTGATGCGGCTTTTGCCGATTGGATTGGACGACTGCGGACCTCCGGTGGCCTTCGTAACGACGATGTCACTTGTCTCATTGTTGATCTGCTGCCCGCGCCGGATGCGGAACAGTAGACTGTCAACGGTCGTCCAATGTGATGACACACCGACCAGCGCTTTTGGGCCTGGGTTTGCCCAAGTGCTGGTTGTCGCGCCGGCGATAGACCGAGGTGACTATGAGTTGGCCGCTTTCGCAAGATTATAACGAGGCGATTCAGAATCTCGCCCAGACGTTCGCCGACAGCGACTTGCGCGACGGCGAGGCAGTCACCAACGCTCTCGGGATACCCGTGCCGCGTTCGGGAAACTTCGCCGATGTTTATCAGGTTCGTGGGCCGGATGGCAAGGAGTGGGCCGTCAAGTGTTTCACCCGGCACATTACGGGTTTGCAGGAACGATACGCTGCCCTCGACGAACACCTCAACAAGGCCAACCTGCCCTTCAGCGTGCCGTTTCGATACCTCGCTGAAGGTGTCCGCATTCGGGGGCAATGGTACCCCGTGCTGAAAATGCAGTGGGTCCAAGGGAACACGCTTAACGAATTCGTCGCCAAGCATCGCGAAAGCAAGTCGGCGCTCGAAGCGATGTTGCAGATGTGGGCCAAGCTATCAAAGCGCCTTCGCGATGCGGACGTTTCCCACGGCGACATCCAACACGGCAACGTTTTGCTCGTCCCAAGCACGAAATCGACGGCACTTGGGCTGAAGCTGATCGACTACGACGGAATGTGGGTGCCGGCGCTGTCGAAGAAGCCCTCGGGCGAAGTCGGTCATGCCAATTACCAGCATCCGCAACGGGCGCGCGACACGGTCTACAGCCAGCACATGGATCGTTTCCCGCACCTGCTGATTGCCACGTCGTTGCGGGCGTTGAAGATCATCGGGCCGGAATTGTGGGATCGTTACGACAACGGCGACAACCTGTTGTTCAAGGAAGGCGACTTGCTGAACATGGCGGGTTCGCCGTTGGTCAAGGAACTATGGAAGCATCCCGATCCCGGGATGCGAGCGTTGATCGGGCAGATGATTCTTGCCAGCGAACAGCCGTTGGCCCAGGCGGCCTGGCTCGACGAGATCATGCCCGAGGGCGAGCCGCGCCCGCTGTTGCCGGGACAAGAGAAGATGGTCAAGACGCTGCTGGGCGACGCCCCGGTGGTGTCCGTGCCTGCCTCGCCGCCCTCAGGATCGCGGCCGGCCGCCGCGCCGATCAAGGGCACGCGATCGGCTCCAGAGAATGTCTTCGCGGCCATTACCGACTCGGCAACCGTTGCGGGCGCCAAACGCCGCGCGGGGTACAAGCCCAAACAGTCGTCGATGCCGCTTATTATCGGCGGTAGTGTTTTGGGAATCGGTCTGCTGGTACTTGTCGGCGTCATCGTCATGATTACCAAGGGGAGGAATGAGACTGAGCCGACGGTGGCGGTTGCGAGTAGCCCCGTCGAGCCGAAGGAAATTCTTCCGGTTGAGCCGAAGACCAATACCGACACGCCCGAACCGAAGGGCCCGCCGCCCGTTCCACCTTCGCCGCCGCCGCTCCCGCCACCGCCCGTAGGTCCGCCTCCAACTTCCGAGGCTTGGCGATACGGCTTCGGCCGATTTGATGACGCGACGCAGCGAGTTGAGTCTTTCAAACTACTCGAACACTTCAACGGGCGACGGCGAGCCGGCGGCGCGATCGTTCCCAATCGCGAGTCGTCATGGGCATTCTTGGATGCCATCGGCGGGCAACCGGGCGACAATCCTGGTTTTCAAGCGATTCGCCGCTGGATTTCCCCCGTCAACGGACGCCTTCGCATTGGCGGCATGTTGCGACGATTGGCCCGTGACGGCGACGGCGTTCGTGGATTGATCGTGTCGAACCGGCAAGGGCTACTCGGTACCTGGCAGACGATCGATCAGGAAGTTGCCACATCGGTTGAGTCTGTTGATGTTCAAATTGGCGAAACCATCGACTTTGTCATCGACTCTCGCGGCGGCATCTATCGCGACCACACGATTTGGGCACCGGTCATTCGCCTGGTGGACCCGGCCAAGAACTTGGTTTGGGACGCGACTCGCGATTTCGGCGGCCCGTTGCCGGAGTTCAAAGGCCCCGCGACGACCTTTCTTCAGCAACTGCCACTCGGAAAGTCGGTCGTTCACGTCGCCTTCGCGGGTCCCGAGAATCGCCTCATCGTGGTAACGGCTGATGGTTTCGTCCACGTTTTCGACTCAACGACTTTTCGCGAACAGCGAAAGTTCCAAGCCCACGGCGAGCCGATTCGGGCGATTGCGATGGGACCGGCTAACCTCGTCCTAACCGCCGGCGACAAGGAGTTTCGAGTCTCGGATTGGTCTACCGGCAGTCTCATTCGCTCGGTGCCTTTGGACAACAACTCCGGCGCGATTCGGCATATCTTGGTTACGTCCGATGGTAACTCGGCGCTTACTTGCGGAACGGATCAGGTTGTCTCTCGCTGGGATGTGAAGACCTTACAACGCTCCGGCGGGGTCGAACCGAATGGAAAATGGCTTGCCCTCGCCACCGCTCCGGCCGGCGACGGCAAGAGCATTTGGTTGGCAACCGGGGAGGGCGGAATCCAACTCTGGGATCTGACCTCCGAGAAGGCCGGGCCGATCATCGACCCGAAATGGAATTCCACCGGCCCCTGGGTCACCACGGCCCTCGCCGCGGATCGGGCGCGAGTTGCCGCGTCCAGCGAAGGATGCATCTGGGTTTGGGATGCCACAGGTTCCAAGTTACTCTGGCAACTTGGCGGCAGCGGCTCACCGATTCGAGCGCTGGCCTTCACGCCCAAAAGCGACCGGCTCATTTCTGGATCGCTCGACGGTTGGTTACGAGTGTGGGACCTGACGGCCGGCCAAGAAACCCACCGGGCAAAAGTTGAGCCAGGAATTGAAGCCATTGCCGTTTCCGCAGATGGAAATCTGGCGGCCGTCTGTGGCGACGAAGGCCTTGTTCGAATCTGGTCGATCAGCGACGCGGTCTCCCCACCGGTCTCCCCGCCGGCGATGCCGGGCAGTGACGCTTTGGCGGAACTCAAACGCATTCCCGGCGACCCAAAACTCAACCGGCGATTTGTCCTGTTGCCCGATGGCAAGCGAGGTGTCTTGCCGGGGCCGATGCACCTGAAAATCCTCGACCTCGAGAGTGGCGCCGAGATTAATCGGCTCACGGGTATCAGTGGAAACCCCGGGGCGCTGGTCTACATTCCCGGTAATCGCCTCGTATCGGTGTCGCCGGACAAGGTTGCTCGCATTTGGAATCTCGCGACCGGCACCGAAACCGCAAAGCTCGACATCGATGACAAAGACTTCCCGCCGGCAAAACTGACACCATCGCCGGACGGCCGATTCATCATCGGCGCCGTGCCGAAAGCCAAACAAGTCATGAAATGGGCGGTCGCGACGGGCAAGCCGTTGTGGACGGTTGATTATCCCGATCCGACCGACTCGGTGACCGACATTGCCTTTGTTCCCGACGGTAAGCAGTTCTACATCAGCACGGCGAAGGCCGATCCATGGCTCGGCGACTCGGCGACCGGCAAGCTCATCAGCAAGGTCAAGAACTCGACGATGTGGGCCGGACTCGTGGTAGCCATGATGCCCGATGGTCGACTCATTGCCGCCCATCCCGACAACGCCATTCGCATTTGGAATATTCGGACCGAAGTCGCGACTCAGACGCTTCTGGGACATGACGCGGAAGTTCGGTCGCTGTCGCTCCGAAGCGATGGCAAGCGGTTGTTGTCAGCCGACGCCAAGGGCATGGTCATTCTTTGGAACCTCGAGACCGGGAAGCCGACCTATCAAGAAATGTTGCCGGCACCCGTGCATTCCGTTCAGTTCTCCGCCGACGCGACGTTGGCGGCGGCCACGTGCAACAAAGGCCCCGTGATCATCTGGAAACTGGTCGGCGGCAGCCCCGCGGTGGCCGTCAAACCGCCGATTCCACCGATGCCGCCGACTCCAACGCCGATGCCGCCCACGCCGACGCCGACTCCGATGCCACCATCGGGACCGGAGATTGTTGTCTTTCGCAGGTCGAAGGCCCCCAATCTCGCTTCGATCCGTCGATTTGCCCTCTCCGCGGACGGCAAACTCGGTGCCATGGCCGGCTCGAGCGAAACCGTTGTGGTCGTTCAAACCGATTCCAACAAGACGATCGCGACCTTTACCGTCCCAAGGAATGCCCTGCGGGCGGTGACGTTTGTCCCACCCGATCGACCTTTGACGATTCACCAAGACAAGGTGGTTCGACTCTGGGACATCAAACAACAAAAGGCCGTCCGCACGTTCGACGTGCCGGAGACCTTCGGGTTTCCCGCGACGCTCCGCGCCAGTCACGATGGGAAGAACGTGGTGGCCTTGGACCAGGAGCAGAAGCAGATTCTGCAGTGGGACGTTGAAACCGGAAAGGTATCTTGGCAAAAGGACATGACCCCCGAGGGGACACTGTTCGATGTGGCCATCACCAATTCTGGTCAGGTTTTTCTCGCGACGGAAACCGATCCGATCATTCTAAGTTTGAAAACCGGCGCGGTCATCCGGCGAGTCACTACGGCGACGGCACGGGCAGCGATTGCCGTCGCGATCAGCCCTGACGGAAGGCGATTTGTGACCGGCCACCTCAACGGGAAAATCAAGGTCTTCGATGCCGCCAACGATCAGATGCTTCGAGAGTTGAAGGGCCACGACACTCAGGTGAAGACGTTGGTTGTCGGAGCGGATAATCGCCGGCTGCTTTCCGGTGATGAAAAAGGCGACGTGAGGTTGTGGGACACGGAAACGGGCGACGAGCGCGGTCGCGCTCCGGCCGGCGTGCTTGCCGCGCAATTGGAATGGCCCGGATCGAGCACGTTCGCGGCCTCTGGCTGTGATGAGGGAACCATCGTCGTCTGGAAGATCGAGAATCGCGCCTTGCCCTCGACCGCGCCCGCTCCACCGAAGCCACCCGCGGTAGCCGGCCGACGCCGCCCGATCCCAGCGCCTGATGCCGTGGCTGCCGTCGAGGCCAAGCTGAAGGAGCAATACAAAGCGGACTATGCCAAGAAACTGGCCTCCGACATGCGCGATCTGGGCAAGAAGCTCTATCTCGAATCGCTTGTTGCCGAGGGCGATCCCGTCTTGCGCTATGTGCTGTTGCGCGAGGCTCGCGACCTCGGTGCTCAGGGGGTCGATCCGGCCCTGGTCACCGACGCGATTGCCAAATTGTGCGCGGCCTACGACATCGATGCTGCGTCTCAGATAGTGGCGGCGTTTGAGACGCTGGGCAAACTGGCACAAACGCCAATCACTCAGCGACCGATTGCCGAAGGCGCTCTTGCCGCGATCAAGGCCGTTTTGGCAGCGGATGATTTTGACGCCGCGCTGCGACTGGTTAAGGTTGCCGAGACCGTGGCGAAAAAGAGTGGCCCGGCCCACCTTTCCGAGGCGGCGTCCGCCACCAGCAAGATCCTCGCCAAATACCGATCCGAATTCGACTCCGTCAAGCCGTATCGTGACAAACTGAAGACCGATCCACACGACCCGAAAGCGTGTCAGGCCGTCGGCAGCGTTATCGCTTTCGTTCGCGGTGATTGGCAGGCCGGCCTTGAGATGCTTGCCAAGAGCGAAGACCCCAAATGGAAGGCCGTCGCCACGAAGGAAATCAATCCGCCGACATCAACCATCGACATGATGGCCCTTGCCGACGCTTGGTGGGACCTGGGTGAAGGCACGACGGGTGACGTAAAGGGGCATTGCCAACGCCGCGCCCGTTACTGGTACACGCAGGCGCGCCAAGATGTCGCTGGCGCCGAAAAGGTGAAAGTAGATGATCGATTGAGACTACTGTTTGGTACGACGGCATACAAGCCGGGTCTGGTGGGCGAATTCACACGCATCGGTGAGACAACGCGACTCCATGCACGCGTCGACAATTCGATCGACTTCACGTGGAGCGGTTCACCTGACCCCAAGGTGACCACGAGCATGTACGCGGGTCGCTGGAACGGCTATCTGCTGCCACCGCAGGCCGGTGTCTACAAGCTCATCCTTGAAGCCGATGAATCCGCGTCGGTTCAATTGGATCGCCGCAAGATTCTCGAGGTGAAGAAAACCGGCGAAGCCGTTCGCGATCGGGCGCCGATCCGAGGCGAGACATATGTCGTTGTTGGTGACAAGCCGGTGTCGTTGCGAATCGAGATGAACGCGAACTACCGCAACTTTTCGGGCCGCGTCTCGCTACGATGGGAGCCGTTGTTGGGGGGTGCCGAATCCGTCATTGGCAGCAGTTCGCTTTTCCACGATCGCGCGCAGGGCGACATCATTCCGAAATAGGCGCGGGTCATGCCGCGGCCGTTTCGTCCGCGTCTTCGGGCCAGTCTTCGAACCGCACGGAGACTTGCTTTGAGACGCCCGATTCCTGCATCGTGATGCCGTATAAAACATCGGCCGCGGCCATCGTGCGTTTCTTGTGAGTAATGACAATGAACTGCGATTGATGCAGAAACTCCCGCAGGACTCCCGCCAGGCGCGTATTATTGGCCTCGTCAAGGGCGGCATCAACTTCGTCGAGTAGGCAGAAGGGGCTTGGCTTGGCTTGAAATATCGCCAGCAGCAGCGCGATCGCCGCAAGGGTTCTCTCGCCGCCGCTCATCAGGGAGATACTGCGAAGCTCCTTACCTGGTGGCCGGGCTGTTATTTCTATGCCGCATTCGAGAATGTCGTTTTCGTCCTCTAAGACCACATCGGCCATGCCACCGCCAAACAGTTTGCGAAACAGATCCTGAAAGTGGCTTCGGATCAAGGCGAATGTCTCGGTGAAAATCGTTCGACTGTCATGGTTAATCTTGGCGATAATGTCTTGGAGCGATCGTTGAGCCGTCGTCAGATCGTTGTGCTGCTTCTGCAAGTCGTTGGCTCGCGACTCGAGTTCGGCCAGTTCCTGGAGCGCGTCGAGGTTGACGCTGCCCAGCCTCGCGAGCTTTCGTCGAAGCTCGGCAATCTCGTCATTCGCCGGGATCGGGTCCATGGTCTCCCACGTCCGGGCCGGTTCGCCTTCGCCTCGCGGCGCCATTTCTTGCAAATAGACCTCGCCGAGGTCAATCTGGTAATCTTCGCGAAGGCGCTCGACAAGGGCTTCCCGACGAGAACGCAGTTGCCCGGCATGGAGTTCATGGGCATGAGCCTCATCGAGGCGACCCTGGCGGGCGGCGTTAACGGCGTGGAGTTGCTCGGTCAATGCGCGGCGATGTTCGCGAAGTTCATCGCGGCGTCTGGTACGCTCGGCCAACTGACGTTCCGCTGTTTCTTTGAATAATGTCAGCTCGGCGACGGCGGCCGATGTGGAGAGAAGCACCAATCGGCTGTGGGCCAGCCTTTGGCGCACTTCGATGGCCTGAGAGTCGAGGGCGTCGAGTTCTCGTCGCCGTTCGGCATGATCGATATTCAGTTGATGTAATCGGGCCTTTAGGCCGGCCAGCCGCTCCTCAACTTGAGCGCGATCGACACGGGCTCGCGTGCAGGCATGTTCGCGGTCAAGTCGGACCTGCTCTCGCGAACGGGCGTCGGCGTCTGCTTGTTCGGCGCGAATCTGCGTATCCCTTGCGGCTTGATCAGCGGCGTCCGCCCGATGCCGCACATGGGCCCATTCCGCCGCGAGCCGTTCAATCTCCAAATCCAGACCGCTTATTTCGGTTCGGTTCGACGTGACCTCCTCGTGGAGATCCGTGAATTTCGCCCGATGCTGGGCGACTCGATGCCGCAGTTCGTGGGCCTGCTCGACAAGTGCGGCAATTTCCTGTTGCAGTTCGTGAATCGGCTCCTCAATGGCCTCTGCCTCGCGGCGCAACTCGTTCAAGCGATGGTCGGCGTCACGGGCATCGGCATCGAGTACGAGCATCTGTTGCCTGAGTTCGCGCAGCTCGCTCTTTCGGGAAAGAATCCCGGCCTCGGCATGGTGCGTCCCGACCGTGAGAGTGCCGTCGGCTTCAAGCAGTTCGCCGCGCTGCGTCACGAAGCGCAGCCCGCTGTTTTGGGGGTCGGCCGCGATGGCCCGTGCCGTGGCGAGGTCGGCGACGATCCGCGTCGTGCCCAGCAAACGCGCCGGCAATCCCGCCAGTTCCGGGCGGTCGCAGCGAACGACTCGATCGGCACGCAAAACGCCCGGTGGTTCGTCGCCGGATTCGGGAACGATCGCTCCATCGGTCGCGGGAAGCGGCAGGAAACCAACCCGACCCGTGATTGGAACGACTCGCCTCGCGAGCAATGCGTCGAGGGCGCCGGAGTCGCGAACGATGAATCGCTGGGCGTTGTCGCCAAGAGCCAAATCAATCAAGGGCGCGATATCGCGAGGAACCGTGAGGCAATCCGCGACCAGTCCCAGCACGACGTCCCACTCGGCGTTTTCCCGCAGGAGCTGCATGACCTCGCGAACGCCGGTGCCCAATCCTTCGAGGCTTCGTTCTAGTTGCTCCAGGACATCGATGCGGCTGGTCAGGGCGCTGCGTCGAACACGCAGGTCGGCGATCGCTTGTTCGACATCGGCTGCCTGACGACGCAAGAGTTCGCGTTCCTCGCATCGGCGCCCAAGCACGTCGCGGGTTGTGTTTATCTGCGTTTGAATGTCGGCGTCGGCTCGATTGAGATCGGTGAGTTCAACGTCGAGTGACGCCAGGTGCTCGGAGGCTTGCGTGCTTCGCAAATGCAGCCGTTCGCGGTCGCGGCGCAATGCTTCAAGCCGGCTGTGGAGGCTGACCGCGTCGTTTTGAAGGCGTGCGGCCAAGCGCATTTGCTCGAGGTGCGACTCGCGGTCAGCATGAATCTGGCGGCGAAGTTCGGCAAGTTCGCGTTCCGCGGCTGTCAACTCGGCTTCGAGCGTCTGCACAGCGGCGCGTCGTTCACGGGCCAACTCGGCAGCGGAGCGACCCTCGTCATCGGCGCGGGCCAACTCGGCGGCGAGTTCCGCCACCCGTGCCGCCAAGGCGATACGCCGACGCAAGCCGGTCTCCAGTGCCGCTTCCAATTCGAGTTCGGCCGCACCCTCGCGGTCTCGCGTCGCCTCGCGGGTTGCAATGCCTTGGCGGTATTCGGCGAGTCGCTGTTCATCCTCGTGGACGGCGACTTCAACGGCGGCCAGTTCGACTTCGAGTCTCGCCAGCTCGTCCTCACCGCTCGCGGATGACGCCGCCGACGCCGCCAATCCTTCTCGCAGCTCGGTCAAGGTTGCTTCTTCGAGTTGAAGATGCCCGGTGAGTTCGTGGTATTCGCGAAGCCCCAAACCGAGACGCATTTCACGCAGCCTATTGGAGTGTTCCTGAAATCGTTGAGCCTTGGCGGCCTGGAGGCGAACGGAACGCAACTGCTTTTCGACTTCAGCGATGATGTCGCCGAGCCGTTGCAGATTCTGATCGACGTTTTCGAGTTTTCGCAGGGTCTCGTTTTTTCGTGCCTTGAAACGACTGATGCCGGCCGCTTCTTCGAAGATGATTCGGCGATCGGTGTGCGATGATTGAAGCAGGGCATCGACGCGGCCTTGTTCGATGACCGAATAGGCACCGTGACCGGCGCCGGACCCGAGAAACAGGTCCTTGATGTCGCGAAGCCGGCTGAGTTGCTGGTTGATGAGGTATTCGCCCTGGCCGTCGCGGTAGACTCGGCGAGTAATCTGAACTTCGTCGGTCTCTACGGCGAGGATTCGTCGCGAATTATCAAAAGTCATCGTCACCTCGGCCATGCCGAGGCTTCGGCGCGTGCTCGACCCGTTGAAGATGACGTCGGCCATCTCGCCGCCGCGCAAGCTCTTGGCGGATTGTTCACCAAGAACCCAACGGACGGCATCGACGACGTTCGATTTGCCGGAGCCATTCGGGCCGACGACCGCCGTGATCCCCGCGGCGAAGGTGAACTCCGTCTTGTCGGCGAAGCTCTTGAACCCGATCAACTCCAACCGTTTCAGCATCCAAAGCCCTCAGTGAACACCGCCAGCGGTAACGCTCACCCCCATGGAGATCGCGCAACCGCTCGCGGAGTCCCGTTTCTGTATTATCCGGCTAAGGATTGTCGCCGAACAGCGTCGGGGCCACACTTAGTTGAGTTCTTAGGGCCGGATCGCTCTTGCCGAGTTCAGCAAGCTTGCTGACGTCGGCCAATCGCGGCAGGGCGTCGGCGACGATATCGCAGTTCAGGCAGCCGTTGTCTTCAATTTTCTTCAGGACGGCAACGGCGTCGGCATAGGTGCCGCCCATCTTGGCAACCGTCTTCAGGACATCGACGACCATGAGGGAACATTGTTCGCGGCGCGGCTCGCGTCGCCGCGGATCAAATCGGCCGATCGTGCAGGTTCCGCCGTCGTTTGATGCGACCAGGGTGAATTCGCCGGCGACAAGCGAGAACGGTGGGACGAGCATTTGATTGTCGCCAAAGAGGACAATCTCGCTTCGTCTTGTCGTGAGATAATGGACCATCGGTTTCGACTGACCAGCGACACGGTGAATCCAGAAGGCATCGGCCGGACGCTCGCCTCGGACCGCGGGGTCGCGATCATCGAGAACCCGCAACGCGCGAAACGCGCCGTAGCGCAGTTCCGGGTCGTGGGTTGACATCAGCTCGGTCAGCTTGATGTGGCAAACAGCTTCATCCAATGACGCTAAGGCGGCGAGGCAGAACGCTCTCAAAGCGACGTGTTCCTGGGCGAGTGCCGAGAGTTCCTCGCCGCAAGCCGGATGGCCGAGGTAGGCGAGGGCTTCCGATGCGGCAAAGCGGACCAGTGGCGACGGCGCTTTGATTGCGGTCTTCAGAACCGGCGCGCTGTCGTTGCCCAGGGCCTCTAGCCGGAGGGCCGCGGTGATACACGTGCTGGGGTCGATTAGCTGTTCGGCCAACTGACGACGGTACGGGCCATCGGGCGCGGGCATGCCTTCCATGGGAATCAGTCGCACGACGCGAAGGTAGCGAGGCAGATTGTGGCGATAGGGCGACGGCACCGAGAGTGCAATCATCATCTTGTTCTGAGCGTTTGCGGTGGCACCGCGTCCGAATTTGGACCCGGGGAACGTCTCATTGATGCGATCGGCGACTCGTGCCGCAATTCGAGCAAATTGCTTGTCCGATTTCATGGACAGATATAGCGGTGGCTCAACGACGCTGCGGCCGCCACCCCAAACGCGCCCGGATCGTTCGTCGGTACGATTGCCGACATAGTCGCCGCCCGAGGAAGTCCCCGGATCGATTTCCGGGGCCACGCCTCGGACCGTGTCGGGCTTGGCCGGATTCATGCCAACCAGAATCGTCCCGCCGTCGACTTTCACCTGGACGTGACCGGCGAGCCATCGCTCGGGCCCCTGCGAGCCTGGGTGGAGGTTCTTGGTGCTGTCGAAGTTGCGCAACTCGCAGGCCAACAATCGCCCGCCACGCAAACTGGAACATCGGCTCCCCGGAGGTAGGCTCACGTCGAGGTCGATCGGGTCGCCCTTGCGAGTGCCCGGAGGGATGATGGCGGTGACGATAACCATCGTGTGATTCGGCGACGAAAGGACCTTCTTGACATCCTCGACGCCGGCTCGTTTGAGTTCGTTCTCGAGGGCCGATCGGTAGCTGCTCTGCGGTGGCATGCCGCCGCCGGTACCGTTGAGATCGACCACGAGGCCGACACCCATGACCGGCGTCGGCTCGGCGTTGATGACGGCTTCGGTTACGTCACCTATGGTCTCGACCAGCGGCTTTTGCTCTTTCTCGTCGTCCATTTGAAGCCGAGTCTGCGGCCCGAAACAACCGGCGGCCAACCCGACCACACCCAGGACGAGAAAATCACGACGTGTCCGCATCCCGACACCTCCCCCGGCCGCCTCCCATGGCGCCCCCGCGCCCTGAAGGTCAGCTTTCCGGTCGTTCGGACGTAAATCTAGTTCGGCTCAAAGGCGGCGGAGGATAGGGATGCATTCGATGCGTGTCAAGCCGAAGTGTTGAAAAAAGACAATCGACACGGGGCGCCGAGCCGAAAACGACTTTGCGTTTCCGGCTCGGCGCCCCGTGTCGATTCGCGTTAACCTCCAACGAGGTTTAATTGAAGTCCCGAACTGGGGCAGCGTCGGCGAGGGCCTCACGTGAGGACCAGTCGCACCCCGTCCGGTGCGAGATGCCATTCGCCGTAGGTGTAGTCAAAGGCGCTCGACGGTAACGGGTCGGCGGCATCAGATGTATTGGACCCGAGGGCCACGACGAAATGTCGCTCATCGCCGGTTGCGAAACGAATCGTGACCCTGGCGGGCGATGCCGTCGGGGCAGGAGTGAGTTCGAGAACCGGTTGCCATTCGTCACCGTCAGCCAGCGGCATGGATCGCAGCACGATGCGAGTTTTCCGTGACGGGTCGCCATGCCAAGACGCGGCCAACCGTGGCGCGATCATTTGTGAAACAGGGAGAACTCGGCGTTCAAACGGGACACCGATTCCGAGGCCGGCTGCGACGGCCGGCCCAGGCTCCGCTCCAGGTACGTGATTGGTCACGGCTGCCGTTGTCCGAACTCGTCCCGCTGGGGCAATCTCGTCGTCGATGTTTCGAAATCGATCCGATAGTCGCTCCTGACCGACTTCTTCCATGACGTCGAGCCAAAATTCGGGCAACTCCGCGTCGATGAGATCGTGAAGATCGGCCAGGGCGAAAGGGTTCAAGAGGATGGTGGCCAGCATCTCGTCGGTCAGTGCGTCCGGCCCAAGTTGAGCCACGCTGCGAGCTAGGTTTTCGGGCAAGAGGTCCGTATAGGGGAGCCGAGAACCCGCCATGGGTAGCTCGATCGGCCCTTCCCGCCAGGCTCCTTGGGCTGGTGGGATCTGAACGGAACAGTTGAACCGATCTTGAATCCAGCGAACATGTGCTAGCAGAGCGGCTGCATCGACCATCAGCCGCCGAAACCACACCCTGGCACCCTGACGCGAATCCGCAGGCAGTTGGGGCCGATCCTGTCCGACCCCGATCGAGGCGACAATCGCCTCCATCAACACAATGGGGAGCCGATTGCTGGAAGCGTTAGGGTTACTCATGGAAAGGTGTCCTCCTGGAGAAAAGGTAACGTGGGGCTACACTCGGGGAAGAGGCCCAGCCGCTTGGAGGCGTTGGTCACAAGCCCGTCGCGCCTTGTCTCTGGAGGACACGCAGGTTCATCCTCCGCGGGGTTCCGGCTCGAGGTCGAGCGCGGCGGCGAGCTTTCGCAGCAGTTCGCGACGCCTGCGCCACACCCGTTGAACCCGAGCCGAAACGTTGCTGGAATCCTCCGGCAATAGGCACGACGCCAGGTCGGCGAGCGTTTGCTTTTGTCCCAGGTACGAAAGGTCAATTAGCTTCCGTTCGTCCTCGGTCAGGGTCGGCAGCAACTCGCGAAGCAACTCCAACATCGCGTTCGGAGCGGGCGAGTCAAAGTCCTCTCCGTTGGCGAATTGTCGTTGCCGAGACATTCGACGCAACACGTCGCGATTGTAGTTCAAGGCCACGCGCTTGATCCATGCTCGAAAGGCGGCGAAGGTTTCGAAGGTGAGCGTGGTTGTTGCCTCCGTGGCTCTCCGCAGTGCTTCCTGCACAGCATCTTCAGCCAGTTCCTCGGCTCGCTGCTGCGGAATGCCACGATTGGCACAATCCAAGACGATTGCTCCAATCCCGATTCGTTGCCGTATCACCTGGCTTGACCAAGCCGCCAGCGTCGCGGAATCCATGTCAGTGCCTCCCCTACCGACCGGGACGTGTTGCCTCCTTGCTTCACGACAACCTGGTGTTCATGAGACCATGGGCGATGGTACTCGTTTCGTCACCTCCAATTGGCTAAGGCTTCTTCCCGCCAACAGAACGAACACCCTTCGCTGAATAACGCGTAACCCGACATTTTTTTTCACGGGCAGCGCCGGCCCGTGGCGAGGCATGGTCATATCTCGTTATTGATTGATGGGTTGGGGGGAGAAAACGTCGCGAAAAATTTTCCGGAAGCGGGCCGATTCCAGGGGGGCTAGGAACCACGCACCGCCTCCGGAAAGTCGCAATGGAGCCACCTAATCGTAGCCCGCGATGACTTCGAACAGCATTTCATCACTTCGCGCCGAGTGACACCACTTGTTGCCGCGCGATCTCAGATCGATGTACTCGTATTATATCAGGCCGGGCGCGATTGTCGGCGATCACTCATCGAATTTCGCCGGAAAAGCCAGCCTGTTATCGGACCCCAATGGCGCCACCATTCGGCTACAAATTAAATACGCCTCATTTTTCAACACCGGCACCGCGACCAGGTGTTGATATGAGTATCGCTGCACCATCCTGGGGGGAGCGTGAGGCACTTCAAGAGGGCGAAACCATGAAGAAGTACGCATGTCTGATTGCTGCCGGTCTGTGCTTGAGTATTTGCGGGCGAGGCCAATCGCAACCGCCGTCTCGCGGCGACGAAATCAGGAAACTCAAGGAGGACATCGCCAAGCTCAAGAACCATTTGCAGGAACTTGAAAATCGCCTGAAGAAGCTTTCGGCTCCGACTCCGTCAACTGGGGCCGGCCAGCCCAGGCCTCCCGAGGCGGGTCGCCCCGGCGGACCTCCTGCGAGGGGCGGATTTAGTCGCTTTGGCGGTTTTGGATTCGGCGGGCCTCCGATGGCCCGGGGTTCTCGTGGATTTGGGGGTTTCGGATTCGGCGGGCCGCCGATGGCGCGCGGATTCGGCGGAACAACGTCGGCACCTCGGCCTACCGCGACACGCGATCGCGTCGGCGACATCGAGCGCAGAATCGATCAAGTCATCAAGGAGCTTGAAGGTCTCCGCAAAGATCTGAAGAAGTAAGCGGATCGTGCATGTCGCGCCCGATGATTCCTCACGGGCGCGACAAAACTCCTCAGTTGGCATTCGCCTTGCACCCGCCACGGCCTATTTGCTATTCCCACCGCTGTCTGTAGTCCGACCCATGGAAAGGACGCGGTGGGCGCATGACCGATTCCACGAATTCCGTTCCAAGCTTTTTCTCGCGAATGACCCGGTTTCTCGCTTCAGGTTGGGGAGTCGTCGTTGCGGCTGTCCTCGTATCAAGCGTTTACCTGCCGACGTTGGCGATGCCGTTCGACCTCGATGATGACGGAACGTCGGTTTACGCCGAGCCATCGATGCCGTTGGGTCAACGCATCGAAGTCGGTTGGAAGAAAGTGGTGACAAACTACTTGGACCTGGGTCCGTTTCGGCCGACGCTTTGGCTTCATTGGGAGGTCATGGCTGAGTTGTTTGATCGGAACCCGGTGCCCTGGCGCCTGAGCCGTTGGCTTTGGACGACATGGTCAGCGGCCATGTTGCTCTGGCTTATGCGCGAGTTGCGAATTCACCCAGTCGCGGCATTTGCGGCAACGGCTCTGGCCATCTGGAATCCCTATCGCAGCGAGATTTGGACGAGTCTGACACTCTCCGAGGGCGTGGCGATGCCCTATGCCATTCTCGCTCTCGTCTGTGCCGTGCGCGCGAATCGTTCCAATCGCCCGTGGATGTGGGATCTCGTCGGCGCGGGATGCGTGATCATGGCGTTGGGCTGCAAGAACACCTTCGTGGCTTTGATCCCGGCGCAGATTCTGTTGCGGGTAGCACCGATGGGAGCGAATTGGCGAGACGGTCTTCGGCGGCATCGCATTCGCGCTGGTCTATTGGCTTTAACGCTCCTGCTGCCGATCGGGCACTTCATCTACTTCAAGTTGAACTGGCAGCCCGGCCAATACACGCCGGGCGGACCCACATGGGCACAATTCACACGAATCGTTCAGTCCCTTAAGGGCGCGATGAGCATCGACTTTCTGGGCGTCGGCATGCTCCTGGCCGCGATCGGGCTGCTCGTCGCCTACTCGCATCTGGGACCGATTTGGCGAACTCACCGCGGAACGCTGATGGCGGCCGGGTTGCTGCTAGTCGGCGGCATCGGCGTTTATTTGCCGATGGCGCATATGTCGGGTCGATATACCATGCCGGCCGTCTGGGGGATGGACCTTGCTTTCGCGGTGGTGCTCAGTTCCTTGGTGTTCATCCCGCGGACGATGAACAAGCGCGTCGCGTGCGGATTTCTGGCAGCGGGGCTGATAGCCGTCGCGGCATCGAATATCGGCCGGCAAGATCGATTCGCCGCTCGGTTGCGCATGTACTGGCAAGCGATCGAGTGGGTGAAACGGGAGTCGCCGGCCGGCACCCGTATCGCGTGGGTCACGGAGGCCGGATTGGCCACTCGCCATTCCCTGGCCCCGAGCGTCGCCGCCAAGCCGCTGATTCTCGAGGAAGGAGTCCATTTCGCGATGCACGTTCAACGCCAAGGTCGCGCGGACGTGAATTTGGAAATGGTCGATGTTCGTGGTCGCCGGATCGAGCGTGTCGAGTTTCCACCGTTAAATGGCGAGCCGAACCTGGTATTCACGTCGGTCCCCGCGCGACCGGCATTCCTGGCCGAAAAAAATGAAGCGTGGCAGATGCGGCAATTCCGCTCGACTTACTGGGCCGGCCAGCGTGAGTTCGCTTGTTACATGTGGATGCCAGCCCCAGAGCATGCCGCCAAATAGGCGTCGCGATTAGGCGGCGCGGGCATTTGCGGCGACGCGATCAGCAACGATAACGATGACGTCGCCCTCTCCTCGACGGCTGGCCCATTGCGACATGAAACTGCCGATGTGCCGAATCTGGCACAGGCGACCCGTTCGCGAAACCGATGCCCCTCGGCCACGGGCTTGCGATCGAGCCATGCCGCGGCGCAACCAACTAACACGGGCTTGAGTCTGAAGGTCGCGGACAGCGAAGCCATGCGATTCGATGGCCTGCCGCAGCGTGGCAGGCGTGAAATGCAACAGGTGACGGGGCAAGTCCAGCCCGAACCAATCGGTGCCCAAGATTCGGTGGCCCCAACTGGCAAAGTTCGGCACAGACACGACGAGTTGTCCACCGACGGCCAGGGCCTCTTTCGCGGCGGCGATGACTCGATTTGGGTCATGAACGTGTTCGAGCACCGCCCCCATCGTGATCGTGTCGAAGCTTCCCGGACGGATTTCCGGGTGTGGCAGTGTGCCCACAACGACGGGTAAGTGGTAGCGATTTTCAACGGCCCGGGCTGAGTCGCTGTTGAAGTCCATGGCGACGACACTCCAGCCGCGATCGCGCATACGATGGGCAAACCACCCCGACCCGCAACCGTAGTCCAACAATCGGCCTTGTCCCCGAAAAGGGATGCGCGTGAGTGAATCGCGATCCGGTCCGACCCAAGGCTCGGCCAGCCTCGCCGCCAGTCGTTGCGACCAATGCGAGAGGGCGGGCGGGTAACCGTAGCGATGGGACAGAACCCATTTGGCAAGACGGTCGCGCGCGGGTCGGCGGCGAAGCGAATGATCCGCGGCGGGCGACTGATACGGCTCGTAGTCGGCGGGATAATAACGGCCGATGATTGCCTCAGTTGGGCGAGGGTTGAGGTAAACCATGTCGCAGTCGGCGCACTTTGCAAGGCGGAAGGTTGCCGAATCTGTTTCGTTGGGGATCGTCAGAAGTTCGACTTCATTGCGGCTCCCGCACAATGGGCAAGCGGTAAATTCCCATCCGGGAATCATGGCGACCCCTCCAGGCAACGGCGACCAAGATCCGGCCGCTTTGGCGCGCACGGTGTCCCGGCGCACGACGATCGAACGGTGTTCGCAGACGAATGCGGCTCGGGATAGCGGAACGAGGCTGGCCTGTCGAGTGCAAAAAAATGACACCGTCCCCAGCCAGATTCTCCAGATTCCGCGGTCGGTTTCGATCGCGGGACGAAGGGCGCGGCCCCGTGACTCGGACTGGATAGAATTGAAGCTAGCGGTGTCGCCTGTCCGAATCACCGGTGTCGGACCGAGTCGTCCTTGGGGCATGAACGAGGCGTTTCTGAAGTTGCCAATGGGTGTAGCCCCTGTTCGGCCTTGCCATGCCTTCGTACAAACTTCTCATGAAGGCCGGGTCCCCCTTGGAGGAGCGAATTGTGGCTTCCGTCGAAGATCGTGTCATCCAAATCGTTTGTGAAGAACTCGCCGTCAGCCGCGACCAGGTCAAGCGCGAAACCTCGTTCATCGAAGATATCGGGGCTGATTCGCTCGATATCGTCGAACTGGTCATGAAGCTCGAGGATGAGTTCGAAATTACCATCCCGGACGATCAGGCCGAGAAAATCAAGACAGTCGGCGAGGCGATCGATCATATTCAGAAAGAGTTGGATAAGAAATGAGTCGGCGGCGGGTCGTCGTCACGGGAATTGGCGCAGTGACGCCACTGGGCCATGATGTGGCTACGTATTGGCAAGGTCTATTGGCCGGCCGTAGCGGTATTGCGCTGTTGACGCTGTTTGAAACGACACAATTTGGCGTTCGTTTCGGCGGCGAAGTGAAGGAATTTGATGCCGCCAAACTGCTGGGAGACGCCAAACTCAGCAAACGCGTCGATCGTTTTGGACAATTCGCGTTGGTGGCCAGCAATGAGGCCGTTCGCGACAGCGGTATCGACTTTTCCAAGGAAGATCCATTTCGGTGCGGGGTCATCATTGGTAGCGGGATCGGCGGGCTGGCCACGCTCGAAGAAGGTATTCAGGATCTCGAACGCGGTGGCCCTCGCAAGATGAGTCCGTTTGTCGTGCCGAAGATGATCGCCAACGCTGCCTCGGGCAACGTCTCCATCAGGTTTGGCTTGTGCGGTCCGAACACAGCGGTTTCGACGGCGTGTGCGTCGGCTGGCCATGCGATTGCGGATGCCGTTCGGGCCATTCGTTGCGAAGAAGCCGATGTCATGATTTCCGGCGGGGCCGAGGCCGCTATCACCCCGACGGGGCTTGGTGGTTTCATTCAAGCCCGGGCACTTTCGACTCGAAACGACGACCCCCCGCGGGCCAGCAGGCCATTTGATCGTGATCGCGACGGATTCGTGTTGAGCGAAGGGGCCGGCATCTTGATCCTCGAAGAACTCAACCACGCGAGGCAACGCGGGGCGACGATTTACTGTGAGGTATTGGGGGCCGGTAACACGGCCGATGCCCACCATATCACCGCTCCACATCCTGACGGCATCGGCGCCACACGGGCGATGCAGCACGCCCTGCGAGACGCACGGATCAACCCGACCGACGTGGACTATGTCAACGCGCACGGGACGAGCACCGAATTGGGCGACATCGCCGAGACGAAAGCCATTAAGATCGCTTTCGGCGACCACGCTCGGAAACTGGCGGTGAGCAGCACCAAGAGCCTGATCGGGCACCTGTTGGGCGCTTCAGGCGGCGTCGAGTTGATTGCCTGTGTGCTGTCGATTCAGCGAGGCGTTATTCACCCCACGATCAACCTGCTGAACCCAGACCCAGCCTGCGATCTTGACTACGTTCCGAATACGGCGCGAGAACAGCGAGTCCGCGTGGCCATTTCGAACAGCTTCGGCTTTGGCGGTCACAATGCCTGCTTGGTCGTGAGCGCCATCTAATCGCCGCCTTTCGGGGAGTGTTCACATGAACAATCCCGGTGTCTGGCTGGTGATCGTTCTTCCGTGGCTCGCCTTTATTCCGGTTTGGCTCAGCGTCTTGGCCATCATCGGCCGATGGAGCGGCTGGGCTCGGTTGGCGAAGCAATACCGAACGACGGCACCTTTCGAGGGTAAACGATGGCATTGGCAGCACGCCACGTTTCGGTGGGGTTGCCAATACTCGGGGGCGCTCGTCGTCGGCGTTAGCGCGGACGGGTTGTATCTCTCGATCTTCCCCCTATTCCGAACAGGCCACCCGCCATTGTTCATCCCATGGACGGCCGTCGTCGCCAACAAGGTGACGACGACCTTTGCCACTTACCTGGAACTAACGTTTCCCGATACGCCGGGTGTCAAAATCTGGTTTCCGAACAAGCTCGGCCAGAAAATTGCCGCTGCCTTCGATCGAGCGCTTCACCCCGACGAGGCTCGAATCTGGCCGTCGGGGCCGAATCACTGATCGTAGCGCATGAGAATCTCTTCGCGCGGCACCCCCGTCAATTGCTCGAATCCGCCAACGACAACCTGATCGGCCAGTTTCGAGGCATCACGGAAATAGCTGTCGCTGACGCGTTCTCCGGTCAGTTTCCGCCGGAGATCCTGGCAGACGATATCGGCGGCCGCAATGTGAGTCTCGCTCTTGCCCCGAGCGGATAGGGCCGTAACGAGAAGCACGACGATACTCTGAATTCGGTCGGAAACTTCCGCCATGCGGCACTGGCGATCGGCGAGTTTCAATTGATGTTGGCGCATCACGCCGCTGAGCATGCCGGGCGCTTTGCGGAACTGGCTCAGCGCGAAATCAACATGCCGGGAGAGGCGTGAGTCCATGGCCGGTACGGCTGCCCGCCCGCCTGGCTTGATCCAGTTGCCGAACATCCATTTGGCGTATGGGATCGCCTCCTTGCGAAGTTTCCAAGCGTGTATGGGGTTGCGAGGGTTGAAGGCTTTCATGCCGCATCGCTTCAGGGCCTGACCGACGGGTTCGAAAAATTGTTTGCCGTGATCCTTGATGAGCGACTTGAAAAAGGCAAGGCCGAGAACCTCGCCTTCGCCTTCGTAGATGCAGGGCGCCAGATATTCGTGAACGTTGTCGCCGAACATGTGCCCATGCAGGAACGCCCGCCCGCCGTGGGTCTTCATGCACAGTTCGATCGCGGCCTCTTTCTGAGCTTCGCTGCCGAAGATTTTCGCGATAATCCCTTCCAATTCGCCGCGGAAACCTTGGTCGATCAGCCAAGACCCCCAGGCGGTCAAGGCATCGGTGGCAACAATCAGGCCGGCGAGACGGGCTATTCGCCGCTTCACGAGTTCGCGAGACTGTATCGGTTGGCCGTAGGTTCGGCGATAAGCAGTCCAAGGCAGCATGCTTGCCAACATAACCCGCATACCACCCGAGGCGCCGGCGCAAAGCGACAGGCGGCCGAGGTTCAACCCGTGATAGGCGATGGTGAGACCGTCGCCGACGGGCGGCGTCAACAGATTCTCGCGAGGCACTCGGAACTTGTCGAAGATCAGCCCATGATTGTAGGCATGTTTCAACGCCCAGAGGCCGTAGCGCTTAATGCGAAACTGATCGGTTTCGGTCGCGGGTAAATCGGCAATCAACACAGCGGGCTTATTATCGATGAGTACAACGAGGCCGATGGTTCGACCGGGCACGGCATTGGTAATAAAGAGCTTCTCGCCGGTAACCTCGAAGTGGTCGCCGACGAGTTCGGCCTTTGTTTTCAAGGCCGTCAAGTCGGAGCCGGCTGCTGGTTCGGTGAGGGCGAATGCCGAAAGTCGTTCGCCGCTGGCCAGCTTCGGCAGCAGTCGTTGTTTCTGATCGGTGGTGCCAAAAGTTCGCACCGGATCGACGGCGCCGATACATCCATGCACCGATGCCATGGCCGAGATCATCGAGTCGATGGTGCCCATCTGCGTCAGGAAATGGGCGAAACGGGAGAATGGCGAGCCGGAGCCGCCATAGGTTGGGTCGATCAACAGCCCCCAATAGCCGGCCTCACCAAGCTCGCGCAGGGTTTCGTCCGCAATCTTGTTCTCGGCATTCTTGAGCGTCTTCGAATCGACACGCTTCTTTGTAATCTCGAGTGCCTTTTGCATAATGGCGTCGGCCGGGTGCGATGGCGCCAAAGGCGGCGGCTGAAAGAGATCGAGGGGGACATCGCGTTCCCAGACGGCTCGAAAGATAGGGCTTGCGGTGGTCTGGTGGCGTTTGGCGAACAGGGCTTCCACTTGCTCATCGGCCTTGTCCACAGCCCCCATTCGGCGGACTTCTTCGTCGCTCTTGCCCCCCAATCGTAACGCTTCCTCGGCAAAGCTCGCTCGATCGGTGGAAGTGGACATTGTTACGCTCCTCGAAGATGATAAGACGGAATCCGAGAAGATATTATAGCCAACGCCGCGAGTTTGGCGGATGGAGTTTCGTTATGGAAATCGCCGTCCGCGGGTTGTTTCACGTTCCGCTGCTGGTTGAGAATCTCGGCGACGTTCTCAACGCCGACCGGGGCCTATTCGGCCGCGACCTGATCAAGCGGGTCGAAGTACCCAACGCATTAGTGGCGCCGGCGACGAGTTGTTTCGCGCTGCCCGCTCGATTCGTTTCAGCACTCAAGCTCAAACGCCAAGGAACACGAAAGGTGAAGACCTCGACGGGGTTCGCCTTTTTCGGGTACTACGACCCGGTGCGGCTGACGGTTCAAGATCGCCTTTGCTTCGTTGAAGTGGTGAAAGTGCCCGACGGCTGTCCCGCTTTGTTGGGGCGGCTGCCGTTGATGTTGCTCGATCTGGTGGTGGATTCGACGAGGAATTGCCTGATGGGCAACCCGGAGCATCACGGGGAACCGTGGGCAGAACTCGGGTAGAAAAGCCACGACTTGCGCCGTGAGACGCAAGTCGTGGCTTTGTGGCTTGACCGAAGATCAAATGCCTTTCACTGCAATCTTGCGGGGCTTGACCGCCTCGGCCTTCGGGAGGTGGACCGTGAGCACGCCGTTCTTCAGTTCAGCGTGAATCTTGTCCGCGGCGATGGCCTCCGTCAGCCGAAAGACACGGTAGAAGTTCCCCGGCTCATATTCGCGTTGCCAGAGTCTGCCGTGCTTTTCCGGGTTGCGGCGACCGTGCAATGCGAGTTCGCCGTTTTCAAATCGTATATCCACGTCACCGGGTTTCGTGCCGGGGAGGTCGGCGAAGAGGAGTAACTCCTCGTCGGTCTCCATGACATCAACACGCGGGGTGTGGGTGAGACTCCGAGCGGTTTCCGCTGGAGCGCCGTCCGGGTGATTCTTCTGAATCAGACCATTATCTGCCATGAGCTATCTCCTAGTTGTTTTGGGTTACGGGTTCAGACCGCTTTGACGGCAATCTTGCGCGGGCGAGCGGCCTCGCTCTTCGGAAGCGTCAGTGTCAGCACGCCGTCGGCGAACTGCGCTTCGACTTTGTCGGCATCGACCAGCGACGGTAGCGTGAGTACTCGCTCGATTCGGCCGAATCCTCGCTCCTGACGGTGCCAAACAGCTCCCTTCGGTTCGGGGGCCGAGCGCTCGCCATGGATCGTCAGTTGATTGCCCTCGGTCACGAACACCTCGAGCTTCGCTGGGTCGAAGCCGGGAAGATCGGTCTGAGCGTAGACGTTGTGTTCGTCTTCCCAAATGTTGACAGCGGGCGCCAGCGGCGACGCGGCGCGACCCGTCGCATTGAACCGATGAAAGAGACGGTTCAACTCGTCCTGTAGGGTGCCCATTTCGGCCCAAAGTTCCGGAAACGCATATCGGTTGATGTGTGGCATTCGAAGAGCCCTCCGATTGTTTGACAACCTTGAACTCGCATGTCCAACCGTGACCAATCCCATGTACAAGTTGCGTGCCAATTGCCGGCGACGCGGTGATGAGAAACGCTCAACTCGTTGGAATATCGTCAGTTGTGGAAAGGAATGACGTTCGGATGAACGTGCGACCGTTACGCGACCGGCTGTCAGTTTGGCACAGGTCACGATCGATCGACAGGAGTCTGTTTTCGACAGGGGTGACGACGTTCGACGTAATTCGCTGAAGGGAGAGAGTTTTCGTCAGACCCAGCCCAATTAAGGCTTGGGGAGTTGCATTCGCTCGGAGGTGCTACCGCCCGGTCCGACGTTGATGATGTTGACGGTCGGTCGCTTAAGATCGACCAGAGTTTCTTTTTGAGCGACGTCTTGCCCCTGATTGCCGGCCCGATCGGTGGCCCGTACGCGAACGAAGAACTTGTGCGGGGTCTCCCGGGGCACTTCCCAGGAGTACCGCCCGGTGCCGTCGCGCCCGACATCGAGGTTTGCGGCAATGGTGCGCCAGTCATTGGCGTTGGGAGCACTTCCGTATTCGATGATGACGGACTGAGGCAACAAGTTCTTGTCGCCGGCTCGCCAAGTGATGGTGACATTGGCGACCTCTTGCCCCGGTGCAACGACGACGTCGATCAGCTTGACATCGGGAGGTGTGGTATCGACCTCGACTAGCACTCGCGGTTCGTCGCCGCGCATCGGTTCTCGATCGCCGAGGCCTGCCAAGCTCCGGGCGACCATGGTAAGGCCAAAGACGCCTTCGCCGGGAGCGTTCCAAATGAGGGTATTGTCGCCTTGCCGTTGGGTATCGGTGGGCGAGGACTTCTTCCATTCGGCCGGCACTCGATTGTTGTATGCGGTGTACCAGAGATCGAGGTTGCTCAACCCCGACGGTCCGAGGTTTTCAACTTTGAAGTCGAGCTTGACCTGTTGCTTGTTGACGTAGACGCGGTTGTCGGTGGGGCCGCCGGGAGCGGGCGACGCCATGGGGCCGCCCGGGGCGGAGGCGCCGGGTGCGGCCGGGCCGAATCCGGTCGAGTTAAGCACGATCGATTGCATGCCCTGATTGCCGGCGAGATCCTTGGCTCGCAATTGCAATTCCAGAGATTGGCCAGGCTCAACGGTCCATCGGCGTTCGCCTCGCAGTCCAATCGGTCCCTGACCATCGCGATCCATGGACGCGAAGGGCCTGCCGGTGCCGGCCCAACGGCCTTCGAGCATGACACTTGCCGGATCAAGATAGTCGTCGCGGATGTCCCATTCGACGCCGACGGAGACTCCCCCTCGCGGGTATTGGGCCGACGCCTCCACACGCTTCGACGGAAGCTGTCTCATCATGATGTTCGGCGTCTGACTGTCAATGACCACGGTGAATGCCGGTTGCAACTGGCTGACGTCCGCGGGCCGAGCAAAGGTATCGTAGACGGCTCGAATCGCGAAGGTGTAGGTGCCGTCGCGAGTCGCGCGAAACAGAAATCGTTGTTGCTGAGGGGCGACCGCGTCGGAACGGTCCCAAGTGCGGCCATTGTCGAGCGAGACGTACAGTTCCACCTGCCGAAGCTGGGGATTGCTGGAATCGACCGTGAATGGGATCGGGAAGTTGGTGAGTCGGGTGTACCGGACGCCGGGATCGGTGGGCGGTTGAGCGGGTACCGGTCGGGGAGCGGCCACTGTACCCAGCCCGACGACGGCCAACGCCCAAAGGGCGCGGCGAAGTTGCAGGCTTGGGTTTACGGACATAACCTCGTCCTCCCAGACGGCGCGATCCGTGCGCTCATCGACCGGACCTTCCGGTTATCGGTTAGGAATCGGTCAGGAAGGCTCGCGACTTGAGCCAAACAGCCGCGGCAACAAGAAAGCCCGTCTCGCGCTCGGGTGAAAGCGCGAAACGGGCAAGAATTCGCGATCAATCTCAGCCATAGTGGGCGTGGGCCTTCCTCATGCCGCTGCCGATACCGGCTTTGGCAGGAACAGGCTTCCACGCGACGTCAGCCATTGACGAACTGTGGTCGGTGGGATGTACGACATGAGCAGAACCAGCATGAAGAGACCGAAGACATTCAGCCCCATCAAGATGGCGATGCCCGTGTGAAGCAAGATCGCCGCCACGACGAGATAGGCTCGAAGCCGAGGTCTCCACACCAGGAACGGAAAACCGATTTCGAGTACAAGCGTATAGGCGACGCCGCCGGACATCACGAACGCCCAGAGCCAACGATGGTAACAGAGCCAGGTGAGGACGGCTCGATACGGCGCGAAGAAAGTCGGCGAGAACTCAGGGTTGTACACAGTCAACCATAGGGCCGTGTGATTCCACCACGCTTCGCCCTTGAGCTTGGACAACCCCGAGGCCATGTAGATGAAGCAGAAATTGATCTGCAACAGCCGGGTCGCGAATGTGGCGGAAACGGTCGGTTCGGGGCGTTCTGGGAACGGCTCGCCTTTGGCGATGGCCCGTCGCCGTGCCCGCCAACGGTCGAGTGACAAGACGGCGCCGCAAGGAGACACCATCAGATAGAGCAGGCAGAGATTCATCATGGTGTCTTGGCCGAACAACACCTGACCGGTGCGATGGATGTAGCAAAGCGCCGCCATCCAGGTCAGCACCGACGTGACTCGCGTGAACAGCCCCAATGTGAACATGACCATGGCGCCGATCATCGCGAAGTGAAGCACATACATCGCTATCGGATTCGTGACGTGAAACCACAGCGACCAAGTGAAGACCCCGCGAGCATGTAAGATCCGCGGGTCGATGCCCCACCGGAACAAGTAGCCGAGAACGTCGCGGCGTTCATTCGGATCGTCCGGCAGGTCAACGACGGCATAGTTGATCGTCCGGGCACGCTCATCGACCGGGTCCATCCTGCTGTGGCGGCGCAATGGGGCCATCGTTTGATCGAAGAGGAAATTCATCACGATCTTCTTCTGCTCGGGGTTGGCGAATGTGCCGAGCAACGCCACGATATCGTCGCGGATGATCTTGCGAATGGCCAGCGGCTTGTCCTGAAGGAAAGGCGGAACTCGTTCATCGCGTTTCTTGGGGTCGTCCGGCAGGTCAATCATTTTTTCCAGTTGCTGATCGCGTTGGAGGCGGTCTTCGGAGAGAAGCCGAACGAAAGACAGCCCCTGTTGAGCTTGAATGATGTCTTCGGGCAATTCGATGAGGTATCGGAGGGTCTGCCGGCGTTCGTTCTCGGAGTTGGGCAACTGGGTCATCCAATCAATGAGGATTCGCCGGCGATTCTGATCGGCAGGCACCATGATGCGAGCCGACAGATCCTCCCAATTGGCGGGAACGGGTATATGCGGGGTTTCATAGCGGATCTTGTTTGACAGTTCGGTATCGACCCAGCCCTCGCTGCCGTAGAACGCAAGCAGGTCTCGTGTGACGGAGAGATGGACATAGCAAACGACGACGCCGGCGATGATCCGCATCAGGGCCAGGGTGTATGGCTCAGAGGGGGCAAACCAGAATCGCGTCCAGTTTCCCCAAAGGCGTTGGAAGTATTGCCGCGCCGTGGCGGCGGGCCGTTCAGGTGTGGGTCCCATTATCGCACCCTCGTATGATCGCTGCCGGAATGGATGTTGACGCAATCCCGCAGAACGAAGTCCTTGGGGTGTGAGCGCGGCGTGTGGTAGATGGGCGTGCCCGGCTTGGCCTCATAGACGATGGGGACGAGCCAATAGAGCATCGGGTCGTTGAGTTTGATCTGAACGCCTTGGGCGTCGTATTCCCCGAGGAACCACGGCCGATACGTGTCGGGGTCGTAGGGTTGCACGCCGGCACGCACCTCACGGGGGATTAGAATGTGGTGTTCGACGCGATACATCTTGATGCTGACGATCTTCCGAGCCGGATCATCATGAGGATTGGCCCTTGCCACAAATCGGATGTACGCAGGAACCAACTGATGCCGAACCGTGTCATTCGGAACCCGGAACTGAGCGGCGATCGGCTGAATCTCGGGGTGGAACGGAATCGCGTCTTCCTTCCCTTGCGCCCGCAAGCTGCGGCCTTGGAGGATGTCTTCCGAAACACTTCCCACCGAGCCGGGGGTCTCGATCTGTTGCGTGATGGCCAGCCGGCGGTAGTAGGAGAGCAGGAGCGGATCGGTCATGTCTTCGGGACGGCGTGGTGTCTTGTACCATCGCGTGTCGCCGTTGTCGTAGTAAATGCAAAACCACATCACGTTCGCCGGCCCAGGTTCCGGCGAGTAGAAATGGTAGGCATTCGTCAGGTACATGAACTGCATGTAGGGACGGTAGAAGGTCATTCCTAGGTGACCCGATAACCACGGCGTCCAATTCGGCGACGTCGTTGCCGTCAAGATGGCGCCAAAGTGAAGCAGAACGAGACCGCTGACGATGATCCGGCGGTAAAGCTGCGGCAAGAACATCAAGACGGCTGATCCGCCGGCCACCAACGTAGCGAATCCGAAGAGCATTCTCGCCGAATCCCATCTCGGATCGGCTCCCCATCGAGCGAATAACGCGCTGACGGCAGCGAGAGCAAGGGTCTTTGGGTCCCTCGATTTCATCGAGACTCCGCACCCAGCGAGGAACGCGGCCGCACCGATGCCGATCAGCTTGAAGCCCCTCACCGCGAGAGCGTCTTCAGCTCCGGTGGCGAAACCAAGGGCCGCCGCGCACGCGGCCAAGCCCAGCCCGAGAAACATCAAGATTTGTTGGAAGTCGCGTTTCGGCCCGTCGCGTGTTGACGGCACCGGAACCGGGGAAATGCTCATCCGTCGCCATCCTTCCTGGTATGGGAGGGTCGCCGCCCCTGGAGCAGAAACCCTCCGTCAAAATATCGGCTGGAATCAATTGGAGCGATGCGTAACGGCCCGAATCGTCTGAATTGGCCGAAATGATCGCCAACCCGCGTCCAAACAAGAGCCGAATTCCAGTTCAGGTCTCTAGTTACTGCAACGGGTCCGGTATGGGGTCGTTAGCGTCGCGACTGGGAAAAACGTGAGGAATTACCCAAACGGTCGTCAGAATGACTATTTTTTGTATTTTTTTCTCGACGGCACAATCGTCAAAAACGTCGTAATTTCTGCTAAACATCCAGTTTATGTAATCGTAAATAAAATCGTTATCTTGTGCAACTACATATTGACGGTCATCTTCGTTATACTTACTATCCTACTCATCCAGTAAACCCAGCCTGCTTTAACCTGCCGTTCCGGTGCGGGGAGTAGGGAAACAACCGTCTTCGGACTCTGTCGGGGGGACGCCACGGGAGGTCGTTGGCGCCGGCGAAGTGAAGGCGGATATCACCGTGGGTTGACTGCAGTGATGCGGGAGGATGTATGTATAGTCTTGTGTTGATGATGGCGATGTCAGGTCCAGTCGCGGATCTGCCCGCCGCGGGTCGTGGCTGCGGCTGCGCCTGTACCAGTGCGTGCCGTGGATGTGGTGGCTGCGCGTGCTATGGTTGTGGTTGCGCTTGCTACGGCGGCGCTTGCCACGGATGCCGTGGTTGTGGCTCTGCGTGCCATAACTGTGGTTGCGCTTGCTATGGTTGTGCGTGTCACGGTGGTCGTGCTTGCCGCGGTTGCGGCTGTGCGAGCCATTGCTACACCTGCCACAACTATGGCTGCGGCTGCCACAACTATGGCTGCGGCTGC
>CAZESP010000008.1:0-145114 GCA_964515185.1 uncultured Alcaligenaceae bacterium
TCCACCAACCAGACCGCCAAGATGTTGACAGCAGTGGTTAGGAAACCCGTACCACAACCCGAAGATTAAGCTGTGACAATGCACTAGATTGTGGCTTGGTGATTCGGCGCGATGGCGATGCGCAACATTTCGCGGACGATTCGGAATAACAGCGCTGTCATAGGAATCGTTGGATTAGCGAATGGACTCCGCGGCCGGACTTCGCTCGGGTGAATCCATGGTGGATGGTTTTTTTGTTGCGCGACCACGACGCTTTTGTCGCATGTCTCCGTAGAGTGACGTGCGAAGATTTTTTTGTGTACGTGCCCAACGAACGACTGTATACTAGGCGTGAAATTTAGACGGTTGCTGGAATATATTGGGAGGAATGATGTCTTCGCCGCCAATCCTCGATTTCGCGAAGTTGACGGCACCGATCGCCGGCGAAAATCCCGCAGGCGCCGACTTGCGTGCCGACCCCTCGCCCACGTCGCCTTACTATGCGATCAAGGATGGACGGAATAAGGCTCGTGCTGATGAACGCCGGGCGCAGTCCAGCGATGAAGAAGTGCCGCCACCCGATTGGCGTCCCGTTCGGGAACTCGGCTTTAAGATTCTCGCCGAGAAAACCAAAGACCTCGAAGTCGTCGCCTATCTGATCGAGGCGGTTACGCGGATTCACGGATTCGCCGGGATTCGGGACGGCTTTCGGTTGGCCCGCGAATTGGTCGAAAAATACTGGGACAAGCTTTACCCATTGCCGGACGAAGAAGGCGTTGACACGCGCGTGGCTCCGCTAACGGGCCTGAATGGCGACGACGCCGAGGGCACATTGATTGCCCCGATCAACCAGATTCCATTGACGGAATCCAAGGGCGAGCCACCGTTCAATTACTCGCATTATCAACAGGCACAGGCACTCGGAAAAGTCGCTGATCCCAAGGCCCGCGAGAAGAAGATCGAAGCGGGCGCCATCACGATGGAGATGATTGGTGCGGGCGTATCGGCATCGTCGCCGGCGTTTTATGCAACGTTGGTCAAGGATCTGACCGACGCCCTTGATGAGTTCGCCAAGTTGAATGCGGTCCTCGATCAAAAGTGCGGGGGACGGTCGCCACCATCATCGACGATTCGAGGCGCCTTGTCGGCGATCATGGACTGCGTTAAGGATATCGCCCGGAATAAGCTTGACGTGGCCGCTCCGCCCAAGGATGATCCGAAGGCAGCGGCGGCAACGGGTGCCGCGGGGCCAGCCGGCACAACACCCGCGAAAGCGGATGCTCTGGCAACGCGCGAAGACGCGTTTCGATTGCTCAACAAGGTTGCTGAGTTCTTTCGAAACACTGAGCCGCATTCGCCGGTTTCGTATGCAGTTGAGCAAGCCGTCCGCTGGGGCAAGATGCCATTACCCGAATTGATCCTTGAACTCATTCCCGATGAGGGGCCGAGGAAGGGATATTTCAAGCAGGTCGGCATCAAGCCGCCCGAACCCCCGAAAGAGGAGAAAAAGAAGTAACCAACACCCCGTTCGATCGTCCCCTGACCACGATTTTCTTCTTTACAGGCCGATGTTGGATTCCCCTGTGTGCCGTGAACGGCACACGATACTACTGGAGGCGCGTCTCCGATGGCTAGCATCCATGACAAATTGGAGCGGGTTCGCAAACCCCGTGTCCACATCACCTATCAGGTGGAAACCGAGGGCGCCGAAGTGCAGAAAGAACTGCCCTTCGTCGTCGGTGTTCTCGGCGATTTCTCCGGCCAACCGACTGAGCCGCTGAAGCCGCTGAAGGATCGAAAATTCGTTCAGATTGACCGCGACAACTTCAACGACATCCTCGGCCGCATGACGCCTGGGCTGAAGATGAAGGTGGAAAACACCCTCAAGGGTGACGGCAGCGAACTGGCGGTCGATCTCAAATTCCGATCGATGTCGGACTTCGACCCAGGTTCTGTTGTCTCCCAAGTCGAACCCCTGCGACGCTTGCAAGAGACTCGCGAGAAACTTCGCGACCTTCTCACCAAGATTGATCGTTCCGAAGATCTCGAGACGTTGCTCGAACGCGTCTTGCAGAACACCGACGAACTCAAGAAACTGTCGGCCGAACTGGGTATCCCCGCCGCTGATGGAGGTGCTAAATGAGTACGAATCCCGCTGGACAAGGTCAGGCCGTTGGCGGCGTCGTAACCACCGACGTCCCGCTTCTCGATCAGGTCTTGGCTGCCACTCGGCAGACCGAACGATCGCGAGCGGAAGAATTGATCCGCACGCTTACCGAAGAAGCCCTCAAGGGGTCGGTCACCTATAGCCGCAACATCACTCAGACGATCAAGGAAGCGGTTTCTCGCATCGACGCGGCGATGTCGAAGCAACTGGCCGCGATCATGCATCACCCCGACTTCCAGAAACTCGAGGGATCGTGGCGCGGACTCCACCACTTGGTCATGAATACCGAGACCGGCGCCACGCTGAAGATCAAAGTCTTTAATGTCTCAAAGAAGGAGTTGTTCAAGGACGTCGACAAAGCGGTCGAATTCGATCAGAGCCAGATCTTCAAGAAACTGTACGAAAACGAATTCGGCTCCCCAGGTGGCGAACCGTACGGCGCTCTGATCGGCGACTACGAATTCACCAATCACCCCGAAGACGTCGAACTCCTCAGCAAGATGTCCAACGTGGCGGCGGCGGCCTTCTGCCCGTTCGTTGCGGCGGCGGCGCCGGGCATGTTTGGCTTCAGCAGCTGGGAAGAATTGTCGAAGCCTCGTGACCTCGAGAAGATCTTCGAGTCTGTCGAATACGCGAAGTGGCGATCGTTCCGCGAAAGCGAGGACTCCCGGTTTGTTACGCTCGTCATGCCTCGGGTACTCGCTCGTCTGCCTTATGGTGCCAATACCAAGCCGATCGAGGAGTTTGGCTACGAAGAAGCCCCGCTGGACGCCAACGGCAAGGCCATGCCGATGAAGCACACGGACTACACATGGATGAATGCTTCATATGTCATGGGCACCAAGTTGACCGACGCCTTTGCGAAATACGGATGGTGTACAGCGATCCGTGGCGCCGAAGGCGGTGGCAAGGTCGATGGTTTGCCCGCTCACGTCTTCACCAGCGATGATGGCGACCCCGATCTGAAGTGCCCGACCGAGATTGGCATCACCGATCGTCGCGAAGCCGAACTCAGCAAGGTCGGTTTCCTGCCGCTGTGCCACTACAAGAATACCGACTACGCGGTGTTCTTCGGTGCTCAAACGGCTCAGAAGCCGAAGAAGTACGACAAACCGGAAGCCACGGCAAACGCTGCCATCTCGGCTCGCTTGCCTTACATCATGGCCACGTCGCGTATCGCCCACTACCTAAAGGTCATGGCTCGCGACAAGATCGGCTCGTTCATGGAGGCTTCGGATACCGAGGTCTGGCTGAACAAGTGGATCAAGAACTACGTCAATGCCAACCCCTCAGCCGGGCAGGAAATGAAAGCCCGTTACCCGTTGGCGGAAGCCAAGGTCACCGTGAAGGAGATTCCCGGAAAGCCGGGTTCGTATCATGCGGTAGCTTGGTTGCGTCCTTGGTTGCAATTTGAAGAGTTGACGGCATCGCTGCGAATGGTCGCGTCGATTCCCAAACTCGGCGGATGATCGTAGCCATCTTCCGGCCGGCATGGGGGAACGGGCTGACATCAGTCGGCCTCGTTCCCTCGTGCGGGGCCACTTTCTCAAACTGTCCACTTCCTCTGGAATGATGCACTCATGACGGCGACGAGTGAGGCGCTGATCGAACAATGGCTCGGCCCGCCGTCGGAACGGCAGCTGCCGGACGTTCGCCGCCGCGTTGCTCGCCAGCTCACACGCGCCATCGCGGACATCGACGAATTGCTCAACCGGCAAGTCAACGCCATTTTGCACAACCCTGCGTTCCAGAGGCTGGAAGCATCGTGGCGAGGTCTGCAATATCTGGTCGAGCAGGTGCCCGAAGGCGCCAATGTCAAAGTCCGGATTCTCTCGGTCACGTGGCGTGAACTGGTCAAAGATCTCGAACGAGCGCTTGAGTTCGATCAGAGCAACTTGTTTCGGAAAATCTACAACGAAGAGTTCGGGATGCCCGGCGGCGAGCCGTACGGTGTGATCCTGAGCGACTACGAAATGTATCCTCGCCCGGGTCCCGGCCACCCGACGGACGACATTGGTGCCTTGGAAAAGATCTCGAACGTCGCAGCGGCGGCATTTGCCCCGTTCGTTGCCGGCGTGGCTCCGAGCTTCCTTGATCTCGGCAATTTTACCGAACTCGACATCGTTCAGAATCTTCCGAGGACGTTTGAACAGCCCGAATACTTGAAATGGCGTTCGTTGCGCGACACGGAGGATTCTCGATTCATCGGCCTGCTGTTGCCGCGTGTCCTGGCTCGCGTGCCGTACAACTCCAGCCCCGGCCGGACGGACCGATTCGTGTTCCACGAGGACGTCTCTGCCCCGGACTGTAGCGACTACTTGTGGACGACGCCAGTGTGGGCATTCGGCTCGGTGCTGGTGCGAGCGTTTGCCGAGAGCGGTTGGTTTGCGGCGACACGCGGAACCCCTCGCGACGTCGAAGGCGGAGGACTCGTCACCGAACTTCCCGTCCATTCGTTCCAACCAAACCCGACGGGAACCTCGCCGCGAACCTCGACGGATACCGCGATCACCGACCGGCGTGAAAAGGAACTGAGCGAACTTGGATTCATCGCGTTGTGCGCGTGCCAGGACACAAGCCTTTCGGCCTTTTTCGGCAGTTCGTCGATCCAACGGCCCAAGAATTACGACGACCCAGTAGCGACTGCCAATGCTCGACTTTCGTCACAGTTGCAGTACATCCTGTGCGTGTCACGTTTTTCGCACTACCTCAAGGTGATAGCCCGCGATAAGGTAGGGTCATTCGCGACTCCGTCCGATTGCGAGGAATCGCTCAAGCGCTGGATCCAGCAGTACATCACCGGAAACGATTCCGGTGGACCCGAGTTGAAAGCAAAGTACCCGTTGCGTGAAGCCAAGATTCAGGTACGAGAGCAGGCCGGGAAACCGGGCAGCTATGTTTGCGTCGCTCATTTGCGACCGCATTTCCAATTGGAACACCTGACTGCATCGATCAAGCTCGTGACCGAATTGAACCCCGCGCGGCAGGCTTAGGCCAACCCGCCAACGTGTCGGCAACCCGAGGCGACTCATGAAAGCACGCGAACTATTCCACGCCGGCGACCTTCAGGGCGCCATCACAGCCGCTCTCGATGCGGTGCGTAACCAACCCGATGACAAAAACTCGCGCTGGACACTCTGCGAGCTACTCTGCTTCACGGCCGACTGGGAACGCGCCGACAAGCATCTCGACGTCATCAGCCATTCCAATCCTGATGCGATGGTCGGCGTCAGCGTGTTCCGGCAGTTGCTGCGCGCCGCGGAGGCTCGCGACCAGTTCTACACGGATGGTCGCCTCCCCGAGTTTCTCGCTCAGCCATCGGACAATTTGAAACTCTATTTGGAAGCGTCCATTCTCGTCCGCGAGAAAGATCTCGCCGGCGCTGCAAAGCTGCTTCACCAAGCAGAGGAACAACGGCGCAAGCCAACGGGAACTTGTAACGAAGTCGCGTTCGACGATTTCCGGGATGCCGACGACCTAACAGCGCCGATCATCGAGGTCCTTGCCAGCACAGGCAAGTATTTTTGGGTGCCCATTGATCAGGTCGAGACTCTCGAGCTAAAAACGCCGACCACGATCCGAGACCTCATTTGGCCAAAGGCTCGTTTGATCGTTCACGGTGGCCCGGATGGCGAGGTTTTCATTCCTGCCTATTACGCCGGCACCTCCGCGGAAACCGACGACAAACTTCGAACCGGCCGCGTCACGGATTGGCGTGGTGGCGACGGCACGCCGATCCGCGGCATTGGGCAACGAACGTTCCTCGTCGGCGATGAAGGCAAGACGCTATTCGAACTACAAAACGTGGCATTTAACCATCCGACAACCTGATTCCCTCACCCTCGCTCGATTGGAGTGAAATACCATGGCGGCGGTTTCTCCCCGCGCGTTAATCAGCAAGCTCAATCCCACGTGCCGCAGGGCACTCGAAGGGGCTGCCGGTTTGTGTCTGTCTCGGACGCATTTTCACGTTGAGCTTGAGCATTGGTTCGCGAAGCTTTTCGAGGCCGCCGATAGCGACCTCCCCGGTCTGTTGCGCCAATATGACGTGAGCGCTCAGCAGGTTCGGCGTGATCTGGGAAGCGTACTCGACAAGTTCAAGACCGGTAACGGCCGCGCACCGGATATGTCGCCGGACATCCTCGATCTGATCCGCGAGGCGTGGGTGTTGGCATCGTTGGAATATGGTTCCCCCCAGGTCCGTTCGGGTCACCTGTTGACGGCTCTTCTCAACGATCGCAATTTGTCGCAGCGCGGCCGCGCCATGTCGCCGGAAATGGGCAAGCTCCAGCCGGAGCGCATGTTGAAAGAGTTCGGTACATTGGCGCCGCACCTTCCCGAAGGCCCCGGCGAAGCAGCGGCAATGGCTGCTGAGGCCGGCGCGGGCGGACCCATGGGAGCCCCCGGCGCCCCAGGACCTGATGGGGCTCCCCCAGCTCCGGGCGGCGCCTCGCGGACGCCCGCGCTCGATCAGTTCACCCAGAACCTGACCGAGCGAGCCCGCAAAGGGCAGATAGACCCCGTCCTCGGACGCGACACTGAAATCCGACAGGTCATCGACATTCTCACGCGACGCCGACAAAACAACCCGATCCTCACCGGCGAGGCAGGTGTCGGCAAGACGGCCGTTGTTGAAGGATTGGCGCTTCGAATTGTCGCCGGTGATGTCCCCGATCCGCTCAAACCCGTCGAGCTTCGCGTGCTTGATTTGGGTCTGCTCCAGGCCGGCGCCGGCGTCAAAGGCGAGTTTGAGAATCGGCTCAAGTCCGTGATTCAGGAGGTCAAGCAGTCGCCCCGCCCGATTATTCTGTTCATCGACGAGGCCCATACCCTCATCGGCGCGGGTGGCTCCGCCGGTCAAGGAGATGCCGCGAACTTGCTCAAGCCTGCCTTGGCTCGCGGCGAATTGCGGACAATCGCGGCGACGACGTTTGATGAGTACAAGAAGTATTTCGAAGGCGACCCCGCACTGAAGCGGCGATTCCAAGAGGTTCGCGTCGATGAGCCGGACGAGTTGCGAGCCGTCCGCATGCTTCGTGGCGTCGCGAACATCATGGAGAAACATCACGGTGTCCGAATCCTCGATGAGGCTCTGGTGGCCACCGTTCAATTGGGTATCCGATACATCCCCGAGCGGCAACTACCGGACAAAGCCGTCAGCCTGCTGGACACCGCTTGCGCTCGGGTGAAACTGAGCCAAGGGGCGATTCCGCCGGCCCTTGACGACAAGATCCGCGAGATCGAGCATCTGGACATCGAGATTCGTGCCGTCGAACGTGAGCAAACATTAGGCGGAGATCATGACGCTCGACTGAAGGACCTTCGCGAACGAAAGGCCGCGGCCGAGAAACGTCGCGATGAATTGCGAGCGCAGCTCGAGCAAGAGAAAAAGCTGGTCACGCAGATTCGCGAGATCCAAGCCAAGCTCGACGGCACTCCGCCTCCCGCACCGGCCGTTCCCGGCGCCCCGCCAACGGCGACGGTCGCCCCGGCTGCTCCCGCCGCACCCGAGGCTCCGGTCGACAAGGAAGCCCTTAAGGCCGAACTCAATCGGTTGCACGCGGAGTTATTGACGATCCAAGGCGAAACGCCACTGGTCTATCCGGTCGTTGATGCCGCCGTCATCGGCGAAATCGTTTCTGGCTGGACCGGCATTCCTATCGGCAAGATGGTCCGCAATGAGATCGACGCCGTCCTGAACTTGCGCGACAAGCTCAGCGATCGCGTGATTGGCCAGGGCCACGCTCTAGAGGCCATTGCCCAGCGCATCCGCACGTCGCGAGCCGATCTTGCCGATCCCAAGCGACCGATTGGCGTGTTCCTACTTGTCGGCCCCTCGGGCGTCGGCAAAACGGAAACCGCCATGGCTCTGGCCGACCTCCTCTACGGTGGCGACCGGAACATGGTCATCATCAACATGTCCGAATTCAAGGAAGAGTACAAGGTTTCTCAACTTCTCGGCTCGCCGCGTGGTTATGAAGGGTCGGGGGAAGGCGGCGTGCTGACCGAAGCCGTCCGCCGGCGACCCTACTCTGTGGTCTTGCTTGATGAGGTTGAAAAGTCACACCCGTCGGTGCAGGAGATCTTCTATCAGGTATTCGACAAGGGCATGCTCACCGACTCACGCGGCATTGAGGTGAACTTCAAAAATACCATTATCCTGCTGACGTCCAACGTTGGTACGGACACCATCATGAAGCAGTGTGCCGACCCCGACACCTGTCCAGCTCCGGAGAAACTGGCGGAAATTCTTCGTCCGGACCTCCTGAAGTCGTTCAAACCGGCGTTGCTGGGTCGCATGAACGTCGTGCCCTATTTCCCGTTGAGTGACACGGTCCTTCGGCAGATTATCAAGTTGCAGATGAAGAAGATTCGCGACCGAATCGCTGCCAACCACAAGGCGCGATTCGAATTTGAGGACGCGGTGGTTGACACCATCGCCGGCCGATGCCGCGAGGTCGAGAGCGGCGCTCGAAACGTGGATCACATCATCAACGGAACGCTCTTGCCGACCATCGCGCGAGAAGTGCTCGCCCGCATGAGCGAAGGCCATCCGATCAATGCCGTTAAAGTCGGCGTTGATAAGGCTGGACAGTTCACGTATTCGATCGAGTGACATTCGACGAGGGGACGATGGCTCGCGTTCGACAAGATCAACAACTGCTGCCGTCGGTGCTCGACCGGCTTCTCGATGACCAACCCGAGGTCACGGTCGAGCCACCCCCGAGTCGCTATCAAGTCATGCGACAGTTGAAGCAGTCCGTTCGCCGCGACTTGGAGGCTCTGCTCAATTCGCGGCAACGCTGCATTTCACCGCCGCCCCATCTCAAGGAGCTTAAGCACTCGCTGCTGAACTATGGCGTCCCCGATCTCTCGGCGGCCAACGCTGGATCGCAACGCGAACGCGAAGACCTGGCGAAGACGCTCCAGGCCATCATTTCCCGAAACGAGCCACGGTTCAAGTCGGTCAAGGTATCGCTGTTGACAAACACCGAGCCGCTCGATCGAACGTTTCGATTTCGAATCGACGCCATGTTGATTGCCGACCCCGCGCCGGAACCGGTGGTCTTTGACTCGACCATGCAGGCGGCGACCTACGCGTTTGTAGTTCGTGGGGGCGACGATGAATGACTCGTTGTTGACCTGGTACAACCGCGAGTTATCCCACATTCGCAAGGTTGCCACCCAATTCGCCGAAGCCCATCCGAAAATCGCCACCCGGTTGAGGCTCGGCCCTGACTTTTGCGAAGACCCTCACACAGAACGGCTGATCGAGGCGTTCGCCTATTTGACAGCTCGAGTCCGCCGCAAGCTCGACGACGATTTTCCGGAGCTGACCGAGGGACTGCTGGGGGTCCTTTATCCCCACTACTTGGCGCCGATTCCATCGATGACGATCGTCCAACTCGACCTCGATCCGAAACAAGCCGAGTTGTTGACAGGCTATACCCTGCCCGCGAAACTCCCCCTGGAAACCGAACCGATCCAAGGCGAGCCATGCCGATTCGCCACGGGGTATCCGGTCACTCTTTGGCCAATCGACCTCAAGACCGCTCAACTGGCGCGGCCACCGATGACCTGCCCCCAACTAACGGGTGTGAAACCCACGGGCATTCTTCGGTTGTCGCTGGCTTGTCGAGGCAAGGCCGCGACATTCGGTAAGCTTGCTCCCGAAACGCTGCGGTTCTTCCTCAAAGGGCAACCGCAACATATTTACCCTCTGTACGAATTGCTACTCAACAACGTCCTGGCAATCGCCATTGCCAATGCCCCCGACGACAAGTCTCCGATTCGGCTTGATCCCAGTTGCATAACCCCTGTCGGTTTCGGACGTGATGAGGGGCTATTGCCTTTTCCGAAACGATCGTTTCCCGGATATCGCCTTCTCATGGAGTATTTCGTCTTCCCGGAGAAGTTCCTGTTCATCGACCTGAAGGGCTTAGACAAAACGACGTTGGCGAACATCGGGCCGAACCTCGAGGTATTTGTCTACCTCAACCGAACCATCACGGATCTGGAACCCAACGTATCGAGCGACACCTTCCGGCTCGGTTGCACGCCGGCGGTTAACCTGTTTCCGATTCGGGCAGAACCAATTGGCGTCGATGAAACGACATCGGAATACCACGTCGTCTCTGACAGCCGCCGGCCCCTGAGTCTTGAGATCTACAGCATCGATCGAGTGTCGGCGGTAGGACGTGACGGCGAAGGGGTCCCGGTTGAGCCGTTTTTCTCGGTTCGTCATGGTGTGACGCCGACGCGAGTATTCTGGTCGGCGACGCGCCGGCCCGCCGAGCCAACCAAGGGCGTGGTCGATCATGGCACGGAGCTTCACCTGACGCTCGTTGATCTCGACCTCAATCCGGCGGCACCTGCCGACACAACGCTTGAAATCGAATGCACCTGCCTGAATCGCGACTTGCCGGGTCGCCTCCCGTTTGGCGGCGATCAGCCGAAACTGCGCATCAGCGAAGGCGGCGGACTGGTAAAAAAAGTCACATGCCTGACGGCTCCCACGCGGACGCGACGACCGGCGGCCCGCGACGGCTACCTTTGGCGACTGATTTCGCACTTGTCGCTCAATCATTTGTCGCTGGTCGATTCCAGCGAGGGAGCCGATGCCCTTCGTGAAATCTTGCGGTTGTACGACGTATCCGATTCGGCGGAAACCCGGGCGATGATCGACGGCGTGGTGAATGTGTCATCGGGTCAGGCCATCGGTCGAGTCACAGGAACTCGCGGTGGGGCGATCTGTCGCGGCGTGGACGTGACGATTCAGTTCGACCCCGATCGATTCGCGGGCAGCGGTTTGTTCTTGTTTGCGTCGGTTTTGGAACGGTTTCTCGCTCTGTACGCGACCGTGAATTCGTTTACACGGTTGACGGCAACCTTGCGCGGGCGTGAAGGAGTCTTGCGACGATGGCCTCCTCGGTTAGGCGAGCAAGTATTGGTCTGATCGACCGCTTGCTCCGGGAACCTCACCGATTCGATTTTTTCCAGGCCGTCCGCATTTTGGAGCGGATGGCGGGTCCGGGGCGCGGTGTCGGCTATGACGTACCGCCCGATCGTGAAGCGATTCGATTTCGGGCGTTGCCGTCCTTGAGCTTTCCCGCCGGCAACGTTGGCGACATGAAATCCGGCGATCCGCCGGTCATGACGACCGCTTTTCTCGGGCTGATTGGCCCAGGAGGTGTTCTTCCGCACCATTACACCCATCTAGTGCTGGAACGGATGCGCAAGAGGGATTTGTCTCTGCGGGATTTTCTCGACGTCTTCCATCATCGGCTCTTGTCACTGCATTATCGGGCATGGAAGAAATACCGATTGCCGATCGAGATCGAGCACGGGATGCGCGAGTCGCGATCCGAACCGGACCCGGCAAGGACCGTCGTTTACAGTCTGGCCGGGATGGGAACCGGGGGGCTTCGCGAAAGGTTACGGTCCGATCCTACGGCCGTGCTGTATTTCTCGGGGCTATTCGCGAGGCGTCAAAGGCCGGCGATTTGCTTGGAAGGCATCCTCGAAGAGTATCTTCAGTTGCCGGTGACGATCGAACCGCTTCAGGGGCAGTGGTTGCGATTGGCTCAGGAAGACAAGGCGCGATTGCCAGGAAGGGGACGGCGTCAAGCCAATACCAATCAGCCGGGATCGGCTATGGTCATTGGCAATCGTGTTTGGGATGTTCAAGGGAAATTCCGAGTTCGCGTGGGCCCTGTGGGGTACGATCAGTTTCGACGATTCATGCCGGATGGCGATGGACTGTCCCCCCTGAGCGAATTGGCCCGATTGTATGTCGGAGCCGAATTCGCCTTTGACGTTCAGCCGGTCCTCAAGGCCGCCGAGGTTCCCCCAACGCGGTTGGCTTCTTCCGGCACGGAACGATCACGACTGGGCTGGAATACTTGGGTTCGATCAAGGCCTTTCGTCAAAGATGCGACCCAGGCCATATTCCCGACAAATTGATTCGACGGAATTTTGATGAGATCTTGTTTCGAAACGGACGTCGGAATGCATCGGGAGAGTGTAAGGACCACAACAATACGAAACAGAGAAATTGGGTTCGACTTTTTTCGTGACGCCGCGCTCCGATCCTGTTAGAATTTTCCTGCGGCAGGTCGGAATCACGAACTGAGATTTGGCGGTCATGGCCGGCGAAACCGCTCTAGCTACTTTTTCCTCCAGAGGAGTGTCAGATGCCGATTTACATGAAGATCGAAGGGGTCGAGGGCAACGTGACGGCCGAAGGCTACAAGGGGTGGATTGAAGTCAACAGCTGCCAGTTTGGGATCGGCCGTGGCGTCAGCTCGCCGCATGGCAGCGATGTGGATCGTGAAGCCTCAACTCCGTCGGTCAGCGAAATCGTCGTGACCAAGGAAGCCGACAAAGCTTCGACGAAACTGTTTGAATTGGCCCTTTACGGCGAAGGCCTCAAGGTCAACATCGACTTGTGCAAGACGGACAAGGGCAAGCCCGAACCATACATGCAATACGAATTGGAAGACGTATTGATCAGCGGCTTCTCCGTCAGCAGCGGCGGCGATCGTCCCTCGGAATCGCTCTCGTTGAATTTCACCAAGATCATCTTCACCTACACGCCGATGAAGGATAAGAACGAGACCGGCGATCCCGTCAAGGTCGGCTACGATCTCGCCCAGATGAAGAGCGTCTAAGACAATGTGAGCGCCCGATTCGCCCCAATTGAAGCCCGATGCACGAGAGGGAACAACAAACCCCTCAAACGTGCATCGGGCTTTTCCCCATTCACCAAATCGGCTCCGTTATGCCCGAACTGACACAAGAAAACCGCCTGTTGACCATATCGACACCTCTGGGCGACGATGTCGTGTTGCTCACCGGCTTTTCCGGAACCGAGGAATTCTCGCGCCCGTTCCATTATCATCTGGATCTGCTTAGCGAGGACACCGGGATCTTGCCGAAGGACATTGTCGGGAAGGCCGTCGGTTGGACGATCGACGTGCAGAACAATCCGCGACACTTTCACGGGATCGTGAATCGGTTTCAAGCGGGCGGTCTCGACCTTCGCGGTAGGCGCGTCTATCGTGCTGAGGTCGTCCCGTGGCTTTGGTTCCTCACGCTCACCAGCGATTGCCGGATCTTTCAGGAGAAGAACGTCCCCACCATTATTTCCGCCATCTTCAGCGATCTGGGGTTCACCGATTTCAAGAAGCAACTGAGTGGGACTTACGACAACCGCGTCTATTGCGTCCAATATCGCGAGTCAGCCTTTAACTTTGTTTCGCGTCTCATGGAAGAAGAAGGAATCTTCTATTTCTTCGAGCACGAAGAATCGAAGCACACTCTCGTCATGGCTGATCGCAAGACCGCCTATTTCGACTCTCCCGACGCCACGGTCAAGTACGGCCCAGGCTCGCGCACCTACGGTTATATCTCCAGTTGGGAACGCCTTGCCGAGTATCGCACTGGAAAATGGACACAGACTGACTACGACTTCGAAAACCCATCGACCAAGCTGAAGGCCACCGTAAGCACCCTCATGAAATACCAGGGCGTGTCGAAGATTGAACGGTACGACTATCCCGGCGAGTATTTGACGACCGGCCTAGGCGGCGAACGGGTCAAGGTGCGGATCGAAGCCGAAGAAGCCGCCAATGACGGGTTCGTCGCGAGTGGCGGATGCATCTCCTTCACTCCGGGCGCCAAATTCACTCTCGAAGACGCGCCCACCGATGCCGAGAATGCCGAGTACGTCATTACCTCCGTGACTCACACGGCCACGGATCAAAGCTACGACGCTGGGGGCCGGTCAAGCTACGATTGCGCGTTCAAGTGCATCGAATCAAAGGTCCTCTATCGTTCTCCCCGGTACTGCCCTCGGCCCGTGGTCCACGGCCCCCAAACAGCGGTCGTGGTCGGCCCAAGTGGCGAGGAAATCTACACCGACAAATACGCTCGCGTGAAAGTTCAGTTTCACTGGGATCGCGTTGGCACCAACGACGAGAACAGCTCGTGCTGGTTACGAGTGGGTCAGACACTCGCCGGCAATGCCTGGGGTTCTGTTTTCCTGCCTCGCATCGGCCAAGAAGTCATCGTGTCGTTTCTGGAGGGAAACCCCGATCAGCCGTTGGTCACCGGCCTGGTCTACAATGCCGAGCAGATGCCGCCTTACGCGATGCCCGACAACATGACGCGCACCGTCATCAAGACGCGAAGCACCCCGGGAGGCGACGGCGATACATTCAACGAACTCTATTTCGAGGACAAGAAGGACAATGAGGATATCTATTTCCACGCCCAAAAGGACTTTCACCGCAAGGTCGAACATGATGATGACCTCAAGGTCGATCACGATCAGACCATCACCGTCAAGAACGCACGCACGATCGAAATCCAAGAAGCCGACGACAAGTTGACTGTGACCAAAGGCAACCGCATGGTCACGATCAGCAGCGGCAATCTTGTCATCGCAGTCTCTAAGGGCGCCATGGCGACGACCATCAGCAAAGGCGACTGCAACCTCGAGGTCACCAAGGGCAAAATGTCCACCCTCGTTGGGGCCGGCGACTATGCGATGGAGATTTCCAAAGGCAAGATGGCCACTCTCGTGGGCACCGGTGACTGCACTCTCGATGTGTCCAAGGGAAACCGATCAGTCACGGTCGGCAAAGGCAATGATTCTCACACGGTCTCGACCGGCAATCGCTCCGTCACTATCGACAAGGGAAACGATTCCCTCTCTATCAAGATGGGCAATCAAACGACCAAGGTCGATCTGGGAAAGATCGGTACCGAGGCCATGCAGGCCATCGAGCTAAAAGTCGGGCAGAGTAGCCTAAAGATCGACCAGACGGGCGTGACCATCAAAGGCATGATGATCAAGATCGAAGGTCAGGTGATGGCCGAGATGAAAGCCGTCATCGGAAAAGTCTCAGCCGACGCACTGCTGCAACTCAAGGGCGGCATCACGATGATCGGCTAAGGTTCCTCGCGACGAAGGCTCGTGCCGCAATCGTTTTCTCAGTGACTATTGCGGCATAAGCAACACGACTCGAAACCCGCAATACGGATCAGGTTTGTCATAGGGCGCGCCGGTGACCTTGGCGTCGTCGAGATCGGTGAACCGGAGCGGCTCAGGGTGAGCATAGCTTCGTCCGACTTGCAAGACTCGGTCAAATTGCGCCGGCTTCTCCAGCGGGACACGACCTTTGTGAGCTGGGTAGACATTGTGGGTCCATTCCTTGCCATTGCCGGCCACGTCGCGAAGTCCGAAAGCGCTTCGATCCTTGGCAGCGGCCCCCAGCGGTAGCGGGCCTTCTTCGGCGCGATCGACGGCAACCTCGCCTTCCTTGAACGACTCGGTAAATGGCCCTGGGCGCCCGCCCGGCTCATACATACCGGCGGCTTTTCGCCATTGATCGACGCTCGGTAAATCGCCTCCTAGCCAGTCCGCGAATCGCCAAGCATCGAGCGGCAGCACTCCAAGAAGCGGGAAGTCATCCCCCGACACGAACCGCCCGCCGCCCGCGGGCGCTCCTCGAGACCACTGCGAATTCGACGGTTTATGCACCGCCGCAAATCGGCGAAACTGCCCAAACGAGACCTTGTCCCGCATTACGTAAAAGGCACCCACGCGGAGTGCCTCATTTTGATCGCCTCGTTGCTTGGGTACAAGGATGAAACGAATTGGGGCGGAATCTTCCATTGTCAAATCGAGTTGAGAATGAAGCTGCCGCCCTTCGTCGGTGACAATTTCCGAATCAGGCGCCGCGGCAATCGTCCCCACGTTTACCTTTGGCAGCGCGATCCCGGAAGGGTCATTGCCGTTGCCGCCTGACTTCTTGAACCCGCCCATGGCGAAGAAACCGCCGATGGCAAGTAGCAGCGCCACCAGAGCGCCTCCAACGATCATCGGCAGTGGACTTTTTCGAGGTTTCGCGACCGCCGGCCGTCCGGTTGTCGGCGCGGTTTTCGGCTTTGTAGATGGGGCAATCGTATCAACAGCCCGCCACGCTTTCGGCGGAGTACGTGCGATGTCTGTCTTGCTATAGGCATCTTCGAGAGCCCTCGCAAATGCCTCGCACGTCGGGAATCGCTGATCGGGGTCCTTGTGCAATGCTCGCCTGAGAACGGTCTGCTCCGCCGAATCAAAGAACCCAAGGTCCGGCTCTTTTTCAACGTGTTGCAGCATGGCCTCGACCATGTCCGCCGTCGAAACAAATCGCTCGCCGGAGCGCAATTCGATGTAGGTCAATGCCAAACTGTACTGATCGCTGTTGCGATGGACTCTGCCGCGAAAAACCTCCGGGGGCATATACGCCAGGGTGCCCGACATACTTCCGCGATCTTGGTTTCGATTTTCCTCGACGACCTTCACCAAGCCGAAGTCGGCAAGTTTGACGTGGCCCGCGACAAGCAAGATGTTCTCGGGCTTGACGTCGCGATGCATCATGTTGCGATTGTGTAAAAAGTCCAAGGCCTCGGACGTCTCTTTCATGTGGCGGATCAGTTCGGTAGGCGGCAACCCCGTCTGCCCATTTCGACGGCTCGATTCCAAACTATCTCGCAGGCTGCCGTCGGCCAATTCCATGACGATGACCAATTGATCGGGCATCGAGAAAAACGCTTGGACCGCCAGCAGATGAAGGTGGCGAAGCAACTTGATCGCATCGAGCGCCTGCAATTCACGCTGGGAAGCCTCGTCGCCTCGGGGCGAATCGACAACCTTGATGGCAACGGGTACTCCGCCGGGAGCATCGGCAAGATAGACCTTTCCGAATCCGCCGCGCCCGAGCATCTTTCGAATGCCGTAACCGCACAACTCCATAATCGGGGGAGCGGGAGCAGGACGAGGCGGCGGCGATTCCGTCCGAGCGAACCCGTCGCCTCGGGCCGCGCCGCGGTCGCGCGGATCTTGCGTCGCATCGCCTGGCGCCGGCCCGGAAGGCAAGTCAGTCGTCCCGCCCGACAAAGGTCGCTGGGGTGGGTTTGTCGGTGCATCAGGCAACGGAGGCGTACCGGGCCGAATTGTGTCGAATGCCGATCGCGGCGGATTCGACAAGTGCTCGGTATTTTGATTGTCGGTATTTCGCGGGTCATTCGTTGCCATTACATTCCCCTGTGCTGTGCCCTATCCACCATCTTACTGCCAGCACGAGCACAAGAGAATGAACGAACGCCTACCAACGGTAATTCAGTTGCACGATACCTTCTAGATCATACTGCTTGAAGCCGGTAATCGGTTCACCGACCGCGAAGGTCAACATGCAACGACGATTGATCTCAATCGCGAGGCCCTGGGTCAGGACAACCTCGTCCGGTGAGCCGTTCGGCCCGCTCAACGCGCCGCGATTGTTTAGCGGCGTGTTGATATGAACCTCGAAGATTGGGAAGATGCCCGTGATGCCCTGTGACTGCTCGCGTTGGCCCGCCCGATAAAGGATGTAGCCGAAGCTAAAGTCATTCCACATCAACACGGTATCGTTCGTATCCGTGGGAATTGCCACCGCCGAGCAACCTTGGAGATAGAGTTTCCCAAACGGGACGCGATATCCGACAAACGGCTGGAAGATTACGTCTCGGGGCGCCCGCAAGAAATTCCCGCCGCCGAAACTCCCTTCACCCGTGGGCACCGTTAGACCCAAGCCCGACGATACGAATGCTCCACTGCCGAGATCTTCCCAAACCAGCCGCTTGTAGAGCATCGTGATGTCGCCGGCACTGATAAACGTACCGCCAACGCCCGGTTCGGTGCCGACATCGACAATGGTCGTGTTCACGGGCAACCGCATTCCGAACGAAGCCCATTTGTCCTGGTTGGCGTATTCCCAACCAAATGTCATTCGATGAGCGTCGAGCCTTCCGAATGGAGCGCCCAGCCGCGAGTTGATGGCGGCGTTCACGTTACTGAAGTAGTTGTAGCTGAGATAGACACGCGTTTGCGGGCGCATGTTTTCGTTTTCGGCGATCTTGAAGCCACCGCCGGTATTCGGCAGTCGAACCGATCGTCCCGTATTGGATCCCGGCGGCGACGGCGTGTTGACAGGCTGGCCATTGACGAGCAAGACTCGTTGGAACGGGAATACGATGCCTTCATCCGGATTGATGAGATCGCCGATGATATTGGGCAAAGCACCTTCCGCTGAGGCCAGAGCGCCGCCGCGACCGCTGTCATTCTGATTTTGGTTTTGGTTCTGGTTCTGATCTTGGTTCTGCTGGTTGTTCTGAGTCTGATCCTGTTGGCTCGAATCCGGTGTCTTAGCCGTGTCGGGAGTCTTGTCCTTGTCGGGCGTCTTATCTTTGTCGGTAGCCGACGGCGTTGGCTGAATCTGAGGCCAAACCGGCATTGCGGGTTGGGTCGGCATCCAGCCCGGCTGAGGCGGGCAAACCGGCTGGGGTTGAGGGCGCCGCCCGGGAAATAGGGGGTAGAAACGCGACTGAGCGAGGCCTGGCAAGGCTGTACCTAGAAGGATAGCCCCGACACAGAGCCAACGAACGACACGACGATAGCTAATTGGCCGGCGCATAGACACCCTCCCGATTCCGTCGTTCTTATCGGCCGGGAAAGTGTAGCGAGTGTAACGATTCCACGGGTCGCATCGCCAATTCCTACAAATTGGCAGTCCCTATGGCCGTGTTCGAATAGGCAAACCTCCCAGATTAGTCGGCATGCGCCAATCCACAAACGTCCCCCGTTGATCGGGAAGGACGAATTCACTCTTGTCGGAAACCCACAAAAGCTTCGGCCGAATATGTTCCACGATGTCGCGCAGTTGCTTCGCCTGGCGAAACTCAACCGCCAAGTCGTTCAGGAGCCGTGGTGTCGTAGGTTGTCTATGGGCATAGCGAACGAGAGCCAGATTCGGCTGGTCGGGCCACTGTGCGATTCCATCGCGCATCCGCTCCGACTCCGAAGGGCTGGACCCTGTTCGGCGATTCACATCAAGAAGCATCACCTGAGCTCCGAGCGTCTGACCAAAGACCTCGGCCAACTGCTCGCACGAAATGGCCGACGACGTGAGGTCCTGATCGTGCTCACTGACACTGGTCAAGAGGTAGTGACCGGTGCCTTCGATGGCCTCGCCGCCCTGGTAATAGATGACCACGAGATCATTCGTCGCGCCGTCGGCGGCCGCGAGATCGAGTTCTGTCTTGATGTCCATCAAACGGCTGAACATATCCTGTGGGCTGACGTACCGAGTCAGTGCGGGATATTCGCGCACGGCCCCAGTCATCGTCGGGAAGAACCCTCGCAGGGACTCTCGAAGTTGCTTGTCATTCGTCGCGGGCGCCTTCCGCGGTTTGACGACAATCGGCAGGACATGCAATCGCCTGACCGGATCGGGGGCCGCACAGTCGATGGCCACTTCCCGGCGGCTCGCCGAGCGCTGCTTCAATCCCGGCAACACGACCTCGATGCGGTTGTCCGTCGGCCGATTCAATACCAAGTCGATGATGAAACGACGCTCGGGTCGCTTGCCCGACACGTTGCGCAACGGCAGCAATTCGGCGGGCCGTTGCTGGAACCCGTTGACGAATACACGCACTTCCTTCACCTGCTTGAATTGTTCGTCGTCCGGCCGATTCCAGTAGACCGCGCCGTGCAACGTCACCAAACCGGACGGCGACGGTCGCGCGATGACCAGTCGGCCGTCGGCATCAAGGGTCGGAGTCAGGGCTGCGTCCGCCTGTCCCCGCGGTACGATCTTTTCAATCACGACTTCGACCGGTTCCGGCAAATAACTGACGACGATGGAAACTTCACGTTGGCCGCCGGCGTTGGTCGCCACGGCCCGTAACGTGTTCGGCCCCGCGATGAGTTCGACGTTCGACGAAAACTCCAGGGACCCATCGGCTCCCGGTTTGCCACCTGCGACAGGAAGTTCGACCCGCATAGGCACGAGTCCGTCTCGCCGCAATTCGAGCTGCGTCAAAGGGGTCGTGGTCCTCACACGCAGTCGCGCCGTGATCTTGGGGTCAACCATGCGAGCATCGGCCGCCGGTGACAGAAACTCGACTTCCGGCGCGGGCGTCGCTTGGGGGGCCGGACGATGGATCACTTTCCATTCGGCCGCCTGCCGCGAACGCGAGTCACTGTTTCGAACCCAAACGCGAATCAGGTTCTCGCCCACAATCAAGGGAACGTCAATAAGACGAATATTCGAATCTCCCTCGCCGGCAACCGGCATCACTTCAACCTTGGCGATGACGGCACGACCATTCACTGTTACCTCGACGCTGTCAGGCACCAACGGCAGGTCGGACTTGACGGCGGCATTGAGTGTCACCATCGGCCGCTCACTCGTCGCGGGAATCGCAATCGGTGAAACCAACGGCGGCCGTAGATAGCGAGCTTCGATTGGCTCTCCGATCCGACTCGCCCCCCACTTGTTTGTTGTTTTCGCGGAAATCCGATTGTGGCCCGGCACCAAAGGTACCGTCACGACGAATTCCTGCGTTGCGGCATCGACTTTGACCGGGAACGACTTGTCATTGACCTGGACCGAAGTCTCGAACGGCTCAGCGTCGTCTCGCGGAAAGACCCGGCCGCGAACCTCGGTCTCCGCGTTTGATTCGCCCGCGAAGAAAAGCTGGCCTCGCGCCGGCAAGGTGATCTCGGCCCGAGGCGTCTCCGGTCGATAGTCGATCACAATCGTAGCCGTTGTCTCGCCGCCGCTTGCTCCACGCGACGTGATCCGAATCGCTGTTGGACCCGGCTTTAGAACGATCGTCTGGTTGATGGCCTGTTCCGGCTTGCCGTCGGCGAATCCCGCGATGCGCCGCCCTTCGCCTTCTCCGGCCACCCAACGCACGTCCGCGATCGCCTCCGAGGCTTTCACGCGTCCAACGACGCGAACCGTCGACGACGCCACGACGACTCGCGACGCGGCCCCAATCACGATTGGCTCGCCCGGCGTGTTGTCGTTATCCAGCAGCGGAACGACGCTCTCCAGATCGATCCTTGGGACGGGCTTCGGTTGATACTCGACGAGCAATTCGAGCTTCGCGGTCTCCCATTCAAGGTCGGCGCCCGCGGCATCGGCATTGGAGGCCACGACCTCAATTCGATTCGGTCCCGGCTTCAAGCCAAATACAGGCTTGACGTCGCTCGGTTCATTGAGCGCAAGCTCAGCCGGCTTGGCAGCGCCCGCGACTTCGTTTCCATCGCGAATGACCCGAAATCGTACCGTCGCTGGGCGGCGGCCATCTCCAGGTTGCAACTTCAACGGCAACGTGAAACTGTCCTGATCCGTCACACGCCTTCGATCGGCAGGTGCAATCGCCGGGAGTATCGGTGGGCTTGGATGATACCGAATCGGCAGTTCGACAACATGCTCACGCGGTTCCTCATGGGCGGTACGCAAAAAGACGCGAATCACGGCCGCGCCACGCTTCCAGGCATGCCCCGACACGTCTGCGGTTCGCTCAGCCTGATCGCCCGGCGGAAAGGCTCGGCGCGGGCCATTATCAACTTGCCATTCGAGGCTTCCCACTTTTTCCGGCGGAAAATTCCCGATCAACACCCGCAGCGTCTTGGGAAGGTCACGAACCAGTACCGCGGCTCCCGCCCGTTCCGTATTCGGTCCGGTCTTGTCGATCCAAGGACGCATGACAGGTTGAGGCAAGGGGCGTGCGCGATCTTCTTTTTCCCACTCCCTCAGTGCCGGAGCAATCGCACCCTGTGCCACCAAATGCCGTAATAGCCCCTCGCGGAAAAACTCTTTGTGATACTGATCGGCCGGACTGTCAAACGTCGCTCCGGTATCAAGGCGCACGGGGTTGAAATGCCAACCGATCCATCGCTCAGCGCGGCGATTACTGTACTCATACGGCCCATTGGGACTCCAACCGATCCACTCGCGGCGCTCGGCTCGACCTTCACGAGTCACGAACAGGCTAAACAGCGGATTCCGTTCGTCAATGGCTTGACCCACCACGAGAGCGACATCGCCACGAACCCGGAACCGGAGCGTCACTTTGTCTCCCGGAGCGAATCGGGAAATCGCGTCATAAAATGCTGCCACGCGTTGCAGCCGCCTCAACTCGCCTCCAACGACTAGGCCTTCAATCTCGTCGTTTTCGACGATGGCTTTGTCGGTCAAAGCCTTTTGATTCGCCGCAAGGATGCGTTCCTCGTCCGGCTTGGCCAGCAACAGGCGACCCGTATCTTCCTTGACTGGCATTCCCCGAAGCAATCCTCGCTTGTCGAGTATCATTTCGAGGTTCGTCAGGCTCCAGACGCAAACCGTTTGATCCTCGGCCGCTGAGGCTAACAACCGCCCATCGGGCGAAAAGGCCAAGGCACGGATCGGATCGGTATGTGCCGTGCAAAGCCGGAATTGATCGCCCGTGACGCCATCGTACAGAGCCAGGAATGGCAACAAAAAGGTTTCGGACGCCACTGCCACAATCGGGTTCTTGTGCCACTTACCCGGCGGCAGCAGCGCCACCTCAGTGACCCGTTGCCCACGGCGGAGGGTGATGAGACTCCGTTCTTTGCCCTTTTCGCGAACGGAAACGGCCCACTCATTGGGGCGCGGATTCGTAATTGCGGTTGACCAATCACCCGCGTCCGGCGTGGACAATTTCCATGGGGCCAAGTCATCGGAAAGTTGTCGCTTGGTCAGATGGAGGACGTGGTCACCCTCACGTGGCGGACGTGCCGGGGCGCCGGGGCGCTCTTTCGGCGCTTCGCTCAGGGCCAGCCCCATGCCGTCCTTCGACTGAACAAACGCGACATGGCGATACACCGCTCCGACGCTCCGAAGAGAGACCGGTTTCGCGTTTCCGGCCAACAGTTCCTTGATGTTGAACATCTGAATCTCATGGGCGTCATTGCCGGCCACGGCCAACCACTGCCCCTGGGGCGCCGCGACGACCGCCGGCCAGTTTCGGCGGCCGGCCCAAAGTTCGACCGTTCTCACCGGTGTGGCGCCTGCGAGTTGCGTTAATTGCAACTGATACGGAATCGTTCCATCGTTGCGGGCGGGTCCCTCAAGAACCGTCGCCAAATGATCGGGCTTGCCGCCCGGCACCGACGAAATAATCGCAAGCGCTCGCGGGACATGATTCACCGGATAGATGGCGAGTTCCGCGGGAGATTCCGTTGGGGCAGCATCCCAAACACGAAGCGATCCTTGCCCACCCTGAACGCCCGCCGTGAGGAATTTCGGCCGATCCGGGAACCGGACGAGGGGAATGTTGACCGTCCCGTCGGCGAAGCTGGAAACCTTGTCCGCGGCCACGTCCCAGATTCGAGTCTTGCCGTCACCCCAGGCCGATGCGACTTTCGTCTGCTTGGGATCGGCGCCGGTCTCCGTAATGGCGACATTCAAGCGAGGATGCGATAGTTTCGGCATGTCATGAGAGGCGATCTCCGGGACTTCCGCGGAAGGATCCCAGAGCTTGATCGCGCCTTGTTCTTGAAACGATTTGAGGTCGTAGTCTTGGGCGCCCGAAGCGAGGAGCGGTGCTTTGTCACCTCGTGCCGGTCCGAACGACAGCGAAAACACGGGCCCGGTATGGCCGCGTAGGACTCGCACGGTTCGTGCTCGCGTATCCCAGACGTGGATGACACCCATGTCGCGATAGCGTTCCGGCGGCATACCCACGGCCGGAACCACGAACCCGATCTGACGGAACCCCGTATCAACAACGCCGTGACCCGCGGCGGCCAGCCATCGACCGTCGGACGAAACGGCAACCGTGTTCAATGCTCCTCGCAGCCCTGGCCCGACCGGAACGCGGAACGCGAACGGATCGAGGGAATAGCCGCCATCGGCATTGCGACTCCAAACGCGAACGACTTGATCGAACCCGACCGAGTAGAGGGTCCGCCCGTCATCGGTCAACGCCAACCCGCTGACATAACCAGTCGGCCCACCCGCATTCAGTCGCAGGATCGGGTCGCGTCCCGCAGGTTGGGCACCCACGTCACGAGCATGCCAAACCATCGCGAATGCAAGGAGCAGCCACAAACGTTTCCAAGTCATCGGATCGTCTCGCGCAGTTGGAGTCTATGTCCCGTCACAGGGCGTACCCTACCCTGCTACTTTATCCAACACGGCGGTCATTTCGTGACACGATTTCGGAATCCAACTGGGAAAAATCGTGACCGTCGCGGCAAAACTCCGGCATATAATCGCCGTTAACTCCATGAGTCCGTAACACCGCGGGGCGAATCCCATGAAATTGCGACGATCACTGCCCTTCGCTTTCGTTCTCGTCTTCGCAGCCCCAGCCGTGGCCGACAATTGGCCGGCGTGGCGAGGCCCCACCGGCGACGGCAAGTCAATGGAATCGAACCCGCCGCTGAAATGGTCAGCGAAGGAGAACGTCCGATGGAAGGTCGCCCTGCCCGACGTTGGCAACGCCTCGCCCGTTGTTTGGGGTGATCGCGTATTCATCACCCAAGCGACCAATGCGGGAAAGATCCGAGGCGTCATGGCATTCGATCGAGGCAGCGGCAAACAACTATGGTTCTCTCACGTCGAATACAACCAAACCGAGCCGACTCACAATACGAACCCAATCGGATCGGCAACGCCGGTTGTCGATGGTGAACGGGTCATTGCCAGCCTGGGGAGTGCCGGGCTGATTTGTTTCGATTTCGCCGGCAAACAACTGTGGCACCGTGACCTGGGGAAGTTCCACCATATTTGGGGCAATGCTTCGTCACCCATTCTCTACCGAGACCTATGCATCCTTTGGTGCGGCCCGGGAGAGCGGCAATTTCTCTTGGCGGTCAACATGAAGACCGGCCAGGACGTGTGGCGAGTTGACATCCCGGGCGGCAAGTTCGGAACCAAGAGCGACCAATGGGTCGGCTCCTGGAGCACACCGATCATCGCGAGCATCAACGGCCGAGATGAGATGATTCTCGGTGTGCCCGAGAAGGTCAAGGCATTCGATCCGAAGACGGGAACTGAGTTATGGTCGTGCGACGGACTTGGGAAACTTGTCTACACATCGCCGGTGATTTCCTCCGACGGCATCGTGGTTGTGATGTCGGGATACTCCGGCCCGGCACTAGCAGTCCGTGCCGGTGGAACGGGTGACGTGACCAAAACCCATCGACTCTGGCATCACGCGAGACCGAATCCGCAGCGAATCGGCTCGGCGGTGATCTCGGGCAATTACGCCTACATCCTGAACGAACAAGGTTTCGCCCAGTGCCTCGACGTGAAAACCGGCGACGATTTGTGGAACCGAGAGCGAATCAGTTCTGGCTCATGGGGGTCGATGGTCCTCGCTGGAGGCCGACTCTATGTGACCAACTTGGCAGGGGAGACTTATGTCTTAAAGGCCGACCCGAAACTAGAACAACTCGCGAAAAATCCCTTGGGCGAACGAGTCCTGGCGTCGATCGCCCCGGTCAATAATCAAATCTTCATTCGAGGATACAAGCACCTTTGGTGCATCGAGGCTCGTTAGCCGACTCGACGATCATCGTTGTCGTCGATACGTCGCATAGCTGTTTTCGGTTTCCCAGAGAGTCACTTCGACAACGGGGAATCCTTGCGAGGCGACAAAGTCATAGATGTGGCGGGCGATGTTCTCGGCCGTCGGGTTCACGTCAAACACGCAAACCGGTTCGCCTTGTTGGCGTAATATCGGCAGGACAGGGTCGTCGCGATGGAGGATCATTTGATGATCCAATGTCTGGTCGATCCATTCACCCACGACTCGCTTGATCCTTGAAAAATCGACCACCATGCCGAGCGTGTCAAGGTTCGGGGACTCGAGGACGATGACGGCGCGACCGTTGTGCCCATGCAGATGGCGGCATTTTCCGTCGTAGTTCAGCAGGCGATGGCCGTAGCAGAAATGAATCTCGCGCGTGACTTGAAACATGGCGATTATTCCTTCGCGTCGATAGCACCCAGGTAGCGTGTCGGGTCAGGCACCTCAGCGGCGATGAAGGCCCGGCGGCGTTCGGCGCACTTATTGCAGACTCCGCAATGATGGCCGTCAACGGGGCGAATGCACGAAAATGTTAATGCCAGCGGGAGATTCCGGCTGCGCCTCAGCAGTTCGGCCTTTTCCAAGTGAAGGTATGGCCATTCGAGTCGCACGCTGCCTTCGACGGCACTGTTCACCACAGATTGATAGGCTCGAAAAAACTCCGGCGTCGCGTCGGGAAACGGGTTGGCGGCGAGGGGGGCCATCGCCAATGCCGGAATGCGATTCATGTGACACCACAAGATCGCCTTGGATAGCAACAACACGTTGCGTCCCGGCAAGAACACGGCCTCGTCGGGCGATTCGGCATCAGGCACGGCATGTCCGGTGAGGCTCCAATGATCGCCATAGAGATCGTTCACAGGCTGATTCAGGACTTTCACCGGATGCAAACGCGGACTGGCAACGGCATCGAGAAACCTCTGTAGATACGCGAATTCGACAGATTCCCAAGCCAACCCGGTGCGAACGTATAGCGGATAGACTTCCGAACGGCTTGACAGCGCCTCTCCGACGAGGATGGCGCTATCCAGGCCGCCGCTCACGAGCACTGCAAGGGCATTAGTCGTCTGAGACATCGCCCTTCATTGTAGGTAAGAGAGTCGACCTGAGACCAACTCGGCACCGTAGCGAATAGTTTCGAAGATGTTGTCCAGTACATCGTGAACGAGTGCAACTCCGTCGCGGGCGATGGGTAGCAGTTTTCATATGTTCCAATAAAGATAAGGGCGTCAACAATCCTGTACGGAAATCGACTATGATACTGCCGGACGCCTTTGCCGAGATCGCCAAACCCAACGAGCCTCTTGGCCCGTACACGACGCTTCGCGTCGGTGGTTGTGCGGAGTTTCTCCTCTCGCCGCGAAGCATCGACGAACTCGCAGCAGTCTTTCGCCACGCATGGCAAGAGAAGATTCCCGTCAGGGTCATCGGCATCGGCAGCAACCTGCTGGTGAAGGACGAGGGAGTCGCGGGGTTCGTTATTCGGTTGGTCGCCGCGGCATTCACGAGGGTCGAGGTAGAGAACCAACGGGTGCGGGCGGGCGCCGGGGCATTCCTCTCTGCGATCATCTCCGAAGCCACGCGTCACGGCCTGGCGGGCCTCGAAACGCTGGTCGGCATCCCGGCGACGGTCGGCGGCGCGGTTCGCTGCAATGCCGGAGACCGCAGCGGCGAAATCGGAACGTACGTGCGCCGAGTCCAAGTCTTGAATGACCGGGCCGAGGCCATTTGGCGTGAGCATGCCGAGTTGCGGTTTAGCGAGAACGACAGCAATCTCGATGACCCCGTGATTCTGAGCGCTGAGTTTGAACTCGATCCCGACAGAGATGACGCGATTGTGAAACGCATGCGCAAGGCGTGGATCCAACGAAAAGCCGCCATGCCCCACAGCTTCCAGGCTCACGGACGAATGTTCAAGAACCCTCGCGGGCTCAATGCGGCCGCGCTTATTGAGGCAGCCGGATTGGCCAAGACTCGCGTTGGCGGCGCCGAAATCTGCGAGCGCAACGCGAACTACGTCGTCACCGACACCGGAGCCACGGCCCGCGATGTGTTGCGCCTCATCGAACTGGTTCGCAGCAAGGTGAAAGAACAGTCGGGCATCGAACTCGATCGCGAGATCTTGGTCTGGTAGCTCGCCTGGGAGGTTCGCGTCAGGATGCGCCGCAGTGTCGCACGTGCCGGCTTGGCCATTATTCTCGTCGCCTTGATTCTTGGCGGAACTGTCCTCGCCGGGCGATGGATGCGAATCCAACTTCGCGACCATGAACGATTTCGTTTTGCTTTCGCCGACATCGAGTGCCCCGCGCCGCCCGGCGTGGATCGCTCCGAATTCCTCAGCGAGATTCAATACACGGGTAACTTTGCCGATCACCTTTCCACGCTTGACCGTGACTTGCCGGAACGGCTGACGTCGGCGCTCCGCAAACACGGGTGGGTAGAGGCCGTCGAAGCTTGCGAGATTCACTCCGGCAATCGGGTCAGCGTCCGGTTGCGATTCCGCACCCCCGTACTGGTTGTCCAATGCACGGACGTTTCCAAGAAACCGGCGACGCGAGTGGTCGACGGAAATGGGATCGTTTTGCCAAGAACGGTATCGGCCGATGGCCTCCCTCGACTTGCCGGCCAGTGGAAACCACCGCAAGCCACGGGAATCGCTTGGGGCGAACCGGCCGTCGAATCTGCCGCCCGCGTCGCCGCCGTAATTCACCCGCACCAACAATCGCTTCGACTCATGTGGCTTCGAATCGCCGGCGGTGACATCAGGCTCTTTCGCGGAGAAACCGACCCAGGGCCGACCGTGATCTGGGGGCACGCACCCAACGAAGAAACGGATGACGAGGCGACGGCCGACCAGAAAGTCAAACAACTACTCGAATATCATTCTCGTCACGGCGACCTCGCCTGGCCATCGCCCAAGGTGATTCACGACGTGCGCCGAGTGGTTCACCCGCCAAAGGACACCGCGAAATCAACGCGTTCCTAACGCCTGAAGCACAAACTGAGACCAGGTTTCAAATCGCCCCGCGTCTGCGGCCAATTGAGTAATGGGGGCAAAGCCGGCGTCCATCAACCCACTCTCGCGCGGCGCTACGGCTGGAGCATCGAGTTCCAATAAATGGACGACCCCGAGGTGGACCGAGCCGACGGGCGTCGAATCGTCATTAATCAGACCGAGAATCTGTTCGCGATACTTAGCCCGAATCTCGATTTCCTCGTTCAATTCACGGAGCATGCCGGCTCGATAGGGATCGGCGGATTGGGCGTCCTCGGCAAGGCTAATGTGTCCCCCGACCCCGACGGACCGCAACGCCCGCAATCTCGCCTCACCGCCTAGTTGGCCTCGACGATAATGGAATAACTGGTCGCCGAAACGAAGCACGGCATACGGTATCAGTTGTTTGAACGTTGGATCATTTTCCGCATCGGGGCGCGGGCGGTATTCAAGATGCGCCGGGTCCAGCAAGAATGCGAACAGACCTGCGTCGAATGAGCGAAACCCTTGGAAGGATCCGGCTTCACGAAATCGTGCTGTCGGCGTGCCGAGAACATGCTCCATGGTCGGGTCCCTTTCGTGGCGCTATCCTCCGATCGGCACGACATTCAACAGCTTCATGACAAGCCCGAACAGCACAGCACCGCCGAGGAGTACCAGGGCCAGCCGCAGAGTCTGCCGGCTGCTGCGGCGTGAAAAAAGACGGTCCATTTCTCGTTGGTCGCCGGCCTCGACGGCTATCTGCAAGGCAAGTTCATAACGACCCGAAGGATATTCCAACACTCGTTCTTCTGTCAGATATGCCGGAATGGCGGTACCATCGTGCGCCGGCATCACGACGAGGTCAAAGCCTAGATCGGGTGCGAAGGCAAACGACGCGGGCCAGAGTTCGGCTCGACTGCTATCCGGCAGCAGTTGCCAGACGTTGCTGACGAGGTCGGCTTCCGGCTGCGGTCGTACAAAACAGACGCGGCTACCGTCGATGAGCGCCTGGACCGTCCCGAGTAGTGTCGGACTTCCTCCCGTTTGCAAAACAAGCTGAATGTCGGTCACGCGACGATACGGTAATGGCTCACGAGGCCAGCACAACGGGGGCAGTTCGCCGTTTGCCTCCCAGTCCGCCGGAAGTGCCCGCGTCACGGCGAAGGGATCGCCGATTCGGTCCGCGTAGACATCGCGACCTATGATGAGGAATCGGAAGGCCAACCCCGAGGGTTCAGCGGACAGCTCGCGAACTTGAGCGACGCAGACTTGTGTTGCATTGAACGGCAGCGCGAAGATCGCATCGGGGCAAGGCGCTCCCGAAGGGCGCCGCCCAAAGCCGCGGCAAATACGCGTCACTTCGGTTTGCCAATCGGGCAGAAAACCCGAGGAACGAGCGACGAGGATGACTTGCGGATGAACGCAGTGGACGAGGGCTTGTTCGATCGGATACGGCTGACCGCTCACTTCAAGAACTCCTCGACGGTCGCCACCCGATGGTCGCGAGCCGCGGCGAATACAGCGGCACACAAGGCAATGGTCTTCAGATTGTCGCGCCCGCTGATTTCAGGTTCCGTGTCTTGTTCGACGGCACAAAGCAACTGAGCCATCGTCCCCACGAATGCATCGGGGAACCAAACTTCGGGCCATCGTGGCTGAAACCAGTATCCGGGTTGGCGCGCCGTGGTGAAGTCGAGGGTACTCGGTGTGCGAGCCGGGTAACTTGGCCAGCCGATAGTTCCTCGCGCGAGGCCCTCAGTTCCTTCCACTCGCCAGCGAATGCTAATATCGCCCTGCGATCCTTCGCGAACCGGTCCGGTCCAAACGTCATCCCATGAGGCCGCTCGAGCGCCGCTGGTGTATTCGAGGATGTATAGATTCACACCGTCCGAGTGGGAGAATTGCGTTCGCGGATCGGGGCGCGTGCTGGCGAGGACTCGATCCGGCGTGCCGAGCCAGAAGCGAAACGTGTCCAAGTGATGAATGCTCATGATGAAGGTCGACAGTGACGGCAGACCCCTGGCCCACGGCATCCAATGGGGGATGGCTCGCATGTCGATGGTCGCCAAGACAATGTCACCCATCCATCCACGCGACAGGATGTCGCTCATGGCTCGCACCGACTGGTCGAAGCGCATGTTCTGATTGACGGCAAGCTTCACACCGGCGTCGGCGCAAGCCTCGACGCAAGCACGAGCCTCGGGCACCGTCATCGCCAGCGGCTTCTGTGCGAGGATCCCGCGTAATCGACCGGCGCCCAGTTTCACGGCACGTTGGATCAGATCGGGCTGAGCATCTGGCGGAACAGCAATGTCGAGAATCTCGACAGTGCCGTCCTTGAGAAGGTCGTCGACGTATTCATGGCAGCGCCCAATCTCGTGTCGATCGGCAACAGCCTTGGCCTTTTCCCGGCTTCGCGAGGCAATTGCCACGGGATTGAATCCGGCATTGCGATAGGCCACCAAATGGCAATCGCTCATGATGAAACCTGCACCAGCGCATCCGATCCGCCAGTCCGTGCGATTCGGCAGTCGTGGCTTGTAGTTCAGCGCCAGGTCGATCGATGCCATGCTCCCTCCCAATCGGATGACAGCTCAACGCCATCGTTTCAACGATGAACTGAGTCGCAGCGTCGGAGTGGCCGGGGTCACGACACGCTCACGATTCGCAATTCCCGCGGCAGCGGGAAATGGACGTGTTCCTCGCGAACAAGGCGCGTCTCGATCGTGGCGTTAAATCGCTCCTTCAGATAGTCAACGGTCTCCTCGACTAGGTCCTCCGGAGCGCTGGCGCCGGCCGTAACGAGTACCGTCTGAATTCCGTTAAACCAAGAATCGTTCAACTCATGGCGGCCATCGATCAGATAGGCCGGCTTGTGACATGCCGCTGACAGTTCAACGAGTCGCTGGCTGTTGGAGCTATTCTTGCTGCCCAAGACCAAAACCAAATCGACCTCGGGGACCAACTCGCGGACCGCCTCCTGCCGATTCTGCGTCGCGTAACAAATGTCGTCGCGGGACGGCCCAACAATGTGCGGGAAACGCCGCCGAAGTGCTGCGATGATTCCAGACGTCTCATCCACGCTGAGAGTCGTCTGCGTCAAGTAGGCGACCGGGGCTTCCGGCGGCAGATCGAGTCGATCGACATCGGCTTCCGTTTCGACCAGCAAGATATGATGCGGTGCTTCGCCCATCGTACCGACGACTTCGTCATGCCCCTCATGCCCGATCAAGACAATGGTTCGCCCCTCGTTGGCATATCGAATCGCCTCGAGATGCACCTTAGTCACGAGGGGGCACGTCGCGTCGATAGCTCGCAGATTGCGACGGACCGCCGCATCGCGAATCTGAGGCGCGACACCGTGGGCACTATACAACACGGTTGCGCCGTGAGGCACGTCCTCGATTGCATCGACGAACACGACGCCTCGCCGGCGAAATCTCTGCACAACGGCAACGTTGTGAACAATCTCGTGATAGGCATAAATGGGAGTGCCGAACATCTCGATCGCCTTGTCGAGGGCCGCGATTGCCATGTCGACTCCGGCACAAAACCCTCGCGGTCGGGCGAGCAAGACTTTCATCGGACTCTCCGATAACTGGGGCACGGATATCGTACCGCCGAACGTTCCCAGAACCAACCGCACCCGAGCCAAAACAACAACGCCACCCAGACACGGGTGGCGTTGAGTTTTCCCTACAGAAATGAGCCGATTACTTCTTTTCTTCCAGCTTGCTGACGGCGACGAGCTTCTTCCCTTCTCGCTCCGTCACCTTACCAACAACGGTGCACTCCTTGGTCGCGGTGCAGAATTCGTCGTGGTACTTCTTGTGCGACTCTTTGTCAAAAAAGTAGATCACGTCCTTACCGCCATCTTTGACCTTGATGACGACATGGCAGGCCTTGAGTCCTTCGAGCTTCAAAGCGCACTTGCCGCAGCAAACTTCACCCTTGAGGGTCACTTCCTTGCCGCCGCCCTTCTTCTTTTCCGTTTTCTCATCCGCGGCGACCGTGATGGTGAGGCACAGAGCCAGACCCAAAGACATCAACAGACTGGTCAATCGAAACATGAAATACCTCGAGTTAGACCTTCAAACCGCTACAACATGGGCAACCGATGCATCGAGTCGCCATCCGTTTTACTACGTGACATTGAGTAGTATATAGGCGCCTCGCGACCCGGACGACGCATTTCGCCGATGTTAATGGGGGCGTTCGGCGAACTGCTCAAACGCATCAGTAATAGGTTGACGCCCTCGGCGCAACGAACTATTCATATTCTTTTATGTCTGCGAGAATGTCCGGCGATGGACGATGCGATCCGCAAAGCCGACGTGTTGATCGAGGCACTGGGTTATATCCAGTCGTTTCGCGATCGGCGCACGGTCATCAAGCTTGGCGGAAGCGCGATGGAGGATGCCAACACCCTTCGGGCAACATTGCAAGACGTTGTCTTCATGGCAGCCGTTGGAATGCGTCCGGTCCTCGTTCATGGTGGCGGAAAGCCGATCGATCGGGCCATGGCGGCATCGGGATTGTCGCCCCGTAAGGTACTGGGGCGACGATACACAGACGAGCAGACGCTTGCCATCGTTGTTCGGGTTCTTCGCGACGAGATTAACTCCGATATCGTTCGACAGATTCGCGAACTCGGGGGCCGAGCCGTCGGATTGCACACGGGTCCGATGCAGGTTGTCTTTGGCGAGAAACTTCTCCTGTCGGTGTCCAACGAGCCGCCCGTCGATCTCGGCCATGTCGGTCAGGTAACGGCTGTGGATCGAGCGTTGATCGACGACTTCTGCGCCGGCGGCGTTGTTCCGGTCATTCCCTCGCTTGCCGTCGACAACCAGGGACAATGGCTCAACGTCAACGCAGACACAGTCGCTGCCGCAGTCGCCGCCGAACTAAACGCGGAGAAAGTCGTCTTCTTGAGTGACACGCCCGGTGTCCTGGCCAATCGCAACGATCCCGGCTCATTGATCGCAAGGCTCACCGCCGAGGATTGCGCGAACCTGACGGAACAGGGCGTTATCGATAGTGGCATGATTCCCAAAGTCGAAGCATGTCTCGAAGCCCTGAGGCGTGGGGTCACCAAGGCCCATTTGATTGACGGCCGCATCCGTCATTCGCTGCTGTTGGAGATCTTCACCGCCGAAGGGATCGGTACCGAAATCGTCTTACGGTGACCTGCCCCTCGTGTGCCACGAACAGACTCTATTGCCATGAACTCATCCGCCTCGGTTATTGAACAATTCCGCCGTTATGTGATCGGCAACTACACGCGATACCCGGTATGCCTCGTTCGCGGCGAAGGGTCACTCGTTTGGGACGCCGAGGGAAAGCGCTACCTCGATTTCTTCCCGGGGTGGGGTTGCAACCTCCTTGGCCATTGCCCCCCGCGAGTCGTCCAAGCCGTTCAAGAACAGGTATCGCAATTAATTCACGTCCCCAATACATGGTACACCGAAGCTCAGGGGCAGCTCGCGGCCGCTCTCAGCGAACGCAGCGGGTTTGGCGGCCTTTGCTTCTTCTGCAATAGCGGCACCGAGGCCAACGAAGCCGCCATCAAGCTGGCACGGCTCCACGGGCAAGGCCGATACAAGATTGTCACAATGCTCGACAGCTTTCACGGTCGAACGATGGGCGCGCTAAGTGCCACGGGCCAGCCCAAGTATCACCAAGGAGTCGAGCCGTTACTGCCCGGGTTTCGCTACGCACCTTATGGCGACCTTGACGCGGTCTCCAAGTTGATCGACAACGAGACCATCGCGATCATGGTCGAGCCAATCCAGGGCGAAGGAGGAGTGAATCTTCCGCCCGCGGGGTATTTGGAAGGGCTTCGGGAACTCGCCGATCGTCATCAACTGTTGTTGATTTTCGATGAGGTTCAATCGGGCATGGGTCGGACCGGCAAGTTCTACGCCTATGAGAATTGGAATGTGTTGCCGGACATCGTCACGTTGGCGAAGGCACTGGCCGGCGGCATTGCGTGCGGCGGACTCGTTGCCCGTCCGGGTGTCGCTGAAAAACTCAAGCCCGGCACTCATGCCGCGACCTTCGGCGGCAACCCCATTGCGTGCCGGGCCGCGTTGGCCACGATCCAGACCATTGACGCCGATGGTCTCCTCGAACGGGCCACCAAACTCGAACAACGATTCCGCGAGCGATTCGAGACACTCAAAGCCCGTTGCCCACTAATTCGCGAGGTTCGAGCCAAGGGCGTTATGATTGGCATCGAACTAATGGTTCCCGGAACGCCCATCGTCCAGCGATGCCTCGAAAAAGGACTGCTTATCAACTGCACCCACAATACCGTCCTTCGACTGTTACCGGCGATGAACCTGCCGGATGAGTTGTTTGATGAAGGTACGGGCATCCTCCAAGATGTCCTCTTGGCGTATCAACCGTGAGTCTTGCATGCGGCATTTCACCGACATCACCGACCTCCGACGAACCGAACTGAGCGAGATGCTCCGTCAAGCGATCCGGCTGAAGGCGCAACGGATCAAGGGCGAACGCAACACGCCCCTCGCGGGCCGCGTCGTGGGACTGGCCTTTGAGAAACCGTCGTTGCGAACCCGCGTCAGCTTCGAGTCAGCCGTCGCGCAACTTGGCGGCGTAAGCCTGTTCCTGCCGGCCGGCGAAGTCGGCCTCGGTTGGCGCGAAACGATCGCCGACTTTGCCCGAACCATGAGTCGATATGTCGATGCGATGGTCTTACGCGTGTTTAAGCATGAAACCGTTGTCGACATGAGCCGATTCGCAACGTGCCCCGTCATCAATGGACTCTCCGACACGCGCCACCCATGCCAGGCACTCGCCGACCTGATGACTGTCGTTGAGTTGTTCGGCGACGTGCAGGGAAAAACCATTACGTTCGTCGGCGATGGTAACAACGTCGCCCGATCGTTGGCTCTTGGCGTCGGCATGCTCGGCGGGCATTTCGTGCTCTCGGCCCCGGCCGGTTTCAGTTTCGAACCCGAGTTCGTTTCGCTGTTTCGCAAACATGCTCACAAGGCAACGATTCACCAGGAAAGCGACCCGGCAAAGGCCGTAAAAAAAGCCGATGTCATTTACACCGATGTCTGGACGAGCATGGGGCAGGAAGCCGAACGTGAAGACAGGCTCAAGCGTTTTGCCGGTTTCCAAGTGAACGCGGCGCTCTTGGCCAAGGCTCCAGCTCATTGTAAGGTCATGCACTGCTTGCCGGCTCATCGTGGTGAGGAGATCACCGACGATGTCATGGATGGACCGCAGAGCGTGGTCTTCGATCAGGCCGAGAACCGCTTGCACGCGCAAAAAGCGATCCTGTGTAGCTTGCTGGCGTGAACCGACACGGATCACCCCGACCCCAACCTTGTCTGCTTGCAAAGGGAATAACGTGAAGCGCCACGATGGACGTCGCCCCGATCAGATTCGGCCCCTCAAATTTCATCGTCGCTACACTCGCCAAGCGCCGGGCAGTGTCTTGGTTCGCTCGGGCCGGACCACCGTTTTGTGTACCTGTTCCATTGACTTGGCGGTGCCTCCATTCCTCGTCGGCTCCGGCAAGGGTTGGCTGACGGCCGAGTACAGCATGCTCCCCGGAAGTACGCAGTCGCGCAAAGCCCGCGACCGGGGCGGCAAACTCGACGGACGAAGCGTTGAGATACAGCGGTTAATTGGCCGAAGCCTGAGAGCCATCGTCGATCTGGGCAAGCTCGGCGAGCGAACGCTGTGGATTGACTGCGACGTCATCGAGGCCGACGGTGGGACGAGAACAGCCGCCATCAATGGGGCGTTTGTCGCGCTCATCGATGCCTTGCACACCCTCCGGAAGGAGATTGGCCCCCCATCAACGGTGGTGACTGGGAGCGTTGCGGCAATCAGCGTCGGATTGTGTGACGGCGCGGAATGGCTCGACCTGTGTTACCTGGAAGATAAGGATGCCGAGGTCGATCTCAATCTCGTCATGACAGGTGACGGGCGGCTCATCGAGGTGCAAGCCGGCGGCGAGGAATCGACTTTCACGCTCACCCAACTCAATCGCCTTCTTGCGTTGGGCCAACAAGGAATCGAGGCGATCACGTCGATCCAGCGTCAGACCTTGGGCACCATTTGGCCCGGAACAGGCCGATAATCCGGCTTGCGTCCGTCTATCGACTCTGCTATTCCCCTCTCCAAATCGAAAACCGACAGAATTGGGAGGGGGAACAATGTTCCGAAAGAGCCTCTGCACGTTTTCGTTGGCGGCAACAATATGTCTCGCATTGGCCGCACAGAATCCCGCGTCAGGTCCGGCTGTTTCCGCGCCCGCTCAGCCGCACCCGTACACCATCACCAGCGCCGCCGGCCCGTGGGTGATTTTTCTGACGAGTTTCAGTGGATCGAACGCGGCCGCGCTTGCGGAAGACATGGTCAGCGAACTCCGGCGCGACTTCAAACTTCCCGCCTATTTCTTCAATCGCGGCGCCGAGTTGCAGCGAGCCGAAGAACAGCGCGTCAGCGCCATGGTCAAACGACAATCTGATTTTCTGAGGTCGCAAGGCGTCGAGCCGGGCAAAGTTCGCGTGAAAAAGGTGAACACGGTCGAAGAGCATTACGCGGTCCTCATTGCCGGTTGGAAGGACATGGACTCCGCACGAAAGGCCCTGGATGCGATTCGTAAACAGAAATCACCATCGGAAAAGTTCATGGAAACGACGTTTGTGATCGGCCCCGGCGCCAATGGCGGAAGCGAAGTTAAGCAGGCCTATTTGAACCCATTTCAGAAGGCGTTTGTCGGCCGCAATCCCACCGTCCCGCGAGAGGCCGCCGCGCCCGAAACCGGAAAGCCCGACAGATTTCTCAAAGACCTCAATGAGAATGTCCCGAATAGCCTTTTGAAGAACCCCAAACGATGGACCCTCGTCGTGAAGACTTACAACGCTCCGGTTCAGATCACGTCCAAGATCGACGGCAGCGGAAACAGCTCACTCATGGACAAACTCGGGATGGGGAGCCGAACACCGGATGCCCTTAACGCGGCGGCCCAACAGGCCCACGCACTGGCTGAAGCGTTGCGACACAAGTCGCTGAATCTCGAAGCCTATGTTTTCCACACGCGGACGATGAGCATCGTTACCGTCGGCGGATTTGACAGCCCGAACGATCCGCAACTGCTCCAAATGCAGAAGACGCTCGCATCGCTGAAACTCGGCACCGAGTCGCTCATCTCGCCGCCGGCGCCCGTTGAAGTACCGCGATTCTGATTCATGCCTCGAAGATCGAAAACCGCTTGCCGCATCGATCGACAATGGATCGATGCGGCTTTTTCGCATGGTAGCGATGAGAAATGAGCCGACCCCGCTACCGGCACAACCGCTCATAGATGCGGTAGTATCGATCAACGGTATCTGAGAGCCGGTAATGCTGCCGAACCCGATTCCGACCAGCGACTCCGAATCTGGCGGATTCCTCGGCATCGTCTAATAGTTGTTCGAATGCCGCGGCCGTTGCGACGTCATTTCCGCGTGGAACCAATCGTCCTTCGTTCCGGTCGCGCACGATTTCCGGAGTCCCCCCCACGGCCGTCGCGACAATCGGCAGTCCAGCGGCCATGGCTTCCAGCAACGTAAGCGAAGCGGCTTCGCTGATCGATGTCAACGCAAAGATATCCGACGCTCCCAACAGCAACGGAACGTCGCGCCGCACGCCGAGGAATCTCACTCGCCCGCTGATGTTCAGCGACTGAGCCAAGCCTTGAAGTTCCTTCCGCAATGGCCCGTCACCGGCGATAAGCAAATCGACGTTTGAGCGTCGAGCCGCGACTTTCGCAAACGCCCGCAGCAGCATCGCCTGATCTTTGATTGGGTGGAGCCTCGCCACATTGATGATGTACCGGCGTGTGAGATCGAGACCCAATTGTCGACGCAAATCGGCCTTGGGCGCAGGCAGCGTATACATCTCCGGGTCGATGCCATTGGGAACAACGTGAATGCGATTTCCGGGAAAGCCGTCGATTCGGCACAAGGAGCGAGCGCTGAATTGGCAGCAAGCGTTGATGTCGTCGGCAAAACAATTGAGAAGAAGCCGATTGACGGCACGACGCTTGGGCGAGGCGATGTCCGGGAAATGCCGGCCGTGTTCAGTGAAGATCAACGATGCAGGGCGTCGCATGAAAGGCTTGGCCAGCGCCGCATAGAAAAAGGGCGAATACTGATGGGCGTGGATGACTTCAATACGCCGGCGATTCAGAATCGGAACAAGGCGGCGGACCAGCCCCCAATCAGGCTTGCCCGGCCGGCGATCCAGGCTCACGACCTCGATGCCTTCGGCCTGTAACTGTTCCCCCAACACGCCAATGCCATCGAGGCCGATTACGGTGGATTCGATGCGCCGATCCAAGCGCCGGATGATCTCGGCGACGAGCATTTCTGCGCCGGCCACATTCATGACGTGGACAACAAACCCGACGCGAATCGGGACGGGCATCGTCTCTCCTCGTCTCCCATTCGTTAGACCGCGACCGGCAACGCCGACGACGGCGCATCGCTCTGCGGGAGCCACTCGGAGATTTGCTCCGCAGGATTCACGAGCAGCCGAAGTTGGGCCGCCAGGAAAATCAGCAGGTACGGCAACTCGAAGACCTCAACCGATAAGAACGCGGCTCCAAAGAAGAAGAGTATCAGCGAGCAAATACTCCCTCCGGCGATGGCATTCGCAATTCGTCCCTCACCGTCGGCGTGGCGTCCCAGAAGGCTCTTCACCCGATAGGCACCCCACAAGGACATCATTGCGGTGAGCAAATAGAAAGTAAGCCCTATCCATCCGCTGTCGGCAGCGATTTGCAGGTATTGGCTGTGAATCGTTCGCCCTTCCATGTCCGCCCCATAGCGAAATGAGAACAGGTTCGAATTCCGGACTCCGACGCCGAACACCGGATAATCCCAGGCCATGTTGTAAGCGGCGCGCCAACTCGCGAAGCGGACGCCGACGGATTCATCGACGTTGTATTTCGACACGGTGAAGAATCGCTCGCGTACTTCCTTGCCGGCCATCATGGGAATGGCGATCGTCGCCGACACCAAGACAAAGGCGCCCAAGAGACGTCGTTGACGGGCACAAACGAGCATGGCAGGGACGCCAACGATCACGGACAGCATCGCCCCACGGCTGTAGGTCAGCATGACCGCATGCATGATGATTGGAATGAATGCCAGGACAGCCCAACGCCAGCGACCGCGAAAACCCTCGAAACAGAAATAGACCAGCGGCACCCCCATCGCGAGCATCAACCCGGCGCCGTTGTTGTCCAGGCCGCCGTAGCCGTTCATGTGGATGCCCAGATAGCCGTATTGAAAATAGAGAATGTTGACGTCGAGCGCGATATAGCCGATCCCAAAGGTGGCGATGAGAAGCAGAACCCAGAGCTGCTTGACACGATCGACAATAAACGATGAGGCGAAGAACATAACGAAGATCTTGAGGTACTCGACAAACCAATCCCAAGAAACATTTGGGTCGAAGGCCAGGGTCGACGTGACGCCGATCCAAATCGCAAACGCGATCATCCATCGGTGGCCCGCCGTGAGCCATCGCACCTGTTGAAGGCCGCCGTAAAACCCAAATGGCATCGCGCACGCGGTGAAGAGAGTCGCCATCGCCACCCAAAACGACCAATTCCAATCAGGGACGGTGTACTTCCAAAGGTACTTTGGGCGCAACGTTGCGAAGAGATAATAAACAGACACGCCATAGAACGGGTCGAGCAACACACTCCCGATCGACCCGAACATCGTCGCGAAAATCATGAACATCATCGACTTCATGGCGCACCTATTTTCATTCGATGCAACGCCGCGCCGTCACGGGCGATGCGGGCGGCCGACTCCCATGAGTGATTCTCAACCACCCAGGCTCGTGCTCGGGCAGCCGTTGCTCGTCGCGAGCCGTCATTTTCCCACAACTCGACCAACCGCTCTACCCATTCCCGTGGTTTCGACGCGACAATCAATGGTAGGTCGCGACCGCGAAGTCCGCTACGAGAGCGAGGCGTGCAAACCACCGTCATTCCCAGGGCACAGGCCTCGAGCAGCTTATTCTTAATACCGCCGCCGCTGACAAACGGTAGCACGGCGACGGCCCGACGCTGCACTTCGGCGCGGATGTCGGGCAAATTCGGGAACAGTTCGACCCCGTAGTTCCCGGCAATGCGCTCAATCACGGGCGCCGGCTGGAAACCGAAGATCGAAAGCGTGGCGTCCGGCACACGTCGCCTCACCAGGGGCCAAACCGAGCGGCAAAACCACTCGATGGCCTGGATGTTCGGACCAAAATCGAGTCGGCCCCAGAAGACACAGCTTCGCGGGATAACTGCCCCTTCCGTGGGTGAATACCACTTGCTGTCGACCCCGTTCGGAATAACGTCGATCGTGTCGATTCCGGCAACCCATCGCATGGCCCGGCGATCGGCTTCCGAGACGACCCATGCGCGATCGATCATCGATGCAAATGATCGTTCGTACCAACCTTTGATTATCGCGGGTTTCAGTTCACGCCACGTCTTGGGCCGAAGAGGGCGAATCATCGACGTATGGTGCCAGAACCACTCGTCGGCGGCATACCACGCGCGAACCGGGCCGGCGATCGCCCCCAGCCACGGTAGCACGTTTAGGCCAACCACAACCACGACGTCGGCCCGCGTCGCATCGGCTGCCTGGCGCACGGCGCGAATCCGATCTTCCTCGATGCCCCAATAGTTGCGGAAACGCTCCTGAGCGCGCGATAATCGGAACGTGATCTTGGGGTGCCAGCTGGATTCGGATACGGGGACCAATACGTCGGCCGGCAAGCCGTCGATCGCCTGGGCCTGGGGTGGGACAAAGGTCTTTAGAAAGACCCGCTCGCCCAAAGTCGCGAGTCCACGCATCAGCCCGTGACAGTGGACATCGTGCCCACTCGATCGAGGCCAAGCCAACGATTCTTTGACGAAGAGCCAGCGCATCAGCTTCGTCCCTTTAAGCGACGCACGGTATCAAAAGCACGGCGAACCAACGGCAGCACCAGCCGCGGGTCACGCCGATAGGCGCCAAATCGCCGAGAGATCGCATCGCAAACGCCCTCCAAGACGGCCTCGGCCGCATCGACGCAACCATTCTCCAATTCGATGTCGTAGCGATAGTACGCATAGCGCACGAATTCGAACCACGATCGGACCAAACCGCGCCGATTCAGGCTCGCTCGCTGCTTCAACAGCAATAGCGCAAGGTTTCGCGTGTCGTAATATCTCTGAACGCGAAAGCCCGACCGAGCGAAAGTCTGTGAACCTTTGTGCCAGACCAGAGCCTCGTGGATCACCCCGCAGCGGAATCCCGCCCGCCTGGCCCGCAAGCAGAAGTCGGACTCCTCGTGGATCAGGAAGAACCGTTCATCGATGAGGCCGACCTTGCGAAACGCGGCAGCGGAGACCATCATGCAACAGCCGTTGACAATATCCACTTCGGTAACCGCAATCTCTCCATCCGGAGCCAACGGCACGCGCACTCGATTGAAGAAGCCGGGAAGGCCCGGCACATTGAATGCACAACCTTCGGTTTGAATGTCGTGGGGTGAATCCAGATCGCGAATCACAGGCCCCAAGATTCCGTATTCCGGATACGCGGTAGCGGCATCGAGCAAACGTGTTCCCAGGTCGCGGCCCACAACGGTGTCGTTGTTCAATAGCAGAACGAAGTCGGCGCCCGCAGACAGGGCCGCTCGAATGCCGACGTTATTGCCTCCTGCCCAGCCGCCGTTGATCGGACTGCGGATGACGGCCGCCGACGGAAATTCGCCGGCCAGTATCGAGGCAGACGCATCCGACGAGGCATTATCAACGACGACTACAAATGACTTCGTTTTTGTCAGCGATGCCAAGGAGATCAGACAGCGCCGTGTATCGGCAAGGCCGTTGTAGTTGACCACGACGATGCCGAGTGTCGGTATCACGGTCGCACCACTGATTGCCGAAGAGATCGGACGTAGCCCGGCAAGCCAAAAGGCAGTGCCGAGACGAACCAGTACAATGCGGCCCTGGCCTCGAGCCCGGACTTGCGAAGCAAGTCGGCGAACCGCCGCCGCGCCAGTGGATAGTCGCCGCGAGAATAAGCCCTGTAGGCATGGCCAAACAGATGGCTTCGATGCCGCGACCTTATCCAAGCCCGTTCCGCCGGCGCCAACCAATGGCATTTGTCCAACACTTTGCCAAGCGTCAGACAAAACTCCTCACCCATCGTGTCGTGATCGCTCGACATATTCTGGTCGTGGCGAGTGTAGATCGCGAGCGGTTCGTGCCAAAACGCACAGGTCATTCGGCTTGCGATTCTCAACCAAAGCTCCCAGTCGGCGGCCCCGCGAAGTTGCGGATCGAACCCACCGGAACGTTTATATGCTGAGCGGCGCAGCACCGTCGCACCGATAAAGACGGGGTTCCGCTCGGCCATTCGCCGAAAGAACGGAATTGGATCGAAGATACGCAAGCCGGTCATGGGACCGCGAGCAGGAAGTTGGAAAAACGCGGCCTGGCCTGCCACGTTGATCCACGACTCAAAACCTTTTTCCCGATTGCCCATGAGGGCGTCGGCGAAGAGCAGATCGATTTCTGGGTATTCGTCTAAGATTCTGACGATTGTCGGAGCAACGCCGGGAAGCCACTCGTCGTCGTCGTCGACAAACGCGAGGTATCGTCCATGCGATGCCTCCACGCCGCGCGCCCTTGCGGAAACCGGTCCCGCGTTAGCCTGCTTCAGATAATGCACTGGAGGGCCGAAAGCACGAACGACAGACTCGGTTTCATCGGTCGATCCATCGTCAACGACAAACATCTCGACGTCCTGAACGCCACACGCCAGGATTGAGTGAATGTTCGCTCGAACGGCCGCCGCCCGATTGTAGGTCGGCACGATGACACTCAAAGCCGTATTCCAATGTTCCGTGGTCATGGCCTAACGTCGCCGCAATCGCCGTGAAATTGCCCGTCGAATTGCCTGGCGCAGGCATGTCCAAGCCCCTCGAACCGTATCGAGGTTGGCGAGGATCCGAGAATCAATCAACTCAAACGGCTGCCGTCGCGCGAATTCAGACTCGGCCTGGAGATAAGCTGATCCGGCAATGGCGTCGGTTGAGGCAAAGAGAACCAGGTTTCGCTGATACCACTCATCGACTCGGGCGTCGCCCCAAAAAAGTCGCCGAAACGGATCAAGCCGGTGATACCCGAAACCGCCAAACACGTCCCGCCAGTAAGTCGGCCAACGCTCGTTGATGTGATGCACTCCGCCCTGCCCCGGAATCGCTGCTGAGAACAGGACGAGGGGAGCCGCGCGGACCAAAACGCCGGTAAGCGCCTCGGCCCGCGCCGGTTCTAGGTGCTCAACGACTTCAAGGCAAATCGCCAAGTCGAAACGATCGTTGATCGTCAGGTTCTGATTCAGATCAACCGCGACGTACTCCGTTGAATCGATCAAGAGACGCGAGCGATCAACGTAGTCACCGTCAAATCCGCGTATGAATGTGGCGCCAAGATCGCGGCAGACCCGTAGCCACGCCCCCTGGGCGCAACCAATATCGAGAACGCTTCTTGGCTGAAGTTGCTCGAATAACGTTGGGAGAACAAGTCGCGCTGTTCGCGTAGCCCCGTCGGTCATCCGGTCGAAGAAGGCGGCGTCATAGGTCGATGATTCGGTCGCGGTCATGGTTGCCCCTCGCCCTTCGCGAGTTCCCAGACAGCCGGGACAAACACGGGTCCGCACTGAGGCGAGGGAAGTTTCCCCGAACCGAATACATCTGCCGATTCGACCTGGACCATAAGCGCGTCGCGGATTACGTCGAAATCAGACTGTTCGTCGCCGAAGTAAAGGTCAATCAAATACGAGCCGGGCATGAGCGGCAAATGGTCGAATCGACAACGAATGACGCCGGCGGTCACGGGCGGGTCAAATCGATATCCGGGAATGACGCGGTTGTTGATACCAAAGACCGGCGTTCCAAACTGATCCTTGACGACAACCCCCAACACCGGCCGGATCGCCGTCTCGACGACAAACGAAACTTCGACGGATAATGAACCGCCCATGCGGATCATTTCGGCATCCGATGCCTCACCGCGAATCGCCACGGATCGCATGTACGGTTTCGATTCGCGAGTTCGGTTTTGGTGTTGTTGGAGATCGAGACGCTCAGCAGCATCCGGCAGAGATTGTCGCAGATACTCTCGAACGACGGGCGACGCGGCTCCGTCGGCGACAATCTGTCCGTCGCGTAGATAAATGCACCGCGTACAGAGATTCTCGACAGCGGTCATATTGTGGCTGACGAACAAGACGGTGCGGCCGGCGTGCGTGGCATCACGCATTTTGCCGAGACACTTTTGCTGGAATGGGGCATCGCCAACAGCCAGGACTTCGTCAACGATGAGGATCTCGGGTCGCAGATGGGCGGCGACGGCAAAGGCCAGTCGCACATACATGCCGCTGGAATAGCGTTTCACCGGCATGTCGAGGAACTTGTCCACTTCGGCAAAGGCGACGATTTCATCAAACTGACGTTTGATCTCGCGGCGGCTCATGCCGAGGATAGCGCCGCTGAGATAGATGTTTTCGCGTCCGGTCAACTCGTGATGGAATCCCGTGCCGACTTCGAGAAGGCTCCCAACACGACCTCGCAACTCCGCGCGGCCGCTGGTCGGCTCAACGATTCGGCTCAAGACCTTGAGAAGTGTCGATTTCCCGGCGCCGTTGCGACCGATGATTCCAACGACTTCGCCAGGGGCCACGGTGAATGTGATATCGCGCAAGGCCCAAAATCGCTCGCGGTTGTCGTCGCGCCGGCGCCACCAACGCAAAGGCCACGCCACGGCCCCGGCGATCGACTCGCGCAGCGTCCGGTAGGCGGCGGTCTTGGCGCCGATCACATATTGCTTGGACAGTTGGTTGACGGCAATCGCGGGTTGCATCAGCGTGCCTCAGATCATGTCCGCGAAGCTGCGTTCAACCTGCCGGAAATAGAATCCTCCGACGAGGACCAGCAAGATGCCGGCCCCGAAGGCCGCAGCGAGAACGGGAAGGTCAAATTCTTCATTGAATAACGCCGCCCGGAAGTTTACGATCAGTCCGTGAATCGGGTTCAACAACATCAGCAGCCGGCTGTTGGGGCCGAAGATATTCGGCTTTTGCACGAAAATCGACGGCGTCGCAAACATGCCAAGTTGGACCAAGAACGGAACGGCGTGTTTGAAATCACGATAGGCGACGGTCAGCGCCGACAGGAAGATCCCAGCCCCAGCCGTCACCAATAACAGGCCCAAGACAATCACGGGGAGCATGAGCAACCCCCAACTGACCGTCACATGCAAATCGCCCGACAGATTAAATGAGAAGATAAGGGCAACAAGAAGAACCGCCCCGATGGCCAGATCGACGGCGGCTGCGGCGACGGCGCCCAACGGGATCAGCAATCGCGGGAAATAGACCTTGGTGACCAGGTTATGATTGCCAATCAAGCTCTGCCCAGCCGAGACGAGCGCGTTTGCACAATTCATCCAAAGCAAGAACCCGGTGAAAACAAATAGCGGATACGGAACTGGGTCATGAATATCGCGGGCAATCCGGCTGATCGACAACGAAAACACCACCATGGGAGCGAGTGGCTGAAGCACCGCCCAGACGGCCCCCAAGACTGTTTGCTTGTAGCGAACTTTGATATCGCGCCATGCCAAAAACAGCAACAGGTCTCGATATCGCCACATCTCGGCAAAATCAGGCAGGCCCCAACCGCGACGGCGTTCGATGACCGTTACGCGCAATCCTTGAGCTGGGTTGGTTTCCATCGAAGGTTCCAGCTTTGGCGAAACGGGCATCGATGGCGGCTCATCCACCCCTGGTAGCATCGGCAATTCCTTACGGGTGTTCCGTCCCGAGGCGAACATCGTCACTAACTACAATCTAGAACAAGAATATCGCGCACGGAAAGAACCCCTGAATTCCATTTGGGTTTCTATCAGCACGAAGCGTCAAAGTTACGGGGGTTCCAAGAATTCCTCGAACGGACGCAAGCACTGATCCCAGGTGTGAAACTGCTCGACGTACTTGCGGCCGGCAATTCCTAATTGTCTGCGACGCTCGGCGTCAACCAACAGTGAATCGATCGCTCGAACCCATTCCATCGGCGTCGTCGCCGACAGCAGATGCTCGTCGGGTCGCGCTTTTAGCCCCGCCAGCGCCGGCGGCGAAGCGATGGTCGCCTTTCCCATGGCCAGCGCTTCGAGGACCTTGTTTTGAACGCCGCGAGCCAGTCGCAGCGGCACCACAACGATCGAGGCGCGGGCCACAAAGGGTCGCACATCGGGAACCTGGCCGACGACTTCTACGCCGGGATTTGATGCTAACTGCCGAACGGCAGCGGTGGGTCGGCGACCCACAATCGTGAATCTCAGCTCCGGCCTCAATTCGCGGACGTGGGGCCAAACCTCGGCGACAAACCAACACGCCGCGTCGATGTTCGGTCGATAATCGAGCGCCCCGACAAAGACGCATGTCGATTCTTCGCTCGCAGGCTGCGGGCGAAAATACTCCAAATCGACACCATTGGTGATCGAGAACGATCGCTCCACTCCAGCGATTCCCCGGTAAAGTGCCAACTCTGCTTGACTGACGAGGGTGACGGCTCGCGCCCAAGAAGGTAATCCCGACTCCAGGGCACGCAATCGACGTGCCTCGATAGCGAACAATCGAGATTTCGGCCAATGAGACGTCGCGGAATAGTCGAGCCATTTTTGGCTATCAACATCCACCAGATCGACGATGGCAGGCACATGTCGCATGGCATCCAATCGTGCGTAGGAGACCAAGCTGGAAGCAGATACAATGACGGCATCGAAGCGGGTTTCCTTTGCCCATTGCTGGACAACCAAACGCATGGACGATGAGGTGTAGGCGCCTTCGGAGATTGTGCGCCCGCAGGCAAATGCCCCCAAAGCGTGAAGCCATCGAAAGCGGCCGATGGGGACGATCGCCAGACGAGTAGCAAGCGCATCTAACGAGGTCCGGGAACTCTCTGGGACCGGCTCGTCTGCGAATGACGCCAAATGGACCTCGGCACGCCACGCCAGGAACCTCAATAGGTGATAGTTACGTATGCGATCACCCTTGTCGGGTGGATACGGCAGTCGATGAGTCAGATACAGGATTTTGGATCGCAAGACAGAAGCCGGCACCAGCCCATGTTTCGAACAAGGTTACCGAGAATCCCTGTTGTTTTGGGATTCATCGCGTGGGCAATGAAATTTCGTCAGCTCGGTCGAGAAACCGCGTCGACATCGTCATGCTCTCGGAGTCGAATCGCGGCTTGGACCTTATCCGGGTGCGGCAAGACAAAGAGCCGCCGTTGTATCGCGTACGACATACCGAACATCTTGAACGCCGTGCATGCGATGAGCCGCAGATCGAGCCAAAGACCAAATCGGCGCACGTAATAGACGTCATAGGTCAGTTTTCGTCGGACGCTGTCGAGGTCGGTGTCCGCGGGCAACTGAACTTGAGCCAGGCCCGTGATACCGGGTTTCACGAGCAATCGTTGATGGTAGCTTGGAATAACCATTGCCAACGACGGCACAATCTCAGGGCGCTCCGGTCGCGGGCCGACGAGGCTCATCTCTCCTCGCAGGACATTGAACAACTGCGGAAGTTCATCGAGATGCGTTACGCGAAGAAAATGCCCAACGCGCGTGACGCGTGGGTCCCCCGGTACGGACCAGGTCGGTCCCGTCAGGCGCTCGCAACCATCGACCATCGTTCGAATCTTGTGAAGGTGATAAGGCTGCCCATGCTTGCCCAGCCGCACCTGTGTGTATATCGCCGGCCCGCGTGAGGTCAGTTTGACGACGAGCATTGAAACGAGAATGATCGGCGTCGCGGGGATGACAAGCAGGATCGCGAACAGATAATCCAAGATGACCTTGCCATAGGAATACCAACCGGGATTCGGAACTTCCTCGGGCCGGAACTGATGCGGCGCGAATCGGATTCGCCATGAGATTTTCGGGCTATTCGTCGAGTTTTCCATTACGCTCGCTGAATGCTCTTGCGGGGATGAATGACCATGGCGATCAGACGATTACCTGGAACCGGGCGGCTTGGGTCCACTGGGACTGAGACGTTTGTTTAACTCCGGAATCAAAACGCTCAGAAATGATCGCGTCGGATCGGCATCGGCAGCATCGAACGGTATCGAACTCGGCGGCCCCGCGGCATACAGCTTGTACAGGACATGCGCGCGACTAAAGGCCAATCGAGCGTCGTCCGGGGCGAGCCATTGATCGCCCTGGGACCAGCCCCAATACAACTGCGTTGCCACCAGATCAAATCCCGGGCGCACAAATCGGGCCATCCACAACGCTTCCTCGCGACCCATTTTGGCGCCGGGCTTCCAGCGAACCTGTTTGCCGTCCAATCGGAAACCCGCACCCGCGAAACAAATGTCCGGCGTATGAACCGACAACGGCGCGGGTCGCCCGCAGAGGATCACCACCGAGACTTCGGTTTGTGTCACGCGATTGACGTATCGTCTTGCGACATGGCCATCGGCCTGCGCCACGGTGAGTTGTCGTTCGTCGATGGGGATCGGCTGCGAATCCCAGTCACCAATTTGCACGGGGATCTTGGCAAGCCGATCCGCGGCATCCCGACGTTCGGCGGGCACGCTCCAACGATCGGTGCGCATACCGTGAAGGACGCCGGACACGACCAGCAGGCCAATCGCCGTGATAACGGGCAAATACCTCTTCATCCGTTGCCTCACGAGGAAACCGACTTTGACCCTAACCCTTCGCCGGCGCCGGACCGCGATGGCCGTATCCGTAACCGAAACCATCGCTGCGAGTGCCATTGACAACCGCGCCGAGCGTTCGAATCCCCACGGTCTTGACTCGTTGAGCCGCCGTGTAGATCTTGGGCAACTGGCTATATTCGTACATGATTGAGAAGATCACGCCGTCCACATACCGGCCGATCAGCAGGGCGTCGACCACGGGCAACACCGGACACGTATCGACGACGACGAAGTCATACGAGTGCCGCAGACTATCGATCGACTCCTTCAATCCTTCTTGGACAAGCGCGTGCAAGGCAACCGGATCGACGTTCCCCGCCGGAACAAACGCCAGATTCGGCAATGCCGTTTGGCGAACAGCCTCTTGAAGCGTTGTTTCCCCGCGAAGAATCTCGCACCAACCCGGAGCCTGCTCAATACCAAGCAGCTTGTGGGCGGCGGGGCTTCGCAGATCAAAATCGATCAGGATCGTGCGATAGCCGGCACTGGCAAGACTGACCGCCAATTGGGTGGAGAGCGAGGTCTTCCCTTCTCCGGCAATCGCGCTGGTCACCATCACCACGCGAACGCCACTGGTGCGAGCGCTATTGAGGAGCATCGTCCGGGCGGTGGCCACAGATTCCTGCAATGCGACGCGCCATTTCTCCATTTCAAATTCGTCGGGTCCTTTGAACTTAAGGACGCCGGCCGTCGGCATCGCGGGAACGGTGCCCACGAGAGGCAAGCCCAAGCCATGGACAATCTGATCCACGCTTTCGACCCGTCGGGTTCGGAATTCGAACCAGGACAACCCGGCGAGAACGATCACGATCGACCCGATACCGGCCAGAACCGTTATCTTCGTGTGGCGTGATCGGCTGTCACCGAGCAGGACGGTTGCTTCTTCCAATCGCAAAACACGCGGAGGGTAGCTGTTTTCGAGCTTGAGTTGTTCGATTCGTTCGGCCATCTTTGTGGCCATGCTCTCAAGCGGGTTGTTCTCGCGTTCGAACTGGGCCAGATCAAGGGCACCCTGCCCCAGCGTCAACAACAGCTTCTCTTGTTCCTTCAAATCGTTGTCGAACTGTTTTTCGAGTTCCTTGTTGCGAGCGATGAAGTCTCGTGTTGAAGCGATTCGCGAATCGGCATCGGTCTTGGCTCGGTCTCGCCAGTATTGTTCCGCCGATGTGCGAAGTTCTTGTTTGCGTCGAGTGATCTCATCGTTGACGTCGGCAAGTTCCTGTTCGCGACGTTTGATCGTTCGGTTATTCGGATCGATGAAGGTTCGCTTGGCATCAGCCAACGCCAGTTCGATTCGCGTCTTGTCGTCGCTCAACTGCTGAATCGTCCGGTCGTTCTTGAAAAACTCCTGAAACGCGGGGTCATTCAAGTTGATCTTTGAGGGGTCATTCCGCGTCAGGGCGTTGAGTTCCGTTTCATAGATTCGCAGTTCCGTTCGCAGTTTCTGAAGTTGGTTGCTGATTTCCTGGATGTTGCGTTCGACCAACTGGCGGCGTACTTCGACGGCTCGCACGTCGGCGGAGCCTTTCGCGGCGTCCTGAAGCCGTTTGTGTAAATCGCGCTTTCGCTTTTTGTCCTCTTCGTACCGATCCAACCATGCTTGGAAATTCTCGATCGTCGCCTGACGAATGGTCCTTTCGCGATTGACGATCTCAGACATGTAGGCGGTCACCACGGCATCCACGATGACGCGAATGGACTCAGCGTCCTGCCCCTGCAGCGTGATATTGAGGATTTCCGGGCTTTGGGCGAATGTGGCTCGCAGTTCATATTCGAGGTATGGGAGCAAATCCATGCCCTGAGCGGCGGCCAGGGCTTGGACCTTCTCACTTCGAAGCGCGGAGTTTAGAACAAGCCGGCTCCGGAGTAGATCCTGCTGGGTCATCCGAAAGACTTCGAGTTCAAACGTCGTTTCGGGGCTGCCAATCGGAAGGTCCGGCCGCGGCTTAATCATGATTCGCGATCGAGCCGTATGCCGAGGCGGGGGCATCAAGTTCCAGACAACGGCCATCACGACGCCGGCGAGTATTGGCGCGACGAGGACGGCGAGTTGCCAGCGTCGCTTGAGCGCCTTGAGCATCGCGGCCGTCGTGGGGGGGGTATTGATGATGGCCGGCGGCCGAGGCAGCTTGAATGTTATCGACGGAGCCGGAGGACGAGCCGCGACGGGCACCGCCACAGGGCGAGGATTCGCTGGATTCGGCACGGGTTCAGGCATTGGCGGCATAGCGTTCACTGCGTTCTTGAGTTCTCTGTTCCATTCACGTCAGCCACTGTCACCGCAGACTCCGAACATTCGCAGGTCCCCCGCGGCGACCTGGAAAGGCCACCGCAATCGGAGCCGGATCTACCAACACGAGCGACATGAATCTCACTTCCAGCCAGAGCAATCCCAACGCGAAAGGCATCATTAGCCAGCCCGCGAGGTCGTGAAAAACGAGGTCGGCCACACTGCTGTTGACCCAGCAGTGCAGAACTCCCGTCACCGTGATGCGCGCTATGTTCGCGATGACCGCAATGGGAACGGCACTGGCCACCAACACGACTTTGTCGGGCCACGGTCGGCGAATGACAATCGCAAATGCCGTCGCTAACGCTGCGAATATCAGCAACATGCTCAATCCGCTACAGGCTTCGGCGATGTTCAACTGAATGTCGTGCAACTGAATCACGTTGGCCTCGCAAACCGCCGGCAACCCAAACGTCTGCATGAGTATGGCGCTGCTCTTGGCCGCGATACGCTGAAGTGGATAGGCCATCGCTTGCTCGACCCGATACGGCAATGGGATCATGAACAGCAGAAATGCAACCGACGGCCATGCCCAGCGGACTGCGTCGAGTCCGCCCAGACATGTCACGACCCCACCGATCGCCAGGACAAAGGTCGCCCCGTCGATCCAGTCCAGGTTGTAAGTGAGGCTGTTGAGATACCGGATGAAGCCAGCCGCTGCCAAGACAGGAACGCCGTACCAACAATACCAATCGTGAACCAGTCGCAGATAGCCGCCTCGCATCCAAAGCAGGACCAGCGAAAATGCTGGAACCAAGTAGCCATGGGAGTATTGCGGATCGGTCACCCAAACGCGGGCCATCACCGTCAAAGCCGGCCAATAGACCCAAAGACACACGGCCAGCATGACGGAAGCCAAGGCAATGACTTGTCGCGGAATTTGGGCAGTCGGTGATGGCGGTCGTTGATTCACGCTGCGGCTCTGCGAGTTTGCTGTCATATGGAGTCGATTTCACGCTGTCGTCACAAATGATACGACACAAACAAAACACCTGTCTCCCGCGAACCCCCATTTCCGGAAAATCCCGACACTAGGAAGATATTACCGTCGCAGCCCGAAACGGCGAGCAGATTGGGTGCCAAAATCACTATCTAAGGAAATATCTGCGTAATCGCTTAACTCGATTTCAGTTACCCATGTCAACAAACCCATGGTTTGGGAAGAATTGGTTGAAGGCATCCGATTATTGAACGTCTAAGGACCTGTGGATCGTCCTTTTACATCGGGCGAACGAATCTGTTAAAGGAAGTTGACACAGCCGAAAGATCTTGCCGGACTCTGCTGCGTGAAGATAGGGGAAATAAGACCTATGTAGCGATCAGAATCGCTGTTCGCCGACAAGGAATCGCGAACTGGTCAGCCCCCTACTCACCCGCGTTGCCTCTTCGAAGTCGTTGACGCCGGTTTCATCGTCAAGGTATGGCAAGTTTGTCGGCTTTGCTGTTTTTTCAACCGAAATGTGTTTATTGGCATCGAGTTTGCCTATAATTGTTTAACTGGATTTCCCACCACTTGTCATGGAGGGCATCAAATGCTCGTCTTGTCTCGCAAAGTCGGCGAAGAAATTGTTATCGACAACAACATTCGTGTCGTTGTTCTTGAGGTTCTCGGGAACCGCGTTCGGCTCGGAGTCGTTGCGCCCGAAGATGTTGCGGTTGATCGTCATGAAGTGTTCGCACGCCGGATGCAGTTTGTCGAAGTGCCCGTCAAGGATCCGTCGAACTTAGCGAAGGAATGACGAAGTCGAGACATTTGCCCGACAATGTGGGCATTTTGAAACAGCACACGCGACAACTGAGGTATTCCGAGACACGACCGACACCAAGATGTCCGCGACAAAATCCCCCGCGGAAAAAAAAGGCCAGCAGGGAATGATCTTTCCCATGCTGGCCTTTTTCCATGAATGATCCAGTAGCGCCATTTTGTGCCACTCAATTTGTTTGCGAACACATGCCTTTCCTCAACGCACGAACGCCACCCCTCATTTGGCGACGCGATGGTTTCGACTCTGCTTATCGGAACTCTCTGATGGCTGACGACAAGGAAATAGAATCAATTGAACTCGTCGCGACCTTTAGACAGAATACCCTCAATCCTCGTCTCTCAATCTCACTTCAAACGGGCCAGTCGTGAGTCTTGTCATTCGAGAACATCCGGCCGACGGCGCTTTGATGGTACTGGTGCCTGCCGGACCGTTTCGCATGGGATCAGCGGAAAATGACCTGTTCTCGCTCGAACATGAGAAGCCTTTGCGTGATGTGGCTTTAAGTGCCTTTTGGATCGATATCTATCCGGTGACGAACGCCCGCTATGCGCGGTTCATCGAAGCCGAGGGCTATGATCGCTCGGATCTTTGGTGCGATTTCGGGTGGAACTGGCGGACTCGGCACCGGATCGAACGACCGGCGATGTGGAACGTGGCGGGTTGGGACGGACCGGATCAACCCGTTGCCGGCGTGAGCTGGTATGAGGCGGACGCCTACTCGCGATGGTCTGGGAAGCGCCTGCCTACCGACGCCCAATGGGAGAAGGCTGCCCGCGGTACTGACGGGCGCCGTTACCCCTGGGGTGACGAATGGCCGGATGCGACACGCGCCAATTTCGATAATCTCGTTGGCCGCACGACCCCGGTGGGCCTCTATCTCGATGGCGTCAGCGCCTATGGATGCCACGATATGGCAGGAAACGTGAACAACTGGGTCGTCGATTGGTATTGGGAGCCGTTCGGCCGTTATTGCGTTGACCGATCGTCTCTGCGCGATCCCATCCTCGACGATAATCTTCGCGACCGTCTGGGACCCGACCGAATCTCGGAAAAGGTCGATCGAGGCGGCGGCTTTGCTACTTCACGCGAATTACAGGAAATCTTGAGCTGCACTCGCAAAGTTCATTGGCCACCGACAAATCGCGACCCGTGGAATGGGTTTCGGACGGCTCTTGACGACAGCCACTTGCAGAACGCAATCACTCAAGCAATGTCTTGAAAATCAACGGGTGCCTCTCGCCGAGTCATTCACACGACTCAACGAGAGGCACCCAGAAAGAAAAGCCACGGGTCTACCCGATCGTCAGTCCCTTGATGAACTCGTCGAGTTCCTCTTTCTGACGTTTGTCGGCTTCGTGCACCTTCTTCAGTGTGTCTTGAAGCTGTTCGATCTCGGTTTCCTGTTTATCGAATTTCTCCAGGTATCGTTTGTGAGCCGCGGACGACTGCGGCACCTTGTCGAGGTTCTGTCGCAAACGCGCCTGGTCTTCATTGATGCCCTTGAGTTGCTTGTCGGTCTCCGCGATCTTCCGCGTGGTGTCGGCCAGTCGCGCTCGCAACTCCAAGACTTTTCGCAACGCGTCTCGAACAGCGGGAATCACCGCAGGCCCAGCTAGAATCTCGCGCATGCGCTCATCGGAAATCCCAGTCAAGGGCTGTTCGACGGTTTGCGCCGACTCTTCAACGAGTTCGTGCGAGCCTGATTTACCCGCTTCGATGGTCAACGGGAACCGGAAAAGGTCGGTCGTGCCTGGGGCTGCCACTGCGTCGCCGACCAGTTTCCATCCGGCTGGCACAGCATGCTCCACCGTGACCTTTCGCGTCTCCTTGTCGGCTCGATTGAGCACCCGATACGTATGAGTGTGCCGCAGTTTCGAGGTAATGAATGCAGTCCCTTTCACGACCCTCATGTTCAACAATTCCGGCGGCGATGCTTTGATGAGCCGGTCAATTTCGAGCTGCATGCCGGTTACAAAGTGCAGCTCTTGAGTATCGGGTCGCGGTGTTTTCGCCCATTGCTGAGCAAAAGGATCGCGTCGCGGTTGTTCTTCGGCCACGGGGAATTCCACCGTCTTGCCGGCGGCAACAGGGACTTCGAACCGATACAGGTCTCGCGTTTGCTCGACGGGCTTCTTCGGCTCGGCCAATGTCCAACCGGCTCGAACCGGATGCTCGATCACAATAACACGATCCTGCTTGGAGCGATTGCGAATCACATACGTCCGCGTATGACGCAGCGTCAACCCCACATGGACAGTATTCGCTGACGTTCGGACGGTCATTTGCGGTCCCGGACGTATCTCGTCCACGGGCTTGATCTCGGTGCCCAAGTCGATTGCATAACTCAGCAATCGTTCCTCGTCTGGTTGCAGGTCGGGCAACCGGGCGTCGCCGGCATAACTGCCATCGTCATAGATCGTGATCGGGCCTTGCGTTAGCGGCTTGCCCGTTGAGTTCTTGAATTTCAGACCGAGCAGCGCGAACTTGCTGTGGACCGACTCGTTGTAGATGCTGACTCGCTTCGCCGTCACGGACTCGTCTAAAAGCGGCAGCAACGCCGATTTCTGACGGGGCAGGCTGACCCGCTCTTCGATGATGTAACGGAACGCATCGCCAATCTCCTCGGCCTCGGCGATGGAAGCGACGCTCTGGTGCGGATCGAGTTTGGAGAGCGCCTCGCCGACCTTCTTGGCATCGCCCTTCGCATCTTGCAGTTTCTTGCGGCGCTCCATGAGTTGTTCAAAATTCAGCTTGTTCTGGCCCTGAGCGAAGAAGTTTGCGTTGGCGTCATTGTTCTGATTGGCTTCCGTCTGCCCCAACTGTTGCGGAGCGGCGTTTGTCATCACGGGATTGTTCATCGGCATTTGGTTTTGATACCGATTGTTGAATTGGCCGCCCTGCCAGCCAAACTGACCCCCGAGATTCCCGCCACCGAAACCCAACTGGCCGCCAAAACCCGCTTGCCCTCCAAATCCGGGCGGCAGATTCATGCCGTTCATCGGAGGCATGGCTCCCCCAATGGCACCCCCCAGCGCGCCCATCATTGGGGTCGCCGTCGTCAGCGCACCGCCATACGTCGGTGGGCGAAGCGACGCGAATCGCTCCGGCTCAACGGTCGGCCGAGGCACAAAGAGCGGCGGATAGAGATCCATCTGGAACGAAATTGGCCGGCCCGAAACCAAGACAACGCGCACGTCATTCCAATCTTCGTCAGTCACGTTTTCGACGGCGGCCCATCCCTGCAACGAGTGCTTCTCATGGAGCGAGAGCCGGTAGCTCGTTTTCCAAATGGGGTTCTCGGCGACATAACCGACGCGAACCGAGCGTTTGCCTTCCCCCTTGAAATTCAAGCTCACGAGTTTCTTTTGCTGGTCATGGGTCGAGGCGAGCACTTCGAGTGCCCGGCGCAGTTCCGTTTCGAGCTTGGGATTCAGGAATCGAACTCGTTGAACCTCCGTCATCGGAATACTACGAAGCCCCTCGGCACAAAGCAGGTTGAGCATGTGGACTTCGTGCAAGGCGCCGCTCACACGATGAGGCTGCGCTTGAGACTCCATGCCGAGGATCACGCCCGACATGGTTGCCGGTTGAGCGCCGGCGTTCTGTTGCATGAAGATCTCGACGCGTTCTCCGCGCGCCTGATTCAGTAACTGGCCGAACGACGGATTATTCGTCAAATCGAGGGCAAAACTCCGCAAGGTCTTATCGACCGGGTCCTGGCTGTCGTAACTGATGACGCCGATCTTCCCCTTACCGAGGTCTTGCAACACCAGGCTCTTGAGGAGGTCGTTGACGTCCCCGATTGGAAACTGCATGTCGATGCGGCTGGTCCCTTCTACTTCCCCTTCGCGTTGGAAGTAGCCGACGCCACTGCTGAACAGCACGACTTGAGACAACGGCAGGTTCACATTACCCTTGGCATTGTCGGCTTGCCGAGCCGCTTGCAAGGGTGCCGGCTGCGACGTGAACGACTTCGCCAACCAAAGGCCACCCGCAGCGACGACCAGCAATCCCCCGAGTAGAGGGACGATGCGCCTTCTGAGCATGAGAGCACTCCGATATGGAAGCATTGAGCAAAATCCTGCCTTCATACCTAACAAGTCGAGTCTGCAATTCGTTGGGTATTGTTGCAACCCCGTTACAAATAATCGGGACGCCCCCAACGCACCGGCTTGCGCCTACCCGCCACGCAACTGGCCTGTTGTCGCCCAATCTTCGGGCAAGAACTCACGAACGTATACGAGCAGACCCAGGTCCGCAAGTTCTTGAGCGACTCGATCCGGTGAGGGGTCTGCCAAGCCACGCGAGACTTCCTCAAGCAGCAATTGGGCGAACCGCAGTCGAGCGCGATGAAGCTGCTGCCTCGCCGTCGCGGCTGAAAATGTCCTGCTCGTGGCTTCACTCAGCCGGGCGGCAAGTTTCGCAGAGTCTTCGTCTGGATTGTCGGCTCGAAGCTTAAGGACAACATAGGCGACACTGCCGGGCACCGATTTTTCGTACTCAAGCAACGCGGCCCATGTATTGTCCATGACGGCGGCTTGCCAATTCTGGTCCCATGCCGGGTCCGCGTCATCGTGGTTCGGGCCTGCTGCCTCTTCGACATCGTAATCCGCCGTTGCCCGACGCTGTCGTTTTCCCAAATGCGATTTGACCAGATTTCGCACCGCCGCCTTGAGAAGATCGCGGAACCGGCCCCGCGTCGGGTCGGCTCGCCCAAAGTCGCCTCGCATGAGCTTGATCATGACCTCTTGCGATAACTCGTCGGCATCAGCCTGATTCGTGACCATGGCCCCAATGTAGCCGCGCACCGCGTGTGCATAGCGCACGACCAACGCTTGTCGTGCTGGACCTGCTTGGCTGACTGCATCATCGTGCGCCCGTCGAAGCAGGCTCCATTGGGTCGGAATATCGTCAATCCGCGAAGGGTCGTGCCCGCCCGATGTATGCCGATTCATGAGAGTTCCCCCAAATCGTTCACCCACAAGTTAACTTTTTCTTGCTTGACCGGTGTCACACTTGGTCGGGCATGCCCCTATCGGCAATGATCTGTGTTACCCGATCGGAGATCATATCATGCTCGCCACACTTGATGCCGGAACCTTCGTCATTCGTTTTATCGATATTGCGATTGTTGGAGTGATTGTTGGGCCTGGCATCCGCCTGATTTTTGATCGTGTGCCGCGGAGACTCGATCCGTTTGGCATCGGATACGTTTGTGGGATGCCGTTCGCGATCGGCTGCTTGGCTCAGTTGGCGACCGGCATGAAGCAACTGCCGGCCGCATGCTTCGCGGGCTGGGTGTCTCTCGCCATTTCTCTTAGTTTCTTGATGCTTCTGGGCCGGCATCGGCACTTCAGCATCGCCATGGCAATGCCTCTCTTCTTGCCCTCCTCCGCCCTGGGTTCCCTTGCGGCATTTGAAATCACCTCGAACTATTCGGAGTTCGTCTGGCTACTGGCTGCCGCTTCGATCGGTTTGGCGCCGACCCTGGCATGCCTCGAGAGCCTGAGAAGCGTGACGCACGCCCGGTATTGGGTGCGGTCGTCAATCGACATCGACGCGCCGCCGGAGGTCATATGGAAACGGATTGTTCGCGTCGATCCGATACAGCCGCACGAATGGAGCATGTATCGCCCGCTGACCCTCCTGGGATTCCCCGTTCCCGATCGCGCCGAGCTAACCTTCGACGGAATCGACGGACTTCGACAGGGAATCTTCTCCGGTCAGGTTCTGTTTGATGAGCCGGTACGAGCGTGGGACTTCGGCCGATACGTGGAATTTGAAGTACAAGCTCGCGCCGACGCCCAATCTCAAATGCCCTTCGATGAATTCACTCGCATCGGTGGCCGTTACTTCGATGTAACACGGGCCTATTACGAATTGGAGCCACTCGCCAACGGCGCGATTCGACTCCACTTGGGCAGCATGCACCGCGTCAGCTCTCGAATGAAAAGCTACGCCAGCCTCTGGAGTCGCCTGATCCTCTGGGCGTTTCAACGCGATGTGCTGGTGTTAATCAAACGGAGATGTGAGCATGCCGCCCAAGCCGCGAGAGTCAATGCCCTGAGTTCATGAGAATGTGACTGTCGGGCCCGACGACCAAAAAGGGAGTCGGTGCCCGACACGGGCCGCGGCAACAGGTGACGACGTGTTAGATGCCAAGAGCCTTCCGTTTTTCGGCGATGAACTGCACGTGATGTGGAATATGACGGATGGCGTTGCCCAATATCGCTTCCAATGTCAACAATCCTCGTTCGTTGTGAACTCCCTGCCGCGATAAGGCATCATTGGGGAGTGCCCGGAGGATTCGCGCCAATTGTTTTCGAGTCAGTTCGATGATGGCTAGCTCTTCATTGACATCGCGATCGTGATACGACAAGGAACGGGCGAAGTCGTTCTCATCAGCCCCCATTAGCAGCGGTTTCGGCGACGCGATGATGCGTTTGATGCGGTCGGCCAAAATCGGCTCGAAATCCGAGAGATGGCAAACGACTTCGAGTGTACTCCATTTGCCGGCGATGGGTCGCGCCTTGAGTTGATCTTGCGTCAGCCCCGCAACCGCGTTGCGGAGCACGTCTACCCCGTTCAAGTAGTCGTTGATTAGTGCATTGAGATCGGCCATGCGTGCCTCATGAGGAGAATCCGGGGCGAGCCTGAGATTCACCTACAAGACACGACTGGTCGCGACAAGTTCGGGAAGGCGTTAAGGAGCCGATACCGTCACGCCGCCCGGCGACCAAGCCTCTCGCGGAGCGTCGTCACTTGTTGGCGCCGCAACGGTTCCGGCGCAAAGGGGTCAAAATCAACCGTGCCGCTGACGAGTCGTTGAAGCACAAGGTACGCTCGGCGACGCATTTCCATGTCGCGTCGCTCGAGCGCTTCAATCAACGCGGGCACCGCCGTGTCCGGTCGCTGCGCCAATTCCGTAAACGACTCGCGGAACTGATTCTCGTCACCCATGAGAGAATTCACCAACTCACGGGCGCGCTCATAATCCAGGACATGTCGCACCGGTGGCACCACCGCTGGGGAATGTTGATGATCCGGCGGCGAACGATGAGGTTGAGCCGTCCGCACACCGTTGATAAATGTGTGGTTGATGTAGCGATCACCCAAGTATTCCTGAATTGCCACGGGGTCGCGCACAATATCTTCGGGCCGCCCGACCGTTCGCACCTGCCCGCGTGTAATAAGGAAGATTCGATCGGCCGTATCGAGAACCTGATCGACATCGTGATCGGTAAGCAGGATACTGATGCCGGTTTGGGCCAAGTCTCTGACAATCTTGCGAATATCGTTCTTTGTGAGTGGGTCGACTCCGGCAAAAGGTTCGTCTAGTAGAATCATCACGGGTTCGCACACCAAACAGCGAGCAATCTCGAGTCGCCGCTTTTCGCCGCCGGACGCCCTCGCGGCATTCGTCTTTCGGACATGGGTCAATCCGAATTGCGCCAACGCCCGGTCCGTGCGATCCCAACGCTCCGATCGCGTGAGGCGACGGCCGAGCATCCGAGACCACGGTCTGGCTTCGAGAATGGCCAAGACGTTTTGTTCGACCGTCAATCGGCGAAAGACGCTCTCCTGCTGCGATAGATAGCCCAGCCCAAGCCTTGCTCGTTTGTACATCGGCAGGTGCGTCACGTCGATGTTGTTGAAGAAAACGCGACCGTCATCCGGCGGTAACTGGCCGGTTGTCATTCGGAAGCTCGTCGTCTTGCCAGCCCCATTGGGCCCAAGCAATCCGACCACCTCCCCCGGCTCGACATCGAAACTGACTTGATCGACGACTTTCCGCCACTTCCACCAGCCGTTGCGGTAGCTCTTAACAAGGTTCTTGACTTCGAGAATCGACATCCGGCTCCCTCCTGGCCTCATCCGTGGCGGCGAACTCTACCCGGTTATGCGTGACCCGAAAAGGGCAGATCGACGGTGATTGATCTTGTGGCGGATTCCAGGCGTCGCCTATATTCCGCAAGCGAACGACCTGGGAGGATCGACGATGCGAAAGAAGGCCTACATCATTGGCGCGGCCATCGGGGCAATCTTGGCGATTGGCGCCGTCTTTATGTACACGCCCTTGAAAGTGCGCCGCGCAATTGATCGCCTCCAAAACGCGCCGGATGCCGAGGTTAGTCTTTGGGCCGAGCGAGTTGCCGCGTTGGGTGATGTCGCGATTCCCCGATTAGTTGAGTGCTTGCAACACGACGAACCGGCTTGTCGAAACGCCCGACGAGCCTTGGCCCATGTTGTTGATAGTTGGCCGGCCGACGATCCGCGAGCTGCTCAGTTGTCGCGACGCATCGTTAATGATCTGAATCAGTTGAGCGCCAGCGGCAGCGGTTACGCGGTCGAGCTGTGCGAATTGATGCTGGAGAAACACTGCTCGATTGTCGCCGACAATTGTTCGGAGTTGGCGACGGCCGGTCTCAAATCTGGGCATCCCAGTTGTCGAGCTGCTGCCATCAGCCTCGCGGCCCGACCCGAATTGGGCCGCGCCGCCGAAGCCGTTCCCCTTCTCAATGATCCGGAACCAACCGTTCGTCGAGTGGCGCTCGTTGCCATTGGCGGTAACCGGGACCTTATCGGCGACGAAGATTTGCTCCGATGGCTGCACGATACCGATGACAAGGTGCGCCTTCTTTGCGTTGAGGCCTTACGACTCCGAGGGCTGAGTGAAAAGCAAATCACGATGGGACGGCTGGTTACGGATGCCTCGTTCCTTCGCCGGATGGAGGTTATTCGCTTTCTCCCAGGGGACCGAGATATTGATCCCGGTGTTTGGCTGATGCGTTTGAGCCAAGATCAAGTTCCCGCGGTCCGGGCCGCCGCTGCCCGTGTCGCCACCGACCAGGAACTTCGACTCTGCCCCGAATTCGTGACTCGACTCCACCAAATGTCCCAGGATGACCCAGACGGTACGGTCCGTCAAATTGCGAGAACTTGTCACGAGCAAGCGTCAAGACGACTTAAATATCCCAGATAGCCAAATAATCCCATGCCCACAAAACACCTCAAATACCCGTTTTTTCCAAGCAGAATGCCCCGATTTCAGTCCGACAATCATGGGACATCGTAGCCACAAGTCTCATCGGGGTAGCAATAAGCGAGCAATTCCAGCGGAACATTTTTTTGGAAAAATGCGCAAAATGGGAACAGAAATGCTTGACGGGTGCGTCGCGACGGGTTTACACTTAATAACGAAGTGTTTGTGAGCGAAGGCGCACAACAACTGTGTTGGTCGGCCACGACGCCAACCAACCGGCATCCGGCTGCCGAATTGAAAACTCTCAGGAACAGTTGCGAAGTGTCGTTTGCGAGAACACTCAGCAACTACGCTTGGTTAAAAAACGGTCGTTTAACACCTGAGGTAGGGAAAGGATACACAACCATGCTCGTGCTGTCCAGGAAAAAAAACGAAAGTATCGTAATCAACAACGACATCACGATTACGGTCGTTGAGATTCGCGGCGACAAGGTGCGACTCGGCATCGTCGCCCCCAAGGAAGTCCCTGTGCATCGACAAGAAGTCTATGAAGCCATTCATGGCCGTGGGCCTACAGGGACGCCAACGGTTGTCGTCAAGCCGGCTGACCCGGCGGAGCACGATTGATCGGATTGTGGCGGCATTTAACTTGCTTGCAGGCTTGTAACGGCTTGCAAAGAAGTATCCGGTTTGCGTATCTTTTCACTTCAGCGCCTGTTCGTTCTGACTTTCCTTCTGCTCAGATAGGGAATCATGTCACCTACCGTGGCGGTGATCGGCGCGAGTGCCGATCGAACCAAATTCGGCAACAAGAGCGTTCGCGCTCACGTTCAAGCTGGCTTTCAAGTCTTTCCCGTTCATCCGCGGGAGTCCACCATCGAGGGTTTGACCGCATTTCGATCGGTGCGAGAGATTCCACTCGAACAACTGGATCGCGTGACCTTGTACCTTCCCGCGACGCCGGCGCTGGCCGTACTCAATGACATTGCCCTGCAGCCGCCGCGCGAACTCTGGCTGAATCCTGGTGCCGACGATCCGGCTGTTGTCGCCAAAGCCAAGAGTCTCTTGCTAACTGTCATCGTTGGTTGCAGCATTGTCGCCCTGGGTATCTCGCCAAGCGATCTCGACTGAGTATCGTGTCGGAATGAAACAGTCATACGTCTCCCATCTCGAAGCCGCCATTGACGGAACCCGCTTGGAACCGGGGCGATTACATGCCACCCACCAAGGCCGGCCGATATGGGTTCGGTACGATCTCGACGCGATTCGCAGCGTCGTGACCCCTTCGGACCTCGCCAAACGCCCGCCCTCGCTGTGGCGCTATCGCGAGTTGCTGCCGCTGCCATTGGATCAAGAGCCGGTGTCGCTGGGCGAAGGCATGTCGCCGTTGCTTGACTGCCCACAACTCGCCCGTCGATTGGGCATTTCGCGCTTGCTCGTAAAGGACGAATCGCAACTTCCGACAGGGAGCTTCAAAAGCCGTGGCATGACGGTCGCCGTGAGCATGGCCTGGCACCTTGGCGTCAAACGGGTCGCCCTACCGACAGCCGGAAACGCGGGAGGCGCCGCGGCCGCCTATGCGGCCCGGGCCGGCATCGAGTGCTTTGTGTTCATGCCCGATGACACGCCCACCGCCAATCAGTTCGAGGCCCATCTGTTCGGGGCCACAACTTTTCTGGTCAATGGCCTGATCACCGATTGCGGCAGACTCGTTCGAGAGGGGGCCGCCGCCGCGGGTTGGTTCGACCTTTCGACGCTCAAAGAACCGTACCGGCTCGAAGGCAAGAAGACGATGGGGCTAGAACTGGCCGAACAACTCGGTTGGCGCCTTCCCGATCTGATTCTTTACCCAACGGGCGGCGGAACCGGACTCATCGGAATGTGGAAGGCATTCAAGGAGCTAGTCGCCCTCGGATGGCTGCGTGAATCGACCTTACCCCGCCTTGTGAGCTGTCAAAGCGATGGGTGCGCTCCGATCGTGCGGGCGTTCGACGCCGGGAACCGATTCGCTGATCCGTTCCCCAACGCTCGCACGGTCGCCAGTGGCCTCCGTGTTCCGTCGGCGGTCGGTGATTTCATGATGCTCGACGCCATTCGTGAAAGCGGCGGATGCGCGATCGCCGGACGCGAGGAGTCAATCGGAAATTGGATGCGGATCGGCGCGGGACTTGAAGGTATCAGTTTCTGCCCCGAGGCCGCCGTCTGCCTCGACACGATTTCCAATCTGAAGGAGCGGGGTCAGATTCACGATGGCGACGAAATCGTTCTCTTCAATACCGGCGCCGCCCAAAAATACCCCGAAGCACTACCTCTGCAATTGCCCCGACTCAACCACCATGAACCGATCGACTACAACGCTTGGCTTCGAGCCGCACCGTGAGTCTACTGCGTGAGAAGATCGTCAAAACGTGATTCACGATACTCGTAGTGCGTCTGGAGTATCCGTATGAGGTCACGCCGCCCCAGGCAATCGTAGGCGCTCTTGAGAAGGGTGAAGGCAGCTTCCGAATGAGCAGCCCCGCCGCGATACCACGCTGATCGACCCAGAGCCATGGCATTCACCGGATCACCCTGGTGGCACTCAGCCAACGCCATTCGAACCGCCTCGACAAAAATCGCGTCGGATTCGAAACAATCCGCCATCAGCTCGCCGTTGGCTCCGGCCGTGAGTTCGCTCGGCACGACCAAACTCAGGCCGGTGTCACCCGGCAAACCCAATGGTCGTTCGTCATCCAGTGGGATCTTGTGTTCATCGACGAATTGTCGCAACCGATCTCGGAACGATTCACCAATGCCAAGTCGCCAACGATAAAACTCGCCGCCATCGGTGCTGATTGCCGCCTCGAGTCGATCAGTTTCGATCGCGCTCTCCATCCGCTCGAAAACCGCGTCGAAGATTCCCCGATAGACCTTCATGTTTTCGCCGCCGCGGCCATAGTATGAGGCGACTCCGCGAAACCCCTCGGCTGGATCATCAAGCAACAACCCCCAATGCAACCCGTCATGATCGCCGCGGAACACCGTAAAAAACTCGGGAACATCGCGATACTGTCGGCCATGAAGGGCCATCGGAAGCCGCGGATTCTGCCATCGAACAACCGTCTCTCCCATTTGCAACAATTGCATGACTCCGGCCGGATAGATACCAACCGCATCAAATTGCTCGGATAGCTCGTCGGCCCCAAATCCTTCGAAGAACTTGGCCATCCAGAAAAGCGAATCGGGGAAGCCAACCCCATACCACTCGAACAGAAACCGCCGCGAGTCATCGAAGAGCGACATGATCGGTTCCCAGGGCGGACTCTTCTCGAACTCGGCGCCAGGTCATTTTCGACATTCAATCGATCTCGTTTCTACCATCATAGAATGCTCGCAACCTTCGTGATGGTCCAGGGGGCCTTGAAGCGATCGCCGATTTTGCCCGCATTCTCAGCAGAATTGTTCGGGCTGCTTTGACCGGTATCAGAAACACATGTCCGCTTGGCGATTGTTCAGGGTACAATACCAGCACGACGTTCTTTACGATGCGGGATTTCCGATGCGACCTTGGAGCCGGCGAGATTTCTTTCAAAGTTCCGCAACGGGCTTGGGGGCCGTGGCGATGGCGTGGCTGACAAGCCGCGCCAGCGGCTCGCCGGCACCAACGAGCCACCACGCTAGGCCGCATCTTCTGCCCAAGGCGACGCGAGCGATTCACATTTTTTCTCCCGGCGGCGTCAGCCACGTCGATACCTTCGACTTCAAGCCGGACCTAGCCAAGCTTCACGGCAAGACCCTGACGGGTAAGGGAACAATCGATCCGTTCTTCGGGAAGCCGGGCAAGCTCATGCAAAGCCCTTACCGCTTTGTGCGCCGCGGGCAGAGCGGTTTGTGGGTCAGCGACCTGCTTCCGCACTTGGGCCGTTGTGTTGACGATCTCGTGGTGATTCGGTCAATGGTAACCAAGAGCTCGTCGCATACGCCCGCCTGTTTTCAGATGAACACGGGATTTACTCAGAATGGATTCCCGAGCATGGGTTCATGGCTGTCATATGGCCTCGGCAGCGACCGCGAACAGCTCCCAACTTTCGTCGTCCTGCCGGACCCGCGTGGCTTGCCCAACGGAGGAACCAACAACTGGGGAAATGGATTTCTGCCCGCCGAGCACCAAGGCGTCGCATTCCAAACAGACAAGCCCGAGCCGATTCCATTCCTGACCGCTCCTCGGGGCACCGAAGCGGAAACGCGGCGAGCCGCCATGGACTTGGCTCAGTCGATCAATCGCCAGTTCGCCGCTGACAACGCCGGCGACGACGCGCTCGCAGCCCGAATCCGAGCCTACGAATTGGCCGCCCGCATGCAATCGAGCATACCGGAAGTCCTCGACTTTCGAGGTGAGACTGCGGAAACCAAGAGGCTCTACGGTCTCGACGACCCGCGAACGGCGCCGGCCGGTCGCAATTACCTGTTGGCTCGCCGGCTCATCGAACGTGGCGTGCGGTTTGTTCAGGTGTACAACGGCGGCGCTCTCGGCTCACCACGAATCAACTGGGATGCCCACGAAAACCTCAAGGACAATCACGACAATCAGGCCATACATCTCGATCGACCGTGCGCCGGGCTGATGGTCGATCTCAAGCGGCGCGGGTTGCTAGATGACACCATTGTTTTCTGGTCGTCCGAATTCGGTCGTACGCCGTTCACCGAAGGCGACAACGGACTGGGCCGCGACCATCACCCGCTTGTGTTCTCCGCTTGGATCGCGGGTGCCGGACTCAAGCGCGGCATCGCTCATGGCGAGTCCGACGACGTCGGTTATCAGGTCGCGAACAACCCCGTCACCGTCTACGATTTTCACGCAACCATCTTGCATCTGCTCGGCATCGACCATGAACGGCTCACCTTTTACCACAATGGCATTCGCAGGCGCCTGACCGACGTTCACGGCCACGTGATCCGGGAGATTCTCGCGTGAGCGGGTCGATACAGTTTGATTTCACGGGTTGCCATGTGCTGGTCACCGGCGGGACCCGCGGCATTGGTCGAGCCATCGCGGAAGCCTTCGCCGATAACGGCGCGACCGTGACGGCCACGGGCCGCAACGAAGCCGAGGTGATCGAGTATCCACCTCATTGCAATGTCACCGCTCAGTCTCTCGACGTAACCGACGAAGCCGCCGTCGGTGCCACAATCGCGCGCATCGGCCGGCTCGATGTATTGGTGAACGCCGCCGGGATCATCCTTCGAGAGGGGGCCGAATTTGCTCCGGAGAAGTTCGCCGATGTGATCGATGTCAATCTTGTTGGAATGATGCGCATGTGCGTCGCTTGCCGATCCAGGCTCGCGAATCAACGTGGTTGCATCGTCAATATCGCTTCGATGCTGAGCTACTTCGGAAGCGGGGCGGTGCCTGCCTACAGTGCGAGCAAAGGAGGCGTTTCTCAGCTAACGAAATCCCTGGCCATCGCCTGGGCCACAGAGGGGATTCGCGTTAACGCCGTCGCACCGGGCTGGATCACAACCGCACTGACACAGCCATTACAAACCGATCCGGCAAAGAACCGAGCCATCGTCGATCGCACGCCGATGCGACGCTGGGGCGAACCGGTTGACGTGGCCGGTCCGGTGTTGTTTCTGTGCTCACCGGCCGCAGCGTTTGTTACCGGGACGATTCTGGCCGCCGATGGCGGTTACTCCGCGATGTAATTGCCCCAGACTCCTGACCTCAAGCCGCGAGACGAATTGATGCAAGCCTTCGACCTCCTCGCTCAGCCGCAGTTCATGTCCCGCGATTTCGTCACAGCGGCAATGCCGACGGACGAGCGGGTCTGGGTGCCTCAAGCGGAAAGCGTTTGGTTTCGCCCGTTGCTGTTTAACACCACGGTCGGGTCCTGGTGCAACCTCTTGCGTGTGCGTCGCAGCGGAATCTTGAGCCGACACCGCCACCCGGGGCCTGTTTATGGCTATGTCATTCGCGGGCAGTGGCACTATCGCGAACATGACTGGGTCGCGACAACGGGCAGTTTCGTCTATGAACCACCCGGGGAAACTCACACTCTCATCGTCGATGCGGACACCGAGGAGATGATCACGCTCTTCCACATTCACGGCGCGATGATCTACCTTGATGACCAGGGCCGACACATAGGTTACGAAGACGTTCACACGAAGATCGAAATGTGCCGGCGTCATTATCAGGGGGTCGGGCTGGGCGATGAATTCGTGCGTCAGTTCATTCGATGACGGCAGTAACCGGACAAGTCATGTTAGCCGATGACGGTCGCCTCAAACCGTTGTCGCAGACGCGCCAAGGTCGGCCCGAAGACGCGATTCCCGGCGATCCGCAGTTCACGCAACGAAGTCAAGTGAGGCGAGCCGGCAATGGCCTTTGCCCCCGCATCACCCATCGCCGTGTGGCAAAGATCAAGAACCCGAAGCCGAGCCAAACTCGGTAATTCGGCAAGGGCCTTGACCCCCGCGTCACCGATCGGGTTGCCGCGTAACGACAGCGCCACGAGTCCTTGGAGAATAGTCGATCTCGCCAGTTCGTGGATCCCCGCCGCGGTTATGGAATTGTCCGCGAGGTTCAGCACAGAAAGCCGGGGAAACAACGACCCGAGCGAGAGCGCCACGACGCCCGACGACTGCAATGGGTTGTCGCTGAGATCAAGAGCGGTCAGCCTCTCCCAGGTGCCCGCCGCCGCCAGTTCATGCATGCCGAATTCGCTCAGGCCGCAACGGGCGATGGTCAGACGCACCAGCGACTTGAACAATGACGCCTTCACCAGAACCTGAGCCAGTGCATCCCCAAATGGCTCATGGCCTCCTGTAATTACCAATGACTGCAATCGCGAATGCCGGCCCGGATCCACCAAACGAGACAACCCCTCGACTCCGTTCGAGCTATCGCGAAGAACCAGCGAGGCCAACCGCGGCATGATGGCTGACTCGGCGATGGCCTGTATTCCCCTCGAGCTGATCCCGGTGCGGGACAAGTCGAGGTGCGCCAACTCGGCCAATCGCGTCGCCGTCGCGACTGCTTTCGCGCCCGGATCTCCAATGGGATTCCCCGCCAGATTGAGCGCCACGAGTCGAGACGCCGATGGGTTTTTCGACCAACGATCGAGGAATCGTCTAAGCGATGAGGCATCCATTGTGTTCCCTTCGAGGGAAACACCCCGCAAGCGCGACAACCACTCGGACTCGGCCAAGGCTTGCCATCGAGCTGAAAAATCAGTCCAGTGGGCGGCCTGCACGGGTTGGGAGGCAAACATTTTCGGCGCGTTGGTCAGAAATGCCGCGGCCGAGCCTGTGACCCGCGTCAGAAACCCGCGATGGAAATCGGCGAGTCGGACCTTTGAAAACGGCGGGCCAATCCATTCTCGTCCGTGTGCCTCCCAAAGCGACTTCGCACGGGCTTCGCGTTCACGCGCCCGAGGATCGTCGCTGATGTTTGGCAGTGTCGTTGGGTCGTCATTTTCGGTTTCGACGTGCCGGGGGTCCCGTGCCCCCAGGTGTGACAATTCGATCTGCGTCTGAATGAACTCGGCTCGTGTGACGACCGCCGCATCGCCGCTACCGGCGAGGAAATCGGCAAGTAGAAGCCGCGGGCCGTCATCGTCGGGCCGGGCCAGCACTTCACGTAATAGAGTGTCGGCTGCAATCATGGTGTGAATCCGCGACCCTTGGTCTCACACGGGAGCCGCATCATGAATGGTGAACCCGCATGAGGACTCAGGAGGGTAGCGCCTGGCGGCAGGCGGCCATTGCCATGAGTGCGAAACTCGTCGCGACGATCGGGTCGTTTTCGCGAACCAATTCAATCGAGTTGACCCAAGAGCCGTCCGATCGCTGGAGCTTCATCAAGGCGGTCATGAGGGGCGTCGCCCAAAACGTGTGGGTCATTTTCAACGCCGCACAGGCACGAGCCACGGATGCCGCATAGTAGAAATAGACCGCGTTGCGATTGCCCTCATGACGTTCGTTGTAAGTGCCGGGGTGTACGTCAGCTCGAAACTTCCGTTCTAACCAACTCATCGCGGCGGAGACCCGTGGCGATTCGACAGGATCACCGACGACTAGAAGCGACCGCACGCCATCAGCCGTCGTGCTGCCGTAGGAGTAAAACTGTAACAGCCCGTCCTTACTCTTCCCTCGCATGCCGGCCTTGTTTCGCACCGGATCATCGTAAATGAAGTGAAAGCCGCCATCGTCGAATTCTGGGTCTCGCTCCCAGTTTTGGCACCTCTGCACGAACACGCGGGCTTTGGAGAACGCCTCGTCCTTCGGTGAAACGCCCGCCGCTCGCAGGGCTTCGAGAGCAAAGACCGTCGCCGAGAGGTTTGATTCGATCAACGGTTGGTCAATCTGATGGGGCTTCGGCTTGTGCGGCACGTTGCGCGAATAGCCCCAGCCGCCGAACTCTTTGTCTGTGGGTTTCCAGCCCAAGGCTTCGGTAAGCTGTCGTTCGCGCAAGAATCGAAGCCAAGCTCGGGCCGCGTGAGCCGCTGAGCTATGCGGCGTCCGGCTGAAGATGGTCGCGGCAATCGCCGCCGTGTAGACCGGGTAATCGAGACCATATTCGGGCAAAGCCAACGATCCGTCGACCTTGACAGTGGCCGCCAGGAATTTCTCGCCCTGATCAATCGGTTTTCTGGTTTCCGGATTCTCGGCGGCGATCAACGCCGAGAGAGCCAGCGGCGTCAGGGCGAATCCATCCTTGAAGGTCCCGTAGACATCCGACCGCCAGGCACCATCGCTTGACTGAGCGGCGACCAAGAAATCGCTGGCACGTTTGATCGACTCATCGAATGGCGTTGATGTTGGCGCCAAACGAGCCCGTCGCGTACAACCGACGGCGGCCAGGGCGGCGACGACGAATTGCCTCCGGCTCAGCAACATCCGACGGCCCTCATTCAAGAAAAAGTCACGGCAACGGCCTTAAGTCGGCGTTGCCGTGACGAGCACCAGAATCTCCTATTTTTCGGGCTTGGCTTCCGCGGGCGGAGCCGGCTTCGGCGGCTCCTTCGCCGTGCAAACCGGTATGGGAGCCCGATCCGTCATCAGCACGAGGAGGGCCGTCGCGGTGCAGAACGTCTTGCCCGTGATGCAGTGATGGCCCGACCAACTTCCGTCCTTGTCCTGGACACGGTTGAGGTTTTCCGTGATGGCTTTGTCCCACTCTTGGAAATCCTTCCCACCTTTGACCAAGAGGCTCTCACCGATGTTCATGAAGCTCAGGAATTCCTCTCCGCCGTTGGACCCAAAGCCTTTGATGAAATCCGGCTGTTTCAACTGAGCGGCAACGGCCTTGGTAGCCTCTTCGAGTTGTTTCTCGGCGTCGCGAAGGTCCTTCAGCGTTTTCTCAGCCTTGTCGCGTTCCTCTTTGGGAGCATCTTTCTTGGCGAGTACGGCACGCGCCTTTTCGGCTTCGATTCGTCGCGTGTTCACAATGTCGCCGCTGTTGCCGAATCCTTGACCTTGGGCGTAGAGCGGAACCCCGGCATCACTGGGGGCACCGGCTGCCGCACCACCTCCACCGAAGCCCGTTGCGGGTGCGCCGGCGCGTCCTCCGGCAAGGCCCCGCCCGCCGTCGCCTGCCATGCGAAAGGCACCGTTCTTCGCGTCGAAATTGCCGGCAACCTGTTTCTGGACGCGCGCGAGCGCCTCGCCATCGACATTGATTCCCCGCTGGGCGGCGTAGTTCAGTGCCTTGTTCCCGACGCCTTGTGACAAGACGCTTGCCCAGCCGTCGTTTCCGGCGAAGGTCCCGTCTGCTTTCTGATTCTTCTGAATCTTGCCGATGGTCTTGTCGGTGCAGGCGATCAGACGCTTCTCGATCTTGCCGTCGCCCATCTTGCCCTTGACCTCGGCAAGCACCAGGGCGGCGAGGAAGGTATCGATGTATGGCCCAATCTTGCTTTGAATCTGTGTCCCCTTGACGTCCGTAACGTAGAGCGAGTCTTTGTCAGACTTTTCGACCTTGCCCATGACGAAATCGAGGCCACGGGCGACGTTCTTCGCATAAGGGCCATCGGTGGGCGTGTTGCCCGCGCGAATAAGCGCCAACAGAGCGACACAGGTGTTGCCCAGATCGGGTGGATCGGCGACTTCGGCGCCCTCGATGCGTGCTCCGCCGGCTTTTTGATCAAGATTCGTGCGCCAGCCTCCTCCCTGCCCCCATCCGCCATTTTCATGCTGCTGTTTCACCAGGTATTCGAGGCCTTTTTTGATCACGTCCGATAGTGGCTTGGGCTTGATCGAGGCAGGTTTGGCCTCGGGAGCCTTGTCGCCGGCATGGGCGGCGGGACTCTTGGGTTCGTTCTTCGGCGGCGTGTCCGCGTGAAGCGCGGTCAACAACCCGACGATGCCGACTGTCGCGACGGCCAGCGACAACCGGCTGCTTCGGAAGCGAGACATCTTCAATTCCTCCAGAACTTGCAAGGATCATCCGGCGATGCGAACGGCTATGCTCGCAATATACCAGAACAGGTACTTGACTCGTGTAACGGGCCGGTAACAGGCACACGGCTCTCCGGTCAATTCCACGACGAGCCGCGGCCCACGGAAGATTGAACGCATCCGGCGAATCGCCCGCTTGGTGACGAGGTTGCTACAACCCTTTCGAGGACATTGCTGGTAGCACGGGCCACCGATAGACCATCCTCACGTTCGGCGGACCAAGGAACAGAATTGCAATCCCCATGACGACACCCGATGCCGGCCCCAAACGCGAGATTTCCAAGGCTCACGAGCGCCTGGAGCCGTTTTTTCACCAGGTGGAACGGGTTATCGTTGGGCAGAAGCCGTTGATCGATCGGCTCATGATTGGACTGCTCACCGACGGGCATATTCTGCTCGAGGGTGTGCCGGGTCTCGCCAAGACCCTCGCCGTTCGCACGGTGGCTCAGGTTCTGCGGCTGCCGTTTCGGCGTATTCAGTTCACGCCGGACCTTTTGCCGGCAGATGTCGTCGGCACGCAGATTTACAACCCGCGAACCGGCGATTTTACTGTCAAGAAAGGCCCGATATTCGCCAACGTCGTCCTGGCCGATGAGATCAATCGCTCGCCGGCGAAAGTACAGAGCGCCCTGCTCGAAGCGATGCAGGAAAAGCAGGTCACCATCGGCGATACGACCTTCGCCCTGCCCCAACCCTTTTTGGTATTGGCGACGCAAAACCCCATCGAACACGAGGGAACGTATCCTCTTCCGGAGGCCCAGGTCGATCGGTTCATGCTCAAACTGAAGTTGGACTATCCCAGCCGCGCCGAAGAGTTGGCCATTCTCGACCGCATGGGCAGCGTTGATGCGGCGCCCGTCGTCGATGCGGTTCTCGGCCCGGAGGACATTCTTGACCTTCGCCGGATTCTGGATGGCATCTACGTTGACCCAAAAGTGGATAATTATATCGTCGATCTGGTCCGCGCCACTCGCAGGCCCAATGATATCGGGCTGGATCTGCGTGGGTTCATCCAGTATGGTGCCAGCCCGCGAGCGACAATCTTTCTCAAGCGCGCGGCGCGGGGAATTGCCATGTTGTCCGGCCGGGAGTATGTGACAATCGACGACGTGAAGGCCATCGCGCCCGACGTGCTGCGTCATCGACTCTTGATCACCTACGAGGCGGAGGCCGAGGAGATGACCGCGGAGGCATTACTCCAAAGGATATTAGATCATCTGCCGGTCCCCTGATGCCGGCCATGATCGCGGATAATCGAATCACCACGGACTGAGGCTGCGATGTCCCAAGTTCTCTTCTGGTTGCCGGGCGGCATTCCGATTTATGGCTTCGGGACGATGCTGTTTCTGACCTTTCTCGTGACCATGTGGTACGTCGGCCGTCGCTGCGACCGCGAAGGAATCCCCAAGGACCGAGTTCAAGACGCGGCCTTGCTGGTGTTCCTGTCGGGTATCCTCGGCGCCCGCATCGTGTACATGATTCAGTACAAGGTCCCGCTGCAAGATTTCTACAAGATCTGGGAAGGCGGCATCGTCTTCTACGGGTCGGCGATCGGGGGCTGGATCGGCTACGGCCTCGCCCATCTTCTGATTCTGAAGCGTCATCAGATTCGCACGTGGAAACTCGCCGACCTTGTCGCGCCGGCCGTCGCCTTGGGCCTGGCCATTGGTCGCGTGGGGTGCTTCCTGAATGGCTGTTGTTACGGTCATATCAGCACAAACGATGGCGTTCGTTTCCCTCTACTGACAAGTCCCGCCCGCGATCAACTCGTCGGATACGGATTTCAAACCGGAGCCGGATTCGCGATGAAAGACGGCGAGAAAATCTACGAGCGCACCGTGGGAATGATTGAGCCTGACTCGGCAGCCTCTCGCGCCGGCCTTCGATCCGGCGACGTCATCGAACGCATTAACGGTGTGCCCGTGGAGAATTACGCGCGACTGTTCAACGCCCTCTACCGCGATTGGCCCCAAGGCATCACAGAGTTGAGGCTCACCGTGCGGCGCGGCCAAGATCAGGTTGACGTTGCTTTCACGCCGCGCACGCTCCCGCTCTACCCGACGCAAGTTTTCGAGTCGATCAGTATGGCGTTGTTGTTCTTCGTCCTCGTGTCGGCCCATCCGTACAAGCGGTTCGACGGTCAGATTTTTATCATGATGATGATGGGCTACGCAGTTCATCGTTTCTTTAACGAGACACTGCGCACCGACACGGAGCCAGTCTTGAGTTCTCCGGTTCCGTTGACGCTTTCGCAAACGATCAGCCTGGCGGTGTTGATGTTGGCCATCGGGCTGGGCATGTGGTTGAGGACGCAGTCAAGGACGACGGGAGGATCGATCGCGAAAGCCAACGGCGGCGTGTAAGCAGAAACCCGATGGCGATACCGGTCAGGTCAAGCCCAACATCGCGCAAGGCCGGCGTTCGTCCCGTGAATCCTTGGAGAATCTCAACCACACCTGTGTGGACGATCAACGCCGTCAGAGCGACCCAACGATGACGTCGGGACAAGGGCAGAAAGGCCGCCATCCATGCAAGGATCATGTAAACGGAAACGTGAAGCGTCTTGCCGAAAGTGAAGGCATTCCCGGAACCGCCGAGCGCCTTCACGGCTTCCGGCGGGACGGGGCTGAGCAGCGCTCCTGTCCAGCTGATGAATAGGCCGGCCCACACCCAGGCGATAGCGAGGTTCAACCAACGCGGACGGGCGCTCGGTTCCTTCGAGAGCAACGCCATCATGTCTCCCTGTTCCAGACTTGGCGAGTTCGCGTCAAGCCTAGCTCGGTCACCCATGAAGTCCAATAAGGCAACGCATCGGGATTATCGCCCCGAATGGGAGATGAGATCAAGGTCAATGGCGTGCGTTCAACGCATGACCAACATGCGGGCATGATCGAGGGCGACGTCCTTCTGACGATCGCGCATCGGTTCGTGGACGTGCGGGACGACCCCGGCGCCCTGAATCGGCAAACCACGAGGGCCGAAGAGCCGGGCAAGGGTGAGCCGCAACCCACCGGCAGGAGCCAGTTGCAAGACACATTGCAAGGTGCCTTTGCCATAGGTCGGTTGGCCCACGAGAACCGCCCGCTGGTTCTCCTTGAGAGCCTCCGCCAGAACTTCGGCCGCGCTGGCCGTATCCGAATCGACGAGCACAACGACTGGAAAGTCAAAAGCATCCATACCCGAGCGCGACTCATAAGCGCGATTGAATGGCGGCCGCTGACCGTGTGCCGTCACGATGACTCCCATCGGTAAGAACCTCTCGGCAACCCGCACCGCTGAAATAAATAGTCCCCCGGCATTGCCGCGCAAATCGATGACCAGCGACTTCATTCCCTGGGCTCGCAATTGCAAGACCTCCTCAACAACCTCATGAGGAGTTGATGACTGAAACCCAGTAATGCGAAGATACCCGACGCCATCGGAGCGAAGATCGACATTGGCAACTGTCCGTTGGCTGACCGGAACGCGAACGGTCCGCGCGATTCGGTCACCACGACGAATGACGTCGATCTCGATCAGGACCGGCTCGGGTTCATCCCGAGTCTCCGTGTGGCGCCCGAGTCTAACGATGCGATCGCCCTCACGGAATTCAGTCGCCGCCCAAGATTCAGCAACAACCCGTTCGACCAGATATTGGCCATCCGGCAAGGTTGCGACGATCGCTCCGAGGGAAGTCAATTGACCCAGAAGAGCGCCAATCTCGTCTCCGGGCGGCACATACGATGTATATTCATCAAGACCGTTGCAGGCGCCGCAGGTGAATTCGAGGACCGTGATTGTCGGCTCCAGACCAAGCGATTCGAGAGCCTGCATGGCGACCTTGCGAACCGCTTGGCGCGTTTCGGCCGGATCGCGGAACGATTTGCCGGACCATTCAGCTCGCAACCGCGTGCGAAATCGCTGAATCTCAGCCGGATCGCAGCCCTCGAGGAAGTGACGCCGAAATACGGGTTCATCCAATGCCATGTCCAACTCATCGATACCGTTGCGGAAAAGGGCATCGACGCCCACTTTGTCACGATCGACGTAGTGACCGCGTAGCTTCTGAGTCGCCTCGGAAAACCCTGTCAGGGCTTGGCTGAACGATTGTCCCAAGATCTTTGTCCGATAGACCGGGTCAGCATGGCGGCGAATTTGGTGCAGGTGCCGCATGCAATTGAGCAACCGCTCTCGGACGATGGCGTTCTTGGAATCGTGGGTCAGGATCCGCAGATAAACTTCGCCGGCCCGCTCCCACTGCCGAGATCGCTCGAGATCTTGAGCTTCTTGAATGAGGCTCGACGCATTAGCAGGCGTTGCCGTAACAGAAGCAGGAAGAAACAAAAGCCCCACCAAGGCGAAGCCTTGTACCCGCCGCCGCAATCCGATCGGTTGTCGCGTCAAAGTCGCCTCCCCCGTGCCGGAGAATCGCTGACGAATGCTCCAAACCGGTTTCCCCAACTATAATCGGCCACCCAAGGCCTCGTCAAATTCATGTTACCCCATTGTGACACTTTCCCGCGCCGGAAATCGACTCAGTGTGCAAGGATTGGGCAATTCGTGCCGGATGTTTGACCATCCTGTCGCCTCGTCCTCCGGAAAAACGCTTCGATCGAGACACGGCAAGTAACGTACCAAACCTTTCGCCGGCCCGGAGCCGATTGGCGACCGGCCTGACCGGGATTGACGCGACGGCGACCTGCCTGATTAATTGACGAAATACGCCGCCCGGGCGATTGCCGGGGATTCGCTCTATTGGAGATTCAATGACCGATCCAATTCGGCAAGAGGTGATTGCCCTCGCTCATACGGTTGTGGTCAAGGTCGGGACGAATGTTCTCGCAGGCCCCGATGGCACGCTCAACCGCGACAGGATGCGATCGCTCGTCGACCAACTGATCCGGCTTCGGGTGGGTGGCCGCAAGGTTGTCCTGGTCAGTTCAGGGGCGATCGGCGCCGGTATCGGGAAACTGGGGTTGGCCGAGCGTCCCGCGAGCCTGTCGCAACTTCAAGCGTGCGCCGCAGTCGGCCAAAACGCGTTGATGCAACTCTATCAGCAATGCCTCGATGTCCACGGATTGCATGCGGCCCAGATTCTGCTTACCGCCAGCGACTTTGACAGTCGCCCTCGATACCTCAACGTTCGCAATACCCTTCACGCATTGTTTGAATGGAATTGCCTGCCGGTCATCAATGAGAATGACACGGTCAGCGTGGCCGAGATAAAGTTCGGCGACAACGATCATTTGGCCGCCATGGTCACGAACCTCCTTCAGGCGCCCCTACTCGTCTTGCTGACGAATGTCGATGGCCTATACCGAACCGACCCAAGCGAAGACCCGTCGGCCGAACTCATCGCCACGGTAGCGCACATCGACGGATCGGTAACCGACATGGCGAGCGCCGGGAAGAGCCAGTTTGGCACCGGCGGCATGCGAAGCAAGCTGCGAGCCGCGCGGCTGGTGACGGCTGCCGGGGAAAGCGTCATCATGGCTAATGGTTCGCGCCCTGACGTCCTCGACGAGATTCTGGCAGCCCAGCCGATTGGAACGCTTTTTCTTCCCCACGGCGGCACCGTGCCGGCCTGGAAGCGTTGGCTTGGCTACACCGCAAGACCGAAGGGTCGCATCGTCCTTGACGAGGGCGCCACGGAGGCCGTTCGAACCAAGGGTAAGAGCCTTCTGGCCGTCGGCGTTCTCGCCGTCGCCGGGACCTTCGGAAAAGGGGATGTCGTCGCTTTGTGCGATCCAACCGGAACTGAATTCGGCCGAGGGTTAATCAACTATTCATCGGACGACACCGACCGGATCCGGGGCCTTCCCCGCGATCGAATCGCCGCCACGCTCGGTACGATCCCCTATGCGGAGCTAATTCATCGCGACAATCTAGTTGTCATCGGGTAAACCATGAAGCCTCGCATCGAAAGAGGCTCTGGCCGAGTCAACTCAGGAACCACTTCATCAATTGCCAGCCGGGATCGAATGACACCGTGCTGTCAGCGGCTACGGCTTCATCGTAGGACGCCTGACCGCGTGACGTGATTCCGGTTCCTGCGATGGCGAACGGCACTGCTCCGTGAGCATGGGCTCTCGACTTCAACGTGGTTCGATGATCCGGCTCGATTAGAATCCTCCAATCGCGGTAACGGGGCAGCGCCTCCAGGAAAGGCCCGACAATGTGGCGATCGATTTGTTCGAGAGCCTTCACCTTTTCATCGGCTCGCCCCTCGTGCGAGGCTTCGTCCGGCGCCTCGACGTGGACGCAGACCAAGTCATGATCGGCGAGTGCCGCCACGCCGTGCCGGCCTTTGGCGGCATAATCGGTATCGAGATATCCGGTCGCTCCGGGGACATCGATCCGTTGCCAGCCGATTAGCATGCCGACTCCGCGAACCAGATCAACCGCACTAATGATGGCGCCGCCCTTGCCATAAAGCTCTCGAAACGACCGGACGACCGGCGAGCGACCCTGACCCCAAAGCCAAATCTGCGTCGCCGGCTTATCGCCTCGCGCCGACCGAGCCGCGTTCACCGGATGATCCGCCAACAGCCGGCGGCTTCGATACATGAGATCGATGAGCAGGTCCGAGCCGGCCCCTTTCGGCAGATAGCCGGCAATGCCCTGATCGGGAATGTCGTGAGGAGGCTGGGTCTTGGTATCGGCCCCGAAGATCGACTGACCACCACGGACCACGAGAATGTTCCGATAACTGACCCCCGGGAAGAACTCCAGCCGTGCGCCGTTGGAGAGGGTGGCTCCCAATTGCTGCTGCAAGGTCGTCATCAGCGAGCGCCCGTCGTCGCTTGTGATGTGGCCGGCGGTGAAATCACGCATGCACTCGTCGGCCACGTGAACCAGATTACAGCGAACCGCCCAATCGTCCGGCCCCAGCGTGATGCCCATCGCCACCGTTTCGAGTGGAGCCCGACCCGTGTAGACCTGCAGCGGATCGTAACCAAACAAGCTCAAGGTCGCGACATCGCTGGCCGGCGTCAGACTCGGCGGAACGTTATTGCTGCGGCCCACGACACCCATGCGCGCGACGCGGTCCATGTTCGGCAGTAAAGCCGCCTGAAGCGGGGTTCGCCCGCCCAACGATTCCAACGGTTCATCGGCGCATCCATCGGGAATGATGATGACGTATTTCATGCCGTCGATTGTAGTGGAAACGGATCATAGACACGAGACGATCGAACGGGTATCGTGAGTGACGCTCACCCACGCCGAGGGAATCCCCATGATCCGAACGATGTGTCTGTCACTCTTCACCTTCGTTTGCTTGGCATCCATAGCCTTCGCGGATGGCCTTCGCGCGGGGGCCGCCGCAGTCGAGGTGACGCCCGAGAAGTTTCCGGTTGTCGTGAATGGCATGTTTACGGAGCGATCCGCGACGATGAAGCATGATTCCCTATTCGCGCGGGCCATCGTTCTCGATGACGGGAAAAGCCCCGTTGCGATTTGTGTCGTCGATAGCTGTATGATGCCGCGTGAATTGCTCGACAAGATGAAGGCGGACGCGAGCGCGGCAACGGGCATTCCTGAAGACCGCATTCTCATCTCCGCGACTCACACGCATTCGGCTCCGGCCGCGATGGGTTGCTTGGGCAGCGATGCCGACCCGCAGTATCCGGCGTTCTTGCAGGCACAAGTTGTGCGTTGCCTCACGATGGCATCCAAGAACCGCGTCGCCGCACGGGCGGGTTGGGCCGTCGTCGATGCCCCAAATCACACCTTCAACCGTCGATGGATTCTGCGGCCGGATCGCATTCGCAACGATCCATTCGGCGTGCCCAATGTTCGCGCCCATATGCACCCCGGGTATCAGAATCCGGATTTCATCGGACCGTCGGGGCCGGTGGACACCGGGCTGACCTTATTGGCGATCGAAACCATCGATGCCAAGCCGTTGGCGATTCTGGCCAACTACTCAATGCACTATTTCGGCTCACCGATTGTGTCTGGCGACTACTTTGGCGTCTTTGCCGACAATCTCGCGAAGCGGCTCGGGGGCGAGCCGATCGTCATGATGTCGCAGGGAACCAGCGGCGACCTGATGTGGATGGATTACGGAAGCCCGAAGTCCAACCAAACGATGGAGCGCTATGGTAGCGAACTGGCCGACCTGGCCTTCGGTGCCATTAAGCAAATTCGACCTCGCTCCGATCTACGATTGGCGATGCGCGAGACAAGACTCAGGCTCGGACGGCGCGTTGCCGATGAAGCGCGGCTGAAGTGGGCCAAGGAAACCGTCGCCAAGCTCAATGGCCGCAAGGTCGCAAGTCAGCCGGAAATTTATTCCCGCGAACAGTTGTTCCTTCACGCCGAGCCGACTCGCGAACTCAAATTGCAAGCCATTCGCATCGGCGAGTTGGGCATCGTCGCGATTCCCAACGAAGTCTTCGCTCTGACGGGATTGCGGCTGAAGGCATTGAGTCCGTTATCGCCGACGTGTGTGATCGAACTGGCCAACGGCGCCGACGGCTATATTCCGCCACCCGCGCAACATGCACTTGGCGGATACACGACCTGGCCTGCGCGAACCGCCGGTTTGGAGGTCGAAGCCGAACCAAAAATCGTTGAGACGCTCGTCGGAATGTTGGAAGATATCGCCGAAAAAAAACGGCGACCCGTCGCGGAATCAGTCACGGGCTACCATAATGCGGTCCTGTCGGCGACGCCGGTCGCCTACTGGCGTCTCGGCGAGTTTCAGGGTCCGACGGCAACCGACGAAATGAAACGCCACGCGGGCCGCTATGAGCCGGGCATAGCCTTTTACCTGGATGGCGTGACGAAACAAAGTCGATGCCCACACTTTGCCGGCGGGCGCGTGACGGCGAACATACCCGCCATCCACGATCGCTACAGTGTCGCGTTCTGGTTTTGGAACGGCATGCCCGCGAACGCTCGGGCCGTGACCGGCTACCTGCTCTCCCACGGGCCGGCGGGATCGAAAGAGGCATCGGGCGACCATCTGGGGATTGGCGGCACCAATTCGCACTCGGGAACGCTCATCGTGTTCAACGGCAACGAACGCCGGCAATTGCTCGCAGGTTCCACGACCATCGAGCCAAAGAAATGGCATCACGTCGTCATGACTCGGGATGGGCCGACCGTGACAGTCTATCTCGACGGAAAGCTCGACATCCAGGGAGCCATCGACGCCACCACGCCGGCGGGTTGCAAGGACTGGTTCCTCGGCGGACGCTCAGACAGATTTGCGAACTTCGAAGGTAAGATCGACGAGGCCGCGTTCTTCGATCGAGTGTTGTCCGCGAAGGAGGTCGCGGATTTGGCGAGGGTTCGATGATGGTGCCCGGCGCCCTCACGACGTGGGAGGTTCCGCGGGCGGCCGAAGTTGCTCAACCTCGGGCAAGTCCTTCAGGTTATTGAGGCCGAACACCTGAAGGAACTTCTTCGAAGTCCCATAGAGAACCGGCCGGCCCAACGAATCATGGCGCCCCGCGATCCGAATGAGTCCCTTCTCCATGAGCAAGTGTAAGACTTCGCTACACGACACACCCCGAATGGCCTCGATGTCGGCTCGCATAACGGGCTGGCGATAGGCGACGATAGCAAGGGTCTCCATGGCGGCCGCTGACAAATGGATTTCGCCGGCACTTCGCCGAAGCCTTGCCAGCCACGGATGGAATTCGGGGCGTGTTCGAAGTTGCCAGCCGCCGGCAAGATCTTCAATCTGAAATGCCGAACCGTGTTCGTCGTACCGGGCCCTCAGCCTCGCCACGATGCGGCGTGCTTCAGCCGAATCGACCAATTCCGCAACGGCAGCGAGCTTCCGTGGGGTCAGTGGTTCGTCGGCGACAAACAAAGAGGCCTCGACGCGTGCCATCTTCGGATCCAGGCTTTCGCCCGTAGATCCGGCCGGACCTGACGCCAAAAGGAGTCGATAGTACCAGGGCAATCGATGATCTCGCATCGGCCTGGCCACACCGCGACGGCTGGCCGGGCCATGGTTCATTCGCGACAACCTTTGACCATTTCGGCGCATGTTGGGACTCATACTTGTCACCTTTCGCTGATGACCATAAAGTACCACCCACTGAAACAAAACTGAACGTCGTCTCGGCGGTTGAGGCCTCGACTGTGAAAGAATTCGTCCTTCAACAGTTTCCCGAGTGGGGCGAAATAATCTGGGCGGGACTCGCCGTCAACGCATTGATGGGCCTCATGCTCGGGTCGGCAATCTTCTTCGTTTGGCTCGAGCGCAAGGTGGCCGGCCGAATTCAAGATCGCCTTGGGCCCACACGCGTGGGCGGCAAGTTTGGCTGGTTACAGACCGTTTCGGATGGCGTGAAACTGCTCTGCAAGGAAGACACGATCCCCAAGGAAGCCGACCATTTCCTATTTCGGCTGGCTCCTTACCTTGCTCTGGTCGGGCCGTTTATCGGCTTCCTCGCGTTGCCGTTTGGTTCCGGGTTGGTCGCGAAGGAATTGAACGTCGCGGCTTTCTTTATCCTTGCGGTGCTGTCGAGTGAAGTCTTCGGTGTCATCATGGCGGGCTATGGATCGGGCAGCAAATGGGCGTTGTTCGGGGGCATCCGCGAAGCGGCCCAAGTGGTGAGCTACGAGGTTCCGCGAGCCATCGGCGTTCTCGTACCGGTTATCGTGGCGGGGAGCCTGAATCTACACACTATTTCCGGCCAACAGGCCGGGTTCTTCTGGCGCTGGTATCTGTTCCACGACCCATTCACATTCATGGCGTTCGTCATCTTTTTCATTTGTGCGACTTCCAGTTGCAAACGCGCGCCGTTCGACCTTGCCGAGGCCGAGAGCGAATTGGTCGCGGGCTTCCATACCGAGTATTCAGGGTTTCGCTGGCTGCTGTTCTTCATGGCGGAATACGGCAGCATGTTCGCGGTCTCGGGCATGGCGGCGATTCTGTTTTTCGGCGGTTGGCACAGTGGTTTGCTACCTGCCGATCCGGTGAACTATCTTGGGCCGATCGCCGGAAATGCCGTCAACGCAGTCGTGTTTATCCTCAAGGGCTGGGTCGGCGTCTTCGTGATGATGTGGGTGCGTTGGACGCTCCCGCGACTTCGAATCGATCAGGTGATGATGACCTGCCTGAAGTATCTGTTGCCGATTTCTTGCGTCTTGCTGTTGGGCGTATCGGTCTGGGAGTTGGTCGTGCCCAACGCCATTGAACGTGGCTGGCAGTTCGCTTCGGCTGGGGCCACAGTGCTTTTTATCGTTTGGGTGGCTATTCGAGTGTGGACGGTCCGTAGTGAGGCGGCACCGAGTATGGTTGATTGGGCCCGAGGCCCGTCGTCCTCATCCGGCATGGGTGCGGAATTGGTTCAGAAGACATGATCGGGGCCAGCCCCGGTTGGTGGTGTATCGGACTCGCGTGACAGCATGAATCTTGCCGACTTTCTGTTTTGGGTAGCGGCCGCTCTTACCGGTCTCTCAGCGATCATGGTTGTGGTGACACAACATATCGTTCGAGCGGCGGCGTGGCTGCTGTTCACGTTGGCCGGGGTCGCGGGCGTCTTCTTTTTGCTCGGGGCCGACTTCATCGGCGCGGCCCAATTAATCGTGTATGTGGGCGGCACTCTGGTGTTGGTGGTCTTCGGCGTGATGTTGACGGCTCAAGGACCGTTCGTCAATTTGCGGACGGGCGCCGGCGAATGGGCGATTGCACTGATCGTCGGCGTGGCGCTCTACGCGACTCTTATGGTGAGCGCTTTGTCAACGGCCTATGGCTTTCCCGAAACGCCGACCAATTTGGATACGGCCAATGCGGCTTCAACGACTGAACTCGGCCAGGTCTTTCTAGGCTTGCACGACGCGAATCCTCTGAAACCCGTGACGGGATACCCTGCGGGGACCAAGGTGACGCCTGATCGTAGCCGGGCTTCGTATTTGTTGCCGTTCGAAATTGTCTCCGTCCATTTGTTGGTCGTACTCGTTGGAGCTGCCTACCTTGCACGTGCCAAACGCCGCGCCGGAGCGATCGCCTCATGAATCCTGAAGTAGGCCTCAACGGGTTTCTATGCCTTGGCGCCCTGTTGTTTGTTTGCGGGGCCGTCTGCATGGCGGTCAAGCGGAACGCCATCGGCATTCTGATGGGCGTCGAACTCGTCTTGAACGGCGCTAACATCAACTTCATCGCCTTCTCGCGATTTAACCCGACATTCCGCATCGAAGGGCAGGTCTTTTCGCTCTTCGTAATCGTGTTGGCCGCGGCTGAAGCCGCCATCGCTCTGGCTATCGTGCTGAACTTTTACAACAACCACACAACGGTTGATGTGGACACCGCCGAAGAGCTGAAGGGGTAGCCCGCGCCATGCTCCAGTTCGAGTTTAATCCGAGCGAACACCCCGGCCAGTTGTATGTCGTGGCAACGTTGTTGCCGTTGGCGTCGTTCGCAATCTTGTTGATCCTCGGCGGTATTCGTTGGGCCACTCGGCGCTATCGCGACCAGGGAGCGCTGAAGATTGTCTATGACATGGCGGGGGGCGACAATCCGGGGCGACTGGGAGCCTACGTCGCAACCGGAGCCATCGCGCTGTCGTTCTTGATCTGCGCCTATGGGTTGGTGCGGTTTCTCGGTGAATTCCCCGCGGGCCACGATCATCATCATCACGCCGCTGCCGGAGATCACGACCACGGCCACGACAAAGACCACGAACACAAGAAAGACGACCACGACGCGAAAAAGGCGGACGCGAAAGGCCACGACCACAGCCACGAAAGCCAAGACCATAAAGTCCAGGCTTGGAAGGGTCGCGCCGAATGGGCTGCTCTAACCTTGTTCAGCAACCGCTCGACGGCGAACGACCCTCGCGGCGGCGTCAAGATCGAGGTCGGTTACTACATCGACCATCTTTCTGCCGTCATGTTCGCGATGGTCACCTTCATTGCCACGCTCATCCATCTGTTCTCCATCGGATACATGAGCGACGAGACGCAAGACACCGTTGAGGACCATCAGGTCCACGGCGAAGACGGCCACTACCGCCGTCGCGGCCGCTTCGGCCGGTTCTTTATGTACTTGTCCTTGTTCTGTTTCTCGATGCTGAACTTGGTTCTCGCCGACAATTTGTTTCAAGTATTCGTGAGCTGGGAATTGGTCGGCGTCTGCTCGTTCTTCCTGATCGGCTTCTATTACGAGCGTCAGAGTGCCTCGAACGCTTCGAACAAGGCGTTCATCACCAATCGCGTTGGTGACGCCGGTTTCATTATTGGGATGCTGATTCTCTGGTCGTTCGTCGGGTCATTCAACTTCCAGAGCATCTTCCATTCGATCCGATGTCCATCGGCGGACGCTCACGGCGAATCGTATCCGGTGGCGATGCAGAACAAGATGGTCCGCGGCGCGAAGATGGCACCCGATAAGGACGACAACAACTTTCAGTTATCGCCCGCCGGCGATCATGTGCTGCTGTTCCCGCCGCACGATCACGCCGATAGCCTCCAGCCGAAAATGGAGATTGAGAATCGCCTCACGCGAGGGTCATTCGCGGGGATTCCGTATTGGCTGTTGACGGTCGCGGGGCTGGGCGTGTTCTTGGGTTGTGTCGGAAAGTCAGCTCAGTTTCCGCTGCACGTTTGGTTGCCCGACGCGATGGAAGGCCCGACGCCGGTAAGCGCGTTGATCCATGCGGCCACGATGGTGGCGGCCGGCGTGTACCTCGTCGGGCGTTGTTTCCCGCTGTTCACGCCGGAAGCTCGCATTGTTATCGCCTACACTGGGGGCATCACGCTGTTCGTGGCCGCCACCATCGCCATCGTGATGCACGACATCAAGAAGGTGCTGGCCTACTCGACCGTGAGTCAGCTCGGCTACATGATGCTTGCTTTAGGCATCGGCGGCTGGGTCGCGGGGCTGATGCACTTGTTGACACATGCCTTCTTCAAGGCCCTTTTGTTCCTCGGTTCCGGCAGCGTGATCCACGGCTGCCATCACGAACAAGACATGCGAAAGATGGGCGGACTTCGGTCGAAGATGCCGATCACCGCGGTCACGATGCTGGTGGGCGTTCTGGCCATTGCCGGCACGCCGCTATTTAGCGGCTGGTACTCGAAGGACGCCATTGTGGCTCAGGGTCTCGGATTCGCCGCGGTCTACCGTGAACACGCCCTCCTGTTGATCCTGCCGTTGGTAACGGCGGGCATCACCTGTTTCTACATGTTCCGAATGTGGTTCCTGACGTTTACCGGAAAGCCGAAGGATCAGCATGTTCACGACCACGCACACGAGTCGCCTTGGTTGATGACGGTTCCGTTGATCTTGCTGGCAGTTTTCAGCGTAGGCGTCGCCTGGGGTTCCCCGCCGTGGGACGCCGAAGCGAGCTATCTGGGCAAGGTTCTCGAATCTGCGGAACCGGCATCGATTGATGCGGATTTCACGCCGGTTGAGAACATGATTCACTATGGATCGACCAGCGCCATTGCCGGACACGGCGATCACGCCCATGGCTGGGTTCATCCGGTGGCGGGACTGTTGGCGTTGTTGGCCGCTGTCGTGGGTGTGATATTCGCGGCAGTCGTTTACTACTACCGATTGCTTGATCCGGCCGAGACGGCAACACAGTTTGCCTGGCTGCATCGGCTCTTCGAGAACAAGTGGTATTTCGATGAACTTTACAGTGCTTTGTTGGTGCGACCCGGTTTGATCCTCGGGACATGGATGAAGTGGTTCGACACGACCGTGATTGACGGGCTCATCAACAACGTCGCTCGTTACACCGTGCGATTCTCGCGGTTCGACGGGCGACTGGACAATCGCATCGTCGATGGCACGGTGAATCTGATCGGTGACACAACGAGCCGAATTGGATCTCGAATCCGCCGCGTCCAAACCGGCTACTTACGCAACTATGTGTTGTTCCTCGTTCTGGCTGTCGTAGGAATGTTCGCAACCGTGACGTACTTCCTCAGCCTGGCCTTGGCCCGAAACTGATAACTTGAGCGACCATCGCGGGCGAGACGACTTTCGACCCACGATATTCGACAACTGACATCGGACGCTTGATATGGAACACGATCTGTTGATGATGACATTGGTGATTTTCATCCCCACTGTCTTCGCCTTTGGATTGCTCCTTTTCCCGCGAGGCACCGAAGAGTGGATGCGCTGGTGGGCTCTCCTCGGCGCCGCCATCACGCTGGTCGTCAGTTCGTTTATTTTCATCGACTATTACGACTTGCTGAGTCAGGACGGCAGCACACGCGTTCGCCCGATCACCGGCGGCAATGCGGCGTTGTCGATACGGGCCGAAGCCGCGTTTGATCTCGAGACCGGCGCGCGCAAGGATCGCGACTACGTCGCTCGCATTCCATGGATCGAACGTTTCAACATCGAGTATTATCTTGGCGTCGACGGCATCAGCATGCCGTTGATCCTGCTCACGACCGTCTTGAGTTTCCTTGCTTTAATCGCCAGTTGGAACATCGAGAAATACGTGAAGGGCTACTTGATGCTCTTCCTGCTTCTCGAGACTGGAATGATCGGGACATTCCTCGCCCTCGATTTCTTCTTGTTCTACATCTTCTGGGAGATCATGCTCCTGCCGATGTATTTTCTCATCGGCATTTGGGGTGGCCCCCGGCGCGAATACGCAGCGATCAAGTTCTTCTTGTACACCTTGCTCGGAAGCGTATTCATCCTGATTGCGATGCTCGGGTTCTACTTTACCGACATTCGCGACTTCGCGGCGATGCCGACCATCCAGGCCCGGGCCGATGACTATCAGTCCAAACACGGCGGGAGTTTCGATGCCGCCCAAGCCAATGCGTCCATGAACTCATTCGATCTTGTCACGCTGGCCCGTGCCGGGGAAGGGGCGTTCCTTGTCCTGACGGGCAAGGACAGTGTGCTTCGCGAGCGTGCCGAGAAGCAACTGCAAGACATCAAAGCGGCCGAAAAGCCATTCCGCGAGAAAGTGAACGCGGCAACGGCCAAACAAAGGGAAGCGGTCAGAGCGTTGAATCAGGCCCAACGAGCACTCGAAGCGAAGACAGATGACGCCGCTCTCCAGGCGGCCGCCGCGAAGGCCGCAGTCGCGAAGAATGACGCGGATGCCGCCGTCGAATCCGCCCGAGCCGCGCACCAAGACACGGCAAAACAAGCGATCATTGCGGAAGGAAAACTCAAGGGGATGTCAGAGCGTCTCACACAGCCGTTTTTCAAGAGCCGCTACTTCCAACTCGCGATGTTCTTGCTGTTGTTCGTCGGTTTCGCGATCAAGGTGCCAGTCTTCCCGTTCCACACTTGGTTGCCCGACGCTCACGTCGAAGCGCCGACGCCGATTAGCATGATCCTGGCCGGCGTGCTCCTAAAGATGGGTGGCTACGGCATCCTGCGAATCGCTTACCCGATTTGCCCATGGGCCGCCTACGAACTGGCGTGGTGGCTGGCCTTGTTTGGAATCATCAACATCGTTTATGGCGCCTTTGCCGCGATGGCTCAAACCGATTTCAAGAAACTGGTCGCCTACAGCTCGGTCAGTCACATGGGCTACGTGATTCTTGGTATCGCCGTTTGGAAGAGCGTCGACGGTGTGACGGTCGGCGAGCAGTATTGGTCATGGGGCATGAACGGCGCCATGTTCCAAATGCTGGCTCACGGCATCACCTCGGCCGGCATGTTCTTCCTCGTCGGTGTGATTTATGACCGTGCCCATCACCGAAACCTCGACAACTTCCGCGGATTGATGGAACCGATGCCCTTGTACGGCGGCATGAGCGCCATCATCTTCTTCGGAGCGCTCGGGCTTCCTGGGTTGTGCGGATTCGTGGGCGAGTTCTTCGTTGTGCTCGGCACTTGGAATTTCAGCCCAACGTTTGCAATCCTGGCGGCGCTGACGGTGGTTCTAACCGCGGCTTATATCCTTTGGACTCTGCAACGAGTCTACTTTGGGACGAACCCTGCCTACAAGAACTACCCGGACATGACGTGGCGCGAGATCATCTGCGCGGTGCCGTTGTTGATCCTTGCGGTGGCGTTGGGGATTTTCCCGACCCCGCTGGTGTTGTCGTGGATGGAGCCGAGTGTCACCGGGCTTGTAGACAATCTCGCACGACTTGGGAAATGACCGCGACGCTCATACTTGACGGCATGACGGTAACCGGGTGAGACATGCTGACCACTGATATTCTCGATCGCCTGACGACGACGACGTTTGCGAGCATTCGGGCCTTCCTGCCCGAAATGCTCATTTGCGCCGCGATCGTTTTCATGCTCTTGTTGCGACTGTTTCGTGGTTCAGAAAAGTTCGACACGAGCGTGGTTGCCCTGGCGTTCTCGGCAGTCGCATTGCTTGTGGGGCTGATTCAGTGGGGGGTTCCCAAGCAACTGTTCGACGTGGACATACAGTTCGACGCGCCGGATGCCGCTAGCACTTTTTTTGGCGGAATGGTCGCATTCGACTGGTTGGCATTATTCCTTCGACTGCTGCTGATGATCTTCGCCGTCTTGATGATCTTGTTGTCGCTGACGACAGGCATTCCCGACACGGATGATTCAGCGGACTTCTACACGTTACTACTGGGCGGCACTCTTGGCATGATGTTCATGGCATCGGCCAACCATTTGCTGATGGTGTTTCTGGCTGTGGAAATGGCGAGCCTGCCCAGTTACGCCTTATCCGGATTCCTCAAGGGTCGGCGTCAGGGTTCGGAAGCCGCGTTGAAATATGTGGTCTATGGTGGCGGTGCCAGCGGCGTGATGCTCTATGGTATCAGCCTCCTAGCCGGCCGGTTTGGCACAGGCTCGCTCCCCGATCTGGCGGCGGTCATCCGCGCCCAAGCGGCCGTGCCCGTGGCGGGTACTGTCGGTGCTGGCGGTATCGACTCGATCGTCTTGTTAGGGATGCTGCTTACCCTCGTCGGTTTGGCCTTTAAGCTCTCGGTCGTGCCGTTCCATTTCTGGTGTCCCGACGTTTTCGAAGGCGCCGCCGCCGAAGTGGGAGCATTCCTATCCGTGGCCTCCAAGGCCGCCGCGATGGCCCTGACGGGGCGATTGCTGCTGTTGCTTGTCGGCCAGTCGGACACCACAGGATTGCTGCCGCGGACCATCGGGCCGGTTCTTGCCATCTTCGCTGCCATCACGGCAACATTCGGCAACCTCGCGGCATACCCGCAGACGAACCTGAAACGGCTTCTGGCCTATTCCACGATTGCACACGCAGGCTACATGCTCATGGGGCTGGCGACCTTGACCGCGGATGGAGCCGCGGCCGTTCTGTTTTACCTGGCGGCTTATCTTTTCATGAACCTCGGGGCATTCGCGATCGTGGCCTACCTTCGAAACCTGACGGGGTCCGAAGACTTGTCGGCGTTCCGAGGATTGGTCTATCGCTCACCGATGGCCGTCATTCTGTTGGGTGTGTTCATGTTGAGCTTGCTCGGCCTACCGCCCTTGGCGGGATTTGCTGCCAAGTTTCAGGTTTTCGCGGCATTATTCCACGCCGGTCAGGATTACATGAACCAGTCCAGCCCCACACTCGGCTATACGATGTACGGTTTGCTCCTCGTTGGGGGCATCAATACCGCGATCAGTGCGTTCTACTATCTAAAAGTCATGAAAGTCATGATCCTCGACAAGCCGCTCGAAGAAGTCGAGGGCCGCGAGGTCAGGCCACTCAAACTGGCGTTGGGTGCCACGGTTTTCGGGCTGGTCCTGGGCAGCATGGTATTTGTCATCGGTTTGGCGTGGAACCCTCTGGCGGTTGCGGCCGATCGCGGCATTCGCGATTTCGACGCTCGCCGCGGATCGGTCTTGGATGCCCCCGCGGATATTCAGGCTATCGGTGCCCCGGTGGCGCAACCGAAGGGCCCGCCGTCGTTGCCGCCTCCTCCGCCCGGTTACAAGGACACTCCGAAAAAGAGTGGAGGACCCAAGAAGCCATGACCGAAGCGAACGTCTTGCCTCAGTTGATCCGCCGCGAAAGCCGATCGTTTTTGCAATACGCCCGGGACGCTTTTCCGTGGTCGAAGGGGAAGGACTCGGAGACCGTCGCCCGCGTACAGTCGATGGCCGCCGCCGAAGCCGCCGCCATTGATTCCATCGCCAAACTCATGATCGAGCGGCGGATCGGAATCCCTCATCTTGGCTCGTATCCGGCTAGCTTCACCTCATGGAACTTCATCGCCGTCCGCGATCTCATTCCCAAATTGACGGCCACCGAACGACAAGGCATTACGGCCGTCGAGTGCGATTTGGATATGATCGCCGATCGTGACCTGCGAACGCGGGTCGAAGAATTGCTCTCGATCAAGCGGCGTAATCTCGAAGAATTGCAGGCTCTCGGCGCGGCCTAGCGATCTCATTCCCACGTCAGCCAACAAGCGCGCCCAACGCCATGATGCCAAGAACCCCGAGGCATATCAGTCCGTTCAGCACGGCCCCGGCAATGGCTAATCCTTTCGTCCGGCTGTTCATCGTCACGCCAAGAGTGCCGATGACGATGCCTACAATCGCACTGAGAAGCCCCAACAGGATGACCAGTCCAATGGCAATGGCCATCGGGCTGCTTTCATCGAGGTCGCCATCAGTCCCCGCAATGATCCCGGCTGTTGCGATGGCAACGAATTCCACGACGAGCGTGACGATGGCTATACCGAGGGACGCAACCCCCCAACTGCCTCCGGCTTCTCGTCGTCGCCGAGGGCGCCGAGCATAAACTTCGTTGTCGTCCTGCCAGTCATCTTCGTCGTATCGCATAGATCACCGGCTGTTCCTAGATCCACTCGACTCCCGGTTCGCCTTCGCGCACCTCGCCGATAACCCACGACCGGACACGCATCTCGGCCAATTGCTGGCGAATACTCTCGGCAAAATACTTGCCCACGAACATAACGAATCCAATTCCCTGATTGAAGACGCGATCCATCTCCGATTGAGCAATCTGCCCCAGTCGCTGGATGAATGGAAAGACCGGCGGCACCTCCCAATGGCCTCGCCGAATGCAGGCTCGACGGCCGGGCGGCAACACACGCGGGACGTTATCCACAATGCCGCCGCCCGTGATGTGCGCCAACCCGCGAATCACACGACGCTTCACGGGATAATGGCGAAGGATCGTTTGCACGGGCCGAACGTAAATTCGCGTAGGCGTCAGCAACTCTTCGCCGACGGTTCGACCGAGTTCGGGGACATAATCGGTCACCTTCAGTCCGGCAACATCGAAGATCACCTTACGCACGAGGCTGTACCCGTTCGAGTGCAACCCGCTGGATGCCAAACCCACGATCAGGTCACCGGGCTGAATCGCCCGACCGTCAATGATGTGATCGCGTTCGACGACGCCCGCGCAAAACCCGGCTAGGTCGTAGTCGCCCGGCTGATAAACTTCGGGAAGGATCGCCGTTTCACCGCCCACCAAGGCACAATCCGCCTCGATGCAACCGTCGGAGATTCCCTTCAGGATTTCCCGAGTCAGCGGCGGGTCATCCTTGGGCATGGCAAGGTAATCGAGAAAAACCAGCGGTTCGCCACCGGTGCAAAGGCAGTCGTTGACGGACATCGCGACGAGGTCGATGCCGACGGTGTCATGCTTGCCGGCAAGGGTTGCAACCTTGAGCTTCGTGCCGACGCCGTCGGTACATGTCACCAGCACGGGCCGGCGATAATTCTTGGCGAAAAGCCTGCTGTTGTAATCCAAACTAAAAAGGGCCGCGAATCCACTGGAACCCTTTCCGCCACGCCGCGCAGGAAATGACGGCGGAAGCACCCGAGGCGTATGCGTCCGCCGAAGCAGCGGGGGCAACGCCGCAAGTGTCTGCTCATAGGCTTCGAGGTCCAACCCGGCGTCGCGATAGCTCACTGATCCCATGGATTTCAGAATACCGGAACACCCCGTCGATGGCGAGTTGGGTCTCGGTGGACGGCGCCCTAGGCCGGTTGCCAGCGCCAATCGCGAATCTCGGGCATGTCTTCGCCGTGCTCCGCAATGTACTGTCTATGGGCCGTTCGTTGATCGCGAAGCCATTGTTTGAAATGTGCCGCGCGAACGGACAACCCGGGCACGCGGTCGATCACGTCGCTCACCAGTCGATATCGGTCGAGGTCGTTCAGCACCCCCATGTCAAATGGCGTCGTCGTCGTGCCTTCTTCCTTGTATCCCCTGACGTGGAGGTTGGGGTGGCCGGCCCGACGATAGGTCAGGCGGTGAATCAACCACGGGTAGCCGTGGAACGCGAATAGGATCGGCTTGTTCGTGGTGAACAGCGAGTCGAAGTCCCAATCCGAAAGACCCTGAGGATGTTCGCTCGGCGGCTGAAGCTTCATGAGATTGACGATGTTGACCACACGAACCTTGAGATCGGGGAGATATCTGCGAATCAATTGCACCGCAGCCAAGGTTTCCAACGTGGGCACATCGCCGCAACAGGCCATCACGACATCAGGTTCCGAGCCAGCGTCGCTGCTGGCCCATTCCCAAATGCTCACGCCGGCCGCGCAGTGCTTCACCGCCGCATCGATATCCAACCACTGCCACGCCGGCTGCTTTCCGGCAATAACCACGTTCACTTTGTTCCGGCTTCGCAGGCATTGGTCGGTGACCACCAGTAACGTGTTGGCATCCGGCGGGAGATAGACGCGAATCACCTCGGCCTTTTTGTTCACCACATGATCGATAAACCCCGGGTCCTGATGGGAAAAGCCGTTGTGATCCTGCCGCCAAACGTGCGACGACAACAGGTAATTCAACGACGCCACCGGTCGCCGCCACGGGATGTGGTTGCACGTCTTGAGCCACTTCGCATGTTGATTGAACATCGAATCAACAATGTGGATGAACGCTTCGTAGCAATTGAAGAACCCATGCCGGCCCGTCAAAAGATAGCCTTCGAGCCATCCTTGGCATTGATGCTCGCTCAGAACCTCTAGAACGCGACCCTCGGGGCCGACATGGTCATCGGTTGGCAAGATATCGCCCACGAAACAGCGATTCGTGACGGTGAACAGATCTTGCCATCGGTTCGACGCATTCTCGTCGGGGCTGAAGACTCGGAAATTCGCGGAGTCGTGATTTGCCTTCATGACGTCGCGAAGAAACCGTCCCTGAACTCGGGTCGCTTCGGCCTCGATGGAGCCGGGGGCATTGACGACGATGGCATGTTCGCGAAAATCCGGCAGCCTCAATTCGCGCAGCAACGACCCCCCATTCGCGTGCGGATTGGCGCCCATTCGGCGGTCGCCTCTCGGCGCCAGCGCAGCAAGCTCGGGCCGGAAACGGCCGGCCTCGTCGAACAACTCCTCGGGGCGATAAGCGCGAAGCCACGCTTCGAGAATGCGAATATGCTCGGGCTTCTGCATGTCGCCCATCGGCACCTGATGACTACGCCAGGAGTCTTCCGTGCGAACGCCATCGATCGTTTTCGGACACGTCCACCCCTTGGGCGTTCGCAATACGATCATGGGCCACCGAGGTCGCTGGCGGAATCCGTGGGTTCGGGCATCTTGTTGAATCTGCTTGATCGAACTGATGCACCGATCGAGCACCGACGCCATCTGTTCGTGAACGTGCTCAGGTTCGTTCCCCTCAACAAACTGCGGTTCATAGCCATAGCCGCGCATCAGACTCGCTAACTCATCGCCGGGAATGCGGGCAAGCATCGTCGGATTCGCGATCTTGTATCCATTCAGGTGAAGGATCGGGAGCACAGCTCCATCGCGAACAGGATTCAGAAACTTGTTACCGTGCCAGCCTGTCGCCAGCGGGCCAGTCTCGGCCTCACCATCGCCGACGACACATGCCACGATCAGCTCGGGGTTGTCAAAGGCAGCACCGAAGGCATGCGAGAGGGCATAGCCAAGTTCGCCGCCCTCGTGGATACTGCCCGGCGTTTCCGGTGCCACATGCGACGGAATACCACCCGGGAAGCTGAACTGCTTAAACAGTCGGCGCATCCCGTCGATGTCCTGCGACACGTTCGGATAGAACTCAGAGTATGTTCCTTCGAGATAGACGTTGGCAACAACGCCTGGCCCGCCATGTCCGGGGCCGCAAACGAACAACACGCTGAGGTCGTTGGCGACAATCAAACGATTCAGATGCACGTAAATGAGATTCAAGCCGGGTGTCGTGCCCCAATGACCGAGGAGTCGCGGTTTGATGTGTTCTCGGCGTAACGGCTCGCGAAGGAGGGGATTGTCGTAGAGATAGATTTGCCCGACCGAGAGGTAATTCGCCGCGCGCCAATACGCATCAATTCCGCGTAGTTCGTCGGGGCTAAGGACAGCGGTCATGGGTTGCCTCGTTTCGGATATCGTTGGCCTGATGCGGCTTACACATGGGAATTGTCGGTCTAGTTCGCCTCCGCGGCCATCCGATTGAGTATCGATTAGAAGGTCTCGGCGGTGTCTTTTTCGGGAGCAGGAAGCCATTTTCTGCTTGTCCGACTCGGCTTGGCTCCAGATAATCCCGATACATTTGCGCGACGGTATCGAACCTGGATCAGCCCTGGCGACCTGGCAATATTCCAATGGCCAAACAACCATCGAAACGGAAACCGGCACCGAAACCTGAGCCGGCCGGGCGCTCGCGAAAACGCACCGAAGCTGCCAAAAGCACCAAGCCGGCTCGCGCCGCCAAGCCACGGGCCGCGAAGGGGCCGGCGGCGAAACCGGCCCCCACCGGCAAGGGCGCCGCGGCACCCCGCGCCAAAGCTCCCGCCGGCCCGGCGCTCGTTCCGGTCGCACCCTCTAAATTCACCCTCTTCAACTTGCTGGGGCAGGAACTCGCATTCTTTCTTGTTGAGCCGATCGTCATCGAGCGACACGCTCAGGACATCCCTAAACCTTCGGTTTCGCACCATATCATCGCTATCGATCGATCCGGGTCGATGTGTCACACCATCGAAGACCTGAAGGCAAATCTCCTCAAGTTGCTGACTCTCGAAGAGTACATTCGCAGCCTCATCGTCGTCTCGCTGCTGTCGTATTCGGGCAAAGGCGACGTTCGAAATCACTTCGAGCGGGTTCCGATCAGCGACATGACGAAACGCGATCTCAAATATGCTCAGGAGATTCGAAAGATTCACACGGCCGGCCCGACCTGTATGACGCAGGCCCTCGAGGTGGCAAAATCGCTGGTTCGCGAAGGGGAACCGACGGCCGTCACCTTACATAGTGACGGATTTACGACCGAGCCAAACAACACGTCGGAAGCCGAACGACTCGCCGACCTCTGCGCGTCGATCCATCGGCACAACGCTTTCGTCACAACCATCGCCTACACCGATCACGCCGACTACCGGCTTCTTTCGCGAATGGCCAACGTGGCCGGCGGAGCGTGCGTGCGGGCGGGCAAGATCCAACACATATACGAGAGTCTTCACGACACGATGAGCCTGTTAGGCGGCCCGGTGTCGCCGCCATTGGACATCGCGCCGCAAGGAGCCGCTTACCAAATCTTCGTGTCGCGATCGGGCCGGCGCATCTTTGGGTCGATGAATGCCCTGCACCTCTGTGGGCTGCGGGCCGGCGACGACGCCAAGGTCTACCGCTACCGGCGTCTGACCCGCGATGAATACGACCGGCGCACCGGCGTTCCGGTTCAACAGAATCACGAGTCGGTCTACCTATTCGCTCGGGCCAAACTGGCGGAGGGACATCTCAACACCGCGAAATATGCCCTGGCGAGTACCTTCAACGCACCTTTGGCCGACCGTCATGGCAAGGCACTGACCAACACACAGATCGCCGACCTCGCCACGGACCTGGAACGAGTTATCTTTCACCCGGCGACACTCGAGGGTCATGAGATTCTGGATCATATCCGCGTCAATCGCCGGATCCCCGTGATCTCGTTAGCTCGAATGCTCGAGGAAAACCGCGATGGTTGGACTTTGAATCTCGACCATCTGCGGCAAACCTACGTTCGACGTGGCTTGCGACGAGTGCCGGGCGCTCGTGATGAGAACGGTAAACTCACCGAGCCATGGCTTAAGACCGAGCTTGTGGACACCGATCATTTCGTTCCCGTGACCTCGTTTAGCGTCAATCATAACTGTGCGACGCTCAATATGCTTGTCGGCCGCCGCGCCCGTTTGGTCCGCGCCGACAACCGTGAGCCGATTACCAGCGTTGCCGGTATCAGAATCGACTCCCTCACGAGTTTCGAGAACTTCACCATCGTTGGCGATGGCGAACTCAACCTAGCCGCGATGCACATCCGCATCTCCAAACGCGACTTGTTCGAGCGACTCATTGCGGAAGGAGTTCTCGAATGGCATGGCGCGCCGGCAACCCGATTCGATGCCACCACGGAATACACGTTGCGGTTGGATCAATTGCCGTTGGTGCCAACTTTCGATGCGGGAGTACGGTTGGCGGGAGTCTTCGACGAATTGGCCGAACTCAAGATCCTCACGAGCATCGTTGCGGCCCATATCCGAGAGGAATCCGAGATTCTGACACCCGACCAAGTCGAGGAACTCAAGCGTCATTATCTTTCCAAGAACCTCCATCTGAATTTCCCAACCACGACCGAGTATGTCGATCTGCAACAGGCCCTCGCCGCCGGCAGCGTCGACATTCGCACGACACACCGAATCGACTTCGGAACGCGGAAAATCCTCAACCTCGGCAAACTCCACTCGGCCAACAAGTTTCTCGAACGACACTATGAGGTCACTGTCAATGGACAGAAGCTAGATCGGCCGGTGTTCGATGCATTCTTGGGCGGACCGTTCACGGTGACACACAAGCCACCGTCGAGCCGTACCAAACTGACTCCCGTCGATGAACTGATGAAGAGAGTCTTCGACGACTTTTTCGGCCTAGCCGACACGGGAGGTGTGAAGTCGAACTTGAAGCGGATCGGCGCCGCCAAACTCGCGGCAGTTCTCGCCAATCGAAAAAAGGGCGTCGCCGCCAACCGCAGTGACCTTGTTTCGGCTCTCCTTGACGCGAAAGGCAAACTTGAATCGACAGTCGAAAGACTCTTCGCCGACAAGGTTTCGCCCTTGGTCTTCTTCGTGGGCGCAACCGGCGTGCTTCCCGATGAGATCGACGTGCCCGCTCAGACGGCTGACCAAATCGAAGCCAAGCATCCCGATTTGGTCATTTCCAAAGATGAGCGCGACGGGCTATTCTTCGAGATTGGCGACACAATTCTGACGGTCTACACCCAGAACGAGTATTTCTCGCGGTAACCCGTCACGGCGTTCGCGTGGGGGAAGCCACCAATCTGGCTCCATCGAGGAAAACAGCGGTCACGTCGAGGCGTGAATCGAGTACCACAAGATCGGCTCGTTTTCCGGATTCAAGGCTTCCCAAGTCACGATCGAAACCGGCGATGCGGGCCGGTGTCAGCGTCGCCATGCGGATGACATCCGGCATAGGCGCCGACGTCGCCGCCAGCATCGTCCGAACGGCATGATCCATGCCCGTCACGCTCGATGCCAGGGCCGACCCGTCGGGCATGAGGCCAACTCCGTCCCGTTTCAAAATGCGTTCGCCACCGTCGCTGGGGCCAAAAACATATTCGCCGTCGGGCATGTCCAAGGCTCGATTACAATCCGTGACGAGCGCGAGCCGATCCGGCCCCTTGATTCTCAGGGCGAGCCGCAGCAGTTCCGGCGCGAGGTGCTTGCCATCGGCGATCACTTCGGTCGTCAGTTCATCGAAATATAGTGTCGCTTCGAGCAACCCACCGCGCATTGGGTACGCTTGCGTCAGTCGCATTCGAGCCCGGTCGGACATCGCACAAAACAGATGATCGACGTGCCGAATGCCCCATTGAACCCCGGCTTCCACTTGTGTGAAACTGGCGTGGGAGTGACCGGCATTGCACCGAATTCCGCGCGACCGACATTCGCGGACAAATGCCTCGGCGCCAGGCAGCTCGGGAGCGACCGTGGCCGTCACGATGGCGTCCGCGAACGCGAGGTATTCGGCAAACTCCGGCGCCATGGGCGACCGAACCGCGTCCCCGGGATGGCACCCCCGCGCCTCACGAGCGAAGTACGGCCCATAGAAATGAGCACCCAGAACACGGGCGCCGTTGGAGGGTTTCATGCGGCGTTCGCGACAAAGTTGCAAGACTGCGAGAATCTGATCGTGCCGAGCGGCCGTCGTTGTCACTAGTAGAGACGTCGTTCCATGCCGCGCGTGGGCTTGGCAAGCGGTCTTGAAAGCCGCGTCGGTGCCATCCATGAAATCAGCGCCGGCGCCACCATGGACGTGAAGATCGATAAACCCGGGGACGAGGAAGCCGCCTCGCAGGTCGACCGATTCGGATGCCGTTACGACGGCGGGATCTCCCTCTCCGATTCTGGCGATTCGTCCCTCCCGAACGAGCAAGTGTCCGCGAAACATCCGGTCGGGAACGACGATTATCCCGTTGAAAAAGATGGTCTCAGTCACGCGATGCGTTTTCCTGACTTGGCGACGGCCCGACGGTGACGTGCGGGCGGAGCTTTTCAAGAGTTTTGATACCGATGCCACTAACCCGCCTCAGATCCTCAATACGAAGAAACCTCCCTTTGCTCCTTTCAAGGTTAATTCGCTGAGCCATGACCGGACCAATTCCGGGCAGTCGCTGCAATTCCTCGACGGTTGCGGTGTTGACGTTAATCAACTCGCCGTCGGCAAGGACCTTTTTCGATCGAGTGGTCAACGCCGACGTCCCTGCCTCCTTGGTCGCGGGCGATGGCACCGGAACGTATTCAGTCTCGGTGTTATCCGAGTCCTGCACCTGGGCGCGCACGATCACGGGCCGCTCGCGTTCGGAAGGCCAAGGCGGATCGGTCCAATTGAAGATGCGATTGAACAAGATTGTGGCCGCGACGCCCAGAAGAAAGGCGCCTGCCCACTGTGCCCGAGTGGGCAGTGAAGTCGAAGGCGTTGGTCGTGCCGGAGCATCCATGACAAGGGTCGTCCGGGTTTCACATCGGTGAACCGTTGATGTTACCCGCTTCGCAGCACGATTACCATATACCGGCAGAATTTTTTTAGAGCCGGCAGCCGTCGCATCAGTTCGCCGTCGATGCGATGCAGGGCGCCGGTTAAAGGCTTGATCGGCAGAACGCGATGAACCATCGAAAGCAACTGAAACCCGTGACACTCGACATGCGAAAAGACCGCCGACAACTTCGAGAGATCGGCGTCGCCCAGGGGGACTTCGTCGGGCGTGCGTGCTTTCCCCGGATACGGTAACCGGCGCCGGGCGAACGAAAGAATGGGATTGTCGCGCCACGGCTCGCAGAAAACGGCGACACCCTGCGGACGCATCACGCGGCGCAACTCGCGTCCGGCGATGGTCAGATCCAGGTGATGCAGGATGGCATTTCCCCAAACAGCATCAAAGGAAGCGTCGTCGAAAGGCAGGCAATGGCCGTCGGCCTGAACGAATCGGATGGCGACGTGATTGGCGGCTGCTCGCCGCGATGCTTCGCTCAAATAGTCATCAGATAAATCAAACGACGTCACACGGGCACCACGCCGAGCCATGACGACGGATGCCATGCCGTGCCCGCAACCGTAGTCGAGCGCATCCTTGCCTGACAAGTCGCCGAGCATGGCCATGGCGGGGCGAATCCAGGTCTCATGGTCGAGAAAATCATCGTCCGGAAATGTAAGTGATTCAGGCTGGAACTGAAAGTGAACCGCGCGTTTGCGGGCCTGGGTATCGTGAAACAGTTTTTCGCTCTGGACGCGATCCGTCGCAGTCATCGGCAACATCCTCCGTCAATGCATCGTACATGATACGAAGAACTCACGATACCTTCCCGAAGTATTGTCGCGTAAAATGGCAGGGGCGCCTGTGAGCCACCAACCCCATAGTCTCGTCACGGGCCGAACGATGGATGAAGCAACGTTTCGCACCGCGATCCTGGCGGAACCGGAAAACCACGCCCTTCGGCTGATCTTCGCTGATTTCCTCGAAGAACAGGGCGACCATCGCGCCGAGGGTTTTCGGTGGATGGGACAAAACGAGAAACACCCCTACTATTGGGTCGATACCGAAACGTGGGATTGGTGGAATCTTGACGGAGCGCCAAACCGCCATTCCGTGCCGGCTCATAGCATCCTTCCCGGCAATCTATTCGTAAGGCTGAAGGTCACGAACCGTCGCCAAAACAATCGGTGGATGGGTTTCGACTCGGCTTGGGAAGCCCAATTGGAATTGTGCGAAGCGATTCTGAGAGCTGATCCGGTGCCCCAGCCAATGCCACCCGGCGACGTCATTGCGTGACAGTCACGCGTCACCACGGCAAATGGTCGAGATCGACATTGCCGCCACTCAGGATTACGCCCACATGGCGCAACCCCGATAACTTGCGAAAGTCCTCGCTGAGCACGGCGGCAACTGCGACGGCGGAACTCGGCTCGATCAGCAACTTCGCCCGTTCCCAGGTCAACCTCATTGCCGACACGATGGCCGTTTCGTCAACCGTGATGATGGTCTCGACTCGGTCGCGGATGATCGGCCAGGTGAAGCCGCCCAGACTCGTTCGCAGTCCATCAGCAATTGTCTGGGGATTTGTTTGCGGCACCAAATGTCCGGCAGCCTTGGAGCGTGCGGCGTCGTCGGCGCCAAATGGTTCCGCGCCGAAGACGCGAAGCCCCGGCTTCAGCCCTTGGCCGGCTATGCAGGTTCCCGAAAGCAGCCCGCCGCCCCCGACCGGCGTCACGACCGCATCGAGGTCTGGAACCTCGCTCAGCAACTCCATGACCGCGGTTCCCTGGCCGGCAATGATATCGGGATGATCGAAAGGTGGGATCATCGTGCCGCCGGTTCGAATCAGCACTTCCTGAGCGGTAGTTTCGCGGGCCGCCAACGTTGGCTCGCACAACACAACCTCGGCGCCGTAACCCTCGACGGCCAGTCGCTTGACCGCGAGCGAATTCGACGGCATGACGACGTGCGCGGAGATCCCTCGCATCGCGGCCGCTAAGGCCAATGCCTGAGCATGATTGCCCGAGGAATGAGTAACGACTCCTCGGGCGGCGATACCCGCATCCAGGCGAAAAACAGCGTTGCAGGCACCACGAAACTTGTAAGCGCCGACCTTCTGAAAATTCTCACACTTGAAATAGAGATGAACGCCAGAACGTTGATCAAGCGTCCGGCAACGATGGACAGGCGTACGATGGGCGCGCCCGTTGATGCGTTGGGCCGCGGCGATAACGTCATCGAGAGTGGCGGCGTATTCCGTCGGCATAGCGGCTATCTCGTGAGTGGACAATCGCTATTGTAGCGACGGAATGTGCGCCGGACCGGCTTCAGAAAAGCAAAACCCTCGCCCGTCGCAACAATGACGACGGGCGAGGGAGGAGTACGTCAAGTTATCGGCGTTACTTGTCACCCTTCTCGTTGAGGATGAGCTTCTTGATTTCATCCTCGAGACCGCCCATCTGGACAGTGTGGCTGACGACCTTGCCGTCCTTGCCGACCAGGAACAAGTTCGGCAGCACCATCACACCGTATTGAACGGCCAAGGGGCTGTCGAGACCGCCCGGCTGCTGGTAGAGTTGGACACCTTGGATGGGCGCCCGTTGCAGGAAGCTCATCGCCTCGCCGGCGCTGTTGTCGAGGTTGACGCCGACCAGTTCCAACCCCTTCGAACCGTAGGTATTGAGCAGAGTCTTCAACCGAGCGAAGTCGGCGGCGCATTGGCCGTTCCAGCTCGCCCAGTAGTAGACGATAACGACCTTACCTCGCAGCTCGCTGATGCTGAACGGGCGTTGGTTCCCCAAGACTGGGCCGGCCAATTCCATTTCTTGCCCGTCGAGGGTCAGCCGTTTCAGGGCGCCTTGAGCCTTGGCGGCCAGGGCGCTCTTCGGGAACTGCTTGGCGAGTTGATCGTACCAGTTCTTGGCTTCGGTTTCCTTGCCGACGAATTCACTGACCATGCCGAGTTGGAGCAGCGCATCGGCGCTATCGTCGGCGGTCGGATAATCGGCGACGAACTTCTTCAAGCGTTCCCGCCATGCCTCTTGGACCTTGGCAGTGTCCTTGCCGCCGGCGAGTTGGCTCGCGTATTCCGCGGACATCTCACGGAATGCGACATAGGCCGCTAGGTTCGACGATGCGTCTTTGGCCACTCGCTCGCGCAACGCCCCGAGGCGTTGAAGTGAGGACTTGTCGTTGGCCGGGCTGTTTTGAGCAGCCGCGCTGAGGCAATCGGCGATCTGTCGCAGCCAGCTTTCGCGATCGTTGGCCTTGTCTTTCTCGGCGATTTTTTCCAGGATCGACGCGCGAGACAGGTTGTACCGAACCACATCCGCGGGGCTGGCATCAACTCGCGGCGACTGGGAGTCGAGGTCTTGCAACTGCTTCAACAGTGGTTGCATCGACGGATCGATGTCGAGCTTCTGTCCGCGGTTGTCGGCCGATTCCACGGCGTTGTTGTAGCCCGGGACCGGCGCGTCGATGATCTTCCAAGCGCGGCCGATGAGAATCATCTCGCCAATCTGCAACCAATCGTGCTTGTCGGCATTTTGATAGAGGACCGTGCCGGCCTTGTACCGGATCACGTCCTGATTGGCTCCGGTGGCGTCCGGCGGAAGGCATTGCGGAGCGGCCGTTTCCAAGTGCATCCACTGTGTCTTGTTCGTCAACTGAATGAGAGCCGCGGTCGTCTTGTTGAATTTCTCCATCGAACGAGCGATACTCTCGCGAATGCGATTCGCTTCCGCGTCGGGAAGTTCGAGCTTCTTGAGGTCGGCTTCGATGACCATCAAGGCTCGAAGGCGCTCGCTGTCTCGATTGACGACGCACGCAAGCACTTCCTGGCTGACTTCTTCGGGAGAAATCTGCTCCCATCGATCAATCTTGCCGTCTTCGTTGAGATCGACGCCCCAACGCATGCCGCCTTGGTTGAGCCAGCGATATTGATCGGCCTTGCCGTTATGGTTGGAGTCAATCTCGCGATAGATTTCCTGCCCGTCGGCATAGTACGACCAAACGTCGATGTTCTTGCTGCCGGTGCTGTCAAAGAATCGGCGCAGGATATTGCCGCGAGGATCGCGCAACAACCAACCACTGCTCCCGTTGCCGCCCTTGACCAGTTCGACCTTGCAGCCGGCTATTTCGGCATCCGTCGGCGTGCTGATTGGTACGCCGACCTGCTTTGGCTTCAACGTCAACATTTGTGCGACCGTCGGACTGTTCGCCCTCGCCCCGGTCGCCATCGAGCCAAGAATCACAGCGCAGCCTATCAGCCGCGCGCCCACCCGGAAAATTGACATGTGCGATACTCCTTTCGCTGCCGGTTCCGTCAGCAGTCTTCCTGGAAGAAGATTCGGCAATACTGACCGGGTAGGATGACGAAACTGACCCGGATCTGAGCAATCGCGGAAGTCAAATCGGAAAAGCCTTGCGTAGACTTCGTGTCTTTCCACGGGTTGGGACAATCGCTGCCACTCCAATCTCCCTATTTTGTGTCCCCGGCATGAATTCGCGCGCACGCAAAACAGGTCGAATTGTCCTATCAGCTTGCATAACCGCATCTGCCTCAACTTGATGAATTAACCAGATTCCTGCAAAGAAGATCGGTCATTTCGATCCCATTTTCGGTGACCTTTGCCCAGCTTGACACCTTTGCAAGTGACGGGTAAGATCCCTTCGTGTACTCATGGATGGGTACATCCAGACGTATCGGGTCGAAACTCCGTTTTTTCTTGAATTCGTCACGGCACAATCCAAAGGGTCGGCATATCCCAACCACTGACCGTGGACGCGTGATCGTGTTGAATTGAGAAGTGGCTCGTTCGCGGGGTTTGCTCGTCGCGGCGTTTGGCTGGCGATCGTGGCATGGCTCCCCGCTCCTGGGTGTTACTTGGCCGACGACCGCAATTCAACCGTTCGACAGGTACGAGAGGCCAACGACATTGTGGCCGTCGTCGGTGGATACATCGCCCTTACTCCGGCCGGCAAGCAATTCAAAGGCATTTGCCCTTTCCACGAAGACTCAAGGCCGTCACTGCAAGTCGATCCCCAATGGCAGAACTTCCGCTGCTGGGCCTGCGGCAAACGCGGATCGGTTTTCGACTTCGTCATGGCCATGGAGAAGGTCGATTTTCGCGAGGCTCTCACGCTCCTTGCACGCCGCGCCGGAATCGCGCTCGATGCCGGCGGGCCGAATCCGGCAAGGGTACGGCAACTCGAAGTCATGCGATGGGCCTGCGATCGCTACAAGGAGTGCCTTTTCGAGTCGCCGATCGCGGAAAGCGCTCGGCTCTACCTGGGAGAGCGAAAGCTCACCGGCGAAACTGTGCGGCGTTTCGAACTCGGATTCGCCCCGGCGTCGGGCGACTGGCTCCTCCAACTGGCCCAACGAGCGAACATGCCATTGGACGTTCTCGTTGACGTCGGATTGGTTGGAAAACGTGCCGAAGGATCGGGCCATTACGACCGTTTCCGCGATCGGGTGATGTTCCCGATTCGCAACATCGGCGGACAGGTCGTTGGCTTCGGCGGCCGAGTCCTTCCGAATTCTCCTTTGGCCACTAGCGGCCCAAAATACTATAACTCGACGGAGACGCCGCTGTTCAGCAAGAGTGAATTGCTGTTCGGCATGGATTTGGCCAAACAGGCGGCGACATCGAGCGGCTTTCTGGCCGTGGTTGAGGGCTACACGGACGTGATGATGGCCCATCAGTTGGGGGTCTCGTCGGTGGTTGCCACAATGGGCACCGCCTTGACCGCCAAACATATTCAGACGATTCGCCGATTTGTGCCGCGAATCGTTCTCGTCTACGATGCCGATGCCGGCGGAAAAACCGGTGTCGATCGCGCTCTGGAAATGTTCGCCAACCAAAACATGGAATTGGCAATCGCCACTCTGCCCGAGGGGCTTGACCCGTGCGACTTGTTGGTCCAAAAGGGACCGGAGCCATTCAAACGCGCCATTGCCAACGCGATCGACATCCTCGACTACAAGCTCAATGAGACTCTGACGCGGGAAGCCGGTCACGGGATCGAAGGTCAACGACGCACTATCGACGCGGTCTTGGGCATCCTCGCGCTGCGACCGGATGACGCCGACCCGGCTTCTCGTGTAAAACAAGAATTGATTATCACGCGGATCGCTCATCGCCTCGGGGTGCAACTGGATACCATATGGGCACGGCTTCGCGAGCTACGGGCTCGTCGCGCCGACGACGACAGCCGCCGCGAACCCAAAGACGACAGCTCGGTACGTTCGGCCCCCGCCTCGGCTCATGAGCGGCAGCTTCTGGAATTGCTGTTGTCATCGCCGGAGCTGGTAGCCGAAGCCCGAAACCAGATTGCCGTTGACGAGATCGAGCATCCTGGCTTGCGTTATCTGCTGCAAGGTCTGTACGATCTCCTAGAGGCCAACGAATTTCCGGAACTGGATGGCTTGCGACCGAGGTTGACCAATCCTCGACTCGCGCAAGCGGCGCTGGAACTTCAAGAAGTCGGCCGGCAAAGCCCGGCGAATCGAACAGTCTGGTTGGGACAGATTGTGGCCGTATTCGACGCCCGTCGCACTCGGGGTGCGAAACTCGAACTACGGAATCAGTTGACGGCGGCGGCTGACCACTCGACCGCCCTGGACCTGCTTCGGCAGGTTCAGAACAAAACGACCGGGTCCGGCCGCTGACCTTTTAGGATCAAGGCCGTTTCTCCCTAGGTGAGGAGGGGGTTGGATGGACTGGAAAAATGACGAGGGGTTCAAGGCGTTACTCGACAATGGCAAGCGCCGAGGCTTCCTCACCTACACCCAGATCAACGCCCACATCCCAGAGGATGCGGGCAACGGCGACGCCCTTGATCAGATCTTGCAACTGCTCGAGGAGATGGGGATCGACGTTATCGACGACGATGGCGTTGAGGCCGAAAAGGCGCCCGATGCCGGCGCCACCGATGACATGCAGACCGAAATCGAGATGGCGTTTCTGGACGACGGCGATGGAAAGCACATCGACGACCCAGTCCGAATGTACCTCACCCAAATGGGCGAGATTCCTCTGCTCAACCGCATCGAGGAAATCGAACTGGCCAAGAAGATCGAGGTCACGCGCCGTCGCTATCGCCGCAAGGTTCTCGAATGCGACTATGCCTTGCGAAACGTTTTCGACACCTTGAAACGAGTCGAGAGCGGTGAGCTTCCCTTCGATCGCACGGTTAAGGTCTCGCTCACGGAAAACCTGGAAAAGGACAAGATCATCCAGCGAATGCCGCACAATCTGCGGACGCTCGAACACCTGATGGCCCTCAACGTCGCCGATTTCGAGTTGCTCACGGACGAACGCACCACCGACGAAGAGGTAAAGAAGGAGATCCGCCGCAAACTCAAGATACGCCGACGAAAGACCGTCACACTTGTCGAGGAACTGAGCATCCGGACCCAAAAAGTCCAACCGCTCATGAAAAAGCTCGAGCAAATCTCGGCGAGGATGGATGAGCTGGAACGCCAGATTAACGAACTGGCCGGCAACCGGCTGATGAAAGAAGAGCGCGCCAACCTCGACCGCGAACTGCGCGACCTGATGCAAATCACTCTCGAAGAACCGGCGAGCTTGCGACGGCGAGTCGAAGTGATGCGCGAACGTTTCAAGGAATACGAGGACTCCAAACGAGCGCTCTCCGGGGGCAACCTTCGCCTGGTTGTTTCCATCGCCAAGAAGTACCGCAATCGCGGGCTGAGTTTCCTCGACCTCATTCAGGAAGGGAATACCGGCCTGATGCGAGCCGTGGACAAGTACGAATACCGTCGCGGCTACAAGTTCAGCACCTATGCGACATGGTGGATTCGGCAGGCCATTACACGAGCCATCGCCGATCAGGCGCGGACTATTCGCATCCCCGTCCACATGATCGAGACCATGTCGAAGCTGCGCAATGTCTCGAAGCGACTCGTTCAAGAAATGGGGCGAGAACCGACCGTTGACGAACTGGCCAAGGCCGCCAACATCAGCGTGGACGAAACCAAACGCGTGATGAAGATCAGTCGCCACCCGATTAGTCTTGATCGACCTGTGGGCGAGAGCGAAGACAGCTACTTTGGCGACTTTATCGAGGACCAAGGAGTCGATTCGCCGGTGAATTCGGCGACCAACGAGATGCTCAAGGACAAGATCGAACAGGTCCTCAAGACGCTGACCTATCGCGAGCGCGAGATTATCAAACTGCGATATGGACTTGGCGACGGTTACACGTATACCCTCGAAGAAGTCGGTCGAATCTTCAAGGTGACCCGCGAGCGCGTTCGACAGATCGAGGCGAAGGCCGTGCGAAAACTGCAACATCCTGTGAGAAGTCGCCAACTGGAGGGGTTCCTCGACGGAGCCCTCCGCCGCTAGGATTCGCCGCCGGCCCTTTGGCCGGTGGTTTTTTTTGGTACTCATGAGACCCGCACCCATGCCCGGCATCACTGATTTGATCCGCGACCTGCACCGCCTGAGGCGACACATTCGCGAATTGGAAGCTGAGATACAACGGACCCCCGAGCTTCAAAAGACTCGCAAGAACCGGGTCGCCAAACAGGAAACCCTGTTGCACGATGCTCAGGAGGCTCTGAAAAAACTGAAAATATCCGTCCATGAAAATGAGGTCTCGCTCAAGGCGACTCACGCCCAGATCAAGAAATACGAACAGCAGCTCAACACCGCTGCCGCCAAGAAGGAATACGACGCCCTTCAGGCCGAGATTGCCCACGCCCGTCAGACGGCGGCCAAACTCGAAGACGACATCTTCGCCGGCTTGACCGAGATCGATGAACGAACCGCCGCACTTCCCGTCATCGAAAAGACGCTTCAGGAAATGAAAGCCGAGTTCAACAATTGGGAACGCGACGCCAAGGAGCGAGTCGACAGACTGACCGACGAACTCATCTTCGCGAAGAAAAACCTCACCGACACCGAATCGGCACTCCCGCCCGACATCCGTGCGACCTATGTGCGGCTCATCACGTCATGGGGTGTTGACGGCCTCGCCAGCGTCAAGGACAAGACTTGCATGCACTGTTATAGCGCCCTGACAGGGCAACAAGTCAACGACTTGATCCAAGGGAAGTTCGGCTTGTGCAAGAGCTGTGGGCGAGCGCTGTATCTGCAATAATCAGACAGCCTCGACCTTGCCGCTCTTCGAAGATCGGACCAACGCATCGATCGCTCGAAGCGTTTTCACGCCTTCCTCGGGGTCGGGTTTTGGGGCTTGGCCCTGGAGCACGGCTCGACTGAATCCTTCGATCATCAGTTGAATCTGGTCCTCGCCATCGACGGCCACCACTTCGACGACAACGCCATCGCGAATCACTTCAAACGTCGCCGAGCGACCCGGCAGCCACATCTCGGGGACGCGAACCACTCCCCGGGTGCCCACGATTTCCATCCATCCTCGGAGCGGCATGGTAAATCCGCAATCGAAGGTCCCCATGCGACCATCGGCCATCCGAAGCACGCCACTGAACGACAGGTCAACGCCATATTCGACGGCGGCGGCACCGAACACGCTCACCGGCTCCAGACCAAACGCCCAGCGAATCCCATAGATCGGGTAACAGCCGACGTCGAGCAAGGACCCACCTCCCATGGAGGATTGCAGGCGAATGTTCTTCGGATCCAGATGCAATTCGAAAGTAAAGGTCGACACGACGTGAGCGATGTCGCCGATCAACCCTGAATCGAGGAACTCGCGAAGCCGCGCCGTTCGCGGATGGTGAGGCCACATAAAACCATCCATCAGCCGCACACCACGGGCGCGGCAATACTCGACAAGGCTCGAGGCTTCGCGAGCCGTCGGACAAAGTGGCTTTTCGCACAAGATGTGTTTGCCCCGATCTGCTGCCTTGCGCGTCCACTCGCCGTGAAGATGATTGGGCAGCGGGATATAGACAGCGTCGATCTGTGGATCGTCGAGCAGTTCCTCGTAACTGCCATGAGCCACGGGAATCCCGGCCTTGGCGGCTGCGATTCGAGATTTATCAATCGATCGGCTGGCAATCGCCCGCAATTCCGCGTTCACAGCTTTTCGGAAGCCGGGAATCAGCCGATCGTTGATCTTTGCCACGCCCAGAATGCCCCATCGAAGCATGTCCATTATCACCACCTGCGGAAAGTACCAAAAGAGTTGGTGGAGATTCTACGTGCCAGGTGCCGCGAAGAAACACCTGCGTCCGTGGCGATTTCGCAACACTTCCCATAGACCAACCAAGAGCCATGAACCTCGGACGCCCCCGGCGATACGCGACACGACCCATGCCGACATACCCTCATCGCATTCGACTCCGCGGCCCATGGCACCTCGAGCCTCTCGCTGTTGCCGGCACCGGCGACGCTCCCCTGCCCTCGCCCGTCGAGATGCCGATCCCCGGACGCTGGTCCGATGGGCCGTTGGGGCCGTTCGCGGGCACGGTCCGTCATCGCCGCTCTTTCGCGATCCCTCAACGATTGGATGATTTCGAACGCGTCTGGCTAACCATCGCGCCGATCAACGGGGCCGGCACCATCGCGCTCAACGAACACGACCTGGGGTCGTGGGACGCCGCATCGCGATTCGAAACCGACATCACGCGCCTTCTGAGGCCCCGCAATGAGCTATCCGTGACGGTGACGGCTAATCAGGACGGCGGCCTGACAGGTGAGGTAGCACTGGAGATTCGCCACGAAGCCTACTTGCGAGATGTTCGATTGACGACGCACGGACGCCGCATTCGCATTCAAGGAACCTTGGCCGGTCCACCCAATCGATCCTACGAGCTTTATTTGATCGTCGATCGAAGACAGGCAGGGTACTGGCAGGTCGAGACCGGCGAGCACGACCGGTTGTTCGATCTTACTTCTGAGCTGATCGAACCCGCCAATAATTCGATGGACGCCTGCTTGGAACTGGTGGATAAGTCCATCGTCTGCTACACAGCGGAACAACGACTGCCAGGAATCAAGAATCCCAACCGCGACGGGTGACGCATGCCGATCGTAATTGCCTGCCCCATCTGCCAACAAAAGATTCGGGCGCCCGAAAACGTCATTGGCCGCCAAATCAAGTGCCCTCAATGCAAGGCGCCGTTCACTGTCGATCACCCACCGGTTGAGCCAGTTGCCCCGAAACCGACGGGAAAGTTGTCACCGGAAATCGCACCCGAGCCGTTCGCCATCGTCCAGCCAGCCCCAAGCTGGACACCCGCCGACCCCGTCGCCATGCCGCCAACCGCGGCGGCGCCTCCGATCGCTGATACGCCGAGACGGACTGCAAAAGGAAACGCTCTTGTCGACGTGCTGCTCTTCCGCCGAATGGTCGCGCCATCGATCGTTATCGTTGTGTTCTATCTTGGCCTCTTGGGCATTGTCGGCTATGGAATCTTCAACGTGATCCTCGGAATCCTAATGCTCATCGGAACCCAGAAAGGCTCCGGCATCGCCGGGCTTATCATGATCCTGATCGCCGTTTTTGGGGGCATCGTCAGCCTGCTAATTTGGCGCATCAGTTGCGAGTTGGTCTTGGTGCTGTTCCGAATCCACGACGAATTGCGGCTGATGCGCCGCGACCAATCGCAGAGCGGAGATTAGGGCCGGCCCCGAGCATTTCGCGGCAATTCCTCGCGGAAACTACCCCTCTCGCTTGTCGCGAGTTCCGCCTTCGCCAAGGGCGTCTTCCAATTCCCGCACCATGCGCGAGACATCCTCAAGACCGGGGTTGATTCGCAACGCTCGCCGAAACGCGTTCAAGGCCACGCGCGGCTTGTTGAGCTTCAACAAGCATTGACCGAGGCCTGCTTGGGCGCCGAAGTGGAACGAGTTGAGTTTCAGAACCTTTTCACAATCAACGCTCGACCTCTTGAATTCACCCATGCGGAAATAGACGATAGCTCGCTGATTGATCGCTTCGGCGAAGGTCGGCGTCTGATGAATCAGCGCCGTTAGGCCTCGAAGCGCTTGGTTGAGGTCGGGCAGCCGCGAAAGGCGCTCCAATTCTTGCTGCATCCATTCCCCCTCTGCGCGAAACCAAATCGCCCAGAGGGCCGATGCCGATTCCCGACGAATGGCCGGTTCGGAGTCATGCAGTCTCGCCGCCAAAATCGCATTCGACCGCATCGTGCCGTCCATGCCCAATGCCACGGCGGCTGCCATTCGAGCCTCGACGTCCCCGCCTTCCAGCAATCGTTGAAGAGTCCCTTCGGTGTACCGGGCCGCCATTTTCTGGCGAAATGCCGTCCGAGATTCCGCCTCCGTGTGGGCAGGCTCCATGCCGGCTGAGAATGCTTCACGGAACAGCTCAACAAGTCGAGACATTCGCATCAGTCGTTTCCTCGCGTGATCCGCCACAGCACAAGGCCCCGGCGACTCCTTACTCTCGTCAACAGTGTATGAGCCGACCTGAGCTACTGGCAACCATGAGGTCGATTTCCAAGACAGCCGACATCCCGCGCTTCCACGGGTTCGCACACCTCAGATTGACTCTCAGCATGTCCGCGACAGGGACAAAAATTCCCGAACCTCGAAACTCAAAAGGGAACGCGGGGTTTACCTTTGAGCAGGCAACAAGACACAATGTCTATACACGGGCTTTGAGGAGTCCCATGCGAAAGAAACTGATCGTCGCGGCCACCATGGTAGCCGGCTTCTCGGCCCTCGTGTGTGGGAGTGGAGTGCCAACCGGTTCCGGTCAGCCCCCCGAACGCAAGGACACGCCTAAGAAGGACTTCGAGGGCAGGCCGCCAGCATTCGCCCCGGGCGGTGGCGCGACTCGAAAGATCGTGACCCAGTTCGACAAAGACGGCGACGGACGATTGAACCGTTCCGAGCGCGACGCGGCTCGCGACTTCCTGAAGAAGGACGGCGGACGAGGCCGCGGATTCGGCCCGGGGGGACCCGGCGGGCCCGGTGGAAGAATGATGCCTCTCAACGACATCATCTCTAAGCCCCTCATCGAATCGCTCGACACCGACAAGGACGGCAAACTGACCAAGGCCGAGGTGATAGCCGGCGTGAACACGTTCTTCGCGTCAATCGATGCCGGCAAGAAAGGCTCGATCACTCTGGATCAGCTTGCCGAAGGTCTGAATCGCATTTTCCCGATGCCGCCGGGTTTTGGCGGCCCTGGTGGCCCACCGCCGGGAGGTCCGGGCGGACCGCCGCCGGGAGGTCTGCCACCTGGGGGGCCACCGCCGGGAGGGCCGGGAGGCTTCGGGCCGGGGTTCATGTTCGCCGGCGTCATCATGCAACGCGCGGATACAGACAAGGATGGGCGGCTCACGCGTGTCGAACTCGCTGCCTTTGGTGAGTCGCTATTCAAGAATAACGATAAGAATGACGACGGCACGTTGAACGAAAGCAAGATCGGCTCGTTGATCGCATCGCTCATGCCATTTCCGCCCGGCGGTCCGCGAGGCCCTGGAGGGCCGGGTGGTCCCGGAGGACCGCCCGGAATGGGATTCGGCAAGCAGGAACCCGCCAAGCCCGGGCCCCGAGTGAAACCCGCCGACATCGCCCCGAATGCTTCGTCTGGGCTGTACGACCCTAGCGTCCTTCGCACCATCTTCCTCGATTTTGAGGACAAGGACTGGGAGGCGGAGATGGCCGATTTCTACCACACCGACGTCGAGATTCCCGCGACCCTAACCGTGGATGGCAAATCGTATCCGAACGTCGGAGTTCATTTCCGAGGTATGTCGTCGTTTTTCACGGTACCGGCCGGATACAAGCGTTCCCTCAACGTTTCGTTCGACTTCGTCGATCCCAATCAGAGGCTCTACGGATATCGAACGTTGAACCTGCTCAACTGCCATGACGATCCTTCGTTCATGGGAACGGCCCTATACTCACAAATCGCGCGCCAGTACATTCCCGCCCCAAAGGCAAACCTCGTGCGAGTTGTGATCAATGGAGAGAGCTGGGGGATTTTCACCAACGTTCAGCAATTCGACAAAGTGTTCATCCGCGAGAATTTCAAAACCGACAAAGGGACACGGTGGAAGGTCCGCGGTGGGCCGGGCGGTGGCGGGGGCCTGGAGTACCTCGGCGAAAACATCGACGATTATAAGCGCCGCTTTGAGATCAAGTCGGCCGACAACGAGAAAGCATGGAAGGCTCTGATTCGCCTTTGCAAGACGTTGAATCAGACGCAGCCGGAGAAACTGGAAGCCGCACTATCGCCCATGTTGGATATCGACGGCCTGCTTTGGTTCCTCGCTATCGACATCGGCCTGATTAACTGCGACGGCTATTGGATTCGAGCCAGCGACTACAGCATCTACCTCAACGACAAGGGCAAATTCCATATCATTCCCCATGACATGAACGAGGCGTTTCGGGCGCCACAGGGGCCGGGATTTGGATTCGGCCCCGGTGGTCCTGGTGGTCCCGGACGGCCTCGGGAACGGGGACCCGGTGGGCCTGAAGGTCCAGGGCGCCCCGACGGGCCAGGGCGTGGGCCGGGAATCACCTCGGTCGATGTCGATCCACTTTCCGGCCTCAACGATCCACGGAAGCCGCTTCGAAGTAAGATCCTCGCGGTCCCCAACCTGAGGGCAAAATACCTCGACCATCTACGGACACTCGCCGATAAGTCGCTCGATTGGAAGGCCATTGGCCCTGTGGTGGCCCAGTACCGCAAGCTGATTGACAATCACGTCGAGGCTGATACGAAGAAGCTCTATTCTCTCGAAGCCTACCGGGCAACGACGGCCGATGAACCAGGTCCACTCCGCGGGCGCGACATGCCATTGCGACTTTTTGCCGACCAGCGTCGCAAATATTTGATGGAATACAAGGGACCATTACCGGGCATCGAGGAGGCTCGACCCAAACATTGATCGGTGACGAATCTCCCGGACGATTCGTGCCGAGGGTCCGTGACCCAAGCGTTTCGTTGGTGTTAATCAATGCAAGGGCCATTGGCCAACCCAGCGAGTCGTCCTCGCATCTGTAACGGCTGGCGGTGGCATAGAACAGATACGACTTCTCAGGAGAATCCGATGAAGACACTGTGGCGTGGAGGCATCGCGGCCGGATTGGCGTTGCTGTTGGCCGTTCCCGTAATGGGGCAAACTCAACGGCAACGCGGCTTTCAGGGAACCGGGCGAGGCACGGGTGGTTTCGGCGCGTTGCTTCAGAATGAAGGTGTGCAGAAGGAACTCAAGCTCGAAAAAGAACAAGCGGACAAGGTGAAAGCCGCCGTGGACAAGGTTCAGGCGGACCACCGCGACGATTTCGCAAAGCTCCGCGACCTTCCCGCTGATGAGCAGCGCACCAAGCGGAACGAGTTGACGCGAACCGTTTCCGCGGAAACGTTGCGAGCCATCGAAGGGTTGCTTAATGCCGATCAACTGAAGCGCCTCAAACAAATCGAGCTTCAGCAGGCGGGCGCCAATGCCTTTTCCCGCGACGACGTTCAAACGGCTCTCAAACTAACCGACGAGCAGAAGACGAAAGTAAAAGAGATCGCCGACAAGTTCTCGCGTGAGATGCGTGAACTGATGGGTGCCGGCGGCCGGCCCACGGGACGACCCCCAGCCGGTGGCAGGCCGAACAACCCGAATCAGGAAAAGGTGACGGCACTGCGAAAACAGACCAACGACGATATTCAAAGCGTCTTGACCGAAGATCAGAAAAAGGCATGGAAGGAACTGACCGGCGCGGCGTTCACTGTCCAAACAGGCCGACGGCCCACGGACCGTTAATTCCGACCGCGATTCGAAAGCGAATACGGCTCGCGGATCACTTTGGGCCACGCGCAAAGACGCGGGTCGGGGACGCGAGCCGTTTTCCTTTCACTGCCGACGCCCTTGGGCGCCGAGTTCTCGATTCGTCTCGGAGGTTCGATTGTCACAGCATGATCCGTTTGCGGGAGCTGTCTCTCCGTCTCTTGTCTCCGGAAATGGCCTCGGGCCGGCATTCGAGCTGAAATTTCTCGTCGAAGAACCCGTCGCGCGGATCATCAAGGAATGGAGCCGCCAACTTCTCGCCCTCGATCCTCACGGTGACCCGAGTCGGGAAGGGGCCTATCAAACAGCAAGCATCTACACAGACACGCCGGAATTGGATGTGTACTTAAGGAGTCAAACGTATCGGCGAAGCAAATACCGTGTTCGATCCTACGGCTCGTGCTCAGCCTATTTTCTCGAACGAAAATCAAAATCGGGCGACCGCGTGGCCAAGCGACGTTCGGCCATCCCCACGGACGACCTGGCCGTGCTGAAGCAACCCGCGTCGGCCTTGGAATGGGTGGGCCATTGGTTTCATCAGCGATTGATCGCAAAGCGATTGCAACCTGCATGCCAGATCAGCTATGATCGCACAGCCTTTGTTGGCATGTCCGCGACCGGCCCGGTGCGCCTGACGCTCGATCAACGCATCGTCGGCGTGTTGGCCAACGAATGGTCGTTTCGCCCCGTCGACGGCGGTCTGCGGTTGCTGTCAGGAAAGGTCATCGTGGAATTCAAATACCGATCGGCGCTCCCGATACTGTTCAAGGGCCTGATCATGGATCTGCGGTTATCGCCGACGCCGGTCTCGAAGTATCGGCTCTGTCGCGAGGCGTGCGGCGTCACGCCGCTCAGACGGGGGTCGATCGATGCCTGACTGGCTGCACCATGCCTTTTTTCAAAATGGCGATGTGGAAGTCTCTCGTTTGACGATCCGCCTGGGAATGGCATTCATCATGGGCTGCGTCGTTGGCGGAGTTTATCGCCTGACGCATGGCAAGGGGCGTGACGAGGCATCGGGAATGCTCGCCACGCTCGTCTTGCTGACGGTCCTCATCGCGGTCGTCACGCAGGTCATCGGCGACAATCAGGCGCGGGCATTCAGCCTTGTCGGCGCGCTTGCCGTCGTGAGGTTTCGGACGGTCGTCGAAGATACTCGCGATACTGCTTTTGTGATCTTTGCGGTGGCCATGGGGATGGCCCTGGGAGCGGGGTTTCTGGTCACGCCGATCATCGGGCTGGTGTTCGCCACCACGGCCGCCTTTCTGTTTCGCCCCAACGTTGCCGTGGTCGCCGCGAAGCTGTCTGAATTCTCGTTGATGGTCCGCGTTGGCCTTGGCCACAACGCCGAGACTATCCTGCGAGAGCCGCTGCGCGAGCATGTCGTGAAGGCTCGGCTCGATTCGTCGTCCACGGCGCGGTCGGGAGCCGCCGTCGATCTCAACTACACGGTCGAGCTACGCAGCGATGACAGCGTTCTCGCGCTCGTCTCGCGGTTGAACGGAATCGAGGGGATCCAAAGCGTCGAATTGCGGCGTAAATGAACCGTCGCGGGCTTTAGTCGGCCATCAGTTTGGCGCGAATCTCCGCGGGGATCTCAACGGCTTCCAATCCCTCGGCTGTCTTGCGGCAGCATACCGCGGTGATCTTGCCGCAGGCAATGAGCACATCTTCCAGCCAGAATTCATGACTGTAGCTAACCGACTTTGGCCCGATCCGTTCGATCGCAACACGAACTTCGAGCACGTCCTCGAATCGCGCCGGTCTCTTGTAGTCGCAGGTTGCCGACACTCGCGGAAATCCGAAGCGCTCGCCGCCCGCCAGCCAGCCCACGCTGAGTCCGCGGCTTCGAAGAAACTCGACTTCCGCCACCTCCATGAACCGGAAGAAGTTGCTGAAATGGACGATGCCCGCCATATCGGTTTCATGAAACTCAACACGATGCGTTGTGCGAAATAGCGTCGTCATGCGTCTCGTTCTCTACCGGCTTCGCCACGAAGGATCAGCCGTGCCTGATTCAACCGTTCCAGCAGACCATCCCGATTGCTCGACTTGTCGAATCTCCCGACTCGGTTCACCCAATCAATCGCACGTTCCAAGACGTCGTTCAACTGAAGAATCGCCGCCTCGTCGGCCGGCCCGTTTCCATCGATCGTCACAAAGACCGGCGACGAATGAGCGAACCCCTGCGACGACAATGGCGCGGGACACCTCGCAGCAAACCAGGTGCCACCATCAATCGGATGGTCCAGACGCAATTCGAGCTGGTAAGGGACGTCGCTCTCGTGTCCATTCACCCGCCCGATCACTTCGCCGTTGGCCAGAATTTCCAGAGCCTCCATCGGTTGGGCGCTTCGGGCGCGTGCGAACAATGACACCTTGCCCGCCGTCCGATCGAGACGCGCTCCCGGCGGTTGCCCGTCGGCTGAGAACTCGATGACAGGACCGTTTGTCACGAATGTCGCGCCGGCGCGAAGGGCATCGATCCACGCTCCGTATGCAAAGGGCCCTTCGGCGGACATGTGGGCATAGGTCCGCATCATTCCAAGTACCGTGCGGTTATTCTCCTTGGCACTGGCGCCGACAAGGGGTACCCTGATGCCAGCCGTCCAAATGCGATAGCAATCGCGAAGGCGACGACTCGACGGCGTCATCTCGATGGCATCAATCTCCCCCAACACGACCAAGGCAAGGGCTTCCGGTGCCGGCCCGGGGATGACCGATTCCGTGGAATCCGTCCATATCACGAGGCCTCTCTTGCGATGACATTGATGGCACCAATCATCCAGTGTCCAGTCGTCACTGGCCTCCGCACCGCCGGAAAGCAGCGGGAAAACGGGCCGATGGCAATGGATCAGGCCCAAGCTACCCAAGACCGGATGGACGTTGTGAGTGTTGACCGCAACCACGACGCCGGATTCTTCGAGACATGGTTTCTGTCCGCTGAATGCCAGCAGATTCGGAACCACCGGCCGGAGTTTTCCGTCCTGACCCGCGATGAACGTTTCGGTCGCCAATAGATCGACATAATTGAGACCTTCGGCTGCCGCTTCGCGAAGTGCCGCGTGAGGCGTCAGAAAATGGCAACGAGTATCGCCGGATCGCCAACCCTCCGTGGCGAGATTGACCCAACGACGAATGACAAGCCGCACCGACATCTGCCCGGGGCCGAGAGTGATGATCTCTCGCAAAGGCAGATACTCCGGGCCTTTGGTCGCCTCAAACGATATTGGGACATTGGCCGGCAGCCGGATTTCGCACGCGCCATCGATGTGATACCACCGCTCGCGTCCGATCAAGGCGTGCCCGCCGACATCCTCGTTGCGTCCGGTGGGAAACTCGAGGTGGCAGCCCATAGGCGCGAATTCGACGCCGTCCAAGCCGCTCACGCGAACCCGTACCGGTGTTGGCCGACCTGTATCTGCGTCGTTGATTCGCAGATGAATCGCGAGCATGCCGAATCACTCAATCATGGGCGCCGCCGACCCGATCCAGAATCTGACGGTAGGCCGCGACCGCTTTTGGGAATAACTCAGGCCCGGTGACACCGCCGGTGGGTCCTCCACCAAGGAGATGCGGTTCTAATGTCGCGAAACCGTCGTAACCGCGGGCAACAGCATCGGCCATCACCCTCTCAACCTGGCCGTCCCCCTCGCCCGCCAGACACCCGTGAGCGTCGCCCTTTTTCCAATCCTTGATGTGAAGATGGACCACATATTGCTTGGTCTTCTCCCAGCCTTCCCAGGGATCGTAACCACAGAAGACCCAGTTGGCAGGATCATAGGCCGACCCGAAACAAGGCGTCGTCAATTGCTCGGAAACGGTCTCCATGAGGTCGCGAACGCGATTGGGGGAGTCGCCGTAGATGCGATGCTCATTCTCGTGAATCAGTCGAACGCCCGCTTTCTCGGCAATCTTGAGCTTCTCCCACATGCGATCCATGACGTCTCGTCGCCAGTCATCCCATTCGCCGCCTTCCGTGAGGTAGTAGCTGAAGATACGAATATTCGGCGTGTCGAAGAGTTTGCACAATTCGATAGCCCGATTAAGTCGCTTCAATTCAATCTCGAACGGCTGATCGATGACGGTCTTCCCGATCGGCGACCCAATGGCGCTGAGTCGAAACCCTTGGCGATCGAGCAGTGACTTGAACTCATGTACTTGGAGATCGGTGAGCGCGAGCACGTTCGTCTTGTGAATCGAACGAAACTCGATGTGACGCACGCCACACGAGTTTAGGACGTCAATCTGATTCTGCGGGTCCGCGTCGATTTCATCGGCAAAGGCAGACAACGTAAAGGCCATAGAATCCTCTCACAATCGTTGAAATGAGGATCGGCTCCTCAAACAACTCATTTTCCCAATCAATCGCCGATTATCCTAGCGAGTTTCGGGAAGCTTGCAGCGTCTGAAAACGCCCGCGGACGCCTTTGCTTCGGATCGTTCCCAAGCCGAGACGATTTCGGGAGCCACGAAGCCGCGCAATTAGTAGTCCGTCTTCGACAGTTGCCTCGAGGCAACGACGAGTGACGCAACGACAAACAGAAGTGACGAGGCGATCAAGCCCAAGAGATTCCCGGCGCCGGGGCTGCCCACGGCTTGAAATTCGGGAAGTTTGGACAACGTCGCCATGTGAGCACTGGCATCGAGCGCTCGTTCCAACAGCATGAGATAATCAAGCGGTTTTGGGAGAATCCAGTAGCCGATATCAGCGACAAGAAGGGTAAACGACGACAGTGCATGGGTGCCCGATCCGAGTTGCGGCAAGGCCATCACCGCATGGCGCCCATAGTTCATCCCGACGCAGGCAGCCCAGAAACTAATCGAGCCAAGCACACAGGCAACAGTGCTACGTGTCATCACGGCCAACAGCAGTGAGAAACTGAAAACGACCCCGAAATGGAAGACGAGAATCAGGATCCCAGCTAGATACGCGTCAGACCAGATCCCCGTCTTGAGCCCCAGGGCCATCCATGTGCCACCAAAAAAGATCCCCGCCTGCAAAGCGACAAATGCCAAGACTCCAACATATTTTCCTACGAGAAACAACCATCGAGGAATTGGCTTTGACAACAAGACCGACGCATTGTTGGGCTGAAGGAACTCCGGAACAAACCCCGCGGTCCAGATGAGGGTCAGCAGTAATCCAAGTGCGCCTCCTGCCCAATTTCCAAGAATGACCTGCAGAAAATGGACGGCCCCTTCCCGATCGCGAGCCAGGCTCACACGAAACGCCCCGAACAGGAATCCTAATCTCCCCGCCTCCAATGATGGTCCCACCATCGGGCTGTCACCGTGATATAGGTAGTCTCCATCGGGTCGCAGGTTGTCCCCACCTTCGATGCTAACGCTCAGGCAGAACAAGATACACAGGCCACTGATCGCAAGCAAAACCCAGAATATCTTGCTCGCCACGGCCTGGCGAAATGTCTCCCGAACCAGACATCGAAACACGAATACAATCTGCGGACTGCTCATTGCGCTCACCGCTCTGTGCCAAGCCAAGGTGGCGTTTGTAGGGGCGGGATTAAAGCTCCTACTTGATCAATGCCACCTGGACGCCTCGCTGCAAGATATCGGTGTAAGTATTGATCATTTTGTCAGCCATCTCAACATCGGTACCGGTAATAATCTGACTCGCGGCAAGCGGCGTACTCGGACTCTTCTGCGTTCCCGCGTAATACTGCATAGTCTGCAATGTCGTTAAAGCCCCGCTGGCGTTCGGCCCACTGAATACTGGTCCAAAGCCAATCGCATACAAACGGAATGGATTCCGCTTCGTCCCGTGATCCGCAGCCAGCTTCTGGACCAAAGAGTAGACTTGGTTGAGAACGGTCGTGTGATTGACGCTATATGAAGAAACCGAGGGATACTCACTTGTGGTCGGGTTATTCATGTCATAACGAACTCGATAATAGCTGTACGTGCCGGCACTCACCAGAGACGCTGTCGCCGTTGCATTCGGTAGGCCGTCCGTCTCGAAAATAATCACTTTCTGTGCCCCTTTACGTCCCATCCCGCCGGCCATCCCCGACGGAAACGTGATTGGCGTCGATCGCACAAATGATCGCAGAGTCGTGTCAGACTGCGTTGTGACCACGAACTGATTGTAAGCAAGCATCAGTGCCATGCTGAAACACGTGCTGCCTTCGGCGCGTGGCGTGTCGATGAAATTGGCCGATGGGACGGCACCAGTTACCGGATCTGGGTCGTAGGGAGTAACTTCGGTGTTATTGCACGTTCCGTCCGAATTGATCGTGGAAAAGGGGAACAGCAAAGACGATTTCGCATAATCATAGTTTGTCCCCAAAGGACAACCGACACAATTGAACCTCCTTGATGCATCCGTCGACGACGAACGAGGTGAACTATAGTAGACCATGCTGAACCAATCATTGGGATGATTGTCGTACATGGTATCAACTGCTGCAAGGAACGCCTGCTTTCCAGTGTAAGAAGGCGCATCATACGAGTTGCCGGGCTGCATGTAAAACGCCTTTGAAACGTTGCTGTTCAGATTGTAGTTGTGCATATAGTCGACCATCATGAGAGGGCCAAACCACATGCGGAGTCGCGGCCGTGCCGGATTGTCATTGTAATTCATGGACTGTGGAGCACTCGGAGGATTATTGCGTGCCACCGTCCCCCAAGTGAAATCAGGCCCGTATCCCGACATCGCGACCGTACTGGTATAAGTCGTGGCCCCTGTCTGAAAGAAACCAAGAACGTAGTTAATATACTCAACCCAGAATCGCTCATCTTTACTGCCATAGTTAGGGTAGGTCCCCGTTATCTGAGTCGGTATCGCCGAATAGTATCGAATTCGGCCCGATCGAAGCTGAGCCGGAAACGGGTTGGGCGAGTTGGCAAGCCACGCAAGAATCGCGTTATAGTTGACGGAATATGTTCCCGGAGTGTTGAGCGATCCAGAAGAATTGAAGAGAACGGTGTTGTTGTTCGTTCCAAAAAACCGCACTCGCCAGTCTCCCGCGAAGGCTCCCTTGGCCGGTCCTGCTGGATAGGCACGACTGAAAAGGCGACACACAGCGAAGTAAATCGGCGCCTTGCTCCCACTACCGGCCACAAACGGACCTGTAGCAGTATATGGCCCGCCCCTCGTTGTCGCCCCGGCAAGCCAATTCTGCAGATTCGCGAGCCCCACCATAGGTCCCTGCGCCAGCCATGTATTCCAATTGGCGTTCAATGTGGCCTGGTCGTTGGCATTTGTCATACCAAGTGCGGTCAGATAACTAGCAAGGTTCGTGACTGAAATGTTCCCCGCTCGCGGGTCCGGTGGCCACACAAAAAATGTCTTCCCATAGTAGCCAGGACCTTGAGTGTAGCCATTGAACTGGCAATCGACGTCACTATAGTCAGCTTGCGTCCAGACTTTCGGAACCCCGCCAGTGCCCGACGTATCCCACGATCCCGCCTTGTAGGCAGAGTAACCGTCAAGCTCCCAGAATATGTTGGTACTCGTTGAGGCAATCACATCGTTCACCGTTTTGGCATAGGTCGTGGTGCTGTTCTTTACATACAGTGGCTTGTCACCTCCTGGTGTTGATGCATGCGAATTAGGCGGCAATTGGGGAGACCCGGCTCCAGGCGACCAGGTGTTGCCTCCGTCAGTGCTTGTATAAGAATCAAAGGCTCGAATGAGTGTCGTTGCATATGCTGCACTTTGATAATAACTGTTGACATAAGTCAACGAGTATGACGAATTGCCAACCGTAATATTTGATGGAGGAATCGTATAGCTGTCCACACCGGATGTGCGATTTGTGCTCGGACCAATCAAGTTAGCGCTGGATGATGAATAGTGCCCAAACGTCGGGACAAGCGGATCGGGATTGTTCGTTGTCCGCGACGATGTGTTGAAGTCATATCCCAGGCAGCTTCCAAACCGCATCGATCCAGACAAGTCAATGACGAGTGCAATGTCGCGGGGCCTATGAACCGCCTGTGCCGGCGCAACGACGGCCGGAAGCAACTGTGATCCAAACACTTTAGCAAATGCCGATTTCAGATTACTTGCGGTGACTGTTGCCGAAACCGCAGTCAGAGGCACTCCGCTGCGTGGCGGAAAATTCGCAACGAACGTCTGCGTAGGCTGGTCATAATCATAGGTGCCATAGGAAATGGCGAGTTGCGATGGTTGGATCTCATTACCAAGGACTTGGTTGTAACTCAGAATGTTCTGGGCATTTGTGGTTGCTCTTCCACTGTTGTAAGTTGTACTTCTGTCGCCATTGAGAGTCCTCGCGGCCGTCAGCGCGGCAACATCGGCGGCGTTCTGCGCCTGGCTTCTCGCAACAGCTAGCATTCCAATATCGATTGCCAGAGCGAGGAATCCAAGGAGCGCAATAATGAGGAGCGTGAGCAGAGCGACAACGGTCCCCTTGCGACCCTGCCGGCGGCGAAGACTCGTGGACAACATCGCGATTCTCCCGATCAGGCGTTTAATTTCTGTTGATTCAACCGAATCGTTACGTGCCGCCCTCGCAGATCGCCGTAACGGAACTACTCATGGACAGCGTTGGACACGAAATGAACGGAATGACATTCAGGAATTTGTAGTTTCCAGACACGCACACAGTAATTCTGTCACCAGGACCAAGATCATTCACGGCCATCGGGACGCCATCGCGTGTCCCGCTGACTGTCACAGTGAAGTTTGTGAAATTCTTTGTCTGTCCCCCCATCCGCGTGGTGACGAGGTTGGTGACATCCGAAGCGATCGTTGTTGACGTGTTATTGACGAGCGCGTAGCGGCAGCCATCGCGAGCTGCGTTGTTGAGGACGTTTCGGTTCATCAAGACCCAACTGTACTCGAAAATACCCATGATTATCATGAGTAGTGGCACCATAACAACTGCTGTCTCAACGGCCGCCGCGCCATCACGCCTGTTTCTCTTGTCTCGTATCCGCATTGCGATTCTCCATCCGGCAGTTCAATTAGTGGGCTGGCAATGAAGGCGCAATTTGGAATGGTGCATCAACCATCGATACCCAGGTCACTTTGGTATAGAGACGCGTCGCGCCTGTAATTCGAGCCACAGGAACCCATCCAACACTGGCGTAAGGGACTTGGATGCCGACTTCATATCGATCGAGTTGTCTCGCCCCGGTGGGGTCGGCGATGCTTGGATCGGTCAGATTGGTGTACGTAATGGTAAACAGTTCCCGGTCAGCGGTATCATCCCAGACGGTGTAGCCGGTTGTGTCTGCAGGTAGTGACACTACCGGAGGCCGAACTGAAGTGGTGTGTCCGCCCCCGAATGCCGTCGGTTCGGCGCTCTGTAAGTAGACGGTGAGGTTTCCCGTTATCACTAACAGATCGCTATCACCCAGTGACGAATCTCGAGCTGCCTCTCGCGCCGAGCTCCACATGACCTGATGCACTTCAGTGATGCGCCCGACTTCCCACACGCCTGCAAGGAGGAGGAAAATCAATGGCAAGCAGATCGCGAGTTCGGCGGCTGCGGTGCCGACTCGTGACTGGTTTCTTCTCGTTGAGGCGCGACGATTTGTGGTTCGGATTTTCATAGGTTGACGGGGATTCAGGTTTTAATGAACATAACCTCCCAGAATGCCAAGTCTGCCGAACCGTAGGTCGCGTTCGTTGCGTTGTCAAGAATTGTCCGCACAATCGTTCCAAGCGATAATGTGTCGAGTCAGGCTCGGGCAACATATTTCATCTCAATCATAAATAATTGCGAACTTTCACTTCGGGTCAGGTATGCGAGTCACACGAAGAACCACGAATCGCGAATTGGTGAGGCGGCTGTTATTCAGGTGAGACGGGAAAACTCTCGTGTCGGCGAAAAAGGGCACTCGAATTCCTGCCAATCGCTCATGTCTGCACGATATCCAATTGAGCAATATCGGCCATGAAGACCTTTTCGCCTGCTTTGGCAAAGCGCACTCGGATCTTTCTGTGAAAGCCGGCGCCGGTAACCTCGAGGACTTGGCCGATGCCGTAATCTCGGTGTAAGACTGGGGCGCCGACAAAAAACTTGTCTTTCTCGTTTCGAGTTTTTTTCGGCGGCACGATTCCGGTGTCTGACCAAGCCGCATCGACTTCGTCGCTCCCGCCGCGCCATCGTTCAGCCGGCGATGGTGCCGTAACGCGCGTGGCAATTTCAATGCGCTCGACCCCCTCAACGGGCAACTCGTCAAGGAACTGGCTTGCAATACATAATTCCGGCACGCCGCGTTTATCGCGAACTCGAGCATGGCACAGGAATAGCTCTTCCTGAGCACGGGTCATCCCAACAAAACAGAGCCGGCGTTCTTCCTCTAAGTCTGCGAGTTCCCGTAAAGCCCGTTCATGAGGGAGTGTTCCTTGCTCGACAGCCAGCATGTAGACGACCGGGAACTCCAAACCCTTCGATGCGTGCAGCGACATTACCGAGACGCTGTCCTGGCCTGCGTCATGGCCGTCCGCGTCGCTCACGAGGGCAACCTTCTCGAGGAACTGTTCGATGTTGCGGTCGGGGTCTTCATCGTAAAACTGCTTGGCAGCCGTGATGAGTTCCTCGACATTCGCCAGCCGTTCCTCATCCTCGGCCTTAGCCGATTCTCGCAACGCCGCGCGGTATCCGCTTCGGTCGAGCAGATGGCTGATTAGTACGTGTGGCGGTTCCTCCATTTCGCTTCGGAGGTCAGCCATCGTTTTGGCAAATTCTTGCAAGGCCGCCATGGCACGGCCCTTTAAGTCGGCAATCTTGTTGGCTTCCGCGGCAGCCGACAACAGCGACATCTCGCGAGGGATTGCGTAGAGTTCTAGCCGATTGAGTGTGATCTTGCCAATGCCTCGAAGCGGTTCGTTAACCACGCGATGAAACGCGACCGAGTCGCGCGGATTACACAGAAGGCGCAGATACGCGATGATATCTCGAACTTCTTTGCGATCGTAAAACGCCAATCCGCGCACAATCTGATACGGAATCCCGTGTTTCATGAACGCCGATTCGAGCGTTCGCGACAAGGCGTTGATACGATAGAACACGGCGAAATCGCGATATCTCCGCTTACCCTTTGCAACAGCCTCTCGAATCCGAGCCGCGACGCGATCGGCTTCGTCGAGACCCGAGTCGAACGTCAAGACGCGTACTGGCTCGCCCTGAACGTTATCGGTAAACAATCGACGTGGCTTGCGCTCGTTATTGTGGGCGATGAGCGCATCGGCAGCCGCCAGAATGTTCTTGGTGCTGCGATAATTGCGGCTCAAAAAAATCACACGAGCATTGGGGAAGTCACGCTCAAAATTGAGGATATTGCCGATGTTCGCTCCGCGCCATCCATAAATCGATTGATCTGCGTCACCGACGACACAGACATTCGGATGATCCTGTGACAGTCGTCTCGCCATCTCATACTGAGCGTCGTTCGTGTCTTGATATTCATCGATCATGAGGTACTTGAATCGTTCATCGAGTTCGGCGCGAAGCTCGGGATGGCGACGAAGCGCTAGAGTGGGAATCAAGAGCAGGTCATCAAAATCAAAACTATTTGCGGCGCGAAGTCTCTCCTCGTAGATTGGCCAAACACGACAGACCGTTTGGCCGAAGTAATCTGAGCGTGTTGCAGCGTAGCGTTCGAGCGTCAGCATCTCGTTTTTCGCGCTACTGATAGCCGCGCCGATACTCTCGGGTGTAAACCTCGAGCGAGACAAGTCGAGGGAGTCATACGCATGCCGGATCACCATGTTGCGATCGGCGGTATCGTAGATCGAGAAGTTCTTGTCGATACCCAACTGGTCGCCGTACTGACGCAACAGCCGCACCCCGAAACTGTGGAAGGTACTGATTTGAACTCGAGAATTCGGCACCAAGCTCTGGACGCGTTTGCGCATCTCACCGGCAGACTTATTCGTAAAAGTGATGGCCAGGATATTGGCCGGATTCACCCCTTGCTGGAGCATCCACGCGATTCGCCTGGTGATGACCCGGGTCTTACCACTGCCGGGGCCAGCTAGAATCAGCAACGGGCCGTCGATTTGGGTGACGGCATCTCGCTGTTCGGGTGTCAAGTCGCTCAACAGGTCGTGTTCGGCCATGAACCGTCTCACCAAGGTCACGAAGATTTAGATTGTACCGCAACGGGGAGAATTTGCTACGATCGAAGGTCGAGCAAATTCGCGACGCGGTTCAGGGCACTCCTCATGGAAATCATCGGCGTTGGCACCGAGGTCGTCGAATGCGTCCGAATTCAGCAAATGATCGATCGGCACGGAGAGTTGTTTTTGACGCGAGTCTTTACCGACCATGAGATTAGGTTCTGCCAAGCCCGAAAGCGAACGACGCAGGAGTTTGCGGCACGATGGGCCGCCAAGGAAGCCGTTCTCAAATGCCTTGGAACGCAGGCCCGGCGCGAACTATCTTGGACAGACGTCGAAATCGTCACCGATGCGGAAGACCGGATTGCCGTCACTCTCGGCGGTTCGGCTCGCGAGTTGGCCAAACGACTTGGCGTCGCAAAGATCATGGTCTCCATCTCGTACTCACGGAGTTTTGCCGTTGCGTATGTCACCGCCGTAAGCCAATAGCCCCTTGGGCCGTTTGATCGCCGGCGCGGTCCACAGACGCCCACAGCGCGCGGGCTATTCCGCACGCTCTGGGCGATACCGGTCATTCCCGAGTGATGTCGAGCAGCATCTGTTTGGCCACCTTAAAGGCTCGGCGAATCGTCGTCGCCCGCACGTCCATTTGCTCCTCATTGAAATGGCGACCAGGTTCGGCCTTGGGCAAGCCGGCGATTTCGATCGTCAGAGGCAACATGCTCATGAATTCTTTCAGCCGGAGTTGCGTTCGATCCGCATTCTCGTTGCTCATGGGAATCTCCCGAATCGGACATGGATGTCACTCTCCCGTAGCCTACCGCCGCCACTTCCATCGGTAAAGAGAAGAGCACGTCAAATCAAATATCGGATCTGGCATCCAAATTGCGACAAGAATGTCCAATTCAGTAAGCGTCCGCCGTCACGCCGGCCCTTCGAACGGGAGGAAAAGGACCATGCAACCTCGCCACCATTCAACCAAGTCAAGGATTCGCATGCCGGTCTCGCACACCTTGGCCGGGCGGTTGTGTCGATTCGCGATCATCCTCACCGCGGGTCTGCTGTTCTCTCCGGTCGCCATAGCTCAGACCGCTTCCGCGAAGGGGAAAATGGTCTACGTGACCCATTGCGCCGCATGTCATGGTGACAAGGGCGACGGTGCCGGGGCCATGGCTCGCTTCCTTTATCCCAAGCCTCGCAACTTCGGCGAAGGAAAGTTTCGCGTTGTCACGACCGCAAACGCGAAGCCCTCCGATGCCGACCTGATGCAGGTCATCAACAAGGGCATGCCCGGTTCGGCAATGTTTCCGTTTGGTCATCTTCCCGAAACGGAACGGAAAGACCTTCTTGTTTATCTCCGGGAGTTGATTCGCGAGTCATTCGTGCAACGAGCCAGGCAGGAAGCCGAGGCGATGGAGGAGACGGCCGACTTGGACGAGCTTCGCAAGATCGCGGACCAGATTCTCAAGCCTGGAGAGGTGATCGCACTGCCCGCCGACTTACCCGCACCCGGCACCGAGTCGGTGAAACGAGGGGCGGCGTTGTACAAGGCAAGTTGTGCGTCATGCCACGGCGACACGGGCAAAGGCGACGGCACGCAGGAACAGAAAGACGACAACGGCACTCCCACGCGTCCACGAGACTTGACTCGCGGAATATTCAAAGGTGGGCGTGACCCGCTTCAGTTGTATGCGCGGATTATGCTTGGTATGCCGGGCTCGCCCATGCCCGCCTCCAACGCGACTCTCAAGCCGAACGAGGCCGGCGACCTCATGAACTTCATTCAGTCGCTGTCGGCTCCTCATGCCGGAAAGAACTTCGAACACACCCGCCTACAACTGGTCGCCAAACGTGTGAACGCTCTTCCCGAGAATGGTGACGCGTCTACGTGGAAATCGGCCCAAGCCGTTACGATCATCGCCAGCCCACTTTGGTGGCGCGAATACGCCAACCCGGACGTGCAAGTGGCAGTCGTTCACGACGGCAAGACGTTGGCCGTTCGCCTGACATGGCATGACGCCACGCCAAACCGGAGCATGGCACGGCCCGAGGATTTCGTTGACATGGCCGCTGTTCAATTCTGCAACGGCAAACCCGAACCGTTCCTGGGCATGGGATCAACGCAGACCCAGGTCGACCTATGGCATTGGCGCGCGGGGATGCCGGAGAAGCCAACGGCCGAGGGACTCCTCGACGACTATCCGTTCGACTTGCCGATCTATCGCCAGTTCATCAAACAGGGCCAGAAACCACCCGATTTCCTGACGGCCCGCGCCGCCGGTAATCCTGGACTGTCGGGGCGCGACGTTGCCAGTCTCGGCGCGCGGGGGGCGGGCAGCACGACCTTTATGCCGGTGCCATCGCAACAGATGGCGGCCAAGGCTGAATGGAAAGACAATCGTTGGACCGTCGTATTCCAACGCCCGCTGGTAACGACCCCGGACGCGATGAAATTCGCCACCGGAAGCAGCTATTCAATCGCCTTCGCATTGTGGGATGGCTCGGTCCGCGACCGCAACGGTCAAAAACTCGTCTCAGTGTGGCACGACCTGAAAGTGGAGGAGTGAACCATGGACCGCCGCGAGTTTATTGAAGCCGCTATGGCATCGGTTGGCGCCGGTCTGCTCGCCCCGCGGCTGTGGGGGTTCGAACCGGTCAGCATCGCGAATCCGCTTGGCGTCTACCCCAATCGAGGTTGGGAAGAGGTCTATCGCGACCAATACCGCGTCGATTCTTCCTTTACCTGGGTTTGTGCCCCAAACGACACGCACAATTGCCGAATGAAAGCCTTCGTCCGCAACGGCGTCGTGTTGCGGTCCGAGCAGGCCTATGAAGGTGGTCAATGCACGGACCTCTACGGCAATCGGGACACGGTCCATTGGAACCCGCGAGGTTGTGCCAAAGGGTTTACCCAGCAACGGCGCATGTACGGGCCCTATCGTCTCCGATTCCCGCTCATACGAAAGGGCTGGAAACAATGGGCCGATGATGGCTTCCCCTCGCTCTCAGACAAGCCGGAACTCCGTGATACTTACAAGTTCAATTCGCGTGGCACCGACACGTTTGTGCGAGTCTCTTGGGACGACGTTTACAAGTATCACGCCAAGGCCGTCATGGCGATCGCGAAGACCTACAGCGGCGAGGCGGGGACCAAACGTCTGAAGGCCGACGGCTATGAACCGGAGATGATCGAGGCCTGTCACGACGCCGGCACCCGCACCATGAAGTTGCGTGGGGGCATGGGACTACTCGGCGTCATGGGCAAATACGGCCTGTATCGCTGGGCCAATATGCTGGCCGTCGTCGATCAAACGGTGCGTGGTGTTCAGCCCAAGGAGGCGCTCGGAGGCCGGACATGGTCGAACTACACTTGGCACGGCGACCAAGCGCCGGGGCATCCGTTCGTCCACGGATTGCAGACCGCCGACTGCGACTTCAACGATATGCGTCACGCTAAGCTCCATATCCAGTGCGGCAAGAACCTCGTCGAAAACAAGATGCCGGACTCGCACTGGTTCATCGAAATGATGGAGCGAGGCGGGCGCATCGTCGTCATCACGCCGGAATACTCACCGCCCGCGACCAAAGCCGATTACTGGATCCAGGTCCGGCCCGGCTGCACCGACACAGCCTTATTCCTCGGCGTTACCAAAGTGATGATCGACAACGGTTGGTACAAGGAAGACTTCGTCAAAGGATATACCGACTTCCCGCTGTTGATTCGCACCGACACGTTGAAGCGGCTACGGGCCAGCGATGTCTTCCCAAATCATCAACCAGGCCTCAAAAAGGATGGGCCATCGTATCAGACTCAACACATCACCGACGAGCAGTACGCCAAGATCGGTGGCGACTTCGTCATCTTCGACGAGAAGCAGAAAGCGATTCGCGCCATTACCCGCGACCAGATGGGCGATCGAATGACCAAGGAGGGCTTCGCCCCGGCGCTTTCGTATTCGGGAAAGGTCAAGCTCGCCGATGGTAACGAGGTCGAAGTCATCACGCTCTGGGACGCCTACAAGAACATCCACTTGAAGGACTACGACCTCGATACGGTGGCGCAGATTACCGGCGCCGACAAGGGACTGATCGAACGTCTGGCCCGTGATATTTGGGAGACGACCAAGGCCGGCCATTCCGTCGCCATCCACGTCGGCGAAGGTATCAATCATTGGTTCCATGCGACGCAGGCCAATCGCGCTCAGTATCTGCCCATCATGTTGACGGGGCAACTGGGCAAGCCTGGCGCCGGTTGCCTGACCTGGGCCGGCAATTACAAGTCGGCGTTGTTCCAGTCATCGCCGGAATCCGGTCCCGGTTTTCTGGGCTGGATCGCCGAGGATCCATTCGCCCCGAACCTCGACCCCAAAGTTGACGGCAAGACCATCAAGGTCAATAAGACGGCTAAGGATGAAGAGCCCGCGTATTGGAATCATGGCGATCGTCCTCTGGTGGTCAACACGCCCAAATATGGTCGAATGAACTTCACCGGTGATACGCACATGCCGACGCCGACGAAGTTCCTTTGGTTCGCCAACGTCAACCTCTTCAACAACGCCAAGCATGCTTACGACATGCTCTTCGTGGTTAATCCCAAAATCGACTGCATCATCGCGCAAGATGTCGAGATGACCAGCACCTGCGAGTATTCAGACATCATTTACCCTGCCAACACCTGGATGGAGTACGAGACCTACGAGATCACGGCATCGTGTTCGAACCCGTATTTGCAGATCTGGAAAGGTGGCATCCCACCGATTTTCGATACACGCGACGACACGCATATTCTCGCCGAGACCGCGGCCGCGTTGTCGAAAGAGACCGGCGACGCCCGATATGCGGACTACTGGCACTTCATCCTCGCTGACAAAGCCAACGGCGTGAAGGTTTACCTCCAGCGTCTCTTGGACGGATCAACCACAACGCGCGGCTACAAGGTGGAGGACATTCTCGCCGGAAAATACGGCGATCCGGGGGTGGCCCTGATGCTCTTCCGCACCTATCCGCGCATTCCGTTTTGGGAAAATGTCCATGACAACATGCCGTTCTGGACTGACACGGGCCGGCTCAACAGCTATTGCGACATCCCCGAGGCGATCAAACACGGCGAAAACTTCATCGTTCATCGCGAAGGACCCGAAGCGACGCCGTATCTGCCCAACGTCATCGTCAGCAGCAACCCGCTGATTCGCCCCGACGACTTTGGCCTCGGGCGCGACGCCATGCACTGGGACGAGCGGACGATTCGCAACATCCGGTTGCCTTGGGCCGAAGTCCGTAACACAAAGAACCCACTCTGGGAGCAAGGTTTCAATTTCTACCTGCTGACCCCAAAAAGCCGCCACCGGGTTCACTCGTCGTGGTCCACCGTCGATTGGCACATCATCTGGGATTCCAACCATGGTGATCCACTCCGCACAGACAAACGCATTCCAGGCTTCGGCGACCATCAGTTGCACATGAACCCCGATGATGCCAGAGCCATGGGAATCAAGAACGGCGATTACGTCTACGTGGACGCGAATCCCGCCGACCGCCCGTTCCGCGGCTGGCAGAACAATCCGCGATTGGCGAAAGTCGCTCGGCTGATGTTACGCGTGACTTACAACACGAGTTACCCGCGTGGCGTGGTGATGACCAAACACTCGCCGTTTATCGCCACCGAGAAGACGGTTCTCGCCCATGAGACGCGCCCCGACGGGCGGGCACGATCGGCCGACACCGGTTACCAAGCGAACCTTCGCTATGGGGCGCAACAATCGTGTACCCGCAATTGGCTCATGCCGATGCACCAGACTGACTCCCTTTTCCACAAGGCGAAGATTCGGATGGGCTTCATGTTCGGCGGTGAGGCTGACAATCACGCGGTCAACACCGTCCCAAAGGAATGCCTCGTGAAGATTACCAAGGCCGAAGATGGCGGAATTGGCGGCAAGGGACCCTGGGAAGGTGCGACGGCTGCCTTCGCTCCGGAAGCGGAAAACAAGGACGCCGACCTTTACCTCGTGGGAGGCTTCGTCAAAGTCATCGGAAAGGGATAACCACGAAGTTTCAAAGCCCGAACGCCGCCATGGCGGCAGTGAGCTTTCGTGAGATAGGATCGCGATCCTGTCATGACTTGAGATAACCCAGGAACGGAACCCGTAGCCGCAAAAGGCAGCGAGAAACGAGACCGGAGAACTTCATGACTGCGGACCCCCAACGAATGGTTCCCAAGACCCACCCGATGACGCGGGAGGTCGAAGCTGACGATCCGATGGAACTGATGGCCAATCACGTTCCCGGCGACCCGGACGTGATGCTCGAGTGCCTCGTCCAAGAGTTCGCCTGGATGGGATGGGGTCTGGAGCAACTGCTGGGGTTGTTCCGTAGCCCGGAATACCCTGTTCTAAATCAGATGCTCGGTCACTATGGCGAGGCGGAGATTCGCCGTCGCGTATCGGAACTGTTGGGGCGAATTGGCGTGTATCGATTCCGGGAAACGATCGTCGAGGACGAACCCGACGACCACGACGACGCCCCGGAACTCATTCAAATAACTGTTCGATCCTCGGTGAGGGATTAGCCATGCCACGGGTCTTCAACTGGCAACTCGGCCGACCGATGCTGTTCCCCTACGAGGAGCAACATCCCGAATGGCAATTCGCGTTTGTATTCAACATCAACCGCTGCATCGCATGCCAGACGTGTACGATGGCCTGCAAGAGTACCTGGACCTTTTCCAAAGGCCAGGAAACGATGTGGTGGAACAACGTCGAGACCAAGCCCTACGGCGGCTATCCCGCGCATTGGGACGCGAAGCTGTTGGCCATGCTCGAGGCGGCCAACCCCAACGGGCAAGTCTGGGACGCCGGCAAACCAAATCACGAAGGCCCCTTTGGACAGTTCAAGGGGAAGACAATCTTCGAGGCGGCCGAAACTCGCGGCGGGCCCGATGGCCCACAAGCCGCGCTGGGCTACTTGCCCACGGAAGCGGAATGGCGCACGCCGAACCTTCACGAAGACGCGGCAACCGGCGGAAAGTGGAAGCCGGGACAGTTCAATGGCGCCGCCTCACTGCCCGAGCATCGCGTCTGGTTCTTTTATCTGGCGCGGCTGTGCAACCATTGCACTTATCCGGCCTGCTTGGCATCGTGCCCCAGACAGGCCATTTACAAACGACCCGAAGACGGCATCGTCCTGGTTGATCAGGAACGCTGTCGCGGCTACCGGAAATGCGTCGAGGGCTGCCCCTATAAGAAAGTGATGTACCGGCCCACAACCGGCACGAGCGAAAAATGCGTTGGCTGCTATCCTCGCATCGAAGGCAAAGACCCGGAGATTTCACCCGATGGCGCTCCGGCTGAAACGCGGTGTATGTCTGTCTGCGTTGGCAAGATCCGCCTCCAGGGGTTGGTCAAGATTGCCCGCGACGGCAAATGGGAAAAGAACGCCGACAACCCCCTCTATTTCTTGATTCGCGAGCGAAAAATCGCCCTGCCGCTCTATCCGCAATTCGGCACCGAGCCGAACGGATTCTACATCCCGCCGCGATGGGTCAACCGCGGATACCTGCAACAGATGTTTGGCCCGGGCGTCGATAGCGCCATCGAACAATACGTCTGCCCCGATCGCGAGTTGTTGGCCGTCCTGCAACTGTTCCGCGCCCAACGGCAGATTCTGTTCAAGTTCAAGATTGAGAAAGGCCCGAAGGTCGCCGAGATTCCGATCCGCATGCCCGACGGCAAGATCAAGGTCCAGGAAGTGTTCAACGATACCGTCTTGGGCTTCAACAAATTCGGCAAGGAAGTGGTGCGGGTGACGATCGACGAGCCGGTTTTCGAGCGACCACGCGACAAACACGCGAACTCGATATGAGGCAAGGTGGGCACATTGCCGGAGGATAATTCGATGATCGATCCAGCGACAGAATTGGCCCGCGAATGTGTCTATCGATTCTTGGCTACCGCCGTCAGTGACCCGAATCGTCGCGACTGGCCGGACGGGATGACCCCGGCAAATCGGTCGTTGGCCGCCGGCGCCTTGGAGTTGCTTCGGCACGACGCGATGGCGAGCGGCGCACCAGCAGTCCCGGGCGAATCACCCCCAGAAGCTCTGACGCTCGCCCCGATGCTGGAGGAACTCGACCGGCCAATACCGGCGATGCAGGCCGAGTTCGATCGCGTTTTCGGCCTGACGCCGGCTCGCGAATGTCCCCCTTATGAGACCGATTACTTCACGGGGGGCGAGCCGTTCTTCATCTCCCAACAGTTGGCTGATATCGCGGGCTTCTATCGAGCGTTTGGGCTTCAGTTGCCCGCATCAGCGCCGGGCCGCCCCGACCATTTGGAGACCGAGCTATCGTTCATGGCGTTCTTGTTGATGAAGCAAAGAATCGCCCACGACAACGGCGACGACGAACTGGTGACGATTTGCCAAGAAACACAACGCAGTTTCTTCCGCGACCACTTGTCGTGGTGGGTACCGGCGTTTGCCTCGGGCCTATGGCATCGCGCTGAATACGGTTTTTATGCTCACTTGGGTCGGTTCCTGGCGGCGTGGGTGACGGTCGAACGCCGCCGGCTCATGGTGACCCCGTCGCGGATTTCGCTGGGACCCGCGATGGTCGAGCGAAACGAAGACGAGCCGGAATGCGCCGGATGCCAATAAGCGCGACACCAAACGACGATTTGAACAAGCGTGGATGACGCTTCATTGAAACGTCGCCTAACCTGCCTCACAAGGTGCGACGATCTCCAACACCTCGATCGCCGGATGACCGTCGCAATAGATGACGCCGAGTCGACCATAGGTTTCACGATTGCCTGCCTCGCCAAACCACTGACGTGTGTCGTCCGAAGGCGCGATTCTCAGAAACCCCGTTGGCTCGACCCTCCGCAAGACATCGTGCCGAATCAGAATGCGCCCCAAAGGTTCGCCTCCCATCAAAATGTCGTGGCGCACCGCGGGAGCCAGGTAGCTGAGCCAGATTCGCACAATGCCAAATTGCACAACGCGCCGGTCACCCTGCGTGACGAGCAGGATCTTTCGTGCATACCAAGTCTCCGTCAGACTCAGGTCGAGAATCTGCACATTCACTCGGTCACCGTGAAACTGTTCGACGGTCACTGTCATGTGATGAGTATGGACGAGCAAGTCGTGATAAGGCTGCGGAACAGTGTCGGCCGGCACAGCCTCCGCATCGACCAGCGTTTCTGGGAACAGGCCAAGTAGATCGGCCAACGTCGGACCGATGGGGGGATACGTCATCGCGAAACGCTCCTCGGTTCGAGGAGACCGATTACGGCGCGGCTGCGGAAACCAAGGGTAGGGAAAAACCGGTTTCCGGTGGGTGGATCACTTCAGCCGACGAACGATCAAGGACGGTATCGACCAAGTAGTAGAGAAGCTCACGGAACTCATCGGGCTGAACCTCGTCGGCGATCTTCTCGCACCGAGCGCGGAACTTATCAACCATGGCTTCGGCCTTGTCAAAGACCCCGAGTCGAGAGTAAAGCTGGCGAACTCGATCAACAAGGCGGATGCCGCTCTCGTGGCCCGGTTTGGCCAATACCGACAATTCCAACTCGTCAGCGCCCTTGGCCGATTCGAGTGCCATGGCCCACAACAGAGTCGGGCGCCCACCGAGGACATCTTGCCCAGCCAGCAGTTTGTTGTCGTCGTCGCCGGTCCAATCCTTGAGGTCGTTAAGAATCTGAAAGGCAATGCCGAGGTTCTTGCTGAACTCGTGAATGGGTTTGGCATAGTCATCGGCCGAGCCGGCCAAGCGAACGCCGGAGTAAAGAGCTGCCTCGAACGCCGGAGCCGTTTTCAGAGAGTAGATCTTCAGCGCGTCCAGCGGGGTCAGCGCCTTGTCGGCGGCATCGCGCCAAAGCAACTCAGCCCCCTGCCCTTCGGAGAGTCGCAAATGGGCGTCGGCCAACTTGTCCAAAATATCGGCGGCGACTTCAGCCCCAAGCACCTGTCGTTCGCGGCTCACCAAGCGATACCCCAGGCCGATGAGATAATCGCCGACGTTAATCGCGGCGGGCACACCGAACTGCCGATGCAAGGTTTCGCGACCGTAGCGGAAGGTATCGTCGTCCTCGATGTCGTCGTGAACCAGCGAGGCTTTGTGAAATGCCTCGATGGCCAACGCGGTCCGCTTGACAGCGTCGGGTAGGGTCCAGCCTTCGGCCGATCGGGTCGCCGCCGCGCCGGTCAGAGCATCGAAAGCCGCAAGCGTAATGAATGGTCGGGCGCGCTTGCCGCCTTGGGCCATCCAGTCATAGGCAATCGCTTCGTGCCGCGCCAATGGGTCGGCGCTCGTCGTGGTTGCCACCCCACGCATCCGCGGAGCCAACCGCGACAGTTCAGACTCGTCGAAAATCTGATTCGCCGCCCGCATCAGGTGAACGTAGGTTTTCGTCTGCAACTTTGCCGGGTCGGTCTTCAGTTCGATGGTCGCCGACACGCAATCATCGTCAACAGATGTATTGCGACAATTACTCGACAACAGCGGCGTGGCGATGCACGGAATCCCGGCGAGGAGAATCTTATCAAACGCCTTTTCGAGAACATTCAAACACGCCACACCGACAATGGCATCGACATGGCCGGAGACAATAATCTTGAGTACGATCGGCGTTCCTTCGCTGACCAGCACCTTGTAGCCCAATTCCTCGGCGCGGACTTTGAAGTCGGCCACGGAACACGCGCCGCACTTGCGACAATCCAGACCAAACTCGTCGTAGTCCGCAGGGCATCCCTCGGCATGTTTGAGGCAATGAGGCAAGAGCAGCAATCGCCGACTGAACGGCACGGCGGCAACTTGATCGCGCCAGAACTCGTTCATGATGCTGACGAGGCAAAAACCCAAATACTCCTCGCCAAGATCATGTTTGGCAATGAAGTCACGGGCGAACCGTTCCGCCTCGGCTTTGCCGAGCGGCCTCGATCGGTCAAGCGACCGAGCAAACTCAGCGGCAGCGGCCCGAACCCGATCACGCTCGGCACGTTGCTGCGGTACGGCTTTCAGGTGGGCGGTCCCGGTTGGCTTTGTCGCGGGTTCGGTAGTCATCGTGTCGGCAAGGCTCGCCACGGTGGGATATCCTCGGGGAAACGATCAGGGGGCGGCACAGCGGGGCAGCAAAACGCCCTCGCGTCAATTATGCGAGGAAGGCCATCGATCCGCCACCCTTATTAACACCAATTCGCGTTCAGGGTCCTCGGCAATGTCCCCGCAATCTTGACGACCCGACCCGGCGAACTATTCGGTTGCCGACGCTCGTCGCTGAGACCGCCAGGCCCGCCCGAGCGCCGCCACCGTGAAAATTATCGGATAGAGCTTCTCAAAATACCACAGCTTGGCGAAGTAAAACCCAATGGGTGACGGCTCGACGAACGCCCCGGCCTCGACTCGTTCAACCAGCCACAAGATGCCGCGATCAAGGGTCTCGCGAGACTCCAGCACGAGATCGAACAAGACGTCGACAACCAACGCGGTTTCCTCGACGCTCGACGGCACGCCCTGGGCGCCGCCCCATCCTCCATCAGGATTTTGGGCAGAATACAGGAATTGGACGGCGTGCCTTGCCGATGGAGCCGACGCCAGCCCGAGATCGCGATAGGCTGCCAAGACCCGTGCCGTGCCGTAGACGGGGTTCGTGTCATCCGCAGCGTGTTGATTGCCGAACCATAATGGCAACCAAGTGCCGTCGCCGCGCTGCTCGCGCTGGAGATACGCCAAGGCCCGCGACCGAAACCTCTTGACCTTCTCATCGGCGTCTGAGTGTGGCCGGCACAAGGCACGCAGAGTGTGGGCCGTCAGATCGGTGCCGCTTCGATCAAAAGGGAGCTTGCCCCACCCGCGGCAAAAGGTCGGAACGCCGCCGTCACGATTTTGAAGGCGCATCACCCACGCCTCGGCCCGTTGCCGCCGCTCGTCAGGAATCTCACCAAGGTTTGTCAACGCCAACAAAGCCCCCGGCGTGTCGTCGCAATCCGGCACACTTCCGGGGAGGTGCGACCATCCCCAGGCACCGGCATCAGCCCCCGTAAACGGATGTCGCTCAGACGTCTGTTGGAACAACAACCAGTCCCGCAACCGGTCACGGTCGGTAATTGCTTCCAGATCGCCTGCTACCGCCAGAGCATTGATCGACAACGTAGTGACCCAAATCGACAGGTTGCTGTCTATGGGCCACGACCCATCGGGACGAATCGAGGCGATCAGAAACTCGACACCCTTGGCAATGACGGCCCGAGCATGAGCGCTCGTCTGCCCCACCGTAGCCAAGGCCATCACGACGAAACTGGTGAGCGGAGTCGCTTCGAGGAACCCCCCACTGCTCGGCTGCATCCTCGCCAAGACCCGCAGGCTCGGCCCAACGGCGGCACGGCGCGTGAACTGAGTCAGGGGATTGCGCGACGGCCGATGATGAGCAACGCACTGCCCGATGGCAATGAGTGCCGGTAGCGCATAACTGACAACCGGCAGCCCCGCGAATCGATACCACGATTGGGGAAGGCAAGCTAATTGGAAGGGCAACGTTGGCACCTCTCGCCACGAAACGAGCTTGGCCAACGCTGACATCATCAGAATCGGCACCGAGAAGGTCCGATCCTTGCCATAGCGTTGCCGCACCGCCTCGGCATGCAGTTCGGCGGTGGAACCGAATCGCGCCGCGAGCCACTGATCGGCGCCAGCGAGAACCGTCGCATGCTCGCCATCGCGTCGAGCGATGTGGAACGCTGCCCGGCAAAGCATCGTCGTGGAGATGTTGCTCTTGCTCTTGATCGTGTCGCCCCAACCGCCATCGTCATTCTGATGATCGCGCAACCATCGAATGCCGGCGTCAACGAGGTCCGGCCGGTTGCCGGTCAAGGTCAGGGCCGCCGTCGCCGTTGCGGTTGATAGCGCCGACGACGACAATTCGCCGACCCAATACCCCGCCGGGTCACGCGCCGCCAACAAGACGTCGCGAGCCTTCAGATATGCGGCGCGAAGGCGGTCTGGGGATACCATGACGTGTTTTGGAATGTCGCAACCCGGCTCAGATGTCTAATCTGTCGAGGTCATCCATGAGACGATCGATATCGTCCTTGGGCCCTTCTGGCTTGCCGAGTTGGCGTTTGGGGATGCCGACGGTCGCCCCGACGGCTTCTCGGCCATCGGCGACGAGTTCGCGATCACGCTCAGCGACGGCCTGAGCCAGGGGATCCTTGACGTCGCCGCCAAATAGTTTGGTGAGGTCGATCTTCAAGCTACCCACGGCACCGACCGGAGCGCCCGCGATGGCTGCCGATTTGAAGTCGGGGAACATGATCGCCTGCTCCGGACAGACCCGGCTGCATGCCGGGCAGCCTCGTTTACACTGATCCTGATTCTCAACCAGGATGCGATCACCTCCATCAACGCCGTAGACTCCGAAGAGGCAGAAATCGAGGCATTCAAGGCAGTTCGTGCATCGGCTGTAATCGATCACCGGATACCAACGTCGATCGGGCGCGGCAAGGAGTTGCTCGGCGCTGAATGCCGGCGCCGGTTGCCGCGCGCCACTCGGATCGGGTAGCCCCAATTGAACGAGCGTTGTCTGGCCGTTCGTCTTGTTCGCCCGGCGCGACCGGCACTCAGCGCCGATTCGCTGAATCTCGCGGATGTACGCATCGTATTGATTTGAGTCGCGAAGATCGAGGCAGTAGATGAACCGGTCGGGAATGTCTCCCGCGGGGCCAATGCCCTTCGGCGGCTCAGGTGAATCGTCGACGTCTTCGTCGGCATCGACGGGCCGAAGTTGCGACTCACCGAATCGGCCTTTGACACCGATTCGATCGAGAAGCCAGAATGCCGCTCGCGGATAAAGCCAATTGAGGACGACCAAATCACCCCCGACCGATTCGAGATAGAGTCGCCCGGTATGATCGGGGCCGAGGTCGTATAAGTGCGGGATGACGGATACATCGATGCCAGGCGCGCCCAAAAGCGCTGCTACGATGGATTCTTCCAACGCCCTTTTGGCGGGATGCTTGCCGGGAGCCTGGGACAGGACGATGGTCAGTCGCGAACTCATGGACAGCGTTCCGGGTGTGGGCGGATCGTGACGGCGCAACAAACATTTAGCTTACACCCGACAGCGCCTTGTGGGAAGACGCGACCGGTCAAGGTTTCCGCGGCGTGGCACGACGATCAAGAAGTCATCGAATTAACGCGATTCTGAATGCAGTGTGACGACACCTAGGGAGGCATCGGGATTACGGCGTATTCGAGGCACACTGTGCCGGTCGTGCAGAGAACCCTGGTATTCAAGAGCCGCAATGACGCGCGGCGGCTTCGAGGTGGGACAAGCGGGATACCGCCCCCGAGGACGATGGGAATCACGGCGACTTCAATGAGGTCGACAAGCCCCTGATCGAGCAGGTTTCCGAACAACGTTGGACCGCCGAAAAGCCAGATTTCCTTGCCGTCACGTGCCCGAATCGCCGCCACTTCGCTGCGAAGGTCTTTGCCGATGATCGCGACTTCCGGGTGATCTTGAGGGCGCAGGGTGCGCGAAACCACCACGGATGTAATACCCAGCATCCCGGCTCCACCGCCGCCTTGTGATTGGGCCGATTCGAATGTCCGGCGCCCCATGAGGACCGGCAACATAGCCATCGAGGCTCATGGCGACCGAATAGACTATCTTGCGCATGGCTCGACTCCCTTTGCGCCATCGAAACTCATCGCAATCGACAGACTATGCACCGTCGGGAATCTCTGGTTCGACGAGGTGAGCCAGCATTGTTAGCGATTCTTGCCAACCCAGATAACAGAATTCTACGGGAATCACGGCGGGAAGGCCCTCTTGGACAATCGTGAGTTCCGTCCCACAAAGGACCTTCCGCAAGGTAACCGTCACCTGCATCTGGCCGGGCAAATTGGGGTCATCAAATTGATCGGTGTAACGGATGCGCTCGTTTGGAGTGAGTTCGACGTATGTCCCGCCGAACGCATGGCTCTTGCCCGTGCCAAAATTCGTGAACGACATGCGATAGCCGCCACCAACTCGGACATCCAGATGATGCACTTTGCCGGTGAAGCCGTGCGGCGGCAACCACTTGGCCATGGCATCCGCATCAAGAAAGGCGCGATAAACGCGTTCCGGCGGCGCCCGTAGGACTCGATGGAGACGGACCGTGTTGCCGGTATCTGACATGGTTCTACTCCCTATTCGAAGATGGCGGTTGTAGCCTCGCCGGGCAACAGCAGTGTGACATCCCGTTGTCAGCGAAATAACCGCGACGCGAAATGATACAAGTCGGCCTTCCAAACGTTGAAATCATGCCCGCCGTTGTCGATGTGCCAGATGTGCGGCACATTCTTCCGTTCAAGGACGTCGTGAAAGTTCTGGCTGATTCGCAACAGGCCGTCGCGGTCGCCGCATGAAACCCACAAGAGCTTGAGTTTCTTTGCGACATCAACGGGATCCTTCACGAGATCATCCGCTCGCCTCGTATTGGGTGCCGCCGAAAACCCGCCAACCCATGCAAACGAATCTAAGTGCGCTAGGCCGAAATTCAACGACTGCCCGCCGCCCATCGACAGGCCGGCCAAAGCTCGCGACTCGCGATCTGTTTTCACCGAGTATTCTTTTTCAATGAACGGTATCAGGTCATTGAGCAGGTCCTTCTCGAACGCGGCAAACGCCGGCGACTGTTTGGGGATTGGGTCGCGCGCCGTCAGATCCTTCGCCGCACGACCGTTGGGCATTACGACAATCATCGGAACGATTTTCTTGTCGGCATAGAGGTTATCGAGGACCACATGGGCAACGCCGCCCCGAGTCCACTCCCGTTCATCGCCGCCGATTCCATGAAGCAGATACAGAACCGGATATCTTTGGTCCTTGGAATACCTCGGTGGCGTGTATACTTGCGTCTTACGTTTCACGCCCACTGTCGACGAGTCATATTCCACCGTCGTCAATTCACCGCGAGTAATGCCCTCTCGGCGAATGTCGAAGCCACGGGGCGGCGCGGGTATCATGTCCGTGCCCTTGTCTTTCTGCGGAGCGCCCGTCTGGCCCCCAGCCGCGCCAATGAGGCAAATCTGCGCAGACAGAACCAATAACATGTATCGAAGCATCGCCGGCCTCGTGGTTTGGTGTTGCCTTGAAACGCAACCCGATGCACTTTGTCAATCGTGTCGGAGTCGATTCCCGCGACGAGCACAAGGACACGCTTCCGATTTCGGTTTCACAGGCTCAAGTTAACTTCGCGACACACAAAATGACGACTGACACGATCTCACCTTGGGCAGTGCCCGACGCAATTGCAAGGACGAACTAACAACCTTACACCAACAAGTAGCACGGATTTCCTAATCCGTGCTCGCTCGTCACGCATCGCACGGATTAGGAAATCCGTGCTACGATTCTAGTGATCGTTTCATAACCACTTTCCAGTGCCCGAAACCCCTGGCATCCACAGATGAACATGGGTCATGAAACCGACTCTAACAACCTTGATTCAAGAAGTGGCACGGATTTCCTAATCCGTGCTCGCTCGTCACGCATCGCACGGATTAGGAAATCCGTGCTACGATTCTAGTGCATTGTCACAGCTTAATCTTCGGGTTGTGGTACGGGTTTCCTAACCCGT
>CAZESP010000009.1:0-136953 GCA_964515185.1 uncultured Alcaligenaceae bacterium
TGGGTAATCACTTCCGCAACGCCAAGATGTTGACAGCAGTGGTTAGGAAACCCGTCCCACGCATACGCCCAACCCAAATTTTTAGCTGTGACAATGCACTAGGTAGGGGTGATCTTCAAGGAAATCGCATTTTCAGTGGGTAACCCATTGAGTCGATTCACCCCGCGGCAAATCGTTCGTGTAGAATAGCGAGGTGGTTCGCGATGGCGCAAGTGCAAACGTCTCTTGCGTTCAAGGGTTGTCACATGACAGAATCAGCGACCATCCTCCCTCGTAGCGAGACGGAAAATGAGCACAACTCGCTTGGTCTGCACAGCAGTCATCGTTATTGCCGGCATGACCGGCCGCGCGGTGGCCCAAGAAAATCAACCCCCGGGCGTTGAAGTTCTCACCCGAGGTCCAATCCACGAGGCTTATGCCCAGCCTGTGGAAGCGAAACCCGCTCCCGGCCCGATTGTGCCGAAGGCCCCGCCGCCGCCCATCGAGGAGCAACCCCCCGATCAGCGACCCGAAGGCGAAAACGTAACATGGTTCAATGGCTACTGGGCCTGGAACGATGAGAAGAACGACTTTGACTGGGTCAGTGGCTTTTGGCGTATCCCGCCACCGAACCGCCAATGGGTACCGGGAAGTTGGCGCGAGGCATCCGGTGGGTGGCAGTGGGTTGGCGGATTTTGGCAAGAGATGAGCCAACCCGAAGTCGAATACCTCCCGCCGCCGCCGGAGCCTGTTGAGACCGGCCCGTCCGTACCAGCGCCGGGGCCGGACTATTTCTACGCACCCGGAAACTGGGTCTGGCGCGAGACTCGTTATGTTTGGCGACCCGGAATCTGGTGCCTCCACCGACCCGGATGGGTCTGGGTGGCGGGTCACTATCGCTGGACGCCGTGCGGCTATGTCTATTGTGGCGACCACTGGGATTTGCCATTGGCCACTCGCGGCGTGTTGTTTTGTCCCATCTATGTCGATCGCACGATCTGTTATCGTCCGGGTTGGGTCTATCGGCCGCACTATGTCGTCCACGATCACTGCTTGCACAACTCCCTGTTTGTTCGCGTCGGTTTCGGTAACTATTGTTTTGGTGATTACTTCGAGGCGCGATACACGAGCTTAGGCTACCGGTCGTGGTTTAACGTGAGCTTCGGCCGCACCTACTACGATCCACTGTTCAGCTATTACCGAGTCGAATATCGCAGCAATCCACGATGGGAAGTCGGCGTTCGGACGCTCTACACGGAGCGATACCAAGGTATCGCACCACGGCCGCCGCGGACCCTCGTCCAGCAAAACGTCGTGATTAACAACATCACGAATAACAAGACGGTTGTGAACAATACAACCATCGTCAATAACATCAGAAACGTGACCGTCGCAGCGCCGATAACGAAGATTGATAACAGTAACATAAGACTCCAAAACGTAACGCAGACGCAGAGGAATGAGTTTTTGAATAACACGAAACTCATCAATGAAACAGCTCGGCGTCGCGCCGCAGAGGAGCAGAAGCTGATCGCAACCAACCCGAATCCGGGACGGCCCGGTGGCGCGCCCCGCGTCATGAAACTCGACCTACCGAAGACGCCGATCAACACAAAGCCGCCGTCGGTGACCGCACCGCCGCCGCCAGTTCAGTTGAAGCGTGTGCCAAAGATTGACCCGAAGCTACCGATCGGTGACAACCCTCCGTTGCCGAAGGGAACAACCCCGCCGCTACCGAAGACGCCGCCTCCGTTGCCGAAGGGAACAACACCGCCGCCTCCGTTGCCGAAGGTAACGCCGCCGCTGCCGAGAACGCCGCCGCCGTTGCCGAAGGGAACAATGCCGCCGCCGCTACCGAAAACCCCACCTCCGTTGCCGAAGGTGACAACCCCTCCTCCGCCGTTGCCGAAGGTAACGCCGCCGCCGCTACCGAAAACCCCACCTCCGTTGCCGAAGGTAACGCCGCCGCCGCTACCGAAAAACCCACCTCCGTTGCCGAAGGTGACGCCTCCGCCGCCTCCGCCGCTGCCGAAAGTGACGACCCCGCCGCCGCCGTTGCCGAAACTTCCGCCTCCGCCCCCGCCCAAAGTTTCGCCGCCGCCGTTGCCAAAGGCTCCACCGCCACGGCCGAAGGACAAAGGGTAGTTTGACAGTAAAAATGAACAAGGGACAGGCTCAGGCCTGTCCCTTGTGTTTCTCTCCTGACGTTTTCATCCGTCGATCATTCGTTTGGTGATGTCGCCAAATGCATCGATACGCCGATCCCGCAGGAATGGCCAATTTCGGCGCACGTCTTCAATTCGCGACCGGTGACACGTTGCGAGCACAAGTTCTTCGCGTTCGTGGCTCGCTCGTTTCATCACGACGCCGAATGGGTCACTGACAAACGAGGCTCCCCAGAATTCCAAACCCGCGGCGGCGTCGCCTTCATGGCCGACGCGATTGATCGCCGCGACATAGACTCCGTTTGCCAACGCGTGAGCTCGCTGAGCCAATTCCCATGCGTCATGTTGTTGAATTCCAAAGTCCTTTTTCTCTCGTGGATGCCATCCAATGGCGGTTGGATAGATGAGAATTTCCGCGCCGCGCAAGGCTGTCAGCCGCGCCGCCTCGGGATACCATTGGTCCCAGCAGACGAGCGTTCCAATTTTCGCAAATCGTGTATTGAAACATCGAAACCCAATGTCTCCCGGTGTGAAATAATATTTCTCATAATAGAGCGGGTCATCGGGAATGTGCATCTTGCGATAGATGCCGCAAATAGTACCATCGGCATCAAATACGACTGCCGTATTATGGAACAGTCCCGGCGCCCGTTTCTCGAACAGCGATGCGACTAACACAACGCCGCATTCGCGGGCGACTCTCGCCAGGCGTTCGGTTGACGGACCTGGTATCGGTTCGGCTAGATCGAACAACGCCGGATCTGTGCGTTGGCAGAAATAAGGGGTCTGAAACAACTCGGGGAGGCAGACGATTTGAGCCCCGGCCCGGGCGGCATCGCGTATCCGTGTCTCGGCCGTGGCCAAGTTCATCTTTGATTCCACGGTACAACGCATCTGTACCAAGCCCAAAGTAAAGCCATCAGCTCCAGGCATTTCAGGTCCCCGATAGAGTGTTTGGTGACGTCAACCATTATAGAAGTGAACGAGAAACTGATTAGCAGGCTTGACATGAGCCTTGATCGGGATGATCGCCGATGATTTGTGTAAGATGTTCATCAATGCGTCCAAGGCAATCGGTAGGGTGCCATCACGCCATCGGCGGCCGACGCGATCAGCCCGGAATCCACACGGAAAGACTCAAGGCGAAATCGTTGCGGTGCCATTCAATTTTGGAAAGAACGGCTCAACGCCGACGTTCCATTGGCCTGTGATCGACTCGGCAGAAAGAGGTTCTTCGATGACATTATCACCGAATGCGGACGATGACGAATTGTCACGTCAAGTCCGCCAGCACGTCGAACGGTTGCGCGAGGCGGGCGTGGAGTTTGTGCCGGCTGCCGACCCGACAAAACCGCGACCCGTGCTGGTGGCGTCGGCGGCAGTCGTTGATGGGGAAATGGCGCCGATTGTCGCCGATCGCCGCCATGCACTCTCGCTCCTGGCTGAGGAAGTTCGCGGCTGTTCCCGATGTGCCGAGCTTGTTTCAACGCGAACGCAGACCGTGTTTGGCGTCGGCCCGATTGACCCCGAACTCTGTTTCGTCGGCGAAGCCCCGGGGGCCGACGAGGACAGGCAAGGCGAGCCATTTGTGGGCGCCGCGGGGCAACTTCTCAATCGCATTATTTCCGCGTGCGGCATGAAACGCGAAGAGGTCTTTATTTGCAATATCCTGCGTTGTCGCCCACCAGGAAATCGGCAACCGAAATCGGGCGAGGCCGACAACTGCCGCGAATGGCTCGACCGAACGCTGGAGTTAGTGCGGCCACGTTATATTTGCTGCCTCGGCGCATCGGCGGCGCAGAATCTACTCGGTGTCAGCACACCCATCGGCAAAATGCGCGGCCGGTTCTATGACTACAAGGGAATCCCAGTTATCTGCACGTATCACCCCGCGTCGCTTTTGCCGAGTCGAAGCCCTGAGAACAAGAAACTCGTTTGGGACGACATGAAGATGCTGCTGGCCAAGATGGGGAAGCCGATCCCCGAACCGAAAAAAGGGGGCTGACGCCGTTAGCCGGCGTCGTCGGGCTTGATGCCAAGCAATCCGGCGATCGTGTTTTCGAGAATGCCGCGTTTTAGCGGCCGGCTGAGAACGACCGACTTGTCGCCGGTCTTGACGTCTGCCCTGAGGTTCCCTTGATCCTCACCCAGGATCACCACGCCGGCCAATGGCAGCGACTGTCCTTCGGCGGCCCCGAGGACCCGATTGTACGCGTCGATTGCCCGCTCACCGGAACTGGCAACATCCACGAGGATCGCTTGGTACGGCTGGGATTGAAAGCGTTGAAGGGCGCGATCGGCATCCGACGACATGAGCACTCGAAGCCCGAGTCGTTTGAGTTTGTCCCGAAGATAGTCCTGGAGTTTCGGGTGCGACTCCACGACGAAAATGCTGAGGTTGTTCGAAGCAGCCGGTCGCTCCACGGTCTGATCGCCAAGATCAAGGCGGACCGCACGAATGGCTTCGAGCATCTGCGAGGGCGTTTGATAGCGTTGAGATGGATCCAGCGCCGTCATTCGATCCACCAACGCGAACAATGAGGGCGGGCCGGTCACATCCTCCGCGGTGAGCGGCACGATCTTCTCGAATCGTTGCTTCTGCATTCGAGCACGCCGATCACGGGTCGGCGGTAGACATGGCTTGCCGCTGAGAATCTCGTAGAGCACGGTTCCCAGAAAGAACATGTCGCTGCGAATGTCGCCGGCCTTTGCGTTGGTCGCGCGTTCCAGACCTGCGTAATCGACCGTGCGATCAACTTCCGTATCGTCGTCTGACTCGACCAACGAACCCTGGGCGATGGCGGCCAATCCAAAATCCACGAGCTTGGCCACGCCCTGCGTCGAAATCAGAATATTGCTCGGCTTGATGTCGCGATGGGTTAACCCGCGCGAGTAGGCGTACATCAATCCGTTGGTCGCCTCTTCGAGGACTCTGAGCGCATCCTTCGGATCAAGTTTCTTGCGCACCGCGAGGATATTGCGGAGGTTGTCCCCTTCGACGAACTCCATCGCGATGAAGTACTGCCCCGTCTGGCGGTCACAGTTGACGGCAAGAATCTGAACGATGTTCGGATGCCTCATCGCCATTCCGACTTTGCCTTCCCGCTCAAACAAGTCGATCTTTCGCGGATCGTCCGTCCAGCGGCGGCGCAGAATCTTGACGGCGACAGGCATGCCGCTGTTGGGATCCTCAGCCCGGAAAACCCGACCGAAGCTGCCCGATGCAATCTTGTAAAGGAGTTTGAATCCACCCAGGAAATAGCCGTCACGGTCACCTTTGAGAAGTCGCTGGCTCTGCCAAGCTGTCAAAAAGAGCTTGCGTTCCAAGACGCGAGCCATGTCCTCTTGATCCGCGGCCGGAGGCACCTCGGCGAGAGACTCTCGGAGTTGATCCTCGGTGATCAGGTTTAGCCGTTGCGCTAAACGGCCAAATTCGGTCGCGTCGAGGGTCGGCATTCGCGGTTCTGTCGGTCGTCCCAAAGAGTGTAAAGACGGTCGATGATGACGTCTTCATGATTCGCGCCACAATTATTCATCTAGCATAATCAACAAATCTTGACCGGACAAGCTGCTTGTGCCGCCTTACAGCAATCGAATGGGGCCGATATCACCGCCGACGATAAAAATCGCACACTCCTTATCTGAAACCCGTCTCGACTCATCGGCCAACTGATTTGTGAGCTACAGTAGATACGATCGGCACAATCCTCGTAATGCGGACCTGCCATGCAGAACTCGGACTGGATCGCGTTGATTCGCATGATTCCCGTGGACGAACATTGCAAGATCAATCTGCAATTTCAGAACCGCACCGAAATCAGCGTCGAGACAGTTTTTCGACTTGACCCAAACTATATGGTGGTCCGGGGTCGCTTTGGCGGTACGACGGATGGCGGCCTTTTGTTCATCGTACCCTACGAACAACTGACTTGCGTGATGCTCAATCGCGAAGTGAAGGAGGCAGACGTTCGTGGATACTTCGGCGAGGTGGCCCCGGGGGCCTCGCCAGTTCCTGTCGAGAATGAAGAACCGGCAGCAGTTGCGGCCGAACCGGCGCCCGCGCCGACTGCCGCTGGTTCGGTGCGGACCGAAGTGATAACGGCCCCCGCCGGGCGACCGGCAGCTCCACCGCCGGTACGGCCCGATTCTCCCACGGCATCTCCGCCGCCAGCTCCCCGCAAACGTCCTTCCGGTGCGATCACGCCGCCGCCGGCTCGTATCACCGCGGACATGACGCCGGCCGCCATCAAGGCAATGTTGTTGGAGCGAATGAAATCGTCGAAGAACCTCAACACTGGGCCGACGTCCACGGGTGGCCCACCGTCTCAAGGGTGACGCCGAACGGTCATCCTTATGTCATGGCCAATTGCCATTTGGTATCCAACGGTGCGGCTCGCGTCACCTCGCGATACAGCGTGTCGCGCTCCACTGGTACTCGCCCCGCTTCTTCGATCAGCCGCCGAATCTCCGCGACGCTCAACTCCTGTGGCGAATCTGATCCGGCATCGTGATAGATCTTCTCGTGAACCACCGTACCGTCGATGTCGTCGGCCCCATAACTCAAGGCTAGTTGAGCCGTCTTGATCCCCAACATGATCCAGTACGCCTTGATGTGCGGGAAATTGTCGAGCATCAGACGGCTGATCGCCATCATGCGAAGGTCGAAGATTCCGCTCGGCTTCGTGATGTGGCTCAATCGGGTGTTTTCCGGGTGAAACGCAAGCGGGATAAATGTCTGAAAACCACCCGATTGATCCTGCTGAGTTCGCAGGCGAATCAGGTGATCGATGCGATGCTCAGGCTTCTCGATGTGGCCGTAAAGCATGGTCGCGTTTGACCGCAGCCCCAATTCGTGGGCCTCACGGTGGATGACCAGCCAATCCTCGGCGGTCGCTTTGTATTCGCATATTTTCGAGCGAATATCCGGGTGGAAAATCTCGGCGCCGCCGCCGGGCAGACTTCCCAGGCCGGCCTCCTTAAACTCCGCTAGCAAGTCGCGAGTCGAGCGCCCCGTGAGTCGTGCAAACCAGTCCCACTCGACCGCCGTGTATGCTTTCAGATGGAGGCGAGGGTGAGCCGCGTGGATAATCCGAATGACATTCAGATACCAGTCATAGGGTAGCTGATGGTGCAGACCGCCGACGATATGCAACTCCGTACAGCCGCGGCCATCAGCCTCCGCGGCCCGGGCCAGGATCTCGTCGTCGCTCATCACGTAGCCTTTGGGGCTTTTCAGGTCGGCCCGAAAGGCGCAAAAAGTGCAACGATAGACACAGATATTCGTCGGGTTGAGATGCTCGTTGACGTTGTAGTACGCAATGTTCTGGTTCTTGCGTTCGCGGAGGAGGTTCGCGAGTTCACCCAACGTGAACAGGTCCGCAACGGTTTCCAAGACCACGCCGTCATCAAAATCAAGTCGCTCGCCCGCCTCCACCTTGTCGCGGATTCGGAGCAATCGTGAGTCATTCGTTGCGCTCGTCATGATTCGCCTCTACCTATGTGCGGTTCGCCTTTAAGCTTCATTATTCAAATCACGGGTCGCGACGGCCAATGACGGTCGACGCCGATTGCAAACCGAGCATCGCCGTGTATGCCTCGGCCGTTGTCCGGCTTTCGAAGGATTAACCGCAAGCAGGCACGTCGGGTAACTATTTCGAGATCAGAGTTTGAATCAGCGCGGGTCGCCCTAGACTTCCCGCTTTCTCGCGTTTCGCATCCTGAAAAAAGACGGGCTTCCGCAGTTTCCCGTTTTCGGTTTATATTCGGGTCGCTTGATGGTGCGCTCCCCCGCTCGCGAACGGAATCGCCGGTTTGAGGAGGGATCCTCGATGTGTGGAATCGTGGGCTACGTCGGTCGTCGTGAAGCGGAGCCGATCTTGGTGGAGGGCCTACGCAGGTTGGAGTATCGCGGATACGACAGCTCCGGGCTGGCAACGGTTACGGGACCGCGACTTCACCTACGGAAAAAGGCTGGGCGCGTCAGCCAGTTGAGCGAATTGCTTCGCACGCGTCCGGCTCCCGGCTGCATCGGCATCTCACACACGCGCTGGGCGACACACGGCGGCGCCACGGACACCAACGCGCACCCACACGTCGCCGGGAGCAACGACGGCGCGGTTGCGGTTGTCCACAATGGCGTCATCGACAATTACGCAACGCTCAAACGCCGGCTTCTCGACCAAGGCGTTGTGTTCAAATCGGAAACCGATACCGAAGTTATCGCCCATCTCATCGCGCTGCATCTCAATGGCGACCTCGTCGAAGCCGTCCGTCAGGTACTGCCGTTGCTCAAGGGCACCTATGGCCTCGTAGTCGTCAGCCCTCGGCAACCGGACCTTCTCGTCGGTGCACGCCTGGGAAGCCCCTTGGTATTAGGCATCGGCGAGCACGAGAACTTTCTCGCCAGCGACGCCAGCCCTATCATGGAATACACGAAGAAAGTGGTCTACCTGACCGATCACCAGCTGTGTGCCATGCATGCCGATGAATGGCAGATTTTCGACCGCGACCGCGAGCGGGTCGTCGTCGACGTCCACACAATCGAATGGGATCCGGGCGAAGCCGACAAGTCAGCATATCCGCATTACATGCTCAAAGAGATTTACGAGCAACCCGAGACGTTGACGAATGCCATGCGAGGCCGGTTGGTGGACTCAGACGCGACGGCTCATTTCGGCGGGCTAAACCTCGACACTCAACAACTGCGTCAGGTTGATCGGGTCATCTTGACAGCGTGCGGCACCAGTTACCACGCGGGTCTCGTGGGTGAATACCTGTTCGAGGAATTCGCAAGGCTTCCCGTCGAAGTCGAATATGCCAGCGAGTTTCGCTATCGAAATCCGCCGATCGACCGGCATACCATCGTGCTCGCAATCACTCAATCGGGCGAGACCGCGGATACGCTGGCGGCCTTGCGTGAATCGAAGCGGAAGGGCCATCCCACGCTCGCGATCTGTAACGTGGTCGGCAGTTCCATCGCCCGCGAGGCCGATGGCGGCGTTTATCTGCACGCCGGCCCGGAAATCGGCGTTGCCAGCACCAAAGCATTTACCTCGCAGGTCTCGGTGTTGAGTATGCTCGCGCTCTACTTCGGCCGGATGAGGCACCTCTCCAGCCTTCAGGGCGCGCGAATGGTTGACGAGCTTCATGCCCTGCCCGACGCCGTTCGCCGCGCGTTGCGGTGTCATGAAGTTGTGAAATCGATCGCGGAGCGATACGCCGACGCCAAGAACATGCTCTATCTCGGGCGACAATACCTCTACCCCGTGGCGCTTGAGGGCGCCCTGAAACTGAAGGAAATCAGCTACATCCATGCGGAAGGTTATCCGGCGGCCGAGATGAAGCACGGGCCAATAGCCTTGGTCGATCGTTCGACGCCGTCGGTGTTTCTTATTTCGCGTGGGCCGATCTTCGAGAAGGTGATGAGCAACCTCGAAGAGGTCCGTGCACGCGGTGGGCCGGTCATCGCCGTCGTTTCCGAAGGGGATGATGAAATCGCCGGCTACGTCGAGTCCCGAGCCGACGACGTGATCTTCGTTCCCGAGGTTCCAGAGTATTTGCAACCCATCGTCTTCGCGATCCCGATGCAACTGCTGGCATATGAAATCGCGTTGCATCGCGGCCGAGACGTGGACAAGCCTCGAAATCTCGCCAAGAGCGTCACCGTGGAGTGATGGCTCGTTGTCTCGATTCGCCCTTGGGAGGTCCGCCAGCCATGACGTCGGAACAGGTGCTCGTCGCCGGCGGGCTTGCATCGGTCGCTATTTGTTTCGGATCCTTGGTGGCATTGCTCATTGCAACCTCCAAGGTTAATTCCAACATGCCAAGTGAAGGGGCAACGCCTATGACGGAATGGGCACGAAAATGGCTCGCGGAAGCCCTCGGGACGTTCGCGTTGGTCTTCGTCGGCGTGTTGTCGATCTCCGGCGCAAAGGTCGGCGGCGCCCCGGACGGGATTGCGAATCTGGCATCAATCGGTTTTGCCCACGGGCTGGCGATTGCTGTCATGATCGCCGCGATTGGCGCGGTCTCAGGAGGTCATTTCAACCCCGCGGTGACGCTTGGGTTTCTCATCACCGGCCGTCTGAAACCCGTGGGCGGTGTCATCTACATGACGGGGCAACTCGTGGGCTCTCTGGGGGCGGCATTCACGCTGACCAGTCTCTTCGGAGTCGACCCCGTGCGAGCCGCAACGCCAAGCCTTGGTACCGGCATCACCCTGGAGGCTGCAATCGTACTCGAAGCTGTCACGACCTTCTTGCTGGTCTTGGTCGTGTTTGGAACGGCCGTTGATGATCGCGCCCCAAAAGGGATTTATCCCTTGGCCATTGGTCTCACCGTTGCCCTGGGCGTAATGGCGATTGGTCCGATAACTGGGGGCGCGATGAACCCGGCGCGAGCATTTGGTCCGTCGCTGGCAGCCAATCACTGGGCAAATCACGCGGTCTATTGGATCGGCCCGATGGTCGGTGGAGCCGCGGGTGCCGCCGTCCAGCACTTCCTGCTCATGAAGAAACCCGAGGCTGAGCCGATGCCGTTGAGCCGGTGGGATCCACTCTTTGACGACGTGCGCCGCGTGGCCTAGAGTCGCGATGGAAACGACGGAGGCTCGCCGGGGGTGGCCAACGCTGCCCTCGGACGAGCCTCGCTTCGCGTCAACTCATTTGGCCGGGAATTGAATGGAACTAATCAGAGTAACGTCGCGTGAGCCGAGCTTGGCGACCTGCGGCGGCTTCATCGTGAACGTCGCAATGACCTGATCCCCCTTCGGCCCGGCAATCAGATAGAAGGCTTGAACGATCTTGACGCCGTCCATTTCGCCACGGGCCACCACGCGATAGATCCAGCGCCCGCCATCGGCCGTCAATTCGCCTTCATCGACGAGTTCCTCATACTGCCACCCCGGCGACTCGGAGGCGATCCGCTTGAACTCGTCGGCGCTGATGTGTTTGCCGGCGCCGGCATTTGGCCCCGGAGTCAGCGACACCTGAGCGACCAGATCGCCGCGCTCAATCAGGCGAAGAACCACGTGCGATTCGGTTTGTCCGACCAAATACCAGTCGCGATGAGCGCCGACCTCGTAGCGATCCTTCGTGTCGCGATAGATCACTTGCGTCAACGCGGCCGGCGGATCGAAGCCCTGCGGGACACTCTCGATGGCGACGGAGTTCAGTTCTTTCGGCTGTTCGATCAAAGATCGTTTGAGTGTCACTTTCATCTCAATGGCCGAGGCCGGGCTTGCGGGGCCTTGGTCACGTTCATCGTTCTGAGTCCATTCCACCATGACGATTCGCTTTGCCAACAGGTCGTAGCGAACTGTGGCCGCGACCTTCTGCTTGACGAGGGCGCCCAGATCGATTCCGGTGGCGTTACCGCTGATTCGAATGACGGCGGAACCATCGACGATTGACTCCAACTTCGCCGACAACTCATGGGAAATGAGGGCCTCGAAAAGGCAAAGCGACTGCACGGTGCCATTGGCCGGCTTCCACGTTTCGCCGACGGCGACCTCTTTCTCCGGGAGCAGACCCGTGATGGCAAGCGTGTCGAAATGCTCGCTAACGAGTTCCTTCTCGTCACGACTGAGCGGGCCGCTTGGACTGTAGCAAAGGAATCGATCAGGGCCGCGCTGCGCGACCACGAGACGCCGGTCAGGCCTTAGTTCTCGGTTCGTCGTCGCATTGTTCACGTTGAGGGCCGACTGAGCGACGTCATAGTGTCGGGCAACTTTCTCGGGTAAACCTTTAGGTTTGTGTTCGAGAATGCGTTCGGAAAAATGATGGCGAGCCTGGGCCGCAAGCGGGATAGGCGTCTGTTTCCCGTCCCGGTTGACTCGCAACTCTCCCGTGACGGTCATGTGCAACTCATAACGAAAACAATCGCCCCGCGTGGTGGCCTCGGTGATGAGCTGCGATTGCGCACCGGCTGAAGAGACAGCCCCGAAGGCTCCGATCAGAATTGCCAGGTTTCGCCAGGTTGCCATCGCTTCTCCTCCCTCAATCGCCCAACTCATCAGCAACGGGGAATAACCCCCTAGGGTATCGGCTAACTTCCTCCATCAAGTAACGGAATTCCCTGCCTTATCGGTGTGACCCGATCGCTGATGCTCGTGGCGTCGCCACGGGAAGCGCCCAGTCATATCTTGTGGTTAAACTATGTCTCAGAATTAGGCGCAATAAGGTAAGCAAGGAGTCGAAATACTCCGGGATACTCTCCGCCAACACGAAGCGAGAATTCTTGTGGCTCAGTTATCAAGCTGCCCCGAATGCCGGCGCACCGTCCGCGTGCCGGATAACTTGATCGGCACCAAGGTCCGCTGCTCGACATGCGAGGCGATTTTCGTGGCGGAGACTGCGGAGCCGTCGAATCCCGTTGAAGAATCCGGTCCGCGAATCAGCCAGGCGCCACCATTGCCGCCACCGCCCCCGGTTGACGATGACGACGAAATGGACGAACCGCCCCGCCGGCGTCGCCGACGCTGGGAAGATGAAGATGACTTTGGCCCTCGAGGAAAGCGCCGCGACCTTCAGCCGCATCGGGGCACCACGATTCTCATACTCGGAATCGTGTCGATACTCTTCTGCGGTCCACTGGGACTTGTCACGTCGATTCCGGCATGGGTCATGGGCCGAAACGACCTCCGCGGCATGCGCGAAGGTCGAATCGATGGCGACGGCGAAGGCTTGACCATGGCGGGCTACGTGATGGGCATCATCATGACGGTCATCTCGGCGTTGATTTTGGCAGCGTTTGCCTTTTTCATCGTACTCGCGATTGCCTCACCCTGAGTCTATCGCATGGAGTAGGAATTACGCTCAGGGAAGTGACATCAGCGTTTCACAAAGTCATTCAGCGAGTGTAAAAATGGCAATTCAAATTTCGTGCCCCAAATGCTCCCGACCGCTCAAGGTGCCGGACAATCTTATCGGCGCCACGGTAAGATGCCCGTCGTGTCAGGCAGTGTTCGAGGCCATCGTGGAAGGTGGACCCTCCGGCGCCATGGAATCGCCGCTTCGGCCGGCACCTCCGCCCTCGCCAATCCGCGAAGACGAACCGATTCGGCGACGTCCTCCTCGCCCCGAAGACGCCGCCGACGACGAGGAGCCGCCTCGTCCACGTCGCCGCGTCGAACGCGACGATGACGACGATGAATTGGACGACCGCCCTTCGCGGCGTCGAATGCGTCGCGACCTCGCCCCGCATCGCGGGCCAATGATCCTCATTTTTGGGATCCTCGGCTGGGCCGTTTGCGTGATTTTCGGAATCGTGGCGTGGACGATGGCCAACAACGACCTAGCGGAAATGCGAGCCGGACGAATGGATCGCGAGGGCGAGTCCCTGACAAACATCGGGCGAATCTTGGGCATGATTCAGACCATCATCTTTGTCGTTTTTCTGTGCTTGGGCGGCGGAGCGTTTATTCTCTCGCTCGCGCTCGGAAAATGACTCGTTCGGGAAACGCAAAGAGTTCGCCAAAGGCTGAACTGGAAGCCGGTTGGCCTTTCGCGATAATGGAGTTAGCGTTAGGTTTCTCGTTGTGTTCGTGAAAGCCGAAAGTTCTTTAGGTGGTGAATGGCCAACAACCCGCTCTCGACGCCGCGCCCCGCGAAGCCGCCGGCTGGCCTTCCCGTGGCCCCCGATCCGGGAACAATCTCGGGCGAGGACAAACCGCACGAACACAAAGACGTCGTTCGCGAAGTCCTTGAAACCATCGTTTTCGTGGTCGTGCTTGTGCTGATGCTCAAGACTTTCGTGGCGGAGGCGTTCGTCATTCCGACCGGTTCAATGGCGGAGACGCTCTACGGCTATCAGAAATTGGTGACCTGTACCGATTGCGGCTACAGTTTTCCGGTCAACTGCTCCAGCGAAGTCGATCCTCAAGACCGGATGCCGGTTTTTGTCGATCGCTGCACCTGTCCCAATTGCCAACACAAGATGCAATGGAAAGAGACGGGCGGCCCAGAATGGGGAAGCGGCGACCGGGTTCTGGTCGCGAAATACCTGTTCGACTCAGGCCGATTGTGGACACCGAAACGACATCAGGTCATTGTCTTCAAATTCCCTGAGTCGCCGCAGCGGTACATGACGGCCATGAATTACATCAAGCGATGCATGGGTTTGCCTGACGAGACCATCGCCATTGTGGACGGCGACCTTTATGTCTCTCGCGGCAAGTTCCATTTCGACGACACGAGCATCCCGAACAAGGCCAGGCCCGAAGTTGATCTGTGGCGTCCGCAATTCCTGCATTTCAACGATGACGCGGCGGTCAATCACTTCGCGGAATCCGTGAAACGACATATTGCCGGCAAATCCCTTCCGGGTGACTTTGAGATTGTTCGGACGCCGCCGGACGTGATGCTGGCCGAGAAGCGGCTCGTATTCGACAACGATTTCCAGCCGGCCAGCCAGGCCAACCGGATTCAAAGATGGGAGTTTAGCGACGCCACACGGTGGGCATCAAACAACGGCACAAAACCGACGACGTTCACCCACACGGGCAAGGCCGGCGAAAACTCCGTTGCCTGGCTTCGCTATGGTCATCGTGTTCGCCAGAATTTTCCCACTGGGCGTCTCGACCCGGACTTGCAGGCGTTCGGCAAACAGATCATCACCAATCACATGGGCTACAACTCCGGCAACGGCGACAGTCGCCCCCAAGAGCTTTACAGTTGGGTTCCGGACTTGATGCTTGAGGCAAAGGTCGAAGTCTCCTCCGCGAACGGTGAATTTGTGTTCGAGCTTTCTAAGGGCATCGACCGCTTTCAGGCGAAGTTTGACGTGGCCGCCGGAACCTGTACTCTTTTTCGCGTCACGGGTCTGAATCCCCAGGGAGCAAAGCTGTCCGCGCTCGGTTCGCCGGTCCCGAGTCGCATCAAAGGCCCCGGTAGTTATCACATTCGCTTTGCGAATTTCAATGAACGGCTCACGGTCTGGGTCGGCCGGCATTTGATTTTTGGTGACGGCATCGCATACCCCCCGGCGCTCGAGCGCGGGCCGACGAAAGAGAATGACCTCGAACCGGCATCAATCGGCGTCGCGGGCGGCACGGTAACCGTATCCGCGTTGAAACTCTGGCGTGACACGCACTACACCTATGCCGATCACCCCGTGACGACGGCGGAGCTGGACTTCGCCAACAAGATTCGCATTCAGACGCTCTATGTCCAACCGGGCCACTACCTCGCTTTGGGCGACAACAGCGCCCAGAGCGCTGATAGCCGCACGTGGGGACTGGTGCCCGAGCGTTTGTTGCTCGGGCGAGCCTTGGTGGTTTACTACCCGTTTTGGCCGTTCGTTACACAAACACGGGCCGGTCTGATTCACTAGAGTTCACGCCAGTCGAGGAAACGCGCGTGTCATTGAGCGGGGAGACCACGATTCGGGTGCGTTATGCCGAGACCGACCGGATGGGGCTGCTGCATCATGCCAACTATCTGGTCTACTTCGAACAGGCACGCACCGAGTTATTGCGTTCATGCGGCGTAAACTACCGCGATATGGAGGATCAGGGCGTCTACCTCGTGCTGGCTCGAATTGAAGTCAAGTACCGCAGCCCGGCTCACTATGACGATCTTTTAACGATTCGAACATTCGTTGAGCGGGTGACCCCCGTTCGGATCGAGCATCGGTATGAGGTGTCGCGTGGCGGAACCCTCATCGCGGAGGGGGCAACGACCTTAGCCTGCGTCGATCGCGAAGGACGCCTTCAGCCTCTGCCGGATTGGTTTCGCGAGATCAAGCGTACGCCGGTCGAATAAGACTCACTGCGGCGCGTCCGCTTGTACCGACCTGCCGCGAGAAAGGGAATCCGTGACGTGCGCCGGTTGCTGATCCAACAATTGCTTCCGTTTGCATTCTGCCTCGTGCCGTTGCTCGCCGCCACGCTCGTCGCGGTCGCCATCCCCGGCGATGCCATGCGTGACTACATCAAGCGTATTGAATCATCGCCGATGGATTGGTTGATTCTGTCGCTGGGCGTCGTGCTGTTTACCACGCAGATTTGGCTGTGCTTCCGGGCCTTGCGATGGCGCGAAACCGGATTTGACGAGCGGCCGGATCGGTGGCTGAGTCATTTGGCTCAAGCCGCCGAGTGGTTTCCGCTTCTGGGTTTGCTCGGGACCGTTGGTGGGATCTTGCAGACCTTTGGCTCGATGAAAGGCCCCGTCGTCACGCCGCAAGAGGTCATCTCGAAGTACGCCCCGGCCATCACGGCGACCGGCAGTGGGCTGTTCATGGCCTTGATGAATATCTTGCCGACGTGGATTGTGACGATTGGCCGCGACTTGATCCGGTCGCTGGCCGGCCTGCCCGGCGCCGACACTGGTGAGGTGCCGCCGTGATCCGCCAGCCTCGCCGAAGCGTAACCCGGTTTTTCATTCCGTTGATCGACGTCTTGATCTTGCTGTTTTGTATTTTCTTGTTGATGCCATTTGTGAAAACGGCCGGCGAAGGCGGCGACGGAAACGAAACACCCCCTCGCGATGGCGCTTCGCTTGGTCCGCAGCCCGCTCCGGGAGATGCCGCCGAATTGGCGCGACAATTGGAGCAGACTCGCCGGCAACTCGAGCGCCTGAAGCAGGAGAAGGCCGAGGCTCTTCAGCGGTTGTCCGCGCGTGTCCTCGAGATCGACAAGAATGATGGGCTTCTTTATTATCAGGACGGTGACGATCGGCTCAAGCTCGCCACGGAAGCCGACGTCCTGGCGCTCGTCAGTCGCCATCAGCGAGAACTCGGCGGTCGCGGCGAATTGTATTATCTGATCCTTTACCCGCGTGAGTTGTCGGGGTTTCCGCAAGAACGACAGGTGCAGCAGTACCAACGTTGGTTCAAGGACGTGCCTCACGGGTTCGACAACCCGCGTGCCAAACGCTGACGCATTGGGAGTCGCCGAATGCCGTTGTTCGCGAATGCCGCCGAGGATTTCGGTCACATGATAATCCACGGCCTGGCCGTGGCCGGTGCGGCTGCCGTTGGCTATGTCCTGACACTGGGGCTGGTCTGGCTCATCGGCCGATTGGCCTTCAATCGGCAGGCGCCACGACCCGTAAAGAGGATTTTGGCGACGCTTGGCTCCGTGGCCGTGGGGCTTCTCGCGTTGGCAATGCTGTTCAACAATAGCGGCGGCGCTGGCTGGGGATTTGGACCCGGTATGGGTTTCGGTACGGGAACTGGTTCGCCAAGCATCGATTCGTCACCGGCGACAAGCCGCTCACCGGAGACGGCTGCAAGTGCCAAGGTCAAACCGCCGTCTGATGATCCCGGGGTTCGCCCACTGTTGCCACTGCGAATTCGCATGCTCGGCGGCGACAAGGTGCGTGACGAACGATTCTATCTAGTCGAAGATTCGACACAGCCGATGACCCTGAGCGAAATCAAGAATCATCTGCGGCAAAAGCGACGAAAGGACGACGGCGTCCCGGCATTTCGCGAAGTCGCCATCGTCATTACGCCCGAAAGCGTCGCCAGCGATCACCCGGCCGTTCGGCAGTTGTTCGAATTCGTGCGAAACGATCTTCAGCTTTCGGTAAGCATCCAGCGAACCAGCGACCAGTAACGGCCCCGACAAGGTTGATACTCGGCCATGACGACACCGACTCCCTCCCCGGCACCTTCTTCGTTCGGCGATACCGACTCGCTGCGCGTCGTTCTGTTCGGCATGCCCGATGCCGGAAAGTCGTCGTTGCTGGGCGCGTTATCCCAAGCATCACAGACTCAGGAACGCGCATTGGCCGGCCGATTGATCGACATTACGAATGGTCTGGCGGACCTCCAACGGCGCGTCTATGACGAACGCCCACGCGAGACACTGGACGAGATAGTCCCATATCCGATCCGCTACGAGCCGCTCGGCGTCGGCAAGTCGGCACCGTCGGCGAGTATGAAAATCTCGCTCATCGATTGCGATGGCCGTGCTGCCAACGAGATCCTGACGCGGCCGGGCTTGATTCATGACCCCAAGGCCGGAGGGCTTGCCGAAGCGGTCGTTGACGCGGATGCCTTGATCCTCGTGGTCGACGCATCTGCGGCCGCGGAACAAATCGACTCGGACCTCGGCGAGTTTGTCAAATTCTTGCGCCGTTTAGAGCGTTTGCGGGCGAAGTCGAGCGAGATTGCCGGGCTACCCGTGTATCTGGTGCTCAGCAAATGCGACCTGTTGGCCAAGTCCGGCGACACGGCAACGGCTTGGGCCGAGAACATCGAGGATCGAAAGGCACAAGTCGGCGGCAGGTTCAAGTATTTTTTGAGCGAAAACGAGGCCGCGGAAGGTGGCTTTGGCGATATTGATTTGCGCCTCTGGGCCACGGCTGTCAGGCGGCCCGCGCTTGCCGGCCAGGCGGCCCGGCCCCGCGATCCGTATCAGGTCGCTGAGCTTTTCAACCAGTGCTTCGCCGTGGCCGGCGACTTTCGTCGCCGCGAACGCGGCTCTCAGCGACGGCTCATGCTCACCGTTGCCGGCACAACGATGCTCGTCGGGCTGATGCTCGTCCTCGCCGTTGTTCTCTACTTCACTCGCGAATCGGTACAAACGTCGCCGCTTACTTCCGCCGTCGAGTCTTATCGTGCCCGTGAAGGCCAGACGGCTTCCGCGCGACTCGCCGAGCCGCTGCAACGGAAGATGAGCGAATTGACTGAGATTCGTCAGAACCCCGAGTTCGGAAAGCTGACAACGGAACTTCGCGGTTATGTCGAACAACGGCTGGCTGAATTAACCGCCTATGCCGAGTATCGCGATCGGCTCGCCCGCATCCGGCCGCCGAGTGACGCCCGGACTGAGGACGACCTCGCGACGCTGGAACGCCAGCTGGGTAAGGAGCTCGTTCCCCCCGAACCGCACGCCGCCGAATGGAAGCAAACCGACACGGTCCTGCTGCGCGAAAAATGGCTCGAGGACGTAACGGCATTGCGTACAGCCGTGACCCGTCTGGCAGAATGGTACAACGAACTTCGTCACGATGCCGACAAGTTGATGCTGTTCACGGATCGCTCCGGCGGCGCAGTGGCGTTGCCGTGGAACGACTGGCACGATCGAGCCGAGAAGTTGTTTGCCAAGGCCGACGAGCCGCCATTCCGGGCAACGGATCGATTGCCACAGTCGCGGCCGTTGGCATCGGCTCGTGCTCCATCGCTGACGTATGCGACCGCCTACTCGTTTCTGCCGGTCGAAGATGCTCGTCGCCTCTGGGAGCGATCGCGAGCGAAGCTCGAAAGGATTCGAGACCTCACCTTAGCACTTGGCATGGCCGGTGATGCCTCGGAGGAGCGGGCGCCGCTGAAGATTCCCGAAGCCGCGCGATTCCGTGAGGGGGCCGCACGCGATCGATTGGCGCGGCTTAAGAAGGCATATCCGCGATTCGCGGACTGGTCGCTTGCGGAATTGCCCGACGTTGTGATCCCTGAGGTTCGAGCGTCGGCCATGTCGTCTTATCGAAACCTCATCGATGTCGGTCGCGCGGCGGTCGCCAAGGAAATGATGCAACATTGCCCGGATGGCAAGGAAACCCATGGGCGATGGTTGGCCGTCGCCGACTGGCTGCCCACGGCGCCCGAACTTCGTGACTGGCGCCAACTGGCCGTCATCCTCGGCCGCCTTGCCGACGCCAAGGGCGGCGACCCCGTTGCCGCCTTGGCTGCATTCCTTCGCGAGAAGAGCTTCGATCTCGATGTTCGCACACTGCACTTGGTGCTGCCCGATGACCTGAAGGATCAACGCTTGCGCCCGCCCGGCAAACTCACCATTTATCATCGCTCAAACGATGTTCAGAAAGAACTGACATTCCGGCTCGACGGGGAGGCCGTTCGCGATGCCAAACGACGGGTCGCGACCTATACTTTTGTCCCCGAGAGCGGGACGGCCCTCACGTTTCGACCCGGCGACGGAATATGGGCCGACGTGTTGCTTCGCGACGATACCTCACGCGATTGGCGAATGACATGGATCGCCAGCCGAACCGAAACCTACAAGTTCGAGCGATTGACCGCCGAACCTTACATCATTCGAGAAGGAATGGCCGGAGCGGTCAACGCTCCCGCCGAGGGGACACGATTAGAGATTCTACCGGAAAACGGCGTTCCGCGAGTCCCGGACTTGATGCCCTATGTAAGACTCCGATAAACGCGACCGGCATGATTTCGCCCCCGGAGTATCCGATATGTCGGCAGCGCCGGCCGTGCTGCAGGGCGTTGTATTTGGCGAATTTCTCGAAGGCCCGCATCAACGCAGCCTCGGGTTTCGGTTGCTGGCGCCGTTGGATACTCCCTGGGCAGTCGAGGTTGAATCGTTGGCACGCCGGCTCCAGGCCGCCCCGTATCCCGAGCATTGGCCCCAAACCGAGCTATTCTGTTCCGTGTTGCTTGGCGACGGTCGGCGACTGGTCGCCAAAGTGCGTTACGGTGTTACCGATCAGACAGCCACGCGGCGTCATGGCGGGCTTGAGTTGCTCGGCGTGGTTGGTCCGGCAAATCTGAGCGTATTTGTCGCGCAAGCCATCTACCTTTGGCTCAAACAACAGAACGCGATCAATGATCCGACCGCGTTTGCCGGAGACTATGATCTCACGGACGTCTTGGCTCAAGCACCATCTCCGCCTCCATCGGGTGACCCGGTTCCGGTGCTGCCAATCAAGTTGGGTCAGGAAGGGGCGCTGCTGTTCGCCGCTCCAACGCCGACCGAACCGGATCTGCGACTCGGCATGTTAGATCAGTCATCGGGGGGGCATTGGCAGTGGCTTCCCTTGGTCGGCGGCGATTTCCCGCTGGCGACCTATTCGGCCCGAGGTCCTCTCATTGCTTGGACGCCGTACCTTTCAGGAGTCGCGGTCAAACTCGATCATCGGCCACCAACGATGCCGGCGCAGGCGCCCGCGTCTCGGCGTCTCGGCCCTGTCGTCGTTGCCGTTTGCTTGGTCTTTTTGCTCGCCGCTAATCTCTGGGCGATGCTCGACATTCGCAGACGCCTGACCGAGTCTGCGCCAACGACGTCCCGAATCGCACAATCCGATCCGCAGCCTATCGCCGTGCCATCTGTGACCGAAAACGAACGTGTCGCGCTGGCCCTGTACCAATACCTCGACTCTCGCGGCGAACTTCGGGAGGCTCGTCCCGAGGAACTTACGGCTTTGTATGACCGATTGGCTGCTCAAGACGAGCGCTTTCGCGTTACATCACGCGAAGCTCGATTGGCACTGGGCGCGGTGGTTCGCTTGGCACGCCGCAGTCCCACCCGTATTGAAGACTCCATCCGCCAGGCACTCGATGGCAAAGGTTACGACCCCGAATTGATTGCCCTGGTATGTTCCCGCGTTCGAGCTCAGTTGACCGGCGAAAAGGAAACTCCATGATTCGCGTGATCGCCTTCATTCTCACAACGGTCACACTAATTGGCACGACGTCATTCGCAGCAGAACGTGCCGTGATCGGCCGGAACGGGATGGTTGTTTCGGTTTCGCCACCGGCATCCGACGTCGGCGTCGAGATCCTCAAGAACGGCGGAAATGCCGTGGACGCGGCTGTGGCGACGGCTTTTGCACTGGCTGTTACGCACCCGGCGGCGGGTAACATTGGCGGCGGCGGGTTCATGCTCGTCCACCCGACCCACGGCGATCCAGTCGTGTTCGAATATCGCGAAACCGCACCGGCCTCCGCTCACGCACAAACCTTCGTTCGTGAGACCAGTACGCTGACTCACAAAGCTGTCGGCGTTCCCGGGACCGTTCGCGGCATGGCCCTCGCTCACAAGCGATTCGGCAAGATGCCATGGAAGGATATCGTAGCCCCGGCCGTGAAACTTGCCGCCGATGGATTCGTGATCGGCGAACCGCTGGCACGATCGCTCAATGACCTGATCGCAACATCCGCTGACTTTCCGGAACTACGGCGCGTGTTTGGAAAGCCAGGCAACGGTGAATGGAATGGAAATGACCGACTCGTGCAGCCCGATCTGGCCAGGACTCTGAGGCTCATCGCCGACGATGGCCCCGACGCTTTCTATCGAGGACTGATTGCCGATCAAATCGTCGACGAGATGAAAGCCGGTGGGGGACAAATAACAAAGGCCGATCTTGAATCCTATCGCGCTGTTGAACGAAAGCCGATTCACGGAACTTATCGCGGATACGACATATACGGCCCACCCCCGCCGAGTTCCGGAGGAATCTGCCTCGTCCAAATGCTCAACGTCTTGGAGCAATTTGACCTCAGATCGCGCGATCGGTATGCACCGGAAACGGTTCACTTAATGGCCGAGGCCATGAGGCGAGCCTTTGCGGATCGCGCTCGATTCATCGGGGATCCGGCTTTCACGAAAATCCCCGAGCATCTCACAACGAAGGAGTACGCACGTCAGTTAGCCAAGAGTATTTCAATGACCAATGCAACACCAAGCGCTGCCTTGGCGGGCGACATAAAACTACCACCGGAAAGCGATGACACGACCCACTTTTCCGTCATCGACAAGGATGGCCTCGCCGTGTCGAACACTTACACTCTGGAGCACAGTTTCGGGTCGCGTGTCGTAGTACGAGGCGCCGGATTCCTACTCAACAATGAAATGAGCGATTTCAACTGGAAGCCTGGCATCACCGATCGACGCGGTCGCATTGGAACGCCGCCGAATCTTGTTGCTCCCGGCAAACGCATGTTGAGTTCTCAGTCTCCCACAATCGTATCAAAACATGGTCGCCCCATTTTGATTACCGGCAGCCCAGGAAGCCGGACCATTATCAACACGGTGTTATGCGTGCTCGTGAATGTAATCGATTACGGCATGGAGCCGCAGGCCGCCGTGGATGCGCCGCGAATGCACCATCAGTGGTTTCCTGATGAGATCCGACTGGAGCGATCAGCGACATTCGCGGCTCTCTCGAAATCGCTTGGTGTTATGGGACACACGGTAGGCAGCACGAAACAGGGCGACGCCCACACGATCTGGATCAATCCCGCCGACGGTACCTACCATGGTGCCGCCGACAAACGCATCACTGGCAAGGCGAGCGGCTATTAGATTTTCAACGTGTTTGGTGCCACGCTCGATACGTTGGCTCAGGGCACGATGAAAGTGCCGCGCGATTTAACCGCCTCAGATCCGCGTCAGCCGCTTCGGAACGAGATCACCGTCGCGTTGATTCGAGATCATTCATACCAATCATGGCTCTTTTGTTGAAGTGAATTCGATTCGCGAGAGGCTCACGACGCTAAGAGGAATGTTTCAACGGGAATTGCTGGACTTTGCCAAGGCCTCTTTGGCCGCTTGGCGTACAGCTTCGTCGTTGTCTTTCAGGGCGTGATCGAGAACTTGGCGCCGGAATTCGGTGTTCTGTTGTCGTTGGAATAAATCGATGTTATTTGAAAGCTGCCTTGCCTCGCCGAAGGACGCGAGGGCAACGACGGCATCACGGCGAACCGATGCATCCTTGTCGGTTCGAATGAGATACCACAAACTCACTGATGCCAATCGCGCGATGTACTGATGATCGGCGTTGTCCTGGGCCATGCCGAGAGATCCAATCTTGCCGAATCCGCTCGCGACCAAACGCCTAACGTCGGGATCCGCGCTCTCCGTGTGTTCATCAAGGGCCTCGAACACTTCTGGCAATTGCGAAGGCGTAATCGTCGAAAGTGCTCGATCAAACTCGACCTGATCTTTCTCATTGATCGCCTTGCGCATTGCATTTCGCGAACGATGTTGGATGTTATCCCAGTAGTTGAAACCGGCGACGGCGCTACCCGACGAAACGACGACACCGACAACAAACACTAGGGCGCCGAGGCGTCCGGGGCGACCGGCGACGCCAACGGGCGCGTGACGTTTCATGGCGTGCCGTATTCCCCAGCCGGCAAATGCGGACGCCACGCCAATCACCAACAACATCCAATGCGGCATTTGTTCGATCGAGTCATGAATGGCGTTCCTATTTGTCGCGAGCAGATATCCGGTGTGGCCCAGCTCAACCAGCGCCACCGACAGACCGGCACGATATACAAGCCACGGTAGAAAGCGCGCGAGATCTTCTGCGCCGCCGGCGTGACGCCAGGCGCGTCGCACGAGGTCGTATCCGGTCAGGGATAACATCAGAGCCAAAGCAATGACAACCTCGCCTGCCCATGGACCGCTAAGCACTCCGCGGCGAAGATCGGATACCCATGATGTGTTAAAGGCCGCCCAGAGACCAGCGAGCAGAAAAGCGGCCAACCCCAGACAGCAACCCGCAGCGAACGCCGTCGGTAGTCGGCGTCTTGGCGGGCCTTCCAAAGATTTCTGCAGAGTGTCAGACATAGGACTTTGCGTCACACTTCCAAAAGTCGGCCAAGGCCCGCGGCCTTAGCGCGTTCGTAGACTCGAGCGGCGGTGGCGACATCTTCAATGGCAATCCCCATCGACTTGAACAGCGTGATGTGGGAGGTATCCTCACGGCCGCGATAACGACCGGTGATAATATGTCCCAACTCGTAAACGTCGGTCCAATGGATGACGCCATGCTCGATGGCCGGCATGAGGTCGCCAGCCTCGAGCCGTGCTTGTTCCTTGCTATCCACAACGATGGTGGCGCATCGTTGAATCGTCGCCACGTCGATCTCGGCCTTGCCGAGAAAATTCGAACCAATGACATTCAAATGCGTGCCATCGCGAAGCCACTCGCCCTTTAAGACCGGATCTCGGGTTGTTGTCGCGGTCACGACGATGTCTCGATCGCGGGCCGCTTGCTCGGGGCTTGACACGGGCAGAACCTCGACGCCACACGCGGCGCTCATCTCGGTGGCGAATTGAGTCCGATGGCTCTCGTTGGGGCTATAGACGTTGACAGTTCGAATCTTGCGAACCTTGCAAAGGCCCAGCACCTGTGAACGAGCTTGTTTACCGCTACCGAAGATGCCCACGGTTGCGGCATCCGTTCGAGCCATGTATTTTGTCGCGACCGCGCTGGCTGCCCCCGTCCGAATCTGGCCGAGGAAGTCGGCACGCATCCAAGCGAGTTGTTCGCCCGTCTTGCCGTCGAACAAGTGAAAATGAAAGTGGGCTCCTTTCCGCGTGGTGACATAGGACTTGTGACCAAGGTATCCAATCGACTTGGCGGCCGCGGACATGACGTGAAGCATGCAATGATCGGTCTGTGCCCGTTGACGGGGGCAGTTCACGGCTTCGTCGAGTGCAAGTTTGCGTAGACCGGTCTCAACGGCTTCAATCGCCAGATCGATGGTCAAGACCTGACGAACATCGTCTTCGGTGAGGTATAACACTGGCATGGCAGAATCTCATGGAAAGGGTCACGCCATCATTGAAGCCAAGCGGCGAGGCGTTCCAGGCCACCTTCGATGGTGGCTTCATCAGTGGCGAATGACAACCGCACCGACCCCTCATGGCCGAACGCACTTCCGGGAACAAGGTTGACGTGAGCGACTTCGAGCGCGGCCCGGCAGAAGCCCGCCGAGTCGCTAAACGGCCCGCCGGAGACCGGCTTGCCGTAGAACGCCGTGATATCAAAAAAAGCATAGAATGCGCCGTCGGGAGTGGGCATCTTGATCCCGGGAATCGCCGCCAATCGACGGCATACCAAGTCGCGGCGCGACTCAAACCGGCGTCGCATCGTTTCGACGCAATCTTGAGGACCGTTCAGGGCCGCAATCAGGGCATACTGGCCGATGCTGTTAGGGCAACTTGTCTGTTGGCTCTGGATATTCCCCATCGCTTGAATCACCGGCTTTGGACCGACGGCCCAGCCCTGACGCCAACCTGTCATGGCATAACTCTTGCTCGCCCCGCTGATCGTGATGGTCCTGTCCGCGAGTTCCGGCCGCAATGTCGCGAAGCAAGTCGGCTTGGCGGCACCAAAGGTGAGTTGCTCATAAATCTCGTCGCTGAGCACGACGATTTCAGAGTCCAATACGACGTCGGCAAGAGCGTCTAATTCGCCTCGCGAATAGACCGTCCCCGTTGGATTGCACGGGGAGTTTAGCATCAGTAACCGGCTACGCGGCGTGATCGCATCGCGAAGCTGCGCGGGCGACATCTTGAAACCGCTCGCCGCTGTGGTCGGGACGATAACCGCCCGAGCGCCGGTCATCTCCACGAGGTCGCTGTAACTAACCCAATAGGGGGCGGGAATAATCACCTCATCGCCAGCGCCAACCGTCGCCGCGAGGGTGTTGTGAATCGAGTGCTTGGCGCCGTTTGAGATCAGCACTTGGTCGGCCGTGAGTTTCAATCCGTGAACGCAACCATACCACTCAGCAACCGCTCGCCGAAGTTCGACGATGCCGTTGGCCGGTGTGTAATGCGTGTGCCCTGCCTTGATTGCCGCGAACGCCGCATCGCAAATGTGGTCGGGCGTCGCAAAGTCGGGTTCACCGAGACTGAAATCAAAAACATGAACGCCCGAGGCTCGTAGCGCCCGGGCTTTGGCGCCGGCGGCCAGAGTCGCGGATGGTTGCACCGAAGCTGCCAATCGCGATAACGGAATCATGCCCTCTCCCCAAAGTTCCCGGCCGTTTAACGATTCATGACACTCATGATACCACCGGCAACGGGCGACGGCGACCTTCGTCAGCTGTGAAAGACACAACCCGCAGCTTGACTCTCTCTTGCCAACGTGCGAGAATTCTCCAACATTCGTACATTTAAGTGAATCTCAGACCATTGGACCTATCCCCGAGTGCCCATGCGAAACCCAGTCCGCTCGATCGTGTTGGCCGCCGTCTGCAGCTTCGGCCTGAACGCCATGGCACGTGCCGATGATCCCGCAGAGATCAAGAAACACATGGATCGGTCGGTGTCGCTCTTTGAACAGGGAAAATACCGTGAGGCCGAGGAACAGGCCGACGCGGCGCTGAATATCCTGCAGAGGGAAATCCCAATCTTGCGTGGTGACACCTTTGCCGCCGGTGTCATCGGCTGGAAGGGCCTTTGTCGAAAACGACAGGGAAAACTGCTGCCCGCGTTGCGCGATTTTGAATGGGCACTGAGTCTCTTCGAAGATGGATTCGGCCCGGACCACGCGATGGTGGGTGTCACCCTCGGCAACATCGGCGACACTTATGTCGATTTGAGAAAGTTCAGCGAAGCCAAGAAGGCCTACGAGCGAAGCCTTCAGATTCGGGAAAAGCGAGAGGGCGCGGACTCGACCATCGTGGCTGACTTACTTTCGCGGTTTTCGGTGGTTCATCGTGAAATCGGAGACCTGGCAGCGGCCGGAACTCAGTTGCGACGCGCGATTCAGATCCTCGAAGCAAAACACGGCGCCGAGCACATCACACTCGCAGACCCTCTCCGCAAACTCGCCGAAGTCCACATGGATCAACAGAAACCGAGTCTCGCCGAACCTCACCTACTTCGCGCGGTGAAGATTGTCCAAGCGACACGAGGAGCCGACGATGGCAGCCTTGACGTTTTCCTGAACGCTATGGGGAATTGCTACAAGATGCTGAATCGTGTCGATGCCTCGCGCGAGGCTTACGAACGCTGCATCCGAATCTCAGAGAAGAACGACGGCCCCGAATGCGAAAATGTCGCTATCGTGTTGGGCAATCTCGCGGACTTGTTGCTGACCGCGGGGCAAGTTCGTGAGGCGGAGTCACTGTGTCGCCGGGACATTGCGATTCGCGAGAAACTCAGCGGCCCGAATCATCCCAGTCTCATTGGCGCGTTGCAGCTACTGGCTAGCATCCTGGAGTCACAAGGCAGATACGGCGCTGCCGAGCCGTTGGCCCAACGATCGCTGGACATCGCGCAGCGAGTGCATGGCCCGACTCACCCCGAAACCGCCAATGCTCTGGAACGCATGGCGGGGCTCAAAGCGAATCAAGGCCAGTCCTCGGCCGCGGAAGCCTTGTACAAGAAGAGCATCGAGATTCTGGCCAAGGCCGGCGACGGGGGCGCCCGTGCCCTATCGCGAGTCCAACACAACTTGGCCCGCGCCTATCGCAGCCAACGGCGATTCGCCGAGGCGGATGCCATGTTTGAACGCTGCCTCAAGATTGACGAGAAGATCTATGGTGCCGACCACCCGAAGATCGCCATCACGCTCATCAATCTGGCGACATCGTATCACGAACAGAAGCGATACAAGGAGGCCGGTCAATTGCATCGGCGATGCCTGGAAATAAACGAGAAGCAGTTTGGCCCCGACAGTATTCAAGTGGCGATGCAATTGAGCAACCTCGGCGGTGCTCTCATCGCCGCCGGCGACGCACCTGCGGCGGTTCGGAATCAGCGGCGAAGCTTGCAGATTTATGAGAAGATCGCAGGAACTGAAACCCCAGACTACCTTATTGGGCTGCACAACCTCTCGGTCGCCTTGCTGGCCGATCAAAAGCCGGCCGAGGCGGTCGAGTCGATCGATCGGCGACTTCGCGGGCTGCGTCCCTACCTGCTTCGTGAACTGCCACACATGTCGGCCGACGAACAGCAAGCCTTTCTGGATATCGACATCGTCAAGCGGTTTTCGATGGCGGCCTCGCTTGCGGTCAGCCTTGCCGGCGACCCCACGACCGTCGAACGAACCGCGGAGTGGATTCTCAATGGCAAGGGCGTTTCCGTTGAGGCTCAGGCGTTGCGTGCATTGTTTGAGCGAGACTTGACCGATCCTGAGAGTTCGCGCTTTGTCGCTGAGCTGCGTCAGTTGCGGGCGAGGCAATCGGCACTCGGGCATCAAATGAAGTCGCTGGACTCCAGCGATGGTATCGCGGAACGTCGGCGCCAGCTCGCGGAGCGCATCGCCGATCTGGAGCGAAAACTGGTTCAGCGCGGCGGGTCGGACCTCAAATCGCGCCAGTCGTGGTACACCTTGGATGCCATCCGAAAGGCGCTCCCGGCGGGGAGCGTCTTCGTCGATATCGTGAAATTCGAGAAATCGATTCCCGTCAGCGATTCGCCGCCGGTATCTTACGCGGCTTGGATCGTGCCATCCCACGGCAAGGTAGCCATTGTCGACCTCGGTGAGGCGCCACCGATCGACGCGCTCATCAAGGCTGCCCGAGACGCGATTGCCAAAGGCGTCAATCGCATCCGTGACGTTGGCGAGGCACAGGCCACGCGTGAATTGATTGCGGCCCTCGCACCGCTTTCCGAGAAACTCCTGGCACCGATGCAACGACATTTTAACGGTGCCAAGAATATCATCCTCAGTCCTGACGGCGAGCTTTGGCTGTTACCGTGGGCGGCGTTGCCCGCGAGCGTCGATCGATTCCTGACCGAGGAATACGGCCTGCAATTCGTCATCAGCGGCCGTGACTTAATCGCGCCGCGCGATGATCGGGCGCTCTCCAGGTCAGCGCCTCTGATTCTCGCGGATCCCGACTTTGATGCTCCAATTGGCGGCGAGCCGGTCAAGGCGATTGCGGGCGTTTCGGCGACGGGCCAGCTTGGAGATGCTCCCGTACATTTCGCGTTTGGCTTCGATGGGTCGGTGGTCATTCGCCTTAATGATGCCACCGGTGATGTCATCGGCCGCGGAGCTTGGTCGCTCGACGGGACACGACTTCGCTTCGAGACCGAACGTTCGGCGTATGAGGGCGAATGGTCCGGTCGGCAGGTCGCGGGCCGGCGGACGATCAAGGACCAACCCAACCGTGCGGCCGACCCCTGGTCGTTTGCGATGCCGTCGCCGCCGCCGGTCGGAGCGACGGGCGAGCGATCCCTCAGCCAGGATGCGAACGCGATTCCGCCGGTCGCGCGATTGCCGTTCACCGCCATCGAAGCCGAGATTGCCACGGACAAGCTTGCCCAATACCTCGGCGCGAAGCCGCGAATCGAAACCGATGCCACGGCCACCGAGGCGGTTTTCAAAACTGCCGTGAGGCCGCGGATTGTCATGCTGGCAACCCACGGCTTCTACCTGCCGACTCAGAAGCTCATCGTCACTGACACTGGCGCTCCCGGCGCGGAGTCCCCAGGGCCGGCCAAGACCGCCGACGGAAAGGATCGCGAATCGCCTTTGGTCCGTTGCGGCATACTCCTCGCCGGCTGCAATCGACGGCACGGATTGAAGCCGGGCGCCGACGACGGCATCCTCACTGGGCTGGAGATCGTCAGCACCGACCTGCGCGGCTGCGAGCTGATCGTCTTGAGCGCCTGTGAAACCGGCCTGGGTGAGGTCATGGTCGGCGAAGGCGTCGCGGGTCTGCGTCAAGCCTTTCAGTTGGCCGGCGCCGAGTCGATCATCGCTTCGCTGTGGCAAGTACCCGATCGCGACACGGCCTTAATGATGTCCCGATTCTACGATGCGATGGCCAAGGGCGCCGCCAAGGCCGAAGCGCTACGGTCGGCCCAGAAAGCCCAGATCGAAATGCGGCGAAAGCGTTTTGGCGCCGCGCATCCCTATTTCTGGGCCGCCTTCACTCTGACCGGCCGCTCATCCGCCCTCGCGGCGAAGTGAAATTCGCCGCCGTCGTATTCCATCACCTGCCGCCGCCGGCGTCGCCCGAGCGTCGGACCCGAGGATGTGCAAATGGCTCAACCGCGCGACGACGGAGGTGCGCGTGCGCCGCACCGGTATCAGCCGCCGCAACCATCTTTGCCGCTTTCGCCTCCCCAACGCCGACAGCGTCTGCTAACACCGAGGAGTGCTGATGCTTATGCAATCGGGCGGTGAGATGGATTCCGACCTTTCGACCAAAGATGTCGCTGGCAAGTTTGGAACGTAAGCGCGCGATCGTTCTGTTCGACTCGACGCGGCACAAGACGGGTTGCGTTGATGGTGTCGGTTGCCCCGGTATGATGTCGATTGTCTCCGGACTTGGCAAATCGATTCCAAGAGATCATGTTGATCCCGGCCGGTTTCGTTGATTCCGATCACGTGTTTTGTACTGTGTGAGGGGCGTCGCAACGTCGCCGGAATCAAATCGTTCGAGATACTTGCATCCTTATGCCGCGAAGCGGTAGGATAGAGCCGTCCCGCCAGGCTCGCCGCATTGATCGAGACCTACCGCATGAACCGCCGCTTTCTTTTGTTATTGGGTGGATTCGCCATTACTGTTGGGGCGGTCCTAGCCCAGCAACCGCCGGCCGGACCCGATCCGAAGACCAAGGGCCTCGACGCGGCTCTGCGAAACTTGCGAGCCGTCCTCGAACCAACGCCGGCGTTGCCGCCCGGCGAAGCGCTGATGGCTTTGCGTCCGCAGGCGGGTTTCAACGTCGAGTTGCTGGCGAACGAACCGGACGTTCGCCAGCCGCTCTACATCAACTTCGATGAACGTGGTCGCATGTGGGTCATGCAGTATCGGCAATACCCGTTCCCGGCGGGATTGAAGATTCTCGAATACGATCGCTACATCCGCGCGAAGTTTGACAAGGTTCCGCTACCGCCGCCGAATCATTTTCGTGGCGCCGATCTGATTTCGATTCACGAAGACTCCAATGGTGACGGTCGGTTCGATCGCCAAAAGACCTTTGTGGACGGCCTGAATATCGCCACAGCGGCGCTGCCGGGCCGTGGCGGAGTCTGGGTCATGAATCCGCCGTACCTGCTCTTCTATCCCGATCGAAACCGAGATGACGTTCCCGATGGCCCGCCCGAGGTTCACCTTTCAGGGTTTGGGCTTGAGGACACGCATGCGGTTGCCAGTAGCCTTTGTTGGGGACCGGACGGTTGGATTTACGGCGCCCAGGGGAGCACCTGCACGGCCAAGGTCAGGGTCGAGATCACCAAGGCCACGACAACCACCGATTTCCTTGGCCAGTGCATTTGGCGCTATCATCCCGAGAGCCATCAGTTCGAGATATTCGCCGAGGGCGGCGGAAACACGTTTGGCGTGGCCTTTGACGACCAGGGCCGTGTCTATTCGGGAACGAACTGGGGGAAATTCCGCGGGCTGCACTATGTTCAAGGCGGGTACTACGTCAAAGGCTGGGGCAAGCATGGGCCGCTAACGAATCCGTATGCGTTGGGTTATTTCGAACACATGCCGCATGAAGGGAATGCGGAACGGCTTACCCACACCTTTATTGTCTATGGCGAAACAGCGTTCCCCGATTCGTTCCATGGCGCGATTATCGGGCCGAGCGCCCTTCAACGCCGAGTGCATGTCACGAAGCTGCATCCGGCGGGTTCGTCGTTCCACACCACCGAAGAGCCGTTCCTGCTGACGAGCAGCGATGGCTGGTTTCGTCCTGTGGACTTGAAAGCGGGACCGGATGGGGCTTTGTACGTTGCCGATATGTACGAGCCGCGCATCAATCACGTCGATCCGCGCGACAATTGGCATCGGGACAGCGGGCGCATCTACCGCATCCGGCCGGTTACTTGGAAACCCGTTCAACCGTTTGATCTCGGCAAGCAGTCAACTGATGAAGTGGTGCGGCTCCTTGAGCACCCGTCGCGATGGTGGCGAGACATGGCTAAGCGGATCTTGGGTGATCGCAAGGATTCGTCGGCTCATTCCACGTTGCGAAAGATGCTCAATCACTCGAACCCGCAAACCGCCCTCGAAGCGTTGTGGACGTTGCATCTCTGCGGTGGATTGGACGAATCCACAACTGTGCGCGCTCTGGCTCATGCCGACCCGCATGTGCGACGATGGGCGGTGCGACTAACAGGCGACGCGAAGCAGGCCACTGCGACGGTGGGCGCCAAGCTGGCGGAGCTGGCGGCCTCCGAGAAAAATCCCGAGGTGCGAAGTCAGCTCGCGAGTTCGGCGAAACGGCTGCCGGCCACCATCGGTTTACCGATCGTTTGGCAATTGTTGCGGCGATCCGAAGATCGCAACGACGTCCACATCCCATTGTTGAATTGGTGGGCCATTGAAGCCAAGGCCGAGTCAAACCGGGACGATATTCTGCGGAGATTCGAGGACCCCGGCTTTTGGCGATTGCCGATGGTCGATGCGTTCGTTGTCGAGCGGCTGACCCAGCGATACGCCACGGCAGGCGGCGCACACAACCTTTTGGCATGTGCCCGCCTTTTGCAAGTCGCCCCAGACGACGGAACGTCGGGCCGAGTTCTGACGGGTCTGGACAAGGCGTTCGCCGGTCGGGTTTCCCCCGAGCTTCCCCAGGAACTGACACGGGTGGTGAGTCAAGCCCTGGCTCGTGATCAATCCGCGCGATTTCTCTCGCTGGGCGTTCGCACCGGATACCAAGGAGCCGTGGAAACGGCACTGGGGCGGATCAAGGACGAGAAGGTCAATGCCACGCAACGTGTCGAGTTGGTCCGGCTGTTTGGCGAAGTGCCCCAGCTCCAGGCCGTGGGCGTGTTGCTCGATTGCCTGGCAGATTCGAAATCAGCAGCGATCCAACGTGAGGCGCTGACGGCGCTGATGCGCTATGACGACGCACGAATTGCTTCTACGGTCATCGATCGCTTCAACGACCATTTGACCGATGCCGCGGGACTTCGGGTGGCCGCGCTGGAGCTTCTGACAAGCCGACCGGCATGGGTAGGACAGTTCCTCACGGCAATCGAAAGCGGCCGAATCTCGGCGCGTGCCGTGCCCCTCGACACCGTTCGCCGACTTCAGGATTCTCGAGACAAGGTCACGGTTGGGCGAGTTCAGAAGCTCTGGGGAACGGTTCGTGCGGCCACCGCGTCGGAAAAACGCCAGCAGATGGAGCATCTCGCGGCGGTTCTAAAACCTGGCACGGGCGATGTGGTCTCCGGGAAGAAACAGTTCGCTGGGATTTGCGGCAAATGCCATCGGCTATTTGGCGAAGGCGCCGACGTCGGCCCCGATCTGACGGGTTACGAACGCGACAACCTCGGCTACTGGCTCGAGAACATCGTCGATCCGAGTGCCGTTATTCGCGACGAATACATGACGTTCAAGATTGACACGATCGATGGCCGATGTTTGACCGGAATTATCGCGGCTCAGGACAAGGCCGTGGTTACATTGCGCACGCCTGACGGCCGAGTCATCCGCATTGCCCGCGACCAGATTGAGGACATGGCGGCGGTCCGAGTGTCACTCATGCCCGAGGACGTCTTAAAGGGACTGACCAATGAACAAATTCGCGACCTGTTTGCATACCTCATGAGCAAGACTGCGAAACGCTGACCCGTATCGGGCAGCCGCGGTATTCCAAGGAGAAACCAATGTCCCGACCCAAGATGAGCAGACGCGATTTCACGGCGACGGCGTCGGCCCTGGCCCTCACGGCGGCCAGCGCCTCGCGCGTTCGAGGGGCCAACGATCGTGTTCGGCTCGGCTTCATTGGCGTTGGTAATCGCGGTGGACAGTTGCTCGATGCCTTCATGCAACTGCCCGATATCCAAGTGACTCAGTTTTGCGACGCCTACAAGCCGTATCTGGAACGGGCCAAAGGCAAAGTTCCAAGCGCGACGACGACGGGTGACTTCCGCCGGTTGATCGAAAGCAAGGACGTTGACGCCGTGGTCATCGCGACGCCCGATCATTGGCACGCGATTCAAATGATCGACGCATGTCACGCCGGCAAGGATGTGTATGTCGAGAAACCATTATCAATCACGATTCGCGAAGGCCGCCGCATGGTCGTGGTCGCCGCGGAAACCAAGCGCGTCGTGCAAGTCGGACTTCATCGGAGGTCATCGAAACTCTATGCCGAATTGGGGGAGCGCATCCGAGCGCAGCACTTGGGCAAGATCACGGTCGCGAGGTCGTACCGGCTGAGCAACATGTTTCCCCATGGTATCGGGAAAGCCCCTCCGGCAGATTCGCCGGCGGATCTCGACTGGGATATGTGGCTCGGGCCACGGCCGGCGCGAAAGTTCCAGGCGACGATCGCGCCCTACAAATTCCGATGGCACCAGCTTTATTCGTCGCAGATGGCCAACTGGGGAGTTCATTACCTCGACGCGACGCGATGGCTGACCGGGGAAACGGCTCCAGCGTCGATCGTGGCAATGGGTGGCCGCTACGCCATTGATGATGATCGCACGATCCCCGACACGGCCGAGGCCATGTTCGAGTTTGCTTCGGGGCGCCTTGCCATATTCGGCCAATATGAAGCCAGCGGCGTGCCGGCCCTGGCCAAGGGTGAAGTTGAGCTTCGCGGGACGCTCGGCACTGTTTATGTCAGCGAACGCTCTTACGAGATTCTGACGGATCGATCGGGCCAGTTCCAAGAACCGAAGTTCCCGCGAGCCAAGTCCGAAACCGTCAAGGCCGGCGATGGAGATTTGACCGTGCAACATGCCCGGAACTTCATCGATTGCATCAAGACGCGATCGAAACCGAATTGCGATGTCGAAACGGGCCACCTCTCCACGACGTTTAGCCTTCTCGCGAATTTGTCGCTGGCCATGCGCAGCCGGCTTGAATGGGACGCCACTCAAGAGCGAGTCACGAATCTGCCCAAGGCGAACGACTTGTTGGCCTACGAATACCGAAAACCGTGGAAACTCGGGTAGGCTCCGCCGCCGAAGCCGATCGACTAATTGCTGTCCCTGGATTGATGGACGAAACTCTCGAGGGCTGCCGTGCCGACGATCGGGGCTTGGCATGTGCGGTTGCGGCAAAAATAGGTCGCGACCGCTCCCAAAGCCTGTTTGTCGCGGAGTAACGCGATCGGCCCGGGGTCGGCGTCGCCCGTATTGGCGGCCAATACTTGATGCGGTTGAAATCTCTCACGCAAGATCGCCGTTGCCTTGGCGATCACCTCGGCGTCATGTCCGATCACGGCGACTTCGTCCACAGGCCCGAGGTGAAAATCGAGAGCCAAGAGCATCTGGCCCATGGAGAGTGGCGAGTCCTTCATCGCGTGGGCGTTTGCGGTGAGAACGTCAACCGCCATTTTCCGAAGAGAGTCCAAACCGGTCAGCGCCGCCAGCCGTAACAGAGTGAGAACCGCGACGCCCGTTCCCGACGGCGTGGAGCTGTCCGAGACATCTCGCGGCCGCGTCAAAAGCGCTTCGTGATCGGCGCTGGTGAAGAAAAACCCCGGATTCGTCTTGTCAAAGAACTGTTCACCCATGATGTCGACCAACTCAAGGGCGGCAGTTGTCCATCGAGTTTCAAACGTTGCCTCATAAAGGTAGACCATGGCTTCGGCCAAATAGGCGTAGTCGTCGAGGTATCCATTCAGCTTGGCGGGCTGATCCACGCCGCAAGTGCGCAGGAGTCGCCCGGACGACGCTCGTAGATTCGTCAGAACAAAATCGCCGGCTCGAACGGCGGCCGCGATGAATCGCGGCTCACCGAGGATTGCACCGGCCTGGGCAAACGCCGAGATCATGAGCGCGTTCCATGCCGTCAGGATCTTCTCGTCGCGGCCCGGCCAAACACGCTGATCGCGAGCGGAATAGAGTTTCGATTTCCCTTCGGCAAGTTTGCGGTGGAGTTCGTCAGCCGAGATGCGCAACAGCGTCGCCACCTGTTCGGGCGTCTTGGGGCGATGAAGGATATTGTGCCCCTCCCAGTTGCCCGTCGCGGACACGTCATAGGCGTAGCAGAAAATTTCGGCGAGGTCGTTTCCCAGAATCTCGCGAATCTCCGCCTCGGACCAAACGAAGAACTTCCCTTCCTCACCCTCACTATCAGCGTCCTGCGTGCTATAGAAGGCGCCGTTCGGCGCGGTCATTTCCTTCAGGACGTAGTCCAACGTTTCGACGACAATTTGACGATAAGCCGGATCGCCGGTCAGTTGCCAAGCGTCGAGATAGGCGGGAGGCAAGAGGGCGTTGTCATAAAGCATCTTCTCGAAATGCGGGACAAGCCATCGTTCGTCGGTGCTATAACGGTGAAATCCGCCGCCGAGATGATCGTAGATTCCTCCGCGTGCCATTTTGTCGAGTGTCAGCCGGGCAATGTCCAGGAGGTCCGGCGTCTGGAATCGCTTTGATGCCCGCATGAGCAGTCGAAGGTCTATCGGCCGCGGAAATTTCGGCGCTCGGCCCAACCCTCCATGAACAGGGTCCGTCGCACGCCGCTGCATCTCGACGGCAGCACGAAGGAGTTGGTCGGATAACTCACCAGGTTCGGCGGCGCCGGTTTCGAGTTTCTGAAGTTCGTGGGTGATGGCGTCCGACGTGGCAATCACGTCTTGGCGTCGATCGTTCCAGGCTCCAACAACGGCATGAAGTACCTGTCGGAACGACGGTCGCCCATAGTTGGTCACCGGCGGGAAATAGGTTCCCGCGAAAAACGGTTGAAGCGCCGGTGTTAGGAAAACGGTCATCGGCCAACCGCCTTGACCCCGGTTGAGCATCTGGACCGCGTTCATGTAGATTTGATCTAGGTCGGGGCGTTCCTCGCGGTCAATCTTGATGCTCACGAAATGCTCGTTGAGAATTGCCGCAATCTCATCATCTTCGAAGCTCTCATGGGCCATGACATGGCACCAATGACAGGCCGAGTAGCCGACACTGACGAAGATGGGTCGATCGAGCCGCCGCGCACGGTCAAGGGCTTCCGGCGCCCACGGATACCAATCGATGGGATTGTCGGCGTGTTGGCGCAGGTAAAGGCTGCTTTCGGCTGCGAGTCGATTGGTGGCCATGACGATACTCCGAAAATGCCAACGGGGCCGGGCGTACGGCCCGACCCCGTTGACGGGGTATCGTCTATGATATGGCGTCAATCAACGACGTTGCCTTCAACCTCAATCGTGACGGTCGCCCCATTAAGGCTCGAGGTCAGCACAAGACTGGCCTTCAACGGCCCGGCCTTGGCTGGTTGAATCTCGATCGTGACAACTTGAACAGGGGCGGCATTCGGCAATGACTTGACCGCCAACCCGTTCCCATCACCGGTGACTTTTTCAATCTTGAACGGCGACGAATTGCCGCGAATCACAACGCGCCGAGTGACGACTTCTCCTGCTTTGATGGTGCCCAAGGACACCTGGTTGGGAACCGCCTCGAGGGGCGCCTTGATGGTGGCTTCCACCGGAATAATCAACAAGGGGCTGACCTGGTCGTTCGTCTGAAGCTGAATCTCACGGCGCAAGTCACCAGCGGCAGCCGTGGCTTGCAAGGTTGCCTGAATCTGATAACGGACTAAGCCCACTTGGCGCGCCACTTGGACCACTCGGACGTCAACCGGAATGTTATTCTGGACGACGCCCGTAATCTGCCATGCCAATGGACCGACGTAATCAACGGTGATGGTCTGCGTCGGCGTCTGACCTTGGCCAACGATGCCAAAAGTGAACTGGCTCATCGGCGAAAGGCGAACATCGGTACGGGCGACGGCAGCGACGTTGAGGTATGCTTCGGATCGAAACTGCACACCGCTGCTTACGGTGACGGTCACCGTCACTTCTTTTTTGCGGTTGTAGAACTGCCCCGGGATTCGTGTGGTGTCCATTTCGACTTCCAACTCCACGGTCTCCCGCGGCTGGACGGCTTGAGTGAGCTGCTTGGGGGTAACGCAGCCGCAGGACGCGCGCGAAACGACACTGAGCGGAACATTATAAATGTTCGTCAGGGTGAACTTGTGGTTCAGTTTGGCGCCGAGTGGGACATTTCCAAAGTCGTGTGCCAGGCCGTCTTTGAACAACTTGGCGGCCCACCCCTGCTGGGGGGTCTGGGCAACCACGGCAGCCGGGAGGACGACCAAGCAGCCAATGGTGTACAAGATCCGCTTCATGTTTGATCTCCGTCGAAGCCGCTCTGTTCTCCCGTCCTTGGAAGGAAACAGGAACAGGGTAAAGGCTTGCGCCGTGACGCGGATGGGTAATAGCCGACCCTCACACGCACTGCAGGCATCATATGCAGAATCGGCATTCCGGAGAAGGCAGAATTGTCGAAGTTACTCACCGCATTCACCGCAAATTCACCGATCGCGTTTCATCCGCTATATTTTACCCATTTATCCTTAATTAGCGACAGTCCCTTGGTGTAAACATCATCGGCACTCGAAAACAGGTCTCGCCAGACTTTCGTGGCGGCTGCTAGTGCGGGTAAGGCTCGGCCGAATGCCTCAATCACCAGCCAGCCGTCGTAACGGACTTCCCTGAGCGTTCGGAAGACGTCGTCCCAGGCCACTTGGCCGCTGCCGGGAACGCCGCGGTCGTTTTCGCTGATGTGGACATGGCCCATCGCCGGCGCGATATGGCGAATGGCTGCCGATTGGTTTTTTTCCTCGATATGACCGTGGAACGTGTCATACATCGTGCGGAAATTGGGGTGATTGACCCGCTCCACGAACGCCCGCGCGTCAGCAGCCGTCGTGAGGAAGTAGCATTCGAAGCGATTCAGATACTCAATCGCGAGTTTGACCTTGGCTTGCTGCCCAAAGCCGGCTGCTTCGCGAAGGACGTCGGCGGCCCGGCTCTTTTCCGTTTCCGTCGGGGGTTCGCCGCTGAACACCGCCAAGGGAGAGTGATACGGCCCACAGATCGCGTCGCCCCCAAGGATCGCGGTCATCTCGATCGCCCATTTCATCCGATCGATTGCCGCTTGCCGAATGGCAGCGTCGGGGCTAATCGGGTTGGCCTCGGGCGTCATCACCGTTACCGTCGTACAGCCCAGGCCATTGGCGTCGAGTTGCCGGCGAACATCGCGATAATGGTTCGCGTCGCCTTCAAATAGCGGAATCTCAACGCCGTCGAAGCCCGTTCTCTTGAGTTTCGCCAGAATCGGGTAATGCTCGGCCGTTACGTGCGTCGCCCAGAGCAAGAGATTCATGCCAACTTTCATGGGTGCAACTCCAATGAGGGTGAATAACGATCCGCGTGGCGAGTCTTCGTTTCGAGTAGACTACCTGTCTCGTGGGCTGCCGTCGATGGGTCGTGAAGAATGTTCCGAGCCGAATCGAACCGATTGGATTAACCGGGAAGCCCCGAACGATGTTTAGCCCAAGCGTTGTCGTGAGTGTTTTGGTATACGGTTATTCGATGCCGTCGATTGGCTGTTCCCAATCCGCCAATTGATGCTGCAACTCGTCGTAGGGCAGCGTGACCCCGGGGGCCAGGCCGTCGGGCAGCTTCTCTTCGGGTTCGGTTCGAGCCGTTCGCAACTCGTCCTCGAAACGCTGGAGCCAAGTCGGCACTTCGAGGCCGACTCCGAGGGGTATCGCGGCGATTCCTTCGATTTCGCGCTCCAATCGGGCAAACGCTCCGCCGGTGTGCGGCTGATTTGAAGCCTCACGCACGGCGTCAGCAACTCCGGCACAGAGACGATCGACGTCCAGTGGCCGGACAAATCGCTCTTCGAGCCGGTCGCGGACGGTTCGCAGCCTTAGACTGTGCGACTGTTCGAGTTTCGCCAGTTCATCCAGCAACTGTTTGGCGAGTTTCTGAGTCAAGTCGGTGAAACTCGTTTTCCAACGCTGAGCAAGATCGTTGCGTCCTCGGCGGCAGAGGATTGCATGAACCTGAACCAAAGGCCTCATTCTCCAGGCGTATCGCTCGTATTGAGTCTTTAGTTGCAGGAAGTCGAGAAGGAAATGCAGGTTTTCGCCATAGTCGGATTGCGTGGTTGTTGAGTTGTAATCGCGGTACTCCTCGTGGTTCTCCGTCACGGCCTGGATGATGGTATCGAGGAGTCGAATAGCGCGTTCCCTGGGAATCCCCCCCTCGTCGATGTCGGCGACGAGCGTTGGCGCGTCATCTTGGAGCTTCAAGCTCTCGACCCAGTTTGCAACTCCACGGTGTAAGACGCTCCGGAGATTGCCCAACGCCAGGAATTGCGGCGTAAATAGGCCGTCGCCATAGGTCTTGATAAACGATCGAATCTCGTCCCACTCACGCGACCCCGCGATGCTCTCAAGAGCCGATAATCGCAGAGTTTGGCTATGCGCCAGCCACAACTGAAGAAACGAATCGGTGACGCGACGGATAATCTCGATGAGTTGGTTTTCCGCGGCCATTTTCGCCGGCCATGAAGGTGCTGCCGCCAAGAGCGCCTCCAACACCGCGCTAAGTCCGATCGGGAACATTCGGTCGAATTCCGATACGCGGCGTGTTGCCGACGGGGAATTGTCCTCCATGATGCGCGCCAAGCGCAGCAAGTGAAACGTTTCGCGAATCAGCCCGAGCCGCGGTATTTGTTCAAGCAACGATGCGAGCATCGATTGTGCCCGCCGCGCCCGCACGATCTGTTGAGGGTGACCGCCGACCATGAGCGGCACGAACAGGAGTGGCTCCGGCTTGAAGACTTGAAGGAATTCGGGCAGGAGCTTTCGGACCGCGGCCGGGTCGCCGCGGTTAGTGGCTGCCTCCAGATGTAACGCCGGCGTCTCCCACGGCTGAGCGTCGGATGGAGCAACCACGTCAGCCAGCAATCCGCCGACGCGACGAGCGGCCCGGTCGGCTTCGAGGGCTGTCGCAATGGCTTCTTCAACCAATCGGTCGCGCATGACCCGGCGTCGATCGTATTCCATCACGTCTTCAAATCCCGTTGCCGGTTCGGGAATCCGCATCGCCACCAAGCGATCGAGAAACTCGTTGAGTTGCGTTCGCCAGCTCCGGGCCATTCGCAACCAACCGCGAAGTGCCTCGGCAACGGACGCATCCGAGGCATGGGGTCGCAGAAAATCGGCGGCAATCTGCCAAAGACGGGCGACTGCCGTGAGAAACACAAGCGACGACTCCAGTCGATCTTCCTGTCCTTCCAACGGAAAATCGCCGCCCATCGGCCCGCCGATTACGCCTTCCTGCCCGCCGTCGTCGGTGGTGTCTCGGTAGGTCACATCGTCGTAGGCGGCCTCAAATGTATCGTCATCGGATTCGTTAAGGGGTTCATCGAGTTCGAGGCGGGGCGCCGCCAGCAGTTCGTCTCCGTTTGCCTCCAGCAGATCGAAAAACCGAACCACCAGGGCCACGCGGTCGGTGCCGGCATCCGCGGAAGCGATGACCGAATTCAACCACCGCCGAGAGAGGATCGCAAACGAGTCCTCGCCTTCTTCGAGCTTCACATCACCGGCTCGACTGATCCAAGCGATGAGCAACGCCATGGCCGCTCGCCGGTCGCCTTGTCGTAACAGGGCATCGATCACCTGGGCAAAAGCCGCGGGCGTCCGAAATCCTTCTCGAAGCCCTTTCCAATAGGCTAAATCGCTAGGTCGTGCCGCTCGACGCGATTCGACCAAGCCGGCCAACGCATCGGCGACATGCTCGGCGCCCGCGGTGAATTCGCCCCCGTGAACTCGCTGTAGGTCGCCAACTTCAAACGTCGCGTGCTTGTCCCACCATTGGGCCAGACCATTCATGCGCTCGTGGACATGCCGGCGCATCGCGGCTTCACCGGCCGACGCGACGGCGGCCAATAGATGCGAGTAGGAATGAAACAAACCGGCCATCACTTCCATCAGATCGTCGAGGCGCGAGTCATGGATTGAATCTTCGCGCGACTGAAACAACGGATAAAGCCCTTGGAAGCCAATGACGGTCCACGGATCAGGCAAGGCGCCGCACGCGATACCTCGATGGAGATAATCTTCAGCTTCCGCGAGCAGATCACGCGCGACGGTTAAGTCACCGCGGGCGATGGCGTGGCCCGAATCAGTAAGGCGTACGCGAATCTCGACGAGCATTCGCACCGACGCGGTTGGAATTCGTGCCACTCGCTTACGTGCCGCGGCGGCGTAACCCATCTCGGCAAACGCAACGGCGAGCCGGCTCTCTTGAAGTTGCTCGGCGCGTTGACGGGCCATCATCTGGTTCAGGAATTGCCGCACGCCTCCGAACGGTTGGCGAAGTCTCTGGGCTTCGAGTCGCAGGTGCTCTTTCACAGGGCCGGTGATCGTGCGAATGAGCCATTCGTAGAACGAATCGCGGTAACGCGCGATTCGCGGAACGAGTTTGCTCAGCGTGACCCCGGAGTCGTGAAACGATGGCCCGGCACCGCAAATCCCCGATGCCATCAACACGGTCCCCGCGAGAGCGGCCGCGGACTCGAACATCGGATCGGGGCCGGCGTCGGGAGACTCCACGCGTGAGAGCATCGCATTGAGAATCTCACGGCGCGCCACGAATCGCCGATAGTACCCGCGATTGTCGATGTGGTGAGGATCCCATTCCCCGAAAGCGTAATTCGGCCGCCGATTCGCCGGGTGGCCGTGGTCATAGGCGCGCGGGTCGAGAGCGAATTCATCGAGACGATTCAGGTCGAAGGCAGCGTCCTGCAACACCTCTTTGTTTGTCGATTGAAGTATTTCGATCGCCTTCGTCACGAGGTCGTGATACTTGCCCTTGGCCGCTCCCGCTCCGCGAAGCCAGATGGGCGTCGGTCGCACCTTCTCATGCGCATAAATGTCGGAGATGACGCGGGTCTCCAAGATCGGTATCGGTCGATGTCCTACATAATCGTTGAGCTTCGACAGCGTCCCTTTGACGATTCGCTCGGTCTGGTCCCATGGGCCTCCTTGGGTGAGCAAGGCCTCGGCGGCGCGAACGACAAAGAAAGGTGTGAGTAGTTCCGAGTCCGTCAAATGCGCGAGCAGATCGCGATGATGGGTTCGGTAGGCGGGCAGGACATGGTCGAAGAGCAGCGATAAGACCGCGCGAGCTTGGGAGACATCGCGAAAAGCCGAGGCTTCCCCCGCGTTGAGCCGGTCTAGTTGTGTCGCCAGCCATTGGCGCAGAAGTTCCCAGGAACGTGAATCGGCGGCCCCTTCAAGGGCATGGAATGCATCATCCAGCGCACGCTGCCACCGAGGGTTCGGCCGACCGTCGGAAAAATTGAGGTAGCCAAGCAGGTCGGCCGCGGGTATCACTCGGCCAGGGTCGGGAACATCCATCCGCAAGTCCTTCCGTTCCGGGGCGTCACCTCTAACAGCATACCGGCACAGCCATCAATTCGCTACAGGACGATTTAGATTCGGCTTGCGGCTCATCGTTGGATCGGCTAAATGCGCCAGAGTCAAGCATTGTGCTAACCATTATTTGTATCGCCAGAGGATTCGTTCCCAATGCTCCGTACCGTCGCTTTCATTCTTCTCGTCATTGTTTCAGGCAGTGCATTTGCTCAGAGCGTTGTTCAGTCCTTGCCGCCACCCGGCGGCGCGGCGATTCCTCCGCCGATCATCGACCCGTCGGTCCCCGTAGTTGCGGCGCCGCCACCCAAAATCTGGTCCGGCGGATTCGACTTCGGTATCAACGGCGTCGAGGGAAATAGCCAGAACTTCAAGTTCGGCGTCACGTCGAACGCCAAGAGGGACACGCCGACAAACGTCTTCACCGCTGATCTCATCTATGCTTTTGGCCACGCCAACAACATCCGGACGGAGAATCGATTCATAGGGCGAAGCCGGTTCGAGCGTAAATTTGGCACCTCCGCATGGAGTTGGTTTGTGTCCGACGAGGTTGAATACGACCAGTTTAAGAACTTCGACATTCGAGTTGCGGCCCACACCGGTACGGGCTACACATGGTGGAAGTCGGACCAAGGTGAGTTCAAGACTCGCCTCGGTATGGGTACTTCGCGCAAGATCGGTAGCCCGGAAAACCACTTCCGGGTCGAAATGCTCCTTGGCAGCAACTTTGAAGTTAAGCTGACCGAACGTCAGAAGTTCATTACGTCGATTGAGGTATTCCCCAACGTGGATCGATTCGAGGAGTTTCGAGCCGAGAGCCGCGCTGCTTGGGAGATCCTCCTCGACCCGGCGACGAAGATGCTCTTCAAAGTCGGTTTGGTCGAACGGTACGACAGCGCGCCCAACGGCCGCAAGCCCAACGATTTCGAATACTTTGCGAATCTGGGGTGGAAATTCTAGTCATCAGTCGCCCGAGCGAGGCAGCAGCTTGGTCGCGTTTGCCAACAACCGATCCCGCGTCGAGTCGGTTGCGGGAACGAGTTGGCCGTCGCGGAAAAGGCCCATCGTTTCAAGCCACGCCGCGAATTCGGGGGCGGGTCGCAGATTCAGCAATCGACGCACCGTGGCGGCGTCGTGATAGCTCGTTGATTGATAGTTCAACATGACGTCGTCGGCGCACGGGACGCCCATGACATAATTGACCCCCGCCGCGGCGAGGAGCAGCAGAAGGTTATCCGCCGAACCTTGATCGGCGGCAACGTGGTTCGTGTAGCAAACATCGACTCCCATGGGAAGCCCCAGCAATTTGCCGGTGAAATGGTCTTCAAGGCCGGCCCTGGTTATCTGCCGCTCGTCACCGAGGTATTCCGGCCCAATGAATCCCACGACGCTATTCACCAAGAACGGGTCGAAGGCGCGAGCGACGCCATAGGCTCGCGCTTCGAGCGTCTGCTGATCGACGCCATGGTGGGCTTCCGCAGATAGGGCACTTCCTTGACCCGTTTCAAAATAGAAGAATTGGTCACCGACCCACGAGATGTTTCGGTTTCGATGATGTTCGACAATCTGTTGTTGTCCGTCACGCAAAAGGGATAGCGTCACGCCGAAGGACGCATTTGCGGACTGTGTTCCTGCGATCGACTGGAACAGCAGGTCAATCGGGGCGCCGCGTGCCATGGCCGCCAACTGAGTCGTGATGTGGGCGAGGCAACAGGCTTGCGTTGGGATGGCGAGTGTGTGAATGAGCTGATCGAGGCGACCGAGAATCGATGCGACTGTTTCGACGGATTCCGCCGCCGGGTTGACACCGATCACCGCATCGCCGCATCCGAAAAGCAGACCCTCTAATGCCGCCAACAGGATTCCACCCAAGTCATCGGCAGGGTGATTCGGCTGAATGCGAACGCCAAATACACCGGGCTGTCCCATCGTGTTTCGGCAACGGGTCACATTGCGAATCTTGGACGCAGCCACGACCAGATCGAGGTTTCCCATGAGTTTGGCGACCGCTGCCGCCATCTCAGGTGTCACGCCTCGCTGAACGGAACGAATGGTGTTGGCGTCCGTGGCTTCATCGAGGAGCCATTCCCGGAACTCACCGACGGTAAATGATCGCAATGCAGCGAACGACATCGCGTCGTTTGACTCAACAATGAGTCGGCTCACATCGTCGCGATCGGGATCGATTATGGGATTGGCGAGGATATGCTCGAGTCGTACTTCCGCGAGGGCAATCTTGGCGGCGACACGCTCGCGTTCCGATTCGGCTCCGATGCCGGCGAGCCGGTCACCGGATTTTTCTTCGCTTGCCTTGCCGAAGAGATCGCGTAGGTCGTTAAAAACAAACCGTTCGTGGCGGACCGTTGCCGTGTAGGTCATGCGATAATCTCGACGCACGAGCGATCGCTATTCCGGCTGCTCGGTTCGCGACCGGATCGCGGGACGGATAAGCCGAAGACCAGTGTATCGATCCGAGAATCCCATCGACTTCGACTGGACAAGGCCGGCATCACCGGCGGCGGCGACGACTTCTTCGTGCCCGAAATCGCGACGGCCCTTTGGCCATAGGACCCAAACGGCTCCACGATCGTTGAGCTTTGGCTCAATGGATGCAAGCCTCGCCAAATGGGAAACGTCGGGGGCAAAGAGCAGCACCAAGTCAAGCCCCTTTCGCAATCGCGTTAAGGGCCGCTCGCCCGATGCATGCGAAATCTCGGCGACAATCGCGTCATCGTCGCAGCCGAGTATTGCGATCTGCATTCCAGGGGTGACGCCGAGTTTTTCAATGCGCGACCGAGGATTGCGAATGCGTTGCAGCCAATCATCGGCGGCGTCGCCGAGTTCGATTGCGATCGATTCGGCGGTCGTGCGAATAACGAGCCAGCCGTTTTCGGCCGAGGTATTCGTCATCGCGGCGAATCCGATCTTCCGGCGAATGGCTCCTCGGCAAATGATCGCGTTCGACTCAAGCAACACGCGACACCGTGCTTGATCAGAATCGGTTTTCACAATCGTGTCGAGTTCTCGGCCCATGGCTCGACTCGCGGCTTAGAAAATGACATTCTCGATCAGGCTCGCGTGTTCAGTCGTCTGAAAAAACACGAGAGGCGGCAGGTGGTGGAAACTACCTGCCGCCTCTCAGTTTATCGCCAGGATATCATGGGAAGATAGCATAAAGAGCGACGGTGACTCCGGCTTGTGCGAGGCCTCCCGTTAAGCTCGCACCCGGCGGATAAAGCAGGTAGGGCACGGCGTCACCGGGCAGAGCGAGTCCGGCGCAACTATCATAGGGCTGGAGCGGGAAGCTGAAGATGTTGTAGGTCAGACTCGACATGTTGCTGCCGAAGTTGATCGACGACAGGATGGGTTGCAGTGGTCCGGCCGACCAACCGTAACGCTCCGTATTGCGATCCTCGAACAGGAGCCGCCCGTAACAAACATAGTGCGGCTCGATCACGATTGCCGACGACGGGAAAGCACGAAGCGTCATCGCGTTCAGGCCCAGATCGGGCTGAGCCGGTAAGGGTATTCCGGCGGCATCCTTGCCTTGCTTTCCCGCTTTGACTCGTTGCTGTTGAATGCGATCTGGAAACCGGGTCTCAGGGTCTCGCCGGAACATCTCGGCGGGGTCGGGCAACGGCAACGGCGTCAAACCATCTTCTCCGGAATCTTTTCGCTCAAAAGCGCCACCGTTACCGGCAGGTCCCTTGAGGTCATTGTTGGTCTTCGGCGGTTGGGCAACGGCAAAACCCGTGGATGGCCCCTCGTAGCCAATGGTCGGCGTGACAGGCACGGTCGCCGTCGCTTCTTTGCGGAAACGAAGCGAAGGACTCGCAGCGGGTGACGAGTATCGGCCGGAATTCGGTATGGGCGGCGGCTGCGATGGCTCGGTGGGAAGCAGAGGGCGATTGCCCCACTGGGGCTTGGTGGAACTGTAGTAACCGGGTCCCTGCGCGGCGGCAAGTGACGCCACGCAGGCCATGATCGCCAGGCTACCCGCGATCCGAATCGGCGTACTCGGCACGCAAACTATAGTTCGGCGCTTCTTGTGTAATGGCGATGTCATGCGGATGGCTCTCCTGCACACCTGCGGCGGTCACCTGAATAAACCGGCTCCGCGTCCGCAGTTCCTCAATATTCTTAGTCCCGCAATAGCCCATACCAGCCCGTAACCCACCGACCAACTGGTAGACGAACGGAGCAAGCGGCCCTTTGTAGGGCACGCGGCCCTCGACTCCCTCGGGCACTAGTTTGCCCGTCCCGGAGCCGTCCAAGTCACGGTTGTCGCGAATCTCGCGGCCTTGCTGATAGCGATCGGCGCTTCCCGCCATCATTGCCCCAAGCGAACCCATGCCCCGATAGACCTTGAAACTCCGCCCCTTGTATAGGATCAACTGGCCGGGGCTTTCCGCGGAGCCCGCAAACAACCCGCCGATCATTACCGAGAAAGCTCCCGCGGCGAGAGCCTTGGTCATATCTCCCGAGTACCGAATACCGCCATCTGCAATAATGGGCACGCCACTTCCGTTGACACCTCTCACGGCTTCAAAAATCGCCGTGATCTGGGGGACGCCCACGCCGGAAACTACGCGGGTCGTGCAAATCGACCCGGGGCCGATGCCCACCTTGACAGCATCCGCTCCGGCCTCCACCAAAGCTCGTGATCCCTCGGCCGTTCCAACGTTGCCCGCGATAACTTCGATCCCGAAACGGCGCTTCACTTCGCCAACGGTCTCGATCACGTTTCGCGAGTGACCGTGAGCGGAATCGACAACCAGCACATCGACACCGGCGCGAATCAGCGATTCGGCCCGCTCGTAATCGTGAACCCCAACGGCCGCTCCTACTCGCAACCGGCCTCGCCCATCTTTACAGGCCGCCGGAAACGTTAACTGCTTGTCGATGTCCTTGATCGTGATTAATCCCTTCAGTCGGTATTCATCGTCAACCAGGAGCAGCTTCTCCACCTTATTTTCCGTGAGGATCTTCTCGGCATCTTGGAGCGTCGTATGCTCAGGCGCCGTGATCAGATTGTGTTTGGTCATCACTTCGTCGATGCGCTGGCTGTTGTCGGTCAGGAATCGCAGATCTCGCCGTGTCAGAATCCCTTTCAACAAACCGCCGACCGTAATCGGCACGCCGCTGATGTGCTGTTGCTCCATGATGCGGCGGGCCGTACCAACTGTTTCGTGTGGGGGGAGCGTCACGGGATCGGTGATAATCCCGTTTTCGCTGCGCTTGACCTTGTCGACTTCACGGGTCTGAACGGCGATCGGCATGTTCTTATGAATGACACCCAGGCCTCCTTCTTGGGCAAGGGCGATGGCCAATTCACTTTCGGTTACGGTATCCATCGGGGAGGACACGATGGGGATATTGAGCCGGATGTTCCGCGTGAGCTGTGTTCGCACGTCTACATCGCGCGGCACCACGTCGCTATAAGCGGGTTCCAACAGAACGTCATCGAACGTGATGCCGGTGTATGCAATGCGATCGTGCATGATGGATCGTCTCCTCAGGTCCGGGAGGGGTCATAGTTGGTCTATGCCAGCCCTGTGTTGAGACAAGGCGAAGGGACTCGTCACCCGTGGGACGTCTTAACGTGTTGCCATCTTTTCCAAAGTGTCGAGATGTTGACGTGGCCCCAAGGCGATCAAGGTGTCGCCAGCCTCGAAAATCACACTCCCAGCGGGCGACGAGAGCATCCGTCCTGAGGCTTTCTTGATGCCAATGATGATGACGCCATGATCGCGATGGAGATTGCAGCCGGCTATCGACTGGCCGACGAGACTGCTGAACGGGGCGAGCGGAACCTCTTCGATCTGCATCTCCAGGTAGTCGGTCCGGGTTGCCAATTCGATGAAATGAACCACGTTGGGCCTAAGAACGGCTTGGGCGACGCGCAAACCGCCGATGTGGTAAGGGGACACCACCTGATTGGCGCCGACTTTGCGGAGTTTTTCCTCCGCAGCGACATCCTCGGCACGGGCCACGATGAAGATCTTCGGATTCAAGAGGCGGGCGCTCAACGTGATATAGAGATTGTCCGCGTCCGAACTCGCGACCGTCACCAGCGCCTTGGCTCGTTCAATGCCCGCCTGTTTGAGGATGGAGTCATGAGTGGCATCGCCATGAATGCCGAACCCAACCTCCGATTGAAAATTCACGAACTCAGCCTCATTGGTGTCGATGACGACGAACGGCAGTTTCCGCGCTTCAAATTCGTGTGTCACCAATCGACCCATACGGCCATAGCCACACACCAGATAGTGATCGCGAAGGCCGGCCAGACTCTTTTCCATGCGCCGTCTCCCAATGACTCGTTGAATCTCTCCGCTAATAATCAGGCGGATCACCTCACCCGCCGCGTAGAACAGCGTGAAAATGCCTCCCATGCCGAGGAAAACTGTAAATATCCTCCCGCTGGGTGAAAGAGGATGTATCTCGCTGAATCCGATTGTGGTCAGTGTCAGAAAGGTCATGTAGAAGGCGTCGAGGATGGTCCATCGATCCCCTTCAATGACTCGGTAGCCCAGCGTGCCGACCCAAAGCAGGGCCAACGGAATGATCAGGGGAAATACGAGTCGACGCGGAATCACGCGGGAAGGCACCTCCAGATGCCTTCGATTGTCGTTTTTTGGCCTTCACTCGCCAAGCCCGATTTCCGCGGATGCTGGCCGAAACAGGAGCAGCTTACGGCTGAAGAAGTTCCAGAAGAATGACAAAGCCAGGGCGACGATTTTCGCCAGAGCATAATTGAGACTCCATTGATCGGCCAGCAAGGCGATTGTCGCCCAGGTGATGACAAGCCCGACCAATGACAGAAGCGTGAAAGCGGTAAAGCCCATGATGACCCGTTGCGGCGACGCCGGGAATACCCACAGACAGCAGAGCAAGTACTGAACCACACCGCCCGCTAGGTAGCTCACTGTTGCCCCAACAAGAGGATGCCAGTTGAGTAACTCGACGGCGGCAATGAGCAGCAGAAAGTCGCAGCCGGCAGCAATTACCGCAACGATCAACGCCCGTGGTAACTGAACAACGACGTGTTCCGTCCGCCGGAACATGAATTTCAGCAACAAATTACGAGGATTCATCAAGTGTCGCTCTCTTCCACATCCGGCGCCGGTCGGGGATTCCTGTTTATCGAGTGTAGAACACGTCGGGGCTGAACGTAACAGTTGGGACAGCAAAATCGTCTCTTGAAGTGAGGCGACCCCTTTTTCACCACGGAGCAACTCGATGGAACCGAAGGAGAGACCCTGCGCCCGATGCAAAGCCATGATCCCGGCCGAGAGAATTGAGGTTTTGCCGGAAACGAGGCTCTGCATCACCTGAAGCCGGGCCGTCGGCGGCGACCTGATCCTGACGAGCCGATTCGATCACACCGGCAAAGTCGGGAGCATCAAAAAGAACATCGGCGGAGTGACCGCGAAGCTACGAAGGAAGGAGATCAAACCGATCGACGAAGAGTGAGCGGTCATCTCTCAGCGAGAGGTTTGACCACGCGCAATTGAGGGCCCGTGTAGCGGGCCCGGGGGCGGATGATCCGATTGTGGTCGGCTTGCTCGATAACATGGGCGGCCCAACCGGCGACGCGAGCCATGACGAAAATCGGCGTGTAGAGCGTGGTGTCCAAGTTCATCGAGTGATATAGCCGTCCGGCAGGCCAATCGAGATTCGGAAACAGGTTTTTTTCCGCCTCCATGACCCGCTCGATAATCTCTGCTGTGTCTTCCCATTGAGTGTCGCCGACGGCAATGGCAGCCTGTCGAGAAAACTGCTTGAGAATCCCCGCACGCACATCGCCCGTCTTATAGACGCGATGCCCAAATCCCATGATCTTCTCTTTGCGGGCCAGTGCATCTCGAATCCATGCGTCGGCTTTGGCCGGCCCGCCGGTCGCTTGCAGAAGAGACATGACGTGTTCATTGGCTCCGCCATGAAGCCGGCCCTTTAGGGCGCCGATGGCGCCGACCACGGCGGAATGGAGATCCGATTCCGTGGAGGTCACGACCCGTGCTGCAAACGTGGAGGCGTTGAACTCGTGTTCGGCGTAGAGAATCAGCGAAACGTCGAGGGAGCGAACTTCATCGTCCTTCGGCTCGACCCCTCGCAACATGTAGAGGAAATTCGCGGCGTGGGACAGGTCTGCCCGAGGAGGCACGGCCTGCAAGCCCTGAGAATAGCGATAGTGGGCCGCGATGGCGACCGGTATTTGCGCGATGAGTCGTTCCGCTTTGCGGAGGTTCGCCTCGCGAGAATTCTCGGGCGTATCCTGGTCAAAATGGGCCAGCACGCTCACTGAAGTTCGCAAGGCGTCCATGCCGGGAGTCCACTTCGGCAGAGACTTGAGCAGTTCTCGCAAAGGCTCCGGCAGGCGCCGAGCCGCGGCGATGCACTGTCGGTATGACGATAGTTGGTTCTGGTTGGGAAGGTCGCCGTATAGAAGGAGATAAGCCACTTCATCGAACGTGCATTGCGACACCAGTTCGCCGACCGCATAGCCCCGATAGCGAAGCCCATCCTCGACGCTCGAAATGGCGGTTTCGCCGGCAATGACTCCTTCAAGGCCCGGTGAATAGATTGCGGGCGCGGTCATGATGTCTCTCGAATAGGACAGCGGAACATTCTCACAGCGATGATTGTATCGCGCCGCCGGTTTCCGGCGAGTCGCACGCGCCGGCGTCATCAGCCGCCGAAATAGATGCGATCACGGGTTTCGTAACCCGCATACCCGAGTAAGTCGTACAGCGCGGCCCGCGTGAACATCCGCGGAACAGTATTGCGTTGATGGCCGTTTAGTTTCAGATCGGCCAGAGTGTCCTCGGCCGCTTTCAGGGCCGAACGAAATGCCGTTAGCGGAAACAACACCATGCGGTAACCAAGCTGGCCCAAGGTCGCGACGTCGAGCAGTGGGCCTTTGCCGAACTCGGTCATGTTTGCCAGCAACGGCGCGTTGACCGTTTGAGCAAAGCGGGCGAATTCGTCGGCTGATTCCAACGCCTCGGGAAAGATGGCGTCGGCACCGGCGTCAAGATATCGTTTCGCTCGGTCCGTCGCGTCTTCGAATCCATTCACTCCCCGCGCATCGGTTCGAGCGATAATGACAAACGAAGCGTCGTGGCGAGCGCCGACTGCCGCCCGAATCTTGGCGGCCATGACCGATGGCTCCACGAGTGATTTTCCCGAAAGATGGCCACACCGTTTGGGAAGAAGCTGATCTTCCAGATGCAGCCCCGCCGCACCCGCCGATTCCATCATGCGAACCGTTCGCTCGACGTTCAACGATTCTCCGAAGCCCGTATCCGCATCACACAGTAGCGGAAGATTCGAAGCATGGGTAATGCGACGGGCTTCATCGACAAATTCGGTCAGGGTCAACAGGCCAATGTCCGGCACGCCGTACATCGCTGACAACGCGCCGCCGGAAAGATAGGTCGCGTGAAACCCCATTCGTTCGGCCATCTTCGCGACCAGCGCGTTGAAGACGCCGGGGATGGCAATGGGGCCTAGGTTCCAGGCGTTGCGAAGACGTCGACCGGGAGATATTCGTTGTGAATCGCTCATTCAAGTAGAATAGTCCGCGTAACCCGAATTACCCATATCCCCATCGAGTCTTGCCCGACCTGTCGACATTGACAAATTCGCACACGCAAAGCCACACTGCATTGAATGTGACAGGCTCCCCCTCATTGGCGACGGGGAGAAGTGTTTGAATCCCCAGGGGAGGAAAGCGACATGTTTAAGAAAATCGTGGTGCGTGGGCTGATCGTATTGCTCGTGGCGGCGGGGGCCTTCGCTGGAGTGGTAGCGATGCAGCCAAGCGAGTATCGCGTGGAGCGGTCGGCAACCTTTGCGGCTCCGGCGTCGGCTATCTTCGAGCAGGTCAACGACTTTCATAATTGGGACGCTTGGTCGCCGTGGGCGAAGCTCGATCCGAATTGCAAGAACACGTTTGAAGGTCCCACGTCGGGCACGGGCGCCAAGTTCCACTGGGCCGGCAACAGCGACGTCGGCGAAGGGCAAATGACCATTCTTGAGAGCAAGCCGAGCGAGACGATTAAGATCAAACTCGCGTTCATCAAGCCGTTCCCAAGCGAGTGCGATACGACATTCACGTTCAAGCCGGCAGGCGAATCGACCCAAGTCACATGGACGATGACGGGTAACAACAATTTCGTCGCCAAAGCCTTCTGCTTGTTCATGAACATGGACAAGATGGTCGGTGGGGACTTCGAAAAAGGCCTCGCGAACATCAAATCGCTCGTGGAGGCGAAGAAATAACGGCGGGCAGTTAACCAAGCTCAGCGATGCGGTTTGTCGCATCGCTAAATTGCACATCATATCCATCGGTTCTAGGGGGCGCGCATGGCATCCGTTCGTGTTCTGGTCGGCACTCGCAAGGGGGCGTTCATACTCACATCCGATGCCGCCCGCAAAAAATGGGACGTGAGCGGCCCGCTGTTTGGCGGCTGGGAGATGTTCCATCTCAAAGGATCGCCCGTTGATCCGAATCGCATCTATGCCTCGCAAACCAGCGGATGGTTCGGCCAGATTATTCAACGGTCTGACGACGGTGGCAAGACGTGGTTCCAACCCGGCACTCCTCCGGGCCAGCCGCTAACGACGCCCGAAGGTTTTCCGATGGGCGAGAGCAACAAATTCGTTTACGACGAATCACCTGAGACCGGTGTGCCGTTGACGACGCACCAGTTCTACGATGGCACGCAAAAACCGTGGGTCTTCAAGCGAGTCTGGCACCTTGAACCTTCGCTAACGGACCCCAACACGGTCTATGCGGGCGTCGAGGACGCCGCTTTGTTTCGCTCAACGGACGGCGGCACGACATGGCATGAACTGGCCGGTTTGCGCAGTGTCAAAGGATCCCAATGGGCACCGGGCGCGGGGGGCATGGGGCTACACACGATCTTGTTGGACCCGACCAATGAGAATCGAATCTTCGTCGCCATCTCCGCGGCAGGGGCTTTCCGCACCGACGACGGTGGCAAGTCTTGGAAAGTGATTACCAAGGGATTGAAGTCGAAGTACATGCCCGATCCGAATGCCGATGTCGGTTTTTGCGTTCATCGTATCGCCATGCATCCTGCTAAGCCCGAAACGCTTTTCATGCAATTGCATTGGGACGTCATGCGGTCGGACAACGCCGGCGACCTTTGGCATGAAGTGAGCGGCAATCTCCCCACGGACTTTGGCTTCCCGATCGACGTTCACGCTCACGAACCCAACACGGTCTACGTGATCCCGATCAAAAGCGATTCCGAGCATTATGTTCCGGAGGGTAAGTTGCGTGTCTATCGAAGTCGAAAGGGCGGCGACGAGTGGGAGGCACTCACGAACGGCCTGCCGCAAGAGAATTGCTATGTGAACATTTTGCGCGACGCCATGGCGGTGGACGCGATCGACGATTGCGGCGTCTACTTCGGCACGACGGGCGGGCAAGTGTATTGCTCGCCCGACGGTGGCGATCATTGGGCGCCCATCGTGACCCATCTTCCGCCGGTGCTGTCGGTCGAGGTGCAGACATTGCAATGATTCGTGTCTACTTGCCGTATCATTTGCAGACCTTGGCACGTTGCGGGGCCGAAGTGACACTTGAAGTCACCGGCCCCGTCACCGTGCGGTCGATCCTCGATGCTCTCGAGGCTTGCTACCCGATGCTCTGTGGGACAATTCGCGATCATGTGACTAAACAACGCCGGCCATTGCTGCGGTTTTTCGCTTGCGAGGAAGACGTCTCGCTCGACTCTCCCGACACGATCTTGCCTGTTGCCATCGCAACAGGGGACGAGCCGTTTTGGGTCGTCGGCGCCGTCGCGGGAGGATAGCGAGGTTCGCGGAGACTTAGGTCCCGGCACTCATGAAAACGCCCGGCTCGACGTGGAAGTAGCGCGCGAGTTTCGCGATTTGCGTTCGGTTCAGTTTGCGTTTCCCAGCGAGGATTTCGGAAATCGTCGATTCCGCGATTCTGGCGCCCGTTGCGACGGCTGACTGGGTCACGCCTCTTTGCTCGATCAGGAACCGCAGTAATTCGGCATCGCTCACGGGGTCGATGGGCACTGAGGATGATTCAAATGATTCGACGAGATCGCTGAGGACTTCAAGGTAATCCTTCTCGGGGGCCGTGAGCATCGGCCGATCAATCAACGAATCGATTACCGCGATGGCCGCATCGAGGTCGGCTTCCGAACGCAGTGGCCGAAGCGGAAAATGGCGCACGAGGTCCAAGTAGCGGTCCTCGGCCTTTCCGTAAACGGTACGGATCATCGTGGAGCGTCTAGCTGTCACGCTCAGTCTTCCTTCCATTTTTCCTTGTCATATTCCGCGTGGGTCAGCACATGGCGAACATAGAGCTTGCGGCGATTGTAATGGATGACCGCAATGAGTCTGAACTTGTTCCCACCGATGTCGAAAACCACGAACCGCCCCACCAGGTCAGCAGCCGGAAAGGTGTTGCGGACATCGGCGAAGTTGTTCCACTCTGCATGTCTGGCAATCTGATACCAAGCCTCAAGTGGCGGCTTGGCGTTGGGGTACAACTGCCAACACTCTTCGCGAATAACGGAAGTCTCTCGGTCGCCGCCCCTTTTGTCAATGGCGTTATCTAGGTGCATCGGTTCTTGGAATTCCAAATGACCACTTCGAGGCCGGTTGTGAATCGATAAAAAGTCAAGGAGCGTCGATAACAAGAAAGGACGATCAGATGGCCGTCGATCCGCCGGTCCGTCACGAGAGCCAACCCATGAATCTTCTCCGATGCCTGTTCCTTCCCCTGTTCGTGCTCCTGCTCGCCGCATCGCTGGTCCAAGCTGCGGATGACCTGGGCGAATCTGGCTTCGCCGACTCCGGCGGGGTCAAGATCCATTTCGTGACCAAAGGCAAAGGCCCGCTGTTGATATTGATGCATGGCTTTCCCGATTACTGGTATTCGTGGCGAAAGCAAATCCCGGAATTATCGAAGCATTTCCAGGTCGTGGCCATCGACCTTCGCGGCTACAACCTCAGCGACAAGCCCGAGGGCGTCGTGAACTACGCGATGCCGAAACTGGTCGCCGACGTTAAAGCCGTGATTGAACACTTCAAGCAGAAGCAGGCCGTCATCGCGGGGCACGATTGGGGCGGGGCCATCGCGTGGTCGTTCGCCATGACCCATCCCGAGATGACGGAGCGCCTCGTGATCCTGAACCTTCCTCACCCGGCGAATATCGCTCGCGAGTTGGCCAACAACCCCGATCAGCACAAAGCATCGGCTTATGCCCGGCAGTTTCAGCAACCGAAAGCCGCTTCCTTGCTGACAGCCGAAGCACTGACGTTTTGGGTCACTGATAAGGACGCCAAGCCCAAGTATGTCGAGGCCTTCAAAAAGTCGTCATTTGAAGCGATGTTGAACTATTACAAGGCGAACTATCCGCGTGAGCCTTACAAGGAACCGGACAACATTCCGAAGGTGAAGTGCCCCGTTCTGATGATTCACGGCCTCAAAGATATCGCGCTCTTGCCGGGCGCCCTCAACGATACTTGGAAATGGCTCGAAAAAGACCTGACGCTCGTCACTGTCCCAAACGCGGGACATTTTGTGCAACAAGACGCCGCCGATTTCGTCACGAAGACGATGGTGAACTGGCTGACGCGCTAGGGGTCGCCTCGAACGCAACAATCCTGTTGTGGGCTTTAACACCGGCCCATGACAGGATTGTCGTTTGAAGTCGGGGTGACTGGATTTGAACCAGCGACCTTTCGGTCCCGAACCGAACGCTCTATTCCAAGCTGAGCTACACCCCGTTTCGGTTTTGCTATCCTAAAACCCAAGCCGAATTTGTCAACGCCAACGCGACGTGGCGGGCACCGACAACCTACCAAAAGCAGCTTCGTTCCATGACCTCATTTCTGATTCTTGCCTATCTTCTCGGAGCCGACCCGCAACCCGCCGAATGGCCGCAATGGCATGGGTCGAATCGCGATAGCGTTGCCAATATCCGGCTCGATCAACTCCCCAAGACGCCACATGCGCGTTGGCGACTCCCGATCGGCGGCGGATATGGAGGAGTTAGCGTCGCCGGCGGGCGAGTCTATCTCATGGATCGGCAGTCCAAGCCAACCGAAGTTGAACGCGTCCTCTGTATTGATGCCGACACCGGGCGCGAGGTTTGGGTTCACTCATATCCCGTAACCTACGGCAAACTCGACTACGGCAATGGACCACGGGCCACGCCGACGGTTCACGATGGGCGCGTTTACACGTTCGGTGCCGTCGGCCATTTGCATTGCCTTGATGCGAAAACCGGAAAAGTCATTTGGTCCCGCGACGGCGTCAAGGATTTTTCGGCGCGGGTGCCGATGTGGGGGCTGGCGTCGTCGCCGCTCATCGACGCCAAGCGCGTCATCGTCCAAATGGGTGGGGAACCCGACGCATGTTACGTTGCGCTGGATGCGGTCTCTGGAAAAGAGGTCTGGCGAACGTTACCGGATCGGCCCGGCTATGCGTCGGCCGTCGCGATTGAAACCAACCGAGGAAGGCAACTGATCTGCTGGACTGCCGAACACGTTGCCGGAGTCGAACCCGCCTCCGGTGCCGTACTTTGGCGAGTCCCGCATACGACAGAATATGACGTCACGATCAGTGACCCGGTCTGGCACGCAAGCACGCTGCTTGTCGGCGACTATTGGAAAGGCTGCCTTGGTATTCGCCTCGGCGCCGATTACCGCACACCCACGACCGTTTGGTCTGGCAAGCGACTGAGCCTGTTAATGTCCACGCCGCTCATTCGCGGGCGCCATGCCTATGCCATCGATCGTCGCGACGGCTTGAAGTGCATCGACATGGCCAGCGGCACGATCAAATGGGAAGGCGTTCATGTCACGCCTGCTGGCCGAAATCCGCAGGCGAGCCTTGTCTGGTTGGCTGATACGGATCGCGCGTTGATCTTCAATGAGAAGGGCGAGTTGATCCTCGCGAGGCTCACGCCGGCCAAATTCACCGAACTCGGGAAGATCAAGGTCATGGCTCCTCCGAAGCCCGGTGACGTGATTTGGGCGCATCCGGCCTATGCACGTGGCGCGATCTTCGCGAGAAGCGATGCCGAGTTGGTTTGCGTTCCCATTGTACCGTGAGGGATATGACATGGCCGGCGTCTTCTATGTGCATTGGAACGAGGCAGAGTTGAAAGAGCGAATGTCGGAACTCGCCGCGGCTGGTCATGAAGTTCGCGGGCATGGCTCGACATCCACGACATTTCGCTGGGGTGAATGGATGCCTGACGCTGTTGTGATTTCCCTCGATCGGTTGCCTTCGCATGGACGGGCCGTCGCCGAGTGGATCGTAGAAGCCAAAAAGCGCAAGCAGATTGTCATCATCTTCGCCGGCGGGTTGCCCGACAAGGTCGAGGCGACGCGAGCAAAATTCCCCGACGCGATCTACTGTTCAAGCGAGTCCGTCGCCGAAACTCTGGCACGAATCACCGGCGAGTGAGATGCGGCTCGTCGATGCCGTTCTAAAATCGCGTTGTCAAAGGCTCGCACCGCCTACGGTCACGCCAGCACGGTTTGCAATCGCGATTTCGAGTCATCGCCGATTTCCGCATGGAGGCTGCGACCGTGTGCGTCAATCGTAACCACGGCGGGGAAATGGGTAACATCAAATTCCCAGACAGCTTCGGGGCTTCCGAACTCCTTCAAGTAGACGTTGCGGACGCGCTCGACACATTGCGCGTAGATTTGAGCCGCGCCGCCGATGGCGTGAAGGTAGACGCAACCGTGCTCCTTGCATGCCAACCGGGTCTTTTCGCCCATGCCGCCTTTACCGATCACGGCCTTGATGCCGTAACGGGCAATAATGTCGGCCTGGTACGGCTCCTCGCGAATCGATGTTGTCGGCCCGGCGGCGACCACCCGGTATTGGTCGCCGGATTCGAGCACAACCGGCCCACAATGGTAGATCACGCCATTGTTCAGCACGGGTAGATCGCCGCCTTTGAAGAGGTACTTGTGAACGGCGTCGCGACCAGTGAAGACGGTACCCGACAGCAACACGATGTCGCCGGCTTTCAAGTTTCGAACGTCGGCTTCCGAGAGCGGGGTCTTCAGATTGACGATTCCGGCCGCCTGCGACGGTAATCCAAGTTCAATCAGCGGGCCATTTCCGTTTGAGGTCGTCGCCGCCGGCGCCGCTTCAAATTCGCCCGGAGCCTGGTACAGCCAACGAATCACGTCTGCCGCCGGAGAGAGGACGACGCCGCGCCGGCGAAACGCCCAGCACATATACGCGACCGAAACGAAGTACGACGCGGGCAGCCGGTTCAAGGCTCCGGCCTTGCACGAGCCGATCGTCAGTTTGCCGCCGAACCCCATCGGGCCAATATTGAGCGTGTTGGCCGCGGCCATGACGCGTTGTTCCAGGCCCGCCAATGTTGGTTCTGGGTTCGTGTCGTCACAGGTTCGCAGAAGCTGCTCCTTGGCGTGGGCGTAACCGCTAGCGCGGTCGCCGCCGACGCAGACTCCGAGAAACCCCGGACCACAGCCTTTGCCCTGGGCCTGCCACACCGCATCCATGACACATGCGAAAACGCCTTCGAGGTCGCGATCCGCTCGTTTGCCGTTGATCGTCGCCGGCAGAGAGTATTGAGCGCTCATGTTTTCGCAACCGCCACCCTTGAGCACAAGGCGAATGTCGACTTCGTCATTTCGATGTTGGTGAAAATGGAATACGGGGCTACCGGGACCGAGATTGTTGCCCGTATTCCTGTCGGTTACCGAATCGACGGAGTTCTGCCGCAAATAGCCTTTGGCCGTGGCCTCGACGACCGCCGCGTTGCACGCCTCCTCCAACTCGATCTGATCGAAACCGACCGGTGTCGTGATGTAGAAGCTGATCGTGCCCGTGTCTTGACAGATTGGGGCGCTGAGCGACTTGGCCAGCGCAATGTTCTTGGCAACGATCCGCAGGGCAAGGTCAGCCTTCGATCCCGCTTGCTCCAAGGCACCGTGCATGTCGAGGACGTGCGAAACATCCGGCGGCAAATGCGCCGAAGTGCGGCGAATGAGTTCCAGAGCTTGTTCTCGGAATCGGTCACGGATTGAGGTCATCGTCGTACTCGCCAAGAAAGGTCTGTATTTCGAAGTTGTTGTATGGGTGGCGATCCGCAGGACTCTGTCCGAAGAAAAGTGTGCTATTCCCGGAGCCGTTCGGCCAAGGCTTTGATCCGGCGCCTTAACTCGCTTTGGGCGACGGTGAAGCCCGATTCGGTGACATTGCCGGCTCGCAAATAGTCGAGCACGACAGCTTCCGCATCCATGAATTCCTGGCAGGCGTCCGCGACCCTCTCCGCGATTTCGAGGGGGATGGTCGTCACACCATTGCGGTCCCCGTGCAGCAAGTCGCCCGGGTAGATGGTCACGCCCCCAACGCGTACCGGACAGTTGATGCGCTCAATATGGCAATAGCCATGAGCGCAAATCGTGCCGCTCGTGAAACACGGGAATGACAATGACTCGACTTGATCGAGATCTCGGCCCGCGCCACTGGTAATCATCCCAACGGCGCCGAACGCCTTGTAGGTCGTACACATCACCTCGCCAAACGTGGCCGATACCGCGGGATCATCGAGATCCTGAAAGACCACGACCGCTGGTCCGGGCAACGATGCAAACGATCGCACCTGTTCGGAAAGCCCAGAATATACGTCGCCGGCTCGTGGAGGCATGCCGGACCGAAAGGTAGCCGTGGACGCGAAGCCGACCATCGGCGGGAGTTTTGGGTAGCAAGCCTGAATGCGGCGATCCATGAATCCGGCCGTTCGCGAACGAAGGTCAAAGAGCTCGACCACATTGCAGATGGTTGGCGTGTCGAACCGGCGCAATTTGGCGAGGGTATCGGGAGTAATCGTGACGGGCATGCAGCACCATGATGAAGAGAATCGCAGGGAGGACGGTTCGCGTCTACAATATAGACCAACCCGGCACGCGGCTGGGAGTCCCTTGAGATTCAAGGCCAGCCGTCGCCACCACTGAGGACGTTGCCATGTGCTGTTTTTCGCGACCCGTCAAGTTCGTCGCTGACACGAATATCTTTGCTCGCTCCTCCAAGGGCGGGCGGCAGTTCCTCGTCTACAGTATGAAGTTGAATTCCGCTGAAGAACTGGCCATGATCTTGCCCATTCCGACGCCCAAGGGCGCCGCCGATGACGCGGTCCGATTCATCAGTCTGGCGGAATACCCGAAGTTCTTTGATGACCTTCGCGCCGGTTTCCCGGAGCCGCCGCCACCGCGTGCTGAAGGAAGGGCGACGCTGGGAGGGGCCAAGTCGGCGCCGTTGCCCGTCGTAACGGTGGGCAGCTTCATCGCATCTTTTGTTCCCAGCGTCCGTGATTTCGTTCGACTCGACGATCAGTTTCGGCTTCCCACCGAAGTCTGGGATCATTTGCCGCTGTACAAGGACTACGGTTTCGCCGTGTTCAAGCTCAAGAAAGGCGAGCAGAAGATCCACCCGATGGCCTTCGAGTTTCCGCGTGCCGATCCGCGGCGACTATTCTTCCCAACGGTTCACATTCACGATGGCAAAGTTCATGCGACGGCCAACTTCGACCATGCACTTTTCTGCCAGATCCCGGAAGCTTCGGTCGCCCTGGGATGGACGGAGTCGCCCCAAATCGCGCGCGAATTCATGAAACTCGATAAGGCGGCCGGATTGATTGATGGTGACGGCCACGTTTACAAGAAGACCCTGCGCGGAAGGCTGAAAAATGCCGACGTCTTGGTGTAGACGTCCGGCCAGTGACAGCCGGTGACGACCGCATTGAACCTTTGACCGTCGCCGGTTGTCATGCCACTGTTTCACACGATCGATTGCTGTCGCCGAGGAGGAATGCCATCAATCGCCTTCCGATCGAGACCGACATCGAGCCTCCGGCAATGGTTGGCGGTCAGCTCGTTCAAGGAACGATGCCGTCACAAGCATCGCGTCGAAGTCGAACGGCGTACCTTCTGATGCTGAGCAGTTCGGTGTTGTTCGCGTGCATGACGATGTGCACTCATGGGTTGGGGGAACGCGCTGACTGGCGAATCTCTGTAGTCGCTCGGGCGGGCGTTGTCTTCGTGATGTCGGCCGCCGTCGCCAAAGCTTGGGGCGTTCGATTGTTGGTTCGCTATCCCCGCACGCTTTGGGTGCGCAGTGTTTCCGGCAGCATAAGCATGTTGCTCACGTTTTACGCTCTGACGCATATGCCGCCGTCGCTTGCTGTCACACTGACGCATACGTATCCGATGTGGGTCACGCTGTTGGCTTGGCCTCTCCTGCAAGAACGCCCCACTGGGGCTGTCGCGATCGCGCTTTTGAGCGGAATCGCGGGGGTCGCGTTCATCAAATGGCAGCCGATCACCGCAGCCGAACTCGAACATTTCCCGGCCGTGAAAGCCGCCGGTTTCGCCGCCTTGGGCGCCGCGATTTGTACGGCCGTTTCCATGCTTGGATTGCATCGCCTTCGCCATGTTCAGTCGATGGTCATAGTCGTCCATTTTTCGGCTTTCGCGACGGTCGCCTGTGTCGTCTACACGATTGTGACCATTCTCAACGGTGACCCGTTACCGTTGAGTTCGGTGATCGATCCAATCAACGTGCTTCTCATGCTGAGCATTGGGGTATTCGCGACAGCGGGCCAGATTGCCATGACCAAGGCCTTTACTCTCGCCCCACCCCAGCGCCTCGCCGTCGTTGGCCTATCGCAAGTCTTATTCGCATTGATCCTCGAACTTTCCCTCTTGGATCATCCGATCGGGTGGCGAATGTTGTTGGGGATGTCACTCGTTGTCGCTCCGGTGGCTTGGCTCATGTCGTGTCATCGAGGCCAACATGTTCCAGATGAAATAACCGAGTGATCGCCGGCGGACGAAGTCCAAGGAGGAACCGATGCACCCCCAATTCAAGGAACATGGATTCCTTCCCGCGCATCCACCCGCGCATCGTTTCTTCCGTCATCCCGAAATGGCTGTTCTTGATGAACTGGGTCACGACTTGCCGAGCTTGCTTCATGACCGGGGGTTTCGGAAGTTCGCGCAACGACTGCGTATACCACATTGGCCGGCGGCGTCGAGTGTCGAAGACGATTTGCCCGAAATGCGACTCTATTATGTGAGGCTTGGTTTTTTGGCGTCGGCCTATGTCAATCAAGTGGGCGAGGATCGTGCCCGCGTCTTGCCTCGCAACATTGCCGTACCATTGAATGATATCTGCAAGAGGCTGAAACGACCGCCGATTCTCTCCTATGATGGATACGCGCTCTACAACTGGAAGCGTTTCGACCTGTTGGAGCCGATCGCCCTGGGCAATATCGACACCATTCAGAACTTCGTCCATCTCTACGACGAGCATTGGTTCATCCTGATCCACGTCGAGATCGAGGCTCTTGCTGCCGGACTCTTGGCAGCGATCGAACGCGCAGCCGCGGCGGCGCGGGTTCGTGATGCGTCGGCTTTGAACGCGGCGCTGATCGATGTGGCACAAATCGTTTGGCGACAGGTCGCGGTTTTGCGCCGTATCCCGGAGAAGATGGACCCGTCCCTCTACTATCGCACGTTTCGCCCCTACATCACCTTTTTTGAGGGCGTACTCTACGAAGATGTCGAGCCTCAGCCCGCGAGCTACCGAGGAGAAACCGGCGCTCAAAGCAGCATCATGCCGGCACTCGTTGCCTTCATGAAAATCCCGCATCAGGCCACGGGCCTCACTAATCATCTTCGAGACATGCGCAACTACATGCCGGTCGAGCATCGCGAACTTTTGAACGAAATCGAGATCATGCCATCGATCCGCGAACTGGCTGAGCGGGAGCCGTTCAACGAGATCCTCGAGGCGATCGCCACGTTTCGCGAGGTTCATTTTGGGTGGGCCCAGCAATATATCAATCAGCATGTGTCCGATCCGAGAGGGACCGGCGGCACGCCTTATATGCACTGGCTGAAACAGCTCATCGACGAAACTCGCTACGCCAAGATCAAGTGAAGGTCGACGCCACGGCCGCTATCGGGCTGGTTCTGCGTCCTATTTGCGGATATTCTGAATCTCATGGCACAAACGCTCTATCTCGAAACTGTCGGCTGTCAGATGAACGTCTTGGACAGCGAGTTGGTCGTTGGACAATTGCGCCGGCTCGGCTATTCCCTAACCGATGACCCCAAGGCCGCCGATGTGATACTGTTTAACACCTGTTCCGTTCGGCAGCATGCCGAGGACAAGATCTATTCGGCTTTGGGGCGCTTGCGCGGCCACAAGCAACGGCACCCGGACAAGGTTGTCGGCGTCCTCGGCTGCATGGCTCAAAAAGACCAGGACCTGATTCGGAAACGGGCGCCGCACGTGGATATCGTGTGCGGGCCGGGCCAATTGAGCCAGTTGCCCGAACTCATCGACGAGGTTCGCCGCAGCGGAGCGTTTCAGTTGGCGATTAGTCTGGGCAGGGCGGATGCGTCGCGGCATGAGGTCAGCGATAGTTTCGAGAGCTATGATCCGCTCCGCGAGCCGGCGATGCGGCCAAACGCGTTCCAAGCATACGTCCGCACCCAATTCGGCTGTGATAAGTTCTGCACCTACTGCATTGTGCCAAGTGTCCGTGGCCCGGAGCAGAGCCGGTCGCCCGAGCATATTCTGGCCGAAATTCGACAATTGGCCGATCAAGGCTGCCGCGAAATCACGCTCGTCGGCCAGACGGTGAACAGTTATCGCTACCAATACGGCGACGGTCGCCGTGCGAGGCTGAGCGATTTGCTCGCGATGATACATGACGTCCCCGGCGTCGATCGAATCAAGTTCGTTACGAATTTCCCTCGTGACATGAGCGATGATCTTCTCGACGCCACACGCGAATTGCCCAAAGTTTGCAAGTATTTCCACGTGCCGGCACAATCGGGCTGCGACGAGATGTTGCAACGAATGAAGCGAATGTATTCGGTTGCCTTCTATCACGACATGCTTGACCGTTGTCGCGAGAAAGTGCCGGGCGTGGCGATCAGCAGCGATTTCATCGTTGGGTTTTGCGGTGAAACCGAGGCGTCATTCCAACGGTCGTGCGACCTTGTGCGAGATGCGGGCTTTAAGAACAGCTTCATTTTTAAGTACAGCCCGCGACCCGGAACCAAGGCCGATGACCTTTATCCTGACGATGTGCCCGAGGATGTGAAGCGTCGTCGCAACAACGACCTGCTCGCGATTCAGAATGCCGCAAGCCTCGCCGATCATCGCAACCAGATTGGCGCTCGGGTTCGTGTTCTGGTCGAAGGCCCCGGCAAGAAGTTCCATACCGCGGACGACGACCATCGAATGCCGCAACTGACGGGCCGCACGCTCACCGATCACATTGTTGTTTTCGAAGGCCCCGAGCGCCTCATCGGTAAGTTCGTGGATGTTCGAATCGATGACGCGTCGTCGTTCACCTTGTTCGGCACGGTTGAAATGACAGATGGCAACGTCGCGACCGAAGAAATCGCGGAGCGAGTCCCCATTGCGACCGACCGGCGCCGGTTGGGTCTACCTCTGATTTGATTCAGGCGAGTTTCTGGAGCAGCCATGAGAGCGATCCTAGCCATTATCGTCGGCTCGATTCTGGTCTCGGCTGGTTGTCAGATGCCGGCGCCGCCAACGTCGAAGAACGCAGCGGCCGAAACGCAGGCGATTGCCGTGAAGGCGGGCGCCATCCTTGGGGAATATGCGGCGAATGCCGTCGCCGCCGATGCCAAGTACAAAGGCAATGTCATTCAGGTCAGCGGCAAGTTCGGATCGGCCCAAAAAGCTCCGTTGTTGGGATATGCCGTTCAAGTTCTCCCGGACGAAGCTGGTGACTTGACCCTTTCCGGTGTGCAGTGCTTTATTCTTCAATCCGCGGAAGGCGACGTCGCCGGTTTGCAACCCGGCCAAGCCGTTACGCTCAAAGGCACATGCGACGGTCAGGTGTTGGGCCAACTCAAAGTTTCGAAGTGCGTGATCGTAAAATAGCCCGCGCCTACGTCAGCGATGCCCGTTTCGCTGCTTCCCCAAACACGAGCGGTTGCCGGAGGCGATGACCGCTTCCGGCAACCGAAAACAAAGATTCCCTAGCAATGCTCGATGGCTACTTGCGATAAACAATGGTCAGACATGTGACGGGCGTCGGATCGGGGTCGAACTTGACAACCACTGTCTCACTTCCGATTTTCTGACCCTCGCCAATCAATCCTCGATTGGCATCGCTCAGCAGCTTCTGTTGCAGGGCCGCATAATTCGCGGACTTTTGGTCCGGGAGTTTCGCCTTTTCGACAGCCTCTGTGTATTGCGTTTCATCAGTGAGGTCGCGACCCTTTTCCTTAGCCTTGCGTGCTGCGAACACCGTCATTGTGATGGTTCCGACGTCGGCACCATAGTTCATTTCTCGCTCTTTCGATTCAGCGATCGACAGGACCCGAAATTCCTCGGCTCGCTTCGCGTCGATCTGATACCCTTCGACCACGATGGGGCCGTCTCCCGGGAACGATAGCCATTTGCGGCAGTGCAGGTCCGGTAATCGTTGCTTAAAGAGCGTGTTTTCTCCATTCACCTTCAAGACGATGCCAAAGTTACCTGCTTGGATATTTCGCTTGAGAATGAACTTGACCTTCTGTCCTTCCATCGGCTCGCGAACGACGAGCTTTCCATCCTCGAACTTCGGCGTGATGACTTGATCGTCGTACCGGATTTCGAGCCGAATCGGCAATCCGGGATCAACGAACGGGTTTGGCGCTCCCGGATCTTTGAGCTTTGCGGCTTCGGCGAGAATCTGTTGTTCGGCCTTCGGCCTTTGTTCGACTTTGCCTCCATCAAAGGCTCCACGAGTCGAGAAACTCTCACCCATTTCCGCCAAGCGAGCCGCTGTGTTTGCTGCCTTGAAGGAATCGCCGCAAGGGTTCAACTCGTTCTTCGCTCGATCAAAGCTCATCAGCGTAATTTCCAGCGTTTGGAGGTCCGAACTGATGGCCACGGTTCCCGTGAAGAAAGCATCGACTTGGACATTAGCGTTCCCCCAAGCTAAGGGGTACTTGGCGTCGAAGAGCTTCTGGCGCCCGTCCTTTTTCAGATGATTGGCACCGGCGATTCCGGCCGCGACGGCGTTGGCATTTTCCACGATTCCAATGGGGTTCGAGGCGTCGTTGGCGAGAATCATGGCCAATTCCAGTTGCCGTGCCAGAGTCAGGTTTATTGTCCCCGCGTTGTCGCTGAACCGATTCTCGCGGCCATCTTTAAACGTGACGAATTTTAGAACGCCGATGTTCTGATAGCCCGACTTTTTGCACATCTGAATCAAGGAAGGGGCAGCCCGCACCAACGCCCGTTCGAGCGATGGCGGCGACTGAGCCTGGCCAGCCACACCGAGGCACAACAAGGTTGCCAAACCGATCAACGCACGCAACAACATGGCAGCAACTCCAAAAGGGGTTACCGAAGACAGCTCTACCTCGCTAACGATCAAGTTCGCCAGTTCTTCCCTGAATTTGTCCCAATTCGAGAATCTAATCTACATCAAACCACTGCCCGGCGAAAGACCCGCGACCGAAAGAGTCGAAATCGGCCTTCAATCCCGCGTAAACACCAGAATCGAATTGGCCGGGATGGTGATTCGGGCCGAGTGCGGCATCCCGTGTCTTGCTGCGCCGTGAGCTTCAATCCCGCCGGCATTTCCCGCGACGGCAGGGTTCACCCAATGATCGTAGACATCGCTGTTGAATCGTTCCGTCCAATGGCCCGCGGCAGGGAAACCAATCTCGTATCCGTTCCAAGTGGATTCGTTGAGGCTTGCCACGACGACGACATCTCGACCTTCGCCTTCGATCCATCGATGAAAGGCCAAGACCCGGTTTTCTCGGTGAACATGAAAGACGTTCACCCTACCTCGAGTGAACGCGGGCTGCGAACGTCGTAGCGAAATAAGCTCTCGGGTGAATCGAAAATGGTCTCCCATCGCTCGGTCTGTCACCAAAACCGCCCAGTCCAATTGATGCTCTCGATTCAGTGGATCGTCGGCCCAGAATCGGCTTTCTAAGAACTCCTGGCCCATGAACAGCATCGGGATGCCGGGAGCCGTCAGAAGCAATCCGGTTGCGACGCGAGACCGGCTACGAGCGTACCATGACCGCGGGTTGCTCGGGTCGGCCAGCGATGCAATCCGCGGCTTCCATTCATGCGGCTCATGATTGACCCAGAGAAAGTCGTGATTTTCAATGTAGTTGACGGCACGCCATGAATTGGAGTCGCCGAATGGCGGGTGAAGAGCAGCGGCGACTCGATCGAGATCCACCTCGGCGCTCTGCCCCCCGGAGCTTTGGCGAATCGCCTCACGGATGCTATCGCGAAGCCGATCGTGCCAGACGATGTCGAACTCGGCACCCTGCTCCGATACCGGCTTGAGAACCCACGACTGATCGTCCTTCCAGAATTCGGCAATTTGAACTGCCTCGGGCTTCCGGTATCGCACTGTCCGAGTGAGATCTTGACAGAATGTCCAACCGCCGAATCGATCGATGACAGTGACCTCGTCATAGCGGAAACCATCAATGTGATATTCGTCAAGCCAATGGAGTGCATTGTTAATAAGGAATTGCCGTACATCGGCATTCCAATAGGCGAATATAAGACCGCCGGCCCAGCCCTGGCTGGTGAAATAAAGGCTGTTGTTATTGTTGCTATCGCGAAAACGATCAAAGAAATAAAGTGACTCAGACTCCTTCGGTCCACCTCCGAAATCACCTCCAGCGTGATTGTAAACAACGTCGAAGATAACTGAGATTCCATACAAGTGGCACAGATCGATCATCGCCTTCAATTGCCCGACATCGCTCGTGATATGCTCGATTCTCAATGGCTCGGCTTCGAACTGCGACAGTCGCGTGTTGATCCTTGTGAGATACGGCTCGATTTCGGCCGGAGGCACCGCATAGGCCATTTCTGGGGAAAAATAATCGACACCATTGTAGCCGAGGCTGATACTGTGAGGAAATTCTACGACGGGAAGAGGCTCGATGGCGTTAATTCCCAGCTGCACAAGATAGTCGAGTCGGTCGATTACATCCAGAAATCGTCCGGTGCGAGGCAACCCTGGAAAAGTCCCGATATGGAGTTGGTATATTACCAATTCATGAAATGGAGGCGATCGATAATTGCTGTCATGCCAAGGATAGTGATTTGGACTTCGTAACAGGCAATTCGATCGGGGGTAGTCGGGCGTCGTGGAAAGCTCACGAGCATACGGATCCCGCTTCGGACCTTCCGAACCCTCACCGGCGACATGAAATTTGTAAGCCTGCCCATGCCTTGCACCGGGGATAAAGCCAGCCCAATATCCGTGTGAGTCGGGCGTTAGCAAGCCCTCATCTCGAGGCGTCCAGCCGATGAAATCTCCCAGAACGAACACATGACGAGCCCGAGGGGCCCACACGCGAAACGTTGCGCCGCCCGCTATGAGGTTTGCGCCCATCGGTGTCGTGGCATTGATGTTCTCTTGCGAAGCAGCCATGGAAATTCCCCGGTGTTGCGCCGTCTGCAAGGTGCGTGTCTGCGTATTCGTCTCCTAGACTACGACGACGATGGTGATGGCGACCAGGGGACTGCCTACCGGCGAACCGACTTTGGCAATGGCATTCGGGTGGCCATACGAGTCCAATGATCCGCGGGAAGGCCAATGATGAACTTCATTGGCCTGAAATGTGACCGCAGCCGAGGAGATTCCGCTTGTTCGCGTAATTGGCGGGACGGCTATCGTTTATTTGAGAATGGGAATGGTGTTCGTTGATCGACACAATTGAATAGGTAGACGGTTTGAAATGGTCGTCCGTTGCGGCTCATTGGAAACGAACCGGCTGGTTCGATTCGGTGGAAGTATGGTGAAATGTTTGCGGCGTGGCCCGATGGATTGTCAATACACACTAGCGTCGCGTTCTTACCCAGCCATTCCTCCGGCCGGCTCCAATAGGCAAAGCCGCGGGCGTCGCCGGCGTTGTAGCAAAGAACAGGCGATCGGTTGCGAATGGCGAATGCGAGTTGGCCGCTCTGATACCAATTGCATGTAATGAAAAACGAATTTGGTTTCCCAACTAGTCCGCGAAAGTTCAATTCCTTCGCAACAGATTCCCAACCGCTGATTTCGGCTGCCGGATCAGGATGGAGTTTCAAGATCCCGAAACGGGCATGGATCGCGAATGTCAGCATGCATGTCAATAGTCCTGTTATTTGAATCAATGTTAGTGCTCTAATTAGCCTCGACCGAGTCATGGCGAGATGTGCGAGTCGGGCACCGGCCATGGGATATAACGGTACAAAGGCGATCAAGGACCAATGAGGTAGCGATGGGCGTACGCATGACACGGCAAGAAAGAACGCCAGAGGAACAGCGGACGCGCAAACGAGGAATCGCTCCGATTCGCTATGTGCGCGCCAGCGCAGAATTCCGAAAAGGAAGCGACTCAAGAGTAGAAACCAAATGAGTGGAGAGAGGTATGCGACCAGGCCGCCGACCATGGTTCCTAATCCTTCGGGGCGGAAGGTTGAACCAATTGCACGACTGCCTTGAAAAGCGAATGACGCCCAGTCGTTTTGAAGATTCCAGACCAACACCGGGACGAATCCAATGAGGCCAATCGCGGTGGCCAGATAAGGGCCTGGCGTAATTAACACTCGCCGCAGTCGAGGTGTCATGGCGATGAATAGGAGTGCACCTGCCGGCAGGAATATCGCGTGGTATTTGCTGAGCAAGGCGCCGGCCCAGAAGATCCCGACTTCGATCCAAGGCTTAGTGCGGGTCGAGTTCTCGGCCAGGACATCTGTTAGACGGGATAACGTGAGCAGGCCGAAAAACAGAAAAGGGCCGTCGGGAAGCGCGAACGAGCCGGCGGCTGCGAAATAGTAGGGCGTTAGACTGAGTAATAACGCGGACCCGACGCCTGCCCAATCTCCGAACCACCGCGCCGTCCATCGGGCGAGAATCCACGTTGAGGCCGTGAACAGGAGGACAAACCCCAGCCGCAGCGAAAATGGATGTACCCAGCCGCCACAGAGATGCAGTCCAATCTGTTCGATAACCATCGTCATCGGTGGATGATCAAAGTAGCTCAGGGATGGATAAACAGTAAAGAGGTAGTGATAGCCTTCGTCATTTCCGGTTTCGAGCGTAGCTGCCCACGCAAGTCGCAGGACGAGCGATATTCCAATGACTGCAGCTAAAGCACGATGGGGGCACGTCACCCAGCCACCGAGCCCGCAGACTTGAGGGTCTACTCGGTTCGCGAGGTGTGTGACCGCCAGACGTGGCAGGTTGAAACGAATTAGTTACTCCCTCAGCCAAGGCCAGAAACAGCTTTCTGATTCGGGTTGAACTCATTCCGGCGACATGCTATACGGTGGCGCCCAAAGTCACGCAAGGTCAAGTTCGATGGCTGCACAGCGAAACCGCATTATCGACTTCGGTGCGTACCTGGCGGTGCGCTTGGCGGTTTGCTTGATTCAGTCACTCACGGACCGTGCGGCGCGAGGGTGGAGCAAAATTCTCGGTTGGCTGATCTGGTCTGCGGATCGACGTCATCGAAAGGTCGCCGACGAAAACCTTCAATTCGCTTTCCCTCATTGGAATGTCGAGCAGCGAAAGCGATTAATCTGGCGTTGTTATCGGCATTTCGCCACGGTCGTGGTAGAGATGGCTCGGATGCCTCGCAAATTGCACGTTCACAATTGGCGTGACACGGTTCGCCATTTGGATGTTCATACCGATCCTCGCTTGTTCCTGTGCGATCGTCCGATCTTGGTTGTCACGGGCCATTTCGGGAATTGGGAACTGATGTGCTACGTGTTTGGCCTCATCGGGTTGCGGACTCATGCCATCGCGAGACCGATTGATAACCCGTATCTGGAGCGGTTCGTTCGCCGCTTTCGCGAACGCACGGGCCAGAAGATCTTGGCAAAAAAGGGTGACTTCGATCGGATGCAGGAGCTTCTTGCTAAGGGCGCTATTCTCGGGATTGTCGGCGACCAGGACGCCGGGCCGCGAGGGCTATTCGTAGACTTCTTCGGCCGACCTGCATCGACTCACAAAGCCATTGCCTTAATGGCGCTGGAGTTTAGGGCGCCGCTCGTGGTGTTGGGAACGCCGCGCGTGGCTGAGCCGGCAAGTTATCACATCTTGGTCGAAGATTGGATCGAGCCGTCGGAGTATGATGGTCGCCCCGATGCCGTGTCGGCTATCACTCAACGCTTCACGTCGGCTTTGGAACGCTTGGTCCGCCGGTTTCCCGAACAGTATTTCTGGCTTCATCGGCGATGGAAGCATCAACCGCAACCGCGCCGTCACAAGAAGGCCGCGTAGCCGCCCCAGCTCAATACACAACGCCCGATCCATTGGCGCTGCAACGAGACGATTCTCAGACGATCCCGCCGGTCGTCGCATACAATAGCAATCATCCCATTACCACGAGGTGCAGCCGATGCGATGCCGAATGTTTGCCTTGTTTCTCATCCCGATTCTGACTCTGAGCGTCGTTGCTCAACAACCGAAGGCGAAGTCGCCGCCGGAACGCCCCAAACCGACTGCCGAGCAGGTGAGCTACGGCGATCACCCGCGACTGAAGCTCGATTTCTGGCAGGCCAAATCCGACTCGCCGACTCCGTTGGTCGTCCTCATCCACGGAGGCGGATGGACTTCCGGCGACAAGACCACGTTTGGAAATGCCCAGATCAAGCCTTATTTGGATGCGGGAATCTCGGTGGCGGCCATCAACTATCGACTCATTCAGACCGCGATGAGTGAGAAGGTCGAGCCGCCGGTGAAGGCTCCTCTCCACGACGCCGCTCGGGCGATTCAGTTCTTGCGCTCAAAGGCGAAGGAATGGAACCTCGACAAGAACCGCGTTGGGGCCAGCGGCGGATCGGCCGGGGCCTGTACATCGCTGTGGCTGGCGCTGCATGAAGACTTGGCCAATCCCAAGGCGCAAGACCCGGTCCTGCGTGAATCGACTCGACTCCAGGCGGCCGCCGTTGCCGGTGCGCAAACCTCGCTCGATCCCAAGCAAGTGAAGGAGTGGATGCCCAACGCGGTCTACGGCGGCCATGCGTTTGGGTTTCGCACCGATGGAAAATGCCGCGCGATGGAGTTCGCTGCGGCAATGGAGAATCGCGAGAAGATTATGCCTTGGATCAAGGAATACTCGCCCATCGAGCTGCTTAGTAGCGATGACCCGCCGCTGTTTCTGGACTATGGTGGCCAAAAGAAGAAGCCCGTCAAAGGCGAGGCCCAAGATGACCCGACCCACTCCGCTCTTTACGGGTTAATGCTGGCCGAGGCTGCCGAGAAGCACAAGGTCGAAGTGATTGTCGCCTATCCGGGCAACAAACACCCTCAGTTCGCCAACATGCAGGCATTTCTCATCGCCAAGTTGAAAGCGAAGTAGTCATCGATTGTCGGCCGCGACACGGAGTCTCGATTTCGGGTCGCGGCCTCTTGAATCCGAAGATCCTCGGCCTTCGCGGCGATCACCGCTGAAGGCTCTTCTTGTTGGCGAAATCGCGCAGCAAAGCCACGACCTCTTGATCTTCGACGGCTCGAAAATCCTGATAGAATTGGCCGACTCCGTGGAAGTCCCATGGTGTTCGCAACGCCACGAAGTCGTCGCATAGTTTTCGAATCTCCTCGACGCGATCGGGCGGCGCTACCGGAACGGCGACGATCACCTCGTGGGGTCGCTGAGACTTCAGAATATGCAAGGCAGCGATCATCGTGGACCCGGTGGCGATACCGTCATCGGTTACGATGATCGATCGGCCGGAAATTGGCGCGGCGGGCCGAATGCCCCGAAACAACTGCTTGCGGTGGGCGATCTGATCGAGTTGCCGATCGCGTTCTTCATTCAAATACGATTCAGTGAGTCCGGGAACCTGATCGGCATAGTCATTCAGAAACACATATCCGTCCTCAGTCACGGCTCCGACCGCGAGTTCCGGTTGATACGGGGCCCTGAGTTTTCGCGAAAGTACAACGTCGAGATCTGCACCGAGTTCGCGGGCCAAAACCGATCCGGTAACAACGCCGCCGCGCGGAATCGCCAACACCAGCGGGTCGCGGAGATCGCGCCCTTTCAGTTCCTCGGCTAAGCGTGTCGCGGCGTCTTCACGGTTGCGAAACATGGCTGTTTCCTCCTGCGGCATTAGCCCGAACTAGGTGACGGGCAAACCACTGAGTCGCCAACCGCGCGACTTGCTCCAACGTGCCCGGCTCGGGGAACAAGTGACTCGCACCAGGGATAATCAGCAACTCCTTCTCGCAGGTTAGCTGTTGGAGAGCTTCGTTGTTGAGTTCGATCACGACATGGTCGTCGCCGCCGACGATGAGCAGCGTCGGTGCTTGGACCTGCGGCAAGTAGTCACCAGCCAGGTCGGGTCGCCCTCCACGCGAAACCACCGCCGCCACCAGCGCCGGCTCACGGGCAGCAGCAACCAGAGCGGCTGCCGCTCCGGTGCTGGCACCGAAATAGCCCAACGACATCGAATGCAGCAGATCTTGACCTCGGACCCAGGCAGCGGTCGCTTCCAATCGTTCGGCCAACAGCTCGATATCAAACACCTTCGCGCGATCGTCACTTTCGCTCGGTTCCAAGAGGTCGAGCAAGAGCGTCGCGAGCCCGGCCTGTTGTAGTGTCTGCGCGACGTAGCGGTTTCGTGGGCTGAATCGGCTGCTGCCGCTGCCATGGGCGAAAAGCACGACAGCCCGCGCCCCTTCAGGCACATCCAGGTTTCCCGAGAGTTGCCGAGGACCGATGCGGATCGTTACTTCCCGCGATTCAACGGAAATCGCCTTGCGGTCGACCACGGCACACCTCACTTTCTCACCGTCTTCATCTCAATCATTCAAGGCTGGCGTTTCCAGTGAAAACTCAGAATCCCCTCTCCCATGTCGGCGACGCCTTTGGGCCGGGCGCGGTCGCTGCCGGCGAAACAGGTCCGGCGCTCGTTGCCCTGAATCTCATAGACACCGATCAACTTCGCCTTATCAGAACCGTCCAACACCACGTCGATCTGGTTCGGCTTCTGGGACGGGTCAAGCGTAAATGTTCCTGTAATGGTTTGATCATTGAATGTCAGAGTAAACTTGTTGCCCGTCACGACGAGACGGGTCTTCTTTAACTCGTCGTCGGTTAATTGCTTGTCGCTGCCGATCCGAACCGCGACGGCTGACCAGTTTCCCTGATACTTTTTCAGGTCCTTGGCGGCGCGATCGTCGGCCAGCACGGCGGGGGTCATTGCCGCGAAGGCAATCAGCACGAGAATTCGCTTCATGGTGTCTCCTCCCGATTCCAGCCATGGCGGCTCGAGAATCGTCAGACCGAGATTGGTGCCAAACGACCGATAGTGGAAACATCCCGCAATTGGCGTGCCAGCATGGTGGCGTTTATCGCCCCGTCTGTCGCAGTTGGCATAAAGGCTTTCCGTGGCGGTTTGAATCGATCGATGTACCGAGACCGATCACCACGATGGATTGACTGCCCCGTAACCGCTCACCCTGGCGAAAGTAGTCCCGGCCTGGTCGTGACATCGCTCCTAAGGAACCAAGAACTCGTTCAGAAACGGCTGCAGTGACCGGAATCGCCGACCCAATTCTGGTATCTTCCGCGGGCGATGATGGTACAGTCGCGATCGGCGATTCAGCGCAACCCCACGGGTCCTGCCCCTAACTCCCCCGACGGCTAATTTTCTTCGGAATTCGCGATTGCCGGCCCGAAAATGGGAACTATATCCAATAAATAAGACTCTAATTGTATAGTATTTTGCTTCTGACCAACCTTGGGTGCCGAGAGGTGACCTGGGACGACATGGCGATATTCGACGGAGACACGTTTGAACCGAAACCGGCGATCAGTAGAAATGGAGCCGATTCGCCCAGCGCGGTCGTTCCGTTCACCGACAAGGACACCCTCGAATTCGCCCGAACCTTCCCGTCAAAGGGCCGAACTGTGCCTTGCCCCTGGATGACAACTTCGGTTTCAATCCGCACATGAAGGAACTGCATGCCTTTTATCAAAAGGGGCTATGCGTGCCTATTCTTAATGTAGGCTCGCCCCACGCCACCATGAAATCCATCGGCACCGCTTGGCTTAATCGGATGCTTGCCGACGTCAGCGGCACCCTAGGCGCATTCGTGGACGATCTGGGGCACAAGGGCATGGACAACGTTTTCGTGCTGGACAAGAGCGAATTCGGCCGAAGCGCACACGAAAACTGCAATCGCGGCACCGACCACGGCCACGGCGGGTTCATGCTCGCTGTCGGAGGCAAGCTGGTTGGACACAAGGTCGACGGCAAATGGACGGGTCTCGAAGACAGCAAATTCTACGAGAAGCGAGACCTGCCCGCGACGACCGATTTCCGTGTCGTGTTCGCCGAAACGCTCAAAGGGTTGTTTGGCTTTGACGGCATCAAGGAACGCCTGTTTCCGCAGTATTCGCCCGATTCCCCGCCACTCGGATTCTTGCAAACTGCCTAGCTGGTCCCTAGGGTGCCGGCGAGTTTTTCACAAAGGAGAAGATCATGCCACGTTACGCAATCTTGCTGAGTTTCACGGACAAGGGCATCGCGGCGATCAAGGATTCGCCCCATCGGGCCGATGCGTTTCGAGCCGCGGCGAAGAAAGCGGGCGCAACCGTCGAAGCACAGTATTGGCTGCTCGGAAAACATGACGGTCTCGTGATTCTGTCGGCGCCCGACGAAGCCACGGCAGCGGCAGTAACGCTCGATCTGGCGCATTTGGATAATGTGCGAACGACATTATGTCGTGCGTTTGACGAAGCAGAGTTCAAGGCCATCGTGGGTAGATTCTGATCGAGGGTCGAGGAAGCCGTCGAACGCGCAGCGCGAGGCCCGCGGGCGACGGGCTTCGGCCGCGCGGTTCTGGTGAGGCAACGTCCATAAACGTGATCCGGTTTATCGACCAGCGCCGCAACTGGTGGAAGGTCTTCGTGGTGATCTTCGCGGTGAGCGTGACGGTCGTCGGCTACATCGGCTACAAGACTTACGAGTACGCACCGCCGGTCGTCGATTTCAAGAACGAGCGGGGCCAAGTTGTATTTTCGGCTCAGTCGGTGACGGATTGCCAACGCGTGTTCAAGAGGTATGGATTGATGGACTATGGCAGTTACCTCGGCGATGGCGGGCTTCGCGGACCCGACTTCGCCGCCGAGGCACTGAAGCTCACCGCCAAATAGATGAACGAACACGACTCCGTCAAGGACATCGCAAAAACGCTCGATGCGCGCGAGGAGCGCCTCCGAGCCGTGATGATCAAGGCTCGCGTACAACTGGAACTGACGGAAAACAGGTTCGATGCCGATAGGCAATTGGTCACGCTCAGCCCCGCGCAAGCAGCGGCGTTCGAAAAGTGAATCCTCTACTACACCGACAAGTTCGGCGCCGGCGAGGAGCTGCCTAAGGATGAGGCGTTCAAGCGGCAAAACTACATTATCCACTCGAAGGACGTTCGCGATCTGACGGCATTCTTCTTCTGGGGAGGCTGGATGTGCGCGGCTGAACGGCCCGGCTACAAGTACAGTTACACCCACAATTGGCCGTATGATCCGCTGGCCGGCAACATTCCTCACGGCGGCCTTGTGCTGTGGAGCGTCATCGGCATGCTGTTCGTCATTCTGACGATCGGCGTAATATTCTACTACGACGGCAAGCTCGATCGTGAAGCTCTTCTGGAGGCGCAAAGTGCGAAGATCTCGCCGCTGGCGACGACGGAGGTCGTCGATCGATTGAAGCCGACACCGACGCAGCGATCGTGCTACAAATGCTTCGCCGTCGCCGCCGGTCTGTTTGCCATCCAAGTCTGCGCGGGTCTGCTGGCTATCAGCCTCTTCGAAGCGACCTAGAGTAGGTTGATGGTCTTTCGCGACTCGATGGTCATCCCTGCTGCGATATCCGCAATGCTGATCCTCGCGAGCGACTGCAAGAACTGGACTTCCAGGTTTCGCAACGTGGCGCGGATGCCGCATCGACCCTCGCGGGCGCACTCCGGGCCTAACGAAAGGGCGCACTTCTCGACCGCGACGCCTTCGAGAACCTCCGCCAATTCTCGCAGGGTGATGCGATCGGCGGGCTTCGCCAACGAATAGCCGCCCGACGTTCCGCGATGGCTTCGGAGAATTCCTGCCCGCGCGAGTCTCTGAATCACGTTGGACAAATAGGTCTCCGACGCGGCATCCCAGACAGTTCGCATCCACTCGGCCAACTCGGCCAACGACGTGAGCTCACCAAACGGTTTCTTCGCCATGTAGCCCAACGCATGAGTCGCATAGCCGAATCGCTGTGAGAAGAACTGCCCGATCGCCATTACAGACTCCGCCCTCGGAAACCGGATAACCACTATCGTCTTTCTACGCCTCGCGGATTTCGCGTACAACGCTGCTCGCGGCGACGAGTGAATCGACCGCGGGCGCCGGCCCTAATCAGCCTTGAAGGGCAGGGGGTGGAGGACGTTAATCTTACGTTCGCACAACAGTTGGATTACGACATGCGGCTGAAATCGACGAACGACGGCGGCATCCATGCCATCGGATGGCGCGAATGCGACTCGGTCAAAATGTTCGGCAATCGTCGGGAAGATCACCTGCCGAGCGAAGGAGTCGTGAAATACAACGGCGCGCGGTAGCGCTGGGTTGTCACAACCCCAGACTTGCGGCTCAAACCCGATGGCTGAAGTGAGGCGTGGATTCAAGCCGACCGATTCGGGCAGCCGTTTCGCACGCAGTGTACCGGGGGTTAGTAACTCAACGCCCTCCGCACGCGAGGGGTCGCCGATCATTCGCGCCAGATCGCCCACTTGAAGGCTCCGTGTCCGGGTCATCGCGCTTGGGTCCACCGGTTGTAGTTGCGGAAAAAGCTGACCGAGGACTCGGGCCAGTTCGCGGTAACCGACATAGGCGCCGTCGGCATTCCAATGTGTGTCATTGCGATAATAGACTGAGTGTCGCGGTTTTGCTGCCGCAAGTGCCGGACGCAAGTCTACGGCCGTCATGCCAGGCTCGTTGCTGAGTTGGTCGATCAGTTGTTCCGCTGCCGTTGGAGTTGGCCCTTGCGGACTCGGCAGAAATTCGGGATAGATCGCGTGCTTTTCGGGTATCGGTACCAATACATACTCGATGCCCTGATGGGAGAGCCAATCGCGCCGCCGCCGCAGTTCGTCGCGCCAGATCGCCGTTTGCATGTCGGGCGCCGGCGCCGGCGCGCCAAACGGCTTGCCCGTCGCAGTCGCGTAGAATGCGGCCTCGTTCAAGTAGAGCCAGCCGTTACGGCCGATGGTAACCGTCGGCACCGGCGATAATTGAAAGAGCCTTACCTTCCACCGCGAATCGTAACGAATGAGGAGATCGCGAAACGCAAGACGATCGCAGACAAACGCCTCAAACGCAGCGGGGAATCGCTTCCAATCTTGGGCTCGAGCGGAGACACGCGGGCGGGGAGCCGGTCGGCGGCTTTCCGCCGCCAAGACGCCTGGATCTTGGCGCCAGAGCGTCCCCAAACCCGGCAATGCGATGCCCACAGCGAACAGGGCAATCAGAAATCGATCGGAAATCCGTCGCATCGACACTCGTCTCTAAAACCGGAAATAGATGAAGGGGTTGTACGTTCCGGCGGCTAACTGCGCCGCGGAGGCGACAAACAGCACCGTGACAAACGCCACCACGGCGAATTCACGAATCACTTGGATTGGCCTCGCCGCCATCGCAAGCCGATCCCAATGAAGATTAACAATCCGCACGAATGGGCAACAGCCGACGAGCGCCGCGGGCAAGACCACAACGAGAATCCCATTCCAGTAGGCGCTAATGTCTCGGATACCCTGGCCATTCATCAAAGACTCAAAGTAGGCCAGAGAATGGCCAAGGGTGTCGCATCGGAAAAAAACCCAACCTCCGGCGACAGCGGCAAGCGTGTAGGAGCGCCGGAGAATTGTGGGGCTCTTCGCCAATAGCCGCCCGATTCCCGCGCGTTCCGCCACGAGAAATACGCCATGGTAAAGGCCCCAGATCAAGAACGTCCAACTGGCGCCGTGCCATAACCCGCACAGGACGAAGACCACCACCAGATTGATGCCCAAGCGAGTGGGGCCCGCTCGATTCCCGCCCATCGGGATGTAGACGTAATCGCGGAACCATGTCGAGAGAGAAATGTGCCACCGCCGCCAGAAATCCGTGACTGAATCGGCCACATACGGGTAGTTGAAATTCTCGACGAACTCAAACCCGAACATCTTCCCCAGACCGATCGCCATATCCGAGTAGCCGGAAAAATCGAAATAGATTTGCAACGAGTAACAAGCCAGACCCAGCCAGGCCGCGGACGCTGCGAGGTGTCCCGGAGCCAAGCCGAATATCTGATCGGCGACTGAGGCCAGCGGATTCGCGAGCAACATTTTCTTGGCAAGCCCGACGACGAATCGGCGAATCCCATCAGCGAATCCCGAATCGGCAACGCCTCGCTGGGCCAGTGACGGAGCCAAGTCGCCGTAGCGTACGACCGGCCCGGCAATCAGATGCGGGAACAGCGTCATGTACATCAGAAAACGAGTGAAGTGGCGCTCGGCGCGGCAGGTTCCCCGATAGACGTCGATAAGATAGGAGATTGCCTCGAAGGTAAAAAACGAGATGCCGATAGGAAGGTGAATCGGTTTGAGATGTCGCGGCGCGAATCCGATCGAACTCGTTATCACATTAAGGTTGTCCACGATGAAGTTGGCGTATTTGAACACAACGAGTGTTGCCAGGTTTGCGGCGACGCTGGCGATGAGAAGCCGTCGCGACCTCCGCGATTCGATCCAGCGGCCAGCGAGGAAGCTCCCCAACGATGAGGCAAGCATTAGAATGATGTAGCCTTTTTCGCCCCACGTGTAGAACAAGACCCCGGCTGACAACAACACGCCGTTACGCCACGTCCGGGGCGCACCGTGATAGACTGCCAGGACCAATGGCAGGAAGACGTAGAGGAAAATGGGGGAACTGAAGACCATCGGCGATCCGTCGCCCTCTTACGGGATATCCCTTATTTCTTGATGGAAAACGTCACATCGATGCTTCCCGCATTGCCGGCGACGTCTCGGACTTTCACGACAACGACGTAGGAACCCGGAAGCAAGCGGTCCGTGCGAAATCGAAACGACTCACGGGCGGTGTCGAACATTCCATCGACGGGAAACACGCTCGTCCATTTGCCACCGTTCACGGAGTAAGCCGCCGATGCAAGCCGAACCTTGGGGGCAGCCGCCGCCACTTCCAGCGTCGCGCGCCCGTCTTCGACGGCGGCAACTCTTGCCGTGACGACTGGCGTTTCATGGGCGACGTCGAACGGGTTGCTTATTCGAATGCCCGTCAGAGCGTCGGCCTCGGCGTTGTCATTGCGGTCGCTGGCAACGACCTTGAGGTGGTAGCTGCCGGGCGGAAACGTGGTCGTGTCCCATTCGTATTCGGCCTTGGTGATGCCTTCGTCAAGCTTGATCCACTCCTTCCACTCTTCCTTGCGTAGGAAAAGATCGAAGACAAGGTCGTCGTCATTGGCGTCGGTCGCGGTCCACTTGAACCGGTAGCGCTTGGGGTCCTTGGCTGAAGCCAGCGAATCCAGCGTCGGCACTTCGATCCCGGTCACTTCCGGGGCCTGATTCAACGTGGAGTATCGCAAGGTGATCGCATGCAGCGATGGCGACGTCGCTGGGTTGGTCGTTGCCAAGGTCGCGCGGAATTGCACGAATCGACCAGGCCGAACTTGCGGCGTCGAGCCGTGGGCGTTGGTCATTTCCGCCGACCAGTCGCTCCAACTGTCATCCGGCTCCGCAACGTTGCCCGAGCGGATCGCGAGGGTCACGCGGGTGCCGCTGGGCGATTCGCCGCGCCACGACAGGTCGCCCCAACGGCTAACGAGTTTCGTGTCAAATGGCTCGGAAATGACCGACCCATCCGCATGATAATGTTCTGACAAACGATAGACCTTAGCCGGGTCACTGGCTCCGAGTAGAACTTCGCCGTTCCGGCGGCGATAGAGACACTGAACCGGGCCATGTTCCAGGCGGCTCAACTCCGTTCGCTCACGGATCGTGGGTGAAAGGTCGTGAAGCTGGCCTTTTGATCCTGCCGCCACAATCAACCGCTCTTGGTGGGCCACCAGTCCCAAGACGGCTCCCTTTTCGCGGAGGACCTCGCGCGCTGATCCATCGAAGCCGAGCCGATAAACGACATTCTCAACCGCGCCGTTGTTTCGGTTCGTGTCGCGTTCGCGCGGTCCCTGCACGGCGCCCGTCCCAGCGTAGATCGCCGATGGCGTCGCCAGAAGGCTGCTCACTTCCGGTTGCGAGGCCTGATAGAGGACGGCGGGCTTCCCGTCGCTGGCGACCCGATAGATCAAGCCCTGTTTGTCAGTTCCCGCATAAACGACCCCATCATGACCGACGGCGATGGTCAGCACATGATCGGCCTTGGCCCGGAACAGGATTTCGGGACGACCCCCGACCGGGATCTTGTACACGCGGCCATGAGGCCCGGTCGCGGCATACACCACGCGCCCGCCCGTGTCGGTGGCCAGCGCCCAGACATAGGAATCGGCACCCTCGTGGATGACTTTCGCGTTGCCGGTCGGGTCGATTCGGACAATTTTGCCGCTCGGACCCGTGCCGGCAACGAGTGATCCGTCGGGCAAGGAAACTAGGCTTAGAATCTGGCTGTCCGGTGAGGCGTACCAGACCGAGGTCTCACCGTTGGACGAAAATTTGAATAACTTGCCGCCGTCGCCGGTGGCGATGTAAAGATTGCCGGCAGGGTCTTCGGCGATGGCCCAGACTCGTGTTGCGTCGATGGATGCGGCCAGCGGTTTCAACTCCCGGCCAAGGCGCACCGTTCCCTCGCTGGAAACCACGGTCGCCCGAAACGTCGCCTTGTCGTATTGCGTCGATGACTGAACCGTCCAGCTCTTCACCTTGGCGGCGAAGCCTGCGGCGGGAAGTACCGCGATGACGCAGATAGCGAGAGCATGGCGCATGGTTGCTTCCTCAACTCTTGTTCCGCGAAACAGTGAATCGAATGGTATCGCCGCCCGAGATCACCCAGGGCAGCGGGTATCGTTCTGTCACGGCGCCGGAAACCGCCGACACCGTTGATCGCCGCGTTTGGCTCAACCGGGCGGCGACTCCCGGCGGCAGGTCCGGCAATTCCTGGCCATTGAGGGCGACGCCCGCCGAGGGAATCGGCAGCCGGATCGTTAATGTGGTTCGCTTGGCCCCAGCGAGCATTCGCAAGCCGGCGAGCAATTGACCGGTGTTCTCGGGGTTGTTCAGGTGCGGCTTGCCGCGAAACTCCTGCCGGATCGAACTGAGCTGATCCGTGACCGTGGCTTGATAGGCGCCATCGGGAAGGTCCAGCGGAAGTTTCAATGATACAGGGATCGCACGAACGTTCTCGCGATTGGGACGAACGTAGACCGTTGCCCGAACCGTCTGGCCCGGCGCGTAGGTCTCGCGCTCGACCTCGACGCCCTCGATATCCGCGGACCGGCGCCCGGCGGCCACCGTCGTTTCAACGTTGACCCGCTTAATTCGAGCCGGCTGATGCGTCGTGTTGACAATCTGGCCGACGATCGTGGGTACCGGGCCGTAGAGCATGCCAATCGCTCGATTGCCGTTGCCGGCGCCGCTCGCCACCGTGTCGTCCAAGATGATCGGATCGTGACCTTCCAACTCGATCGTCAGACGCAAATGGGCTGTCATCTCGTCGGGTAATTCCCCTTGAGCGTCGATGGAATTGGTCAGGACGGTAGAGAGCAAGTTCGGCAGGAGTTGCCGTTGCCTCACAATCGCCACGCGATAGTTGGAGGTGACGGCGGCCGATTCTCGCTTGACGGTCATTTCAACCGGCAACATGTCCGGTGTCGAACCAAGGCGGCCGGCAACGCAAGTGCTCACGTCGGCATCAATCGCGCCCACCATCCGCAGCGGCGAGCCAATCTTGAAACTGACGCTTTGCCGAGGATAGATCGTGTGGACAAAGCCGGTCATCATCGGAAGGTCACAGCCGCCGATACCGAGAAAGGGATGACCCCAACCCCAGACGCGATGGCCTTCGACGTGAGTCACGGTGCCGATGCCGGAAAGGTCGAAATCGCCGGTTACGAGTGCGACGGAAAGAGACCCGCCGGGGACGATGGCGACGTCCTTGTGTTCCTCGGCTACTGAACCGGCGACGGCGCCGCCTTGCAGCGGAACCAGGCCGGCCGGCCCGAGCCGTTCGCCCAACTCTCGGAGGCTATTCGCCGAAAAACCCGTGGCCACCAACGGCGTCTTCAACGGCATCATCCACAGCCCTGTTTCGCTTGCGTGATTATCAAACGATTGTGCGACCGTCACCGTGTCGAAGTCAAGGCTCCCGATCGTGATCGGAAATCGAATGCGGTTGGGAGCCGGAGGGCCGACGAATCCATTGCGTTGGTGAGGGGCCGAATAATCGCGCATCTGAACAAAGGGAGTGACGCCGGCGATCGGTTCCTTGCCGTAGGGCCAGGCATAGGCGACCGCGCCGAGCAGTTTGCCGTCGATCCAAACGGGGCTGCCGCTCATGCCCGCGATGACGCCGGTGTTTTCAAGCCCTAAGCCCGCGAGGCGGCAAAGGACCATATCGCGTCCCGGCGACGTGTTTCGCAACACGCCCAGGACCTCGACGTTGAAGGTCTCGACCTTGGCGCCCTTCATGACCGTGCGCCCAATCCCTTTCATTCCGGGACGAATGTCGTTCACGCGCCAATAGCTATCGGAAACCGGGGCGGCGATGATCCCGATCACGGCGAGCGACGAGCAGACCAGAGCCAGCAGGGCATGGCGTAGGTGCATGGCAAACCCCCCAGGGGTTGCGGCGGACAGTGGATTCAAGCCGGAGCGGGCGAAAACAAGCGGCGAGGTGTGGATCCAACCTCGGACAGTGACGGATCCGCGCGTTTCAAAACGCGGCGAGGCCACCCTCTGGGGGGCGGAGTATATGCGGTTGCCGCGACGGGCACAACCCCAACCCCACTGACTCATCACACCTGATGAGTGTCCGTTTGTTCAATTATACGCGTGTCAAGATAGGATGGTTCGCGCCGACTCCACGACGAATGCCTATTTCGCCAGCAGATTGGCCAATGCCGCGTCAATTTCGGGGAACTTGAATCGGTAGCCCAATTGCACGGCCTTCGCCGGCATCACTCGTTGGCCGTTAGTGATGATCTCCGCGCCTTGGCCGAGCATGATTTTCAGCGCGAAGCCGGGAGTCCAGACAAAGCTCGGCCGGTGAAGGGCCTTGCCAAGCGCTTTTCCGAATTGTTTGTTCGTGACCGGATTCGGCGCCGTGACGTTGATGGGGCCTTCGGCACCGCGTTGATCCAGGGCGAACAGCAAGAGCCCGACCGCGTCGTCAATGTGAATCCAACTCATCCACTGTTTGCCGGAAGCAACGGGGCCGCCCGCGAACATTTTGAACGGCATGATGAGCTTGGACAGGGCGCCGCCGGAGGTATCCAACACGATGCCAATACGCATCAAGGCCAGCCTCACGCCGGCGCCGGTGACTGGCTCGGCTGCCTTCTCCCAATCGGTGCAGAGCTTGGACAGGAAATCGTTACCGACAGGGCTGCGCTCAGTCAATTCCTCGTCGCCTCTAGGTCCGTAGAATCCGATCGCCGATGCATTCACCAAGACCTTGGGCGTGCCATCGCCGCGCCGCGGGTTGCGACGGAGGGCCTCGACGCAATTTGCCGTGCCGTGGACGCGGCTATCTCGTAACTTCTGTTTGAACGCCGTACTCCAACGGGAACCGAGAATCGGTTCGCCCGCCAGATTGATAACGGCGTCGCATGAGGCGGCATGATCCTGCCAAGGGCCAGATTGGGTGGGGTCGCCCGTGACAACCTCACAATCCAGTCCCAGCGACTTTGCCGCGTCAGGGCGTCGGGACAAAATGACCGGAGCATCGCCGCGGCCAATAAGTTCCTTGGCCAGTTTTTGACCCACCAACCCGGTTCCGCCCGTCACAAATACTCGCATGGCATCACCTCATTTGCACCTATCTTAGTCGCGAGATTGGTGTGATTTCCAGCGTATGGGGCGTTATCCGTGTCAGACTTGGAGAACGCCGGTCTGAAACGGGCGGGCGTCATCGTGACGGGTCACTACGGCCAGCGCCGTCAGCAGCGACGAGCGCGTGTCTTCCGGGTCGATGATCCGGTCGACCCAGAGCCTCGCGGCAGCGTAGCGAATGTCGGTCTGGGCATCGTAGCTGGCCTTTGTCTTTTGGCGGAGTTCGTCGAGTTCGGCTGCATCGGGTTCATGGCCGGCCCGTCTTAGGGCCTGAACCTGGACCTCGAGCAACGTATTGGCGGCCTGGTCTCCGCCCATGACTGCGTATCGAGCCGTAGGCCAAGCGAAGATAAAACGCGGATCGAACGCCTTGCCGCACATCGCATAGTTGCCCGCCCCGAATGAACCGCCGAGAATCACGGTCAATTTGGGAACGACACTATTGGAGATAACGTTGACGAGCTTCGCTCCCGCGCGAATGATGCCGGCTTGTTCCGAGTCTCGCCCGACCATGAATCCGTTGACATCCTGCAAAAACACGATTGGCACGCGCGTTTGGTTGCAATCCATGACGAAACGGGCGGCCTTGTCGGCGCTATCGACGTAAATCACGCCGCCGAATTGCATCGGACCGGACGCGGGCTTGATCCGCTTTCGCTGATTGGCGATGACGCCGACCGCGACGCCGCCTAGCCGCCCGTATCCGCAGACGAGCGTTTGGCCGAATTCAGCCTTGTACTCGTCGAACGGCCCCGGATCGAGAATGGCCGAGATGACCTCGCGAACGTCGTATTCTCCTCGTTGGGGCGCGATCAGCGCGGAGGCCGGCGAGTCGAAGTTCACGCGTTTTGGATCGGGCGGCAAGGCCTCGACCAATCGTCGCAAGCGTTCGATGCAGGCCTCGTCGGTTGGCTCGCGAAAGTCGATGGTGCCGCTCACGGCCGCATGCATCTTCGCTCCACCCAGTTCCTCGTGATCCACCGTCTGGCCGATGGCGGCTTTCACGAGGGCCGGCCCGGCAAGGTAGAGTCCGCTGCCATCCGTCATGAGCAGCTTGTCGCACAGCACGGGAAGGTATCCGCCGCCGGCGACGCAATTTCCCATGATGGCCGCGAATTGTGGGATACCCGTCGCTGAGATGACTGCGTTGTTACGAAAGATGCGCCCGAAATCGTCCTCATCGGGAAAGACCTCATCTTGTAAGGGCAGGAATACCCCTGCCGAATCGACGAGATAGATGAGGGGCAACCGATTCTCCCGAGCAATGCGCTGCGCCCTCAGCACCTTCTTGCACGTCATCGGGAAGAAGGCGCCGGCTTTGACGGTGGCGTCATTGGCAATGATCATGACCCGCCGGCCCGCAACCAGGCCAATGCCGGTGACCACGCCGGCCGATGGCGCCCCACCCCACTCGCCATACATGCCCCATGCCGCCCATAGACCGAGTTCGAACAGGTCCGTGCTCGGGTCGATCAGTGCCGCGATTCGCTCGCGGGCCGTGAGACGGCCCTTGGCATGCTGGCGTTCGATGGCTTTCGGCCCGCCGCCCAGACGGATTTGAACTTCTTCGGCTTTCATCGATGATCTACCCTGGAACCCGGATCGTATCCGCATGTTCTAGAGGGATTCAGCGCGACGGCGACCGATGACGACTGGAGGTGGCGTTATCCCTTCGCCCAATCCTTGCGCTGGCGCGATGAGGGAATGTCGAGCATTTTTCGGTATTTCGTCACCGTGCGCCGGGCGACGGGATACCCAGAGGCGTTGAGTTTCTCGACGAGCTCTTCGTCCGAAAGGGGATTTGACTTGTCTTCGGCCGCGATTAACTCCAAGAGCTTGTTCTTGATGGTCTCATAAGCGACATCTTCGCCGGTGACTTCGTTCTTGGTGCCTCCGCCGAAGAATCGCTTCAGGGGAAATAGTCCGCGAGGCGTCAACGCCCACTTGTCATCGACAGCACGACTGACAGTGGTGACGTGAACGCGAACCTGGTCAGCGATTTGTTGCATCTTCAGCGGTTCGATGAATTCCACACCTTTGTCGAGGAAAGCCCGTTGATGCTGAATTATGGCTCGGGTGACTTTCTCCAGTGTGTTGCGCCTCTGGCGAATGGCGTCGATCAGCCATTCCGCGGACTGGAGTTTTCGCTTGAGGTATTCGCGCGTTTTCGGGTCGGCCGACTTGTTCTTGTACAGTTCAAAGAACCGCCGCGGAATGTGCAGCTCCGGGGTCCAATCATCCACGAGGCGAACGTCGTATTCGCCCTGATCGTTCATTTCGACGATAACGTCTGGAACGATGGGCTGGGCGCTTTGGGAACTGATGCGCGTGCCGGGCTTCGGATCGAGGCGGCGCAATTGGGCGATGGCCTCCTTCAGGGCCGGGATGCTTTGGTTCGTCTTTTTCTCGATGAGCGGCAGCCGGTTATTCTGAATGTCCTCTAAGTGATTGACGATCAGCGCGAAGAGCAATTCGCGGTTCGGCGTTTCGGGCGTCAGTTGCAGCAAGAGGCACTCACGCAGGTCGCGGGCGCCGACACCGGGCGGATCGAGCCGCTGAATTAGGGCGATCGCGCCTTCCATCTCCGCGGCCGAGACCGGCTTGGCGTAATTGGTCACGAGTTCATCAACGGTAAACGGGCGCACAATCTCGTTTCCGGAATCATCCACACGATGGTCGGCCAGATACCCATTGCCGTCAATGTGAGATATCACGTAGGTGAGCAGATCGTGCTGCTCGGGATCGACGTCGAGGAATGTGAGTTGCTCGATGAGGTGATCGCGAAGCGATCTCGGCCGGGCGGGCATGTTTTGCATCGCGTCATGCTTGCGGTCGCCTTCCTCATCGATTCCGCTTCGCGACGGGCGATGGTCTTCGTCGAAAGACTCCGAATAGTTTCGCGTCAGTTCGTCGAGGCGGTTGAAGTCGAGTGCATTGTCCGCGTCGCTAATGAGTGGCCCGTCCGGGTCAGGCCCCTCGTCCTCGGCCGGCGGAACTTCTTCAGGGGCGGCTTCTCGCAATTCGAGGACCGGGTTCTCTTCCAGTTCCTGCTCGATTCGTTCCTGAAGAGCCAAAACCGGCAATTGCAGAATCTCCATCGACTGAATCATGCGCGGAGCCAGAATCATCTTCTGCTCGAGACGCTGATTCAATGTCTGATTGAGCTGCAGCATTGGGTACCTCGAATCGCGCCGTCCGGTGGCTGGTGAGGTTCGCCTCTACCAGGTTCGGAGTAAGCCGCAATCTAGAACGTCCTTCGTCCTTCCAAGGCGTCGGCCAACATCTGAGTGTTCGCCAGTTCAATCGACGAGCCGGACGGAAGCCCCCGAGCTAATCGGGTGATCTTGACTCCCAAACCGGCCAGGAGGTTCGCAGCGTAAAGGGCCGTTCCGTCGCCTTCCAAGGTCGGGCTGGTGGCCAGAATCACTTCGCGAATCTCTCCAGCGCGTACCCGTTGATCGAGTGCGGCGAAGGTCAACTGATCCGGCCCGACGTTGTCAAGCGGGGCGAGCCGGCCGCCTAACACATGATAAAGCCCACGATATGTACCCATCCGCTCGAAGATGGTCACATCACGGGGCGCTTCGACGACGCAGAGCGTGCGTGTGTCCCGTCGCGGGTCGGTGCAAATCGAGCAAAAATCGGCCTCGGCCAGGTTGAAGCAGCGCCGGCACGGCTTGACTTCTTCGACCAAAGCTCGAATGGCCTCCATCAGCCCAATCGCGACGGAGCGGTCACCAGCCAACAGAAAGTGCGTCAGCCGTTCAGCGGTCTTGGGGCCAATGCCGGGCAACTTGCTGAATTCCTTGACGGCTCGGCCAATCACGCCAAGCCGATCCGGGCTAATCGCGGCATCTCCCACCGAGAGTCCTCGCGTCACGACATACCGGGGAGGTTCATCCCCGGAGGTAATGAGACACCCAATCCGCCAGCCATCTGCTGGGCTTCGACAGCGACCAATTCGCGGACCCGTGTGAGGGCCTGATTCGTGGCGGCGACAATGAGGTCTTCGAGCATCTCGCGATCGTTCAAGGCCATGGCCGCTTCGCTGAGGACACAGGCCTGAATCTCCATCCGGCCATTGACTCGGACGCGGACCATATCGCCACCGGCAGCGCCTTCCGCGATGACGTCGCCGAGCTTTCGCTGGAACTTGTCCATCTCCTCTTGGATGCGAGGCATTGCTCGCATCAAGGACGTCAATTGGCCTAAACTTTGAAAGATGTTCATGGTTCTTCCGTATCATCTGCGACCGGGCGGGGCGGCAGGGGATCGCTACCGAACTCGGGGTCAATCCGAATGACGCGAGCGTCCAAGACCGCAATCGCCTCTTTCAGTAATGGGACTTGTTGGACCAAGTCTGTCGTTTTTTGCCGTTGAATCACCGCGTTGGGCACCACCGGCGCCGCTCCGTCAGCGGGTGGTGGCGATTTTTCGAGTTTAACCTGCCACGTCTGTCCTGTTTGTCGCTGGATGACGGCTTCGAGCCGTTCCTTGTGTGTCGGGTTGGAACAGTAGTCGTATGCAGCATTATAGTCGGCCGGGAACCGAATCACCAGTGTGTTTGGCCCAAGAATTGCAGGAAGTGCCCCCTTTGCGAACGATCCGCCGAGCATACTCCCTGCCTGCGCAAGGATTTCCGGCCAGATAACTGGTAAGGTTTCGGCAGTGATTGTCGCCTTTTCAAGGGTTACGTCCGGTTTTTTTTTTGCCTCCGGCGGTTGAGCGCCAAGGGCTGGCTGGGGGCCTCGCGGATTCGGTGACGCTGGCCTTGGAGACGCACCCGTCGCGGCGACGGCCGGGGGGGTACTGAACCAGAGTGCCAGTTGCGACAATGGTGTCAGATCCTCCAGGCGCGACAGCCGAATCAGTGCCATTTGAACCAAGGTGCGCGTATGACTGCCACCGCGAAGCCGCGTCTTTGCCGCGACTAGGATGTCCAATCCCGCCAGGATCGTGTCCAGAGGCCGACTGGCCGCCTGTTTGGCCAAGGTCTCTCGAAACCGCTGCGGGGTATTCAGGTCCACCGTTGCAGAACCCGCGCCGGCGATCAGCATCAGGTCGGTCCAGTGGTCGATGAGTTGATCGAGCAGGTCGGTCGACTGGAGTCCGTCACTTTCACACTTGGACAGTTGTTCGATTGTCTGTTGAGGGTCATTCGCGAGGATGGCGTCGGCCAGCGCGATGACTCGATCGACGGGTGCGATTCCGAGTAATCGCTGCGCGATGACGCCGGTCAGGTGCCCGTCACTGAAGGCCAGTAATTGATCTAAAAGCGATTGTGCGTCACGCATCGAGCCGCCGGCGCGGCGAGCGATCAGCTCGAGAGCCTCCTCGTCGGCTTGCATTCCTTCGCCGGCGACGACCTCTCTGAGTCGATCCAGGAGTTTGCCCGCGCCGATAGTGGCAAAATCAAATCGCTGGCAACGCGACAAGATCGTAACAGGAATCTTTTGCACTTCAGTGGTCGCGAAGATGAACTTCACATGAGGCGGTGGCTCTTCCAAGGTCTTGAGCAAGGCATTGAATGCGGGCGCCGTCAACATGTGGACTTCGTCGATGATGTAGATCTTGTATCGGCTTCGCGTCGGCCGTGTGGCGACGTCTTGACGGATGGCGCGAATCTCGTCGATGCCGCGGTTGCTCGCTCCGTCGATTTCTCGGACATCGATGTCCTCGCCGGCGGCAATCGCCTCGCATGCGGAGCATTTGTCGCACGGTGTCGGCGTCGGCCCCTTCACGCAATTGAGCGCTTTGGCCAGAATCCTCGCCGTTGAGGTTTTCCCCACGCCGCGAGCGCCCGTGAATAGATAAGCATGGGCGACGCGTCCGGCTGTCAGCGCGTTGCGGAGGGCTTGAGCAATGGGTTCTTGGCCGACCAGATCGGCCAACTGCTGCGGCCGATAACGCCGGGCGACGACCGTGTATTCGCGCTTCGGCTTGGCCATGAATCAACCTGGAAACGACGTTCGTTCACACGATATCGGCGGGCGAAATCAACGAGAAAAACGTGCCAGCATCATTCTACGACATCCACGACTCGCACTGTGATCTTTCGGATGACAATCGGATTCGTGGGCTTGCCGAAATCGGGGCCGGGATCTGTTCGCGTCGGCTTGGTGGCTAATTGTTGCAACAGTTCCAGGCCGCGGCTAACCTTGGCGAAGACCGCGTAGTTGCCATCCATCGCCGGCGCTGGCGTCAGTGTTATGTAGAATCGACACGCGGCACTTTCCGGATTCAGGCTCATCATGTCGGCCGACATGTGTAAACAGGCGCCGACAGAGCCGGGTTCGTGCTTGGCAGCATCGGTAAATTCGGGCTTGAGCCAATATCCCAGATGGGCAATCTCCGGTTCGGCACTCTCGGTCGGCGACCCGGCTTCGAGCAGCGTGAGTTTGTTGTTCGGATCTTCGTCAGATTGTTGCCGAATGAGGCGGTCGATTCGAAGGCCGTCATAATATTGCAGGGTCGCCAAGGCAACGAAGTTCCGCACATGGTTGGGCGCCAGGTCGGGCCGCATCAGCAACTCGATCGTGCCATAGTTCTCGATTTCAACGTCGGCGACATAGCTGATGGGCTTGCCGGCCGCGTTGACGAATCTGATCTGTGGCCAGAGCTGCACGACTTGGTCGTGAATTTTGCCGGTCGAAAGGCCCGCAAGTGTTCGATCCGGCGGCGGCAGCATTCCGGAATCGTCGCGAATGTCCGTGATGGCGGCGTCTTCAAATGGCTGATGTTGTTTTGGGTTGAGCGTCACGGCCGGATTTGGTGTATTCAGCACGGGGCCGGCGTCGTTGGCGGTGGCGGCTGGCGTCGAGGCTCCGTCGGCGGCTGGGGTGACCTCGACCTTGCCTGCCTTGGTTCCACAGCCACCCGTGGCGACGAGGATTGCAAGAATCACCGCACTCAAACTAATCAACGGTCGTATCCGAATCGCCATGGTGAGTATTCCCTCCCCCTCTTCGTTCCATCCAGCCCCGATTATGGCGTATTCACGCGGCGGACCATAGCCACGTTGCCGCACGGGGTCAACGTGAATCCCGAACCGGAGATCGCAAAAAAATGATCGGCGAGATGCCTTGACGATTGGTCTTCCGATTTATAGAAGCGTGACCTAAGATTAAGTGAGCTGCCTCCTACCGGACGCGAGGCGGCGAACGAACGGGAGGGGGCAACCATGTGGATACCCGACTCCAACCATCCACTGCGCCGGGTTTTCTCCGGTCTCACCGAACAGACGTTTGAAGTCGACCTTGGGATCGCTGACCCGCCATTGATTGAGTATTTAGCAACGCTGTTATCGCGATTCTTGCATCACGACGCGATCTATCAATTGCGGGACGCTTTCGGCCGGCCCCTTTCCGAGGTGGCAGACATGTTGGCCGAGGCGGCCAATCTGCCGCCCGAGGGGCGAACCTATCGGGAATTCCATCGCCACATTGGCGATTTCACGCTCTTTTGGACGGGAGTTTATCCCGAAGCTCTCGAGCGGCTGCGAACCACGTTTTGCAAGGACCGCTTCATCAACTACTGCTCGCAGGGAAAACGCGCCTATTATCTCGCCAGCGTGTGCCCAAACAACGATGATTCCGCTGAATCGGCCGTGCTTCGTCGGCTCAGTGAGGACTTCGAGATTTGCGCTTATGGTTTGCGGCAGGTCCGACGAGAGTGGGAGGAGCGCATAAGTGAGTGAGCCTGCGTCGTGGAGCAGGCTCACCGACTCCGTTGCGGCGTCGCCCTAGTTATCTTCGGGCGGTGTGAAGTCCGCTATGAACAATTGCGTGGTCGGGTTTCCGTCGCGGCTCGTCGTCCACATCACTTTCTTGAAGTCAGGGCTAAACACCGGCAGCACATCCTGGCCGGGGTTGAACGAGATTCGCGTCACCTTTCCCGAGTCGATGTTCATCCAATACAAGTCATAGTTGGGGCGTGCCTTTTCGTCGGAATGGTCGGCAGCCGTGTAGATAATGTGGCGGCCGTCCTTGTACCAATACGGCGCCCAATAGACCCATTTGTTGTTGGTCGTCAACGCTCGTTCGGATGACCCATCGCGATTGATGACGTGAATCTGAAGTCGTTCTTTCTCTTTGCGATCAGCGCGAAAGATGACCCGTGTGGCGTCGGGAGAGAAAAACGGCCCGCCGTTGTAGCAATTTGGCGCGTTGGTCAGTTTCCGAACATCCGAGCCGTCGGCCTTCATGATGTAAAGCTCGAGGTGGCCGTCGCGATGGGAGCAAAAAACGATTTCCTTGCCGTCGGCCGAATAGCTTCCCTCGGCATCGTAGCCCTTCGAATTTGTGAGGTTCTTGAGATTCCCGCCATCGAGATCAGCCTCAAAAATATCCATGTAGGGGTCGAAGTCCCATTGGTAGCGGCGTCGGCGACCGGCTTTTCGATCCTCGTCGCGTTGTTTGTATTCGGCGGCTTGGTGCTTCTTGGCGTCCGGGTCGAGGTGGCTCGACGCGAAAATAATCTTCTTACCATCCGGCCGGAAATAGGCACAAGTAGTTCGACCAACGCCGGGGCTCACGCGGCGGACCTTTCCCGTAGCCAAGTCTTGCACGAAAATCTGATAAAATGGATTTCCCGTATCTTTCTCCTCGGCTTGGAAGATGATCGTCTTACCGTCGGGAGAGAAATAGCCCTCGCCGGCACGCGCAAAGTCGCGCGTGACGGCTTGAATGTTGTGGAGATAAACGCCCTCGGACTTTTTCCAATCAGTGGGATCGGCCCCGACGGCACAGGCAACCACCATCAACCACATGATTTGAATCCTCGGTTAAGGCTTGCGTTTCAACTCGGTTGGCGTTCATTATAGACAGGTTTATTCGCCTGATTCCATCGACTGGTCGAGGACTCCATGAAGTTCATTACCGATCTGCTGCCCGAAGCGCTGCGTCCATTCGGTTCCGTGGTTCTTGTTGGAGCGATGGCGGCCATCGGCCTGATTGTGATTCTAGTGTTGTTGAAAAAACTCCGAGGGTCGAAGAAGTATGACCCAGACGCCGGCTTGGACGTGAACCTATCGGAGTTTCCGGCGCCGCCGAAGCCGGGCGCCTATCGCCTACTCTTTGAGGGTCAACCCGTCCGAATCCGGTTGGTGGTGCTGGCGCCGTCGGGTCGCGGTTCCAAAATCACCGCGGACATGGCCGAAGGCTTGCTGGAATCAGTGCTGCCGGGACTCGGTGCGGTGGCCCAAGCCGACAAGCCCCGCATCAGCATTTGGCCATCGCAGCTCAGCGTCGCGGGCTTCGCGCCGACCTTCTTCCGACATGTTCACGTCATGGGCAAGATGAATCCTTGGGTTCGAATTGCCGGTCCGGCCAAGACGGCGCCAGCGACGGTTTGTCTCGGTTTGGGGCTGCTATTCGCGGAATCCCAACATGCCGGCACGCGCGTGATGACCGAAGCGAAATGGCCCGAATTGCTTCGAATTCAGACCGGGCGTTGAGAGAGTCGGACCATGCCTAAGGAGGAACCCATCGCTTGTGAGTTGTGCGATCGGCCGTTTGTTCGATCGCAATTGACCGAGCACCATTGCCTGCCGCGAGAGAAAGGCGGCCATAGCGATCATGTGGCACTGTTGTGCGTGCAGTGCCATGGCATGGTTCATGCAACATTTACCAATCAGACGTTGGCGGTGATGTATCCAACCATCGCCAAACTTCGCGAGGCACCGGATTTGACCGGCTACTTGAAGTGGGTGCGGCGACAGCCGAGTAGTCGGCGCAAGCGAAACAAGCCTCGCCGGAAAAAGCTATGAACCCGGCGGCGGCGATTTGATCTCGCCCGGGTCGAAATCCAACCCCATGGCTGCTCGGTAGTCAGCATAAGCCCGGTAGAATTCCGCGATGGCATCGATGACCTTCGACTTCGCACCGGCGGCGGCCAATTCGCGGAGGTTCACTTCGAGGAGTGTCCCCTGACCTTTGCGGAATCGCTCCAATTCCAATTGAGCGACGCGGGCGGCAATCTCTTGTTCCTCGCGAGCCCGTTGGATTCGCTGAAACGTCTGGTCGAGATTCGATGTCGTGTCCTGAACCTCAGCGGTGATTTGGTCCCGGGCAAAGCGTTCTTGGGCCATCAATTGAGCGAGTTGGCCCCGCGCCACGCTGATGCGTCCGGCGGCGTCCCGTCTTTGGAACGGCATCTCGAACAGAATGGATCCCTCGATGACCGAGTTGTCGGGAGCGAAAATTCCCGTGCCCTTCTTGCTGGCGCCAACGTCTTGGACGCCGGCTAGCCCCGCGGTCAGCGTCGGAAGTCGCTGGTTTTCGGCATACCTCAGATCGACGCCCGAGCGTTCCTTCAACAGCGCAAACCGCTGAATCTCTGGGCGCAAGCTCTGAGCAATTTGAATGTCGGCGGGAAGCCTTTCAGGGGTCGGCGGCGCGATTCTTCGTTTTAGGAGTCCCGTCGGGAGACGCTTCGGGTCCGGCACCATCGGGTTTCCCGATTCGTCTCGCAGGAACAGCGAGAGGTCGAACGCCGTCTGTTGCAATCGCCGTGTCGCGGCAATTTGATTCCCTTCACGTTCGACGATCAATCGCCGATTGTCAATGACGGCAAACTCCGGGATTTGGCCACGCCGGAATTGCTCTTCCAGCCCTTGTTGACGTTCGTTGGCGATTCGCAGGAGTTCTTCGGCGATCGTCAACTGCTCTCCCGCGGCGCACCATGACCAATAGGCTCGGGACGCATTGCGGAAGTAGTCGATGCGCGCCCGCCGCACGGTTGGATCGGCCAAGTCCATCGCGATTCGGGCTTGGCGCAACGCGACTCGGCGCCGGTCGATTGGGCCATCTCGCAAGAATGGCAACTGAAACCCGCTGCGGAATTCGCCGCCGTCGGCCGTCTTGCGGTCACCATAGTAGACGGGAAAATCACCCCAACCAAAGCGGTAGCCCGTGTAGAAACTCAGGCCATGCAGCGTGGTGGGTTGCTCGGCCAGAAAGTCGTAGCGACTATTGGCGAACGAGCCGCCCTGCGTGAACCCGCGCCCGCGCAGGTTTGTGTCGAAACCACCGGCCGCCGACTGCCGCTGCCCGAAGGCTATCAGCCGTTCTTGCTCGACTGCGTAGAGCAAGGGGAAATGGTTGTGGACACTCAGCAGGATATCGGCCAGGTTGAGTTCCGGAGGCAACATGGCGCCGACTTCCGGCGGTGGGAGTTCTTCAACTCGATCACCGTCAGCCGCGGCTACCTGAAGTATGGGTTGCGGGATGAGCGGCGGTTCGGAGACCTCTAGACCGAGACTGGGACCGGTCTCGGGACGAAGTCGCATGGTGTGCAACGACCAATCGGTGGTCACGCAGCCGCTTGAAATTCCCAGGAGACAGCCGAGGGCTGCCAACCATCTCCGTGATGGACTCATTTGAGACCCTTCAGCTTGACCGGCCCGAATGACTGTTCCGGCTTCGGTGCCTTGATTTCCCGGAAGGGTGGGAATCCATTCAGATTCCGCCAAAGCTCCCATCCCACTGACACGCGGTTGAGCAAGACCCACCCCTGACAACGCACGCCCTGGCGCAGATAGTCTTGCTGCGGCCAAGGCTCGTCTTCGGGATCCGGCTCCACGAGGATGCGGAACTGCCCCTTATCGTTTGTCGTGGGATCAATCAAGTAAACGCGGCCCCCAAACGTTCCGACGGCGACAGAAGGCCAGCCGACGAACTGTACAGCCGGCCAACCCTCAAATTGGAGTCGGACGGCGTCCCCCTTGCGGAGCAACGGTTGATCGTTTCCATCGACAAAAAGTTCGGCGACGATACCGGGGTACGTGTTCGTTGTCAACGTCCAATTGTCCTCCGCCAGTTGATGGAGCGGCCACAATTGGCAAGCCGCGGCCCCCAGGTTGCCTCCAACGACTGAAGGAGACAAGGTAATCACGGCAGCTTGCAACGCTGCTACTCGCTCACCGGAAAGCTGGTTGACTTCGATATCAGGCACGATTATCGCCAGCCTTTCCCCGGGCCGAACCAAGATGCCCCCCTCTTCGGCATTTGCCAGCAATCGATACACGGTACCCTTGCACGGTGCATCGACATATTGGGCACGCTGTCGCGCGACTCGAACTTCGATTTGAGCCTTGTCGCGAAGCACCGAACTAACAGCGGCTTCAGCGGACCGTTTCGATGCTGACTCAAGGTTTATCATGGCAGCCGTATCGGATTCGATCTTCTTCAGATTGTCGGCTGCCGCACGCTCGGACGCATTGACGAGGGCGATGCGGGCTTCTGATGCCTTGAATTTCGCCTGCGCGGTGAGCAACGCTTGCTGGGCAACCTCGAAATCGCGTTGAGAAGCCAGGCCGCCGAGTTTGCTTTCGAGCAGTTCCTTTTGTCGGCGAAAGTTTGGCTCCGCCGCGGCGACCAGCGCTCGAGCCTCTTCTAGCTCTTGCTCGGTGGCTCGCACTCGAGCTTGTTCGGCTCGAAGGATGCTCGTTTGCACGGCGATTGCCAATTCGCGAGAGTTTTCGAGGTTGCGAATTCGGGCCTCGATATCTCGGACCCGGCCCTCCTCAGCGCGGAGTCGATCCAAAATGGCTCGCTCCTCATCCAACAACTTCTGCTCCAGATTAGGATCGTTATCAACCAATTCGACGATTCGCTGTCCCGCAACCACGCGGTCACCCTCGACGACATACCATTTTTTGACTCGGCCCTCGATGGGGCAAACGATGAACTGTTGCCGCTGCACCGGGTTGAAGGCGATGGCGCGGCCCGTTCCATGCACCGTTTGCGTCCATGGCATGAAGACCAGTACCAAGGGCAAGCCCAACAGGATCGCCGTCAAGAATCGAACCGGTCGTCGCGCGATCTTCGGTGATCGAGCCAAATACATGGAACTCAGCGTCGGCAGGGATTCAGTGGCGTTTCGCATGGACATCTCAGTTTCGGGTGACGTGGTTGACCGTTTCCAACGGAGCAGATGCGGCGACCGCTTGCCGAGGCCGTGTTAGTCGAATCGTTCGCTTACACAACTTCGCGACCTCTTGGCTGTGCGTGATCACCAAAAGAGTCCACGGGGCATCGTTGCCCAGTAGCGTCGGCAACACCTGATGGCGAACTTCCTGATCCATGTCGTCGAGTAGCTCGTCGATTATCAGGAACCTCGGCTCGCCGACGATGGCGCGTGCGAGCATCAGACGCTCCGCTTGTCCAAGCGACAGAGGGGAGCCGCCGGTCCACAACACTGTGTTCAAGCCTTCCGGCAAGGACATGATTTCCGGGAGCAGACCAACCGCATCCAACGCGCGTCGGATATTGGCCGTCGTCACCTCCTCGCGACCCATCCGCAGATTGTCAACGATTGTTCCCTCGAAAATCTCGATGCCCTTAACAAGTGCAAGGTGACGCCGAAGCGATTCAAGTTTCAATTCGCGAAGATCAAACCCGTCGATCTCGATGTGCCCGCTATCGGGAGTCCGCAAACCGAACAACAGTTCAACGAGCGTGCTCTTGCCCGCGCCGTTGGGACCCAACAACGCGACTCGATCTCCTGGAGGCAGATCGAGACTGATTCGATCCAGAACCATGCGGTGGCCCGTGGGATAGCTGAAGGTCACGTCATGGATGCGGATGGCCGCGGCAGTACCCCGCGCCGGATGCTCGATACCGTCGCCGCGCTCCATCGGCAGATCGATCAAGTGCCCGAGTTTATCGACAGCTGCCAAAAGATCGTAGTAACTCTCCAGTTGCTTGCCGAATTTGGTGAACGATGCCACGACGAGGGTAACGATGATCTCGGCGGCCACCAGTTGCCCCAAGCTCAATTGACCGTTCATGACCAACACGCCGCCGATCCCAAGCAACGCCGTGCTCGCGATGGCTTGCAAAACCAAGGCAAATCCCCACTGGCGCATGACGACGTAGAAGTGTTGCTGGCGCGCCAACAAATAATCTCGCGTCAATTCGTCGGCTCGCTCCAAAGCATAGCGAGGGCCGCTGCTCAGCTTGAACGCAATCGGGTGACGAGCCATCTCCTCGATCCAGGCCGCGACCGCATACTTTGCTTTTGATTCGCGAATGCTCGTTCGGACGGCGCCGCGTCCAAGGACAAAGACGATGAACACCAGCGAGGCGATGAGGATCAAATCGAAGCCCAAAAGGACCTGATGGTAGGCTGCCAACAAGATTAATCCGACGCCCGTTTGAAGGACGACCGCGAAACCGTCCAATAGGAGCGTCGCGGCCGACTTTTGAACCGTCAAAACGTCAAAGAACCGATTGACCAACTCCGGCCCGTGGTGTTCGTCAAACGCATCCCGCCGCACCCGAGGAAGCAATTGGGATAGCTGGGCGACGACGCGCACGAATATCCGTTGTTGGAGGTACTCGATGACGACGGCCTGTATCGCCCGAAGGCCGGCCGCCAACAAAAGGCTGATTCCCAGGATGGCGCACAAGACGATCAACGGCTGTTGCAACGTGGTCATGGCCACCGCGTTGATCAGGGCCATTGCGGTAAGCGGCGTTGCCAAGCTCAACAGACCGATGCCGATGGAATAAAGCCCGATCACCCATAGCTCGCGCCGCTCGTTGCGCATGAGTTGCCAAACGCGCTTCAGCGGAGAAGGCCCATGGTAAATCTCGTCGTGTGTGGTTTCGGCACCAAGAATGTCCGTTTCGTTGCTTTCGGGGATCGCAGCGTAGGGAATTAACCATTCCACCAGAGAGTCCGCGTCGTGGGCGCCGATTGACTTGGCGAGTTGTTCCGCACTGAGCGGTTCGCCAGGTGATGTATCGGGCATCGTCACGAGCCGAGCATTCTTCTCAATGCGATCAATAATGAGGAACCAGTGGGCTTCGCCGTTGGGGAGGACTGAAAAGGCGGCGATCGGCACGTCTGTGTTCAGGGCGATTGCTTGGCGAGGCGACAATTGCCGCGAAATCAATTGCACTCCCAAACGTTCCGCGGCCATGGCCAATCGCTGCCGTGCGGCCCGAGGCGCCGTCGGCGCGATCACTTGTTCGGCGGCATCGAGAGCCTTGACCGCACGCTCGTGATCGAACGGTTGACCCACGGCTCGAACGAGTTGTTCGAGAATGTGCAACGTTGATGTCGCCATGGGGATTTTGTCGGCCTTTGCATCTGCCACGGGATTCACCTTCGCTTCGTTGTTCGGGGAGGTTTCGCCAACCACTCGGCACGGGCCGAGGCCAGAGCCTTGCGCATGTCCTTCGCCGCGACCTCGTCTGGCTCCAGAAACTGCATCCCTTCCGCGAGCCATGCCGCCAGTCGAGGGTCCCGCAGCCGATAGAACACGAGTCGCCCCTCACGGCGAACACTTACCACTTGATGGGATCGCAATACCGCCAGTTGTTGCGAGACCGCCGACTGCGGCAGATCAAGCGCCTCCTGGAGTGATTGCACACTCTGCTCGTCATCACGCAGTTCCTCAATGATCCGGATGCGAAATGGATGCGCAATCGCTGAAACGAATTCGGCAAGCTCTTGCGCAACGAAGGACCGGTGAGGCATGATCATATCTTTATATATGTTTTTTTGAATGTTTACATACGTCATGTTTAGCGGCCTGCCCGCAAGTTGTCAATGAGGCAGCCGTGGAATCATCGAAATGGCGCGACCGACTGAGAGAATTCAACGCGGGGCGACGGGCTGTGAGAAGGAACAGAAGTTGCGGATTATTCCAAGAGTTTCTCGGCGATTCGTCGACGAATGTCCCAGAACTCCTATTTCTTTTCAGGCCGTTGGTTGTACATGCGCTCGATAAGTGCGCGGTACTCCGCCAATGGGGGCAGGCCGACCGCGACCCGTCGCTTGTCCACACCGGCCTCATCTTCAATCGCGACCGGAACCATTTTGCCGTTTTCGTTGCGGAATTGTGTGCCGTAGACCTGCGGCTTGTTCTCCGCGACTCGTAAACGATCCGTCAGGTAGGCCAAGTCGGATTTTGAAACTTCGCCTTGGGCGGCCATTAGCTTCATCAGTTTCAAACACAGCTTCTGGAAATCCCGGTCGTGGTCGGCATGCTGCACCAATAGCCATGCCGCATGCGCTCCGTCATCGCCGACCATGCTCCGGCCGGGCCATCCTCGTTCCTGGATGATTGACTTGAGCCATTTGGTGTTGGCTTGGTCAAGTTCGGCAATGCGCTTCACCAGCGGCTCTTCGACCATTTTCTTAGCGGCTTCCGGGTCGTTGAGGTTCTGTTTCTGCATCCACTCCAGGACCGCCTTTCGCGCCGCTTGATCGTCTTCGACTCGTTTGAGAAGCTGCTCGCGGAGCGAATTATCGAATACCGACGCTGGTGGCGGAGTTTGAGATCGCAATTCCGGTGACGAGATGTTTACGGCAATCAGCAGTCCAAGGATCCATGTATTACGGCTCGCCATCGCAATGCATCCTTATCCAAATCCCACGACGGACATGTCGCCGACTTTGCGCCGAGGAGGTAATATGAGCTTTTCTGCGGGATTTACGCAAGCCCAATCGAATCAGCTGGAGTTGTCATGGGCCATCGTTTCTTGTGGCAGGTAGGCGTTGTCGTGACCCTTTTTTCTGTTTCAATGCCGGTCTCGGCTAATCCCGAGGATGACAAACTAACCGCATTCTTCCAGCGATATCTCGATACAGAGAATCGCCATCGACCTTCCGACGCGACGCGATTGGGGGATCATCGCTTCGATCATTTGCTCGACGATCTTTCACCTGCGGCTCGTGCGGCTGCCGACGAGAGAACCAAGGAGACCCTAGCGGCGCTCGCCAAGGAGATCGACTACGCTCGGTTGTCGCGGGCCGGCCAAATCGACTTCGAGATTCTGCGCCATTCATTGCAATTTGGCATTTGGCAGGCCGAACAACTGCGCCGCTACGAGACCGACCCCAGGCTCTACAACGAAGTTGTTTCCGATAGCGTTTTCTCAATGCTCACCCAATCAACACTTCCCAAAGCCCGAAACATCGAGAACGCGACGGCGAGAATCACCTTGATCCCGCGAGTGATTGCCGCGGCCAAGGAAAGCCTCAAGAATCCTCCGAAGGTGTTCGTGGAGACGGCGATCAAACAGAACCGCGGAGCGATTGCCTTTTATGAGACCGGGATTCTGGATATCACGGGGGAGCGGCCGGGAAGTGCGCTTCACGGTGCCTGTCGCAAGATACTGCCGAGCCTGCGCGACTACCAGGAATTCTTGGAGAAGGAATTGCTGCCGCGAGCCACGGGCGATTGGCGACTGGGGAAGGAGAAATTCGCCGAGAAGTTTCGTTTCGAGTTAAATGCCGGCGTCACTCCCGAGCAAGTTTACGCCGATGCGGAGGCCGAGGGTGAACGCGTCGAGCGAGAAATGGTGGTTATCAGCCGTCAGCTTTGGCACAAACATTTTCCGGGAAAGGCTCTGCCGCCCGATGATGCCGTCGGTCGCCGGCATCTGGTGGCCGCCGTCGTCGCTGAAGTGAGTAAGGATCACGGGAAAGTTGAAGAGTTGGTGAGCGACGCCCGCAAGACGGTCGATCGCATTCGGCGGTTCATTGCCGACAACGACATTTTGCGATTGCCCGAACCGGATCGCTGTCAGGTCATCGAGATGCCCGAATTCCAGCGGGGCTTCAGTGTCGCGTATCTGAATCCGGCTCCGCCCTTGGACACGGCTGCCGCCAGCCATTACGCCGTCAGCCCACCGCCGCGAGATTGGGACAACCGGCGAGTTCAGACATTCTTACAAGAATACAACCGTCAGATGCTTCAGATTCTGACGATCCACGAAGCGTATCCCGGGCATTATGTGCAGCTTGAATACGGCAACCGGCACCCGTCGCAGATTCGTCGTGTACTTTCCAGCGGAGTTTTTGCCGAAGGGTGGGCCGTCTACACCGAGCAGATGATGCTCGACCAAGGCTATGGTGGCGGCGACCTGGCCCTGCGGCTCAATCAACTAAAGTTCTACTTGCGAGCCGTCATCAACGCCATCTTGGATCACCGGATGCATTGTGCGAACATGACTGACGACGAGGCGATGGAGCTTCTGACTCGCCGCGGGTTTCAATCCGAAGCCGAAGCGGTCGGCAAGATCATTCGTGCCAAACTCAGCTCATGCCAGCTTTCGACCTACTTCGCGGGTCGCATGGCCTTCTATCGACTGCGACAGAAAATCCAGCGGGAACAAGGAGACGCGTTCAGTCTTGGTCGATTCCATGAAGCGGTGTTGGACCACGGAACATTGCCCGTCAAATACCTGCCCGAACTGGTACCCGAGCGACTCAAGAAGCCTCGCTAGCCAACGCCGAAGCCTCGCGCAGAGTCTGGACAACCCATTCCTCGTCGATGCCCTCGACGAGCCGTACATGCCCGATTGTCGTGGGCAGCACGAATCGAAGCCGGCCATCGAGCGATTTCTTGTCGCGACGCATCACCTCGATCATGGCGTCGATCGACCATTCCGAACGGGTGGAGACGGGCAGGCCCAATGACTGCAACAGCCGAATTTGCCGAACTGTAACGGCATCGTCAATCAAGCCAAGGCGCTGCGCGAGGCGGCTCGCGCAGACCATTCCGGCCGCGACAGCCTCTCCGTGAAGCCAGTTTCCGTATCCACCGATGGTCTCAAATGCGTGAGCAAACGTATGCCCATAGTTGAGGGTGACTCGAAGCCCCGTTTCCTCTCGTTCATCTTTTTCGACGACGTCGGCTTTCATCCGGCAACTTCGGGCGATGACAAATTCGATCGCAGCTTGATTCCGAGCCAAGACTTCGCTGGTATGGGTTTCGAGCCACGCAAAGAATTCCGAGTCAAGGATCATTCCATATTTGACGACCTCAGCGAGGCCGCTGACAAATTCCCGTACGGGTAAGGTGGCCAGGGTCTGGGTATCGACCCATACGGCGGCTGGTTGGTGGAAGGCGCCAACAAGGTTCTTGCCCGCCTTCAGATTGATGCCGGTTTTGCCACCCACCGAGCTGTCGACCATTGCCAGAAGAGTGGTGGGCACCATGACAAGCGGAATCCCGCGGGCGTAGGTCGCGGCGACAAAACCTGCCAGATCGCCGATGACTCCACCGCCGACGGCAACGATAACGGTCCGGCGTGACGCCGCCATTGCCGCGAGCCGCTCCCAAAGTTGGTTCACGATCGCGATTGACTTTGACTCCTCGCCGGCCGGCACTTCGGTACGAATCACGCGAAAGCCCAAACGGACGAGCGATTCGGCAACGGTTTCCGCGTGAAAACCCGTATTAGCATCCGAGACGACGAAGGCGCTCCGGCCGGGCAACCGTGATCCGATGAACGCACCAAGATCGGTTTGAGTGTTGCCGCCAATCGCGATGTCGTATCGCCGCGGGCCAAGGTCAACGGTGACGACTTGCATTAACGTCTTTCTCCCGGTCAGAACCGCCTGCTTTGGCCTCTGCAAGCTATTATCAGCGGCCGGTGTCAAGAATGTTCAATATACCTTTTTCGTCCTGATGCGGGTTGATTTGGCGTTGCGGAGTCTGTTGACGGCGCCGGGCTGGTTAGCCACAATGACGAAATAGTCCCCAAGAATCCCGCCGAGTCATTGATGACGGATCCCGCCGAAAACCCGCTGCAGAGTTCCCTCCTCGGCGACGAGACGTATCGTCGATTGGCTGAGGAGTTGATCGCGGTCAATGCTCTGAACCAGGCGATTCTCAACAGCGCTCTCGACGCCATCATTGCCATCGACGAGCGCGGACTAATTCAGACCTTCAATCCCGCGGCGGAGCGGATATTCGGTTACTCACTGGACGAGGTCAAGGGAAAGAACGTCGCGATGCTGATGCCCGCGCCGTATCGCGACGAACATGATGGCTATATCGATCGCTACAAGGCAACCGGCGACCGAAAGATCATTGGCATTGGGCGTGAAGTAACGGGCTTGCGCAAGGACGGCTCGACGTTCCCGATGGAATTGGCCGTCAACGAGGCTTTCGCGAACGGGCACCGGTTTTTTGCCGGAACGATCCGCGACATCAGCGAGCGACGCAGAACAGAGAATGACCTGCGGCGCAGCAACGCCGAACTCGAAAAAGCCCTTGCTGACCTTCACGCGAAGACGGATGAACTGCACATAATGACCCAGCAGTTGTGGCAGACCGCAAAGCTCGCCACGCTGGGGGAACTGGCCGCCAGCATCGCACACGACTTGAACAATCCCCTGGCCACGATCAGCTTGCGGGTTGAAGCAATTCTCGCCGTTTTGGAACCGGACAATGCCTTGCGTCGGCCCTTGGAGATTATCGAAACCGAGGTCGAACGCATGGGGAATCTGGTCGCCGACATCTTGCAATTCAGCCGGCGAGGGCAAGAGCGAATCTCGTCATTGAACATCAACGAAGAGCTTCAAAAGGCACTGGAGTTGATTCGCTATCAGCTTCGCCAGCGAGGCATCGAAGCGGTGATTGACGTGGCTCCGAATCTGCCGCCGATCCACGCGGATCGGCAGAAGCTTCGTCAGGTTTTCTTGAATTTGTTGACGAATGCCAGTGATGCGATGCACTCGAAGGGGGTCCTCAGCCTTCGGGCTGCCTCGGCGATGATGCCAAGCGGCGAGCCGGCCGTCATGATTGAGATTGCGGACACCGGAACGGGTATCCCACCGGATCTCTTGGTGCGCATCATGGAGCCATTCTTCACGACCAAGTCGGATGGCAAAGGCACAGGCCTGGGCCTGCCGATCTGCCGGCGCATCATTCAAGAACACCGCGGAACGATCGAGATCAAGAGTGAGGTCGGCAATGGCACCTTGGTGAGGCTGTTGCTACCGATTCAGAAAACTCACTCCGGCACTCTGCTATCCTAATCACGAGTCGCGTTCCACGAGACTTTTTCGCGGGGCAACCAAATGGGCCAACCCAAACTGGGGCGGATTCTGGTCGTTGATGACGAAGTCGTGCTGATGCAGGCCTTGTGCGAGGGCCTGTCCAATCAACAGTACGAAGTTGTCGGCGCCACCAGCGGCAAAGAGGCTCTACAGGCCCTCGGCAAAAAGCCATTCGACGTGATGCTCAGCGACTTGATGATGCCGGAACTGGATGGCATCGAGGTGCTCAAGCAGGCGCTCGAGATCGACCCTCAACTGGTGGGCATCATCATGACGGGCCACGGCACCGTTCAAACAGCCGTGGAAGCCATGAAAATCGGTGCGTTCGACTATGTTCTGAAGCCATTCAAGCTCGGGCAGTTGCTGCCGATTATTGTCCGGGCTGTCGAGGTGCGACGACTTAAAGTCGAGAATGTTCGCCTCAAACAATTCGTGGGGTTGGTAAACTACGACGCTCCGAAATACAAGATGATCGGCACGGGTCCCGGTATGCTGAAGGTCTTTGGCCTAATCGAGCGCGTCGCTCCCACCGAAGCGACGGTGTTGATTCGCGGCGCCAGCGGAACCGGAAAGGAACTGGTGGCTCGCGCTCTGCACCACAACAGCAACCGGCGCGACAAGCCGATGGTCATGATTAATTGTGCGACCCTTCAAGAGACGCTGCTCGAAAGCGAGTTGTTTGGACACGAGAAGGGGTCGTTTACTGGTGCCCAAGCAACAAAACGGGGGCTAATCGAAGTGGCAGAGGGCGGTACGCTGTTCATTGACGAAGTGGCAGAAATGTCGCCCGGCTTGCAGGCTAAATTGCTGAGGGTTCTCGAAGATGGTCACTTCCGCCGAGTCGGCTCAACACAGGATAGCTACGCCAACGTTCGCGTCATCGCCGCCACCAATAAGCCGCTTGAAGAAGAACAAAAGGCCGGAAGATTCCGCGAAGACTTGTTCTATCGTTTGAATGTCATCACGATCGCTTTGCCGCTGTTGCGTGAACGCAAGGAAGATATTCCAGCGTTGGTCGATCACTTTTTGAGTACGCGAGCGCAGAGTTCGGTGCGATGTCAGATTGATGCCGACGCGCTTCAAGCCTTGCAGAAGTATCATTGGCCCGGAAACGTTCGCGAGCTTGCCAATGTACTCGAAAGAGCTCAGATTCTGTCTGAGGACAATCATATCACGATCGATGATCTTCCCGACAATTTGTTGACGACCGCTCCGGCGCCCATCCCGTTGCGACCCGGCGAATTGTTACCGCTGCATGAGGTGGAGCGCCGCCATGTTCAAGATGTGATGCGACATACCTCGGGAAACAAAGTGCAAGCGGCGAAGATTCTCGGCATTAGTCGCCGGGCGCTCTATCGCCTAATCGAGAAGTACCACCTTTCCGAAACCAGGAATGACCCGGGAACCCCCGCCGCGGCGCCGTAACTATGTTGCCGTGGCGGTTCGAATTCGCGACGGACCTCCCTCCGGTTTTGGCAGCGGATTCGATCGGCTGATACAGCGTAATTCGCGGTGGCATAATAGGTTTGGTTGCGATGGGTGCGATCGCCATGATCTGATGTATCTGAGAGCGTATAATCTGAGCTAGCTTTGGACGGGGCGCAACCGAGCGTCCCGTTTTTCCTTCCTAGGGCCGGCGAGCTTCACAGCCCACCCCGCCGTCACCCATAGTCGGCTGCGTTTTGCAGCACCTCAATGCCAGATCACACCGGCGGTCCAACCAGCAGTAAGCGTCGAGCGATGCAGGTTATTGTTGTCGGCAGTGTCATGCTGACATTTATCTCCTTCTGGCGAACGGCCGCCGTCGTGTTGTGTGACCTCGCTAGTACGGCCTACTACATCGGCGGCATCGCCGAGCAAGCCGTCGGCAAATCCGCGCCTTGGTATATCCTCGCCGTCATGGTCTTTAGCTATGGCGTGCGAAACGTGTACATCGAAAGTTGCTCGATGTTCGTTCGCGGCGGTGTCTATCGGGTGGTGCGGACGGCCATGGGCGGATTCATGGGAAAGCTATCGGTGTCGGCTCTTATCTTCGACTATATTCTCACCGGCCCAATCAGTTCGGTGTCGGCGGGCCAATATCTGGTCAGCTTGTTCATCGAGACCTTGAAATACAACGGCATCACGGTCGATGACGCCACGCGCGAGGTCCTCAAACCGACTGGGGCCGTGGTTTTTGCCATTGGCGTGACCTTGTACTTTTTCTGGCAGAATCTCAAGGGTATTCACGAGTCCAGCGACAAAGCGTTCAAAATCATGATCGCCACCACGGTCATGGCGGTCGTCATCCTGGTATGGTGTGGCGTGACGCTTGTCGTCGCCGGACCGCGAAACTCCATCACGTTGGCTCCCGACCTCAATCCGCGGATGAATTACAGCCTCAACGAGATGCAGGACCCGCTTGGTTTCCTCGCAGGAACATCGTTGGCCGATAGCCTGCGCAGTCCCAATTGGCTCAGCTTGATCGGATTGATCGGAATCGTCATGGCGTTCGGACACTCGATTCTGGCGATGTCCGGTGAGGAAACGCTTGCCCAAGTCTATCGTGAGGTAGAGGCGCCCAAACTTCAGAATTTTCGAAAGGCCGCGCTGGTCGTCTTCATCTACAGTCTAGGTCTGACGTCGTCGATCTCGTTTCTGGCCGTGCTGCTCATCCCCGATGACGTGCGCATGAAAGAGTATGCCGACAATCTCATCGGTGGCTTGTCGATGCACATGGTTGGGCCTGCCTGGGCTAGGCTGCTGTTGAACGCGTTTGTCGTAGGCATCGGCGCCCTCATCTTGAGCGGGGCGGTGAACACGGCCATCATCGGTTCGAACGGCGTACTCAATCGCGTGGCCGAGGACGGCGTGTTGCCCAATTGGCTACGGAAGCCTCATCCGAAATACGGCACATCTTATCGAATCCTCTATTTGATATTGGTCCTGAAAATCGTAACGATTTTGGCTAGCCGGGGTGATGTTCTCTTACTGGGCGAGGCCTATGCATTCGGCGTCGTATGGAGTTTCGTCTTCATGTCGATATCGATGGTTGTCCTTCGGTTCAAACACAACCAGGAGCGGGAATATCGCGTGCCGTTCAATATTCGAGTGAAGGGTCAGGAAATCCCTTTCGGCTTGATCTTCGTCTTCCTCGTTCTGTTCTCGGCGGCGGTCAGCAATCTGATGACCAAGCAGGTGGCGACGGTGAGCGGAATCGCGTTCACAATTGCGTTTCTAATGATGTTCTCAATTTCCGAATGGGTCAACGCTCGCCGGCATGGTAAGGCACGCGTCGGTGCCCATCCGTTGGAACAGTTCAACGTTGAAACTGCCGATGCGATCAACGCCACGAGTCTCGGGCTGGAGAAGGAATACCGCAAACTCGTAGCCATTCGTTCGACCCGCAACCTGTTCATGCTCGAGCGTTCGTTGGCAGAAACAGACCCCGATACGACTGATGTCGTCGTGATGACAGCAAAGGTCCTTCCCGAGGGCGATACGGAGGTGCTGCCGCAATTGGACGATTATGACCAGCAACTCATGACGGCAGTCGTCGATCGCGCTGAGAAGGCCGGCAAGCAAGTTCGGCCGATCGTTGTGCCGACGAACAATCCGCTGCACGCTGTCTTGAGGACGGCTCGTGACTTGAAAGCCCAAGAAGTGGTCCTCGGCGCGTCGAACAAGTACGCGACCGATGTTCAACTCGAGCAGCTTGAGTTTTTCTGGATTGGCCTTCACGGTGGCGAGACCCCGCCTTTGTCCGTTCGCATCCTCGGGCGTGACCGCGACGTCTATCTGGATATCGCCGGCGGCAACCGTATCCCGAAACTGAGTGAGCGTAAGGCCCGGACGGTCGCGGAACTTCGCGCCGCCGGCGTTGGTGTCAGCCGAGTCCTCATGCTTCACGACGGGACAGCTTCGGGCAGCGACCTTTTCCGCAACGTCTTAACGATGCTCGATCCGCAAGTCACGCTGGGGTTGGCCTACCTCCCAACCGGGCCGGAGATTTCCCCGGCGCTCAAACATGACGAGACTCAGGCCCAAAATCTCGAACGTGATCTGACACTGGTGCCGTTTACCGGCGACATGGCGACCTCGCTGATCGCGACTGCCAAAACGGAAGGGTATCAGCTTATCGTCGTGCCCGCGACGATTCCTGATGCACCCGCTGATTTCCGGGAACAGATCGAGAATCTGATACGCCATTCGTCGTGTCCGGTATTCGTCGCGTCGATGCCGGCGGTTCCCACGGGATTGTCCCCCGATTAGACTGAATCCATGCAACCTGGCAGATGGGCTCCTCGATATCCCTCCTAAAGGAACAGTTCATGAGTCTTCGTTTCATCGTGAGTTTCGTCGCGATGTTTGCCGTCAGCTTATCGGCGTCCGCGAACGATCGGAGCATCGAGAATATGCGGCGCGATTTGACCTTTCTTGCATCCGACGAGTGCGAGGGTCGCGGCGTTCGAACGCAGGGAATTCACAAAGCGGCGACCCATATCGTGAAGCAATTCGAGCAGGCCGGTCTGAAACCTGGCGGCCCAAACAATACTTGGTTTCAGCCATTCACCATGAGCGCGGGGGCCGAGCTTCAAGGGCCGGCGACGTTGCGACTCACCGGGCCGCTTGGCCAGGAAATCACCTTCCAAGCGGGACTGCATTTCGAGCCGGCGGGAATATCCGGTTCAGGCACCGTGACCGCACCGATTGTCTTCGCCGGACACGGCATCATGGCCAACGAAGCCAAGTACAGCGATTTTGAGGGCGTCGATGTCGCGGGAAAGATCGTCGTAATACTTCGACGGACGCCGATGGCCGGCAGTCGGCATTCGCCATTCGACACCCCGCGAACCGAACTGCATGCCGGAATTGCGACGAAGATCCGCAACGCCGGCAAGGCGAAGGCTGCGGCGGTACTGCTCGTCAACGATCATGACACCGCGATCAACGAAGATCGATTAGCGCCGTTTCGATATCTCGCTTGGTCCGAGTCTCCGGTCAATATCCCGGTGCTCCATGTGCGACGAGTTGTTGTCGATGCGATGACGCAGGCGGTCTGGTCGAAAACGCTGCGGCAAGTGGAAGCGGAGATTGACCGCGATCTCAAACCGAAGAGCGCCTTGCTCGCGGGCTGGTCGGCGTACGTGCAAACAAACGTCCTGCGCCGCTCGGTCGAAATGAGGAACATTATCGCCGTGTTAGATGGCAAGGGGCCATTGGCCAACGAGACAGTGGTTGTCGGTGCTCACTACGACCATTTGGGCCGTGGAGAAAATGGCAGCTTAGCGCGCAACCCATTGGATTTCGACAAGTACCATTATGGGGCCGACGATAATGGTTCGGGGACAACGGCCATCCTTGAATTGGCGAGGAGATTCGCGGCCCAAAAGGATCGCGTTGGCCGGCGAATCGTCTTTATCTGCTTCAGCGGCGAAGAACAAGGTCTCATCGGTTCTCGATACTACTGCAATCACCCCGTGTTTGCGCTGAAGGACACCGTGGCGATGCTCAACCTCGACATGGTCGGCCGGCTACGGCCCGACATCAAGACGAAAAAGGACCGCATTGAGATCGGCGGCATCGGAACGGCCCCGACATTCGAGCCATTGATTGACGATCTGAACAAGAGGTTTGAGTTTACGATTTCCAAGGTGAAATCTGGATTCGGGCCGAGCGATCACACCTCGTTCTACGAGAAGAAGATCCCGGTGTTTTTCTTTTACACGCTGGGGCATCCCGAGTATCACACGCCAGCCGATCGAGTGGAGACGATCAATTTCGCCGGGATGAAGAAAGTGGTCGAGATGAGTCAGGAGGTCGCGACTCACTTGGCGACGAAAGCCGAGCGTCCGACCTATGTCCATGTGCCGAGTTCGATGCCCGGGGGCCGCGTTTCGGTTCCCAGGATCGAATTCATGCCGGGAGACTACAACGAGGCCGAGGCCAAGGGTGTTCTCATCGGCAGTGTCACCAAGGATGGCCCAGCGGACAAGGCCGGAATCAAGGGTGGTGACTTTATCGTGGAAATCGCCGGTCAACCCGTCAAGAACATGAGCGGCTACATGACGGTCATGTCCGGTAAGAGACCCGGCGAGGCGATTGAGATGACAATTCTCCGAGGTGAGAAGCGCATCAAGGTCAAGGTCACGCCGCGCTAAGGAAATGCACGGGAGCCGCCCAAGATTGCTTGGGCGGCTCTCCCTCGTCTGCCCGTCTATTTCTTCTTGTATTCACCTTCGATCGCGGCGCGGGCTTCGTCACCCGGGTCGTTGTTCCCTTTCAAATCTGAGACCTTCATCGTTTTTCCCTTCACCGAAACCTTGAAGGAGAAAGTGTCTCCCTTCTGGGGTCCTCCGCCCTCGACATCAGTGATGGTGCCGTGAACGACGTTGTCCTCAATCTTGATGTCGGACTTGACGATGATCTTCTCCCCGCCGCCCGGCGGTTCGAGGCTGACGGTCAGCTTCTTTTTGTTGAACTCCATGACAATCTTCAGGCCGCTGGGCGCCTCGCGTCCCCATGATCCATCAATCGCAGATTTGGATTCTTTCTTTTCGTCCGCCGTAGCTGTGGCAGCGACGGCAACCATGATGAAAGTGGTTGCCAGAAGGCGTCGCAACATTCTTGATTCTCCCGAAAGTGGAAATGGACCGGCGTTCCAAGCGCCGATTGGCATCGTATGCCGATTTGAGGTTCGGACCAGGGGATATCGAACGGCCAACTTCAATGAATTGTGGGCAAAGAGCAGGTTGTCAGAACACGGTTCGCCATGCGCCCGGCGTTATTGTGCGGCGAGCGCCGACGACCATTACTAAAAGATCCAGAAAAATATAACAATGAGGCAGAGAACCAAACCAACGGCGATCCAAAGTGGCCGGCGCTGAGCAGGGTATTCGTCTTCAGCCGATATGTAAACTTCGCAATAGGGGCAACGCGGCGCATCTTCAGGAATCTCGCGCCGGCACGAAGGACAAGGAAGGGTTAGCGTCTCGGATTCGCCCAAGCCGTCATCGTCGTTCTCAGGCGTCCAATCGTCATCGTCAGACTGCCATCGCGGCATCGGGAGGCCTCGGGCATTTTCCGGAGGAATCGACCCGTGAACCCCGATTGGATCACGAAGATCCTCCGCCGGACCCAAATATCTTACGGATGACGCTGTCTCGTCGCGAGGGAGGCGCCGACATGGGGGCTGCGGCCGGCGGTGCCACCATGGGGTTCGGGGCCGGAGCGCCGCCCGGTCGCCCGATCACGTCCTGATGACGTCGCTGGAATTGAAGCAAGCGCTCCTTCATCGTCAGGTCGCCGCGTTGCAGTTGTTCGAGTTCGAGACGAATCTCGGCGTGCAGTCGCGACATTTCCATCTTCTGGCGGGCCAGTTCCGCACGTTCTCGCGCCATGCCGACCTCCATCTCCCGCATTTGCTTCATCAATTCGTCCTCGTCCTCTCGGAGTTGCTTGCGGTCGATTTCCAATTGGCGACGCTCCTGGGTCAACTGGCATCGTTCTTGTTCGAGTTCGTTGGCCAGCTGCTCAAGGTCCTCGTCGCGCGGAATCGACTTGAGCTTCGTCAGTTCAGCCTGAATCGCATCAATCTGTTCGCTCAGCCCGAGAATCTGCTCGTCGCGTTCGCTGATCATCCTCTGATATTCGCGCTGCTGCTGCTCAACTAGATCCGGGTCGAGGGCGCTGGCAGCTTCAAGCAGGTGTTTCATTTCGCCGAGCATGTTCCGAAGTTCGTCGTTCTCGGCTCGAAGTCGTTCCAACTCTCCTGGCGGGGTGGTTTGACGGTGAGTGGTCAATCGTTGGGAGAGAGGCGTGACCGATCGATGGACCGGGGTATCGGTCGGGGCCGGCGCCGGCCGAACCAGGGGGAGGTCGCGAGCTGCCATGACTTGGCTGCGAGGACCCAACCCCGGATTGCTGATGGCTGTTTCTGCCTGGTATCGGCGAAGCAGTTGATCCACTTCATCGATGCCCCCACCGCCGTTTCGCCCAATCTCCTCTCGCAACTCGGTATCCACGCCAAGTTCGGCAGCGTTAACATCGAAATCAACGGCATCTGACGGGTTACGCGGCTCACCATCAGGTGGGGGCGTCAGTTCGGGGTTGTGCAGCAGTCGTCGGAATTCGGTTCGTGCACCGGGCTGTCCTGGGTGCGGATTCGGTTTCGTCATGATGCTGCCTCTTTGATGAACACCACGGCGGGGCTTGATTCCGGCTGCACACTAGGACCATCCTGCTCGAACGCCGTGGAAGCTCCTCCCTGCGGTCCAGTGGGGAAAGTCGCTGGCGGGAGCGACTTTTAGGGATTTTCATGTGAAAGCTAACTCGCTGGGGGGGGATGTCAAGGAGAATTGAAAAACTGAACGATCGCCGGAAGATCAACCCAACCGGCGTGGACGGACGCGGACGGGGGTGCTTTCTCAATGGAGAAGTGCTTTGTACCAACGAATTCGAGGAGACGGCGTTGTAGAGTTAGCGAGAGGCGCAAGCCATCCGCGTCGCTATCTCCGTGCGCGTTAGGCAGGTCCCGAAACTTCCCATAAGACAGGAAGTTGGGGAAAATTGTACTGGCGACGTATGGGCGAAGGGCGTTAGAATAATCTTTCCGGAAAACTCGCAGGCGCTCCGAGGCAGGGCACCGCTGGTTATTCACGTTGAGGTGAGGAGAGTGGGGACAATGAGAGCAGTCCACAGGCTCCGTGTGGTCGCCGCAGGGCTAACCCTTGTCGGCATTATCGTCGGCGCGCAAGTCTGGGGTGATGCATCCCGACGCGAGCCGGTCCAGAAGTCCAATCCGGGTCGCACGGACGCTTCACCGGCAGCACCGGCGCCGACGGGGAATGAACTCGCCGCCGCCAAGTTTGCCCAGCAACCGATCGTGACTTATCGCACTCAAAAGGGCGACCTGCTCTTTGGTGCTCAAGTCTCGCCGAAACTCGATGCCCCCGCTGCTCGGCCGCGGGATCTGCTCGTTATGATTGACACATCGGCCAGCCAAGCTGGTGCTCCGATGGACTTGGCTCGCCAAATCACCGAGACGCTGGCAACCACAGCTCGCGACAATGATCGCGTGGCTATCTGGGTCGTCAGCACCCCGGCGATGACCCGCGAGTTGACCAAGGGATTCCAGCCGATTCGTTCGGTTTCGTTGGCCCAAGCCATTCGCAAGCTGAACGACACCGAGTACGCCTCGGGTGCTACCGACATCAAGCATGGAATCCGAAAGGCCTTGGCCAGCTTTGAGCATCAGGCCGGTCGCCAAGCCGCGATTCTTTTCTTGGGTGACGGCGAAAGCGCTTACAACCCGGTCTCCGAGAAAGAGCGATATCAACTGGCCGAGGACATGGCTGCCCAGCAGGTGGCCTTCTTCGCCGTGCCGCTTGGCATCAAGTTGAACCCGCTCAATTTGCACGGACTGACCACGGGCACGGGCGGTGCTGTCGTTCGAATTCAGACCGACGAACCCAAACCCGAATTCGCTGCCCGACTGTTGAACGTCGTGTCGGCTCCGATCCTGTACCCCACCAAACACACCTTGGGTGTGGGCGTTCAGGACGTTCTTCCGGCCAAGCTGCCGCCGATGCGGGCCGATGCCCCGACCCTGATGGTCGGCCGCATTCATCCGCAGACCACATCGTTTGAAGTCACGATCGAGGGAATCGTCGCAGGCAAGAAGGTGATCGTTCCGATTCGCGAGTCTGTGGCCGCCGCCGAAACGGATAACTTCTTCCTCGTCGGTCTATTCGAGCAATGGACTTCCGCCGGCAACAAGGCGGCCCCCGCTCTGATTCGTGCCGATCGCGCCTTGGCCTATGCCCAGCAACAAAGCCGGTTCACGAGGGATGAGTACCTCACCCAAGCCAACTGGGCGTTGAGCGAAGACAAACTCGATGTCGCTTCGAAGCTCTACGACCTCGCATCGAAGCTTGATCCGAACGACCGTGAAGCGTTGAACGGCAAGGCGGTTGTTGAACGGTTGCGAGAAGGCAAGATCACGCGCCAGCAACTGTTCAACCATATCAAGGGCGAAGGCGTCCGCATCCGCGGCAACAAGGCGGAACGTGTCGATCTTTCCGCGTTAGCGCAAGCTCCGGCAGGCGGTGCGAACATCGGCGGCGCCGACACGGGCACTCCTCCGGCTCGCCCGGCTGATGACCTGCTACGCCAGCAGGCCCAACAGCGGCGACTCGAAGGTCAACGCGTGACGCAGGTCGTTGAAGAGACGATCCGCCGTGCTCGCTCGCTTCTCAACATCGATCCCGATGGCGCCTACGAATTGCTCAAACGGCAAAAGTCATCGGTCGTCGATAACACCGAGGTCGAAGAAAAGCTCAAACAGCAGTTAGCCGATCAGCTCGACGGCCAATTGCGTAACTTCGCTGCCCAGGCTGCACGGATCAAGCAACGGCTCAACGAGGAGCTTCAACAGAAGATCCTCGCTCAAAAGAAACAAGACGAGTTGGCCGAGCGAATCCAGGGCGAGGAAAAGACTCGGGAACGAGTTCGGGCCTTCGTCTCATTGATGAATCAGGCTCGTTACGAGGAGGCTTACAAAGAAGCCCTGGTGTTGCAGCAAGAAGCAATCAGCAAGGGGCAACCCGTGCCGATTCAAGCCACGGCAAGCTACAACATCGCCTTGAATGCAGTGAACTTCCGCGAGATTCAGGAACTGAAGCGAATTCGCGACGAACGCTTCTTGTTGACGATGATGCAGGTCGAAAAGTCGCACGTTCCGTATCCGGACGAGCCGCCGGTTCACTTCCCACCGGCCACGGTGTGGAAAGAACTGAGCGATTTCCGCAAGGCTCGTTATGACGCCAGCAGCCTTGGGCCAGATACTCCGCTGCGGACCAAGGAATTGCGCGACAAGCTTAACAAGTCGGTGGATATCGACAAGAAGATCGAAAACGCCACGCTGAAGGATGTGTTGGAATTCCTCAGCGAGCGGTACGACATGACGATTCTGATCGACAGTGTCGCGTTCAAGAATGGCGACCCACCGCTTGAAAACGTCGAAGAGCAGCAGGTGAAGCTGCCCAAGATGTTGGGCGTGACGCTCAGCACGGTGCTGCGAATGTTGTTGGCTCCGATGAACGGCACCTACATGGTTCGCCGCGATTACGTGGAGATTACGACCTACAAGGAAGCGATCCGTGAGAAGGCTGTTCGCGCTTATGAAGTCGCTGATCTGGTGATTCCGATTCCCGCGTCGATCAACCCTGCCGGCTTGAATCAGAACCTCCAGGTTCTGGGCGGCACGTTCTCGTTCGGCCAGGCCGGTTCGCCGTTCAACGCCTTCGGTAACGCTGGCTTCGTCGGTGGCTTTGGTGCTCTTGGCGCGCTGGGCGCTTTGGGTGGCGCCCTCGGCGGCGGTGCCCTGGGTGGCGCTCTGGGTGGTGGTGGAGCCCTCGGTGGCGGCGGCGGTCAGCTCGGCTTCGGTGCCGCTGGTGCAGCGGGCTTTGGTGGCGGTGGCAACAATCAAGGATTTGGAGGTGGATTGCAAGGGTTTGGAGGTGGTCAGCTTGGCCAGTTCGGCAACCTGGGTGGCCAATTCGGTCTCCAGGGTGGCGACCAAAGCGCCATTCTCGTGCAACTCATCACCGATGTCGTTGCCCGTGGAGAATGGGACCGAATCGGAAGCTACAACTTCCCAGCTCCCGGCCAAAACCAGGACGACATGGAAGAAGAACGAGTGCTGAACCGGAACGAGTTGAACTCACTTGGCTACTATCCGCCGGCACGGGCGTTGGTGGTTCGCGCCACGTCGCGAATTCACACCCGCGTCGGCGGTGGGTTGCTCGGTGGGCGAGCCGCGGGTGGTGGCAATGCTGCCATCAATCGCCGCGGTGACGGAGCCTTGGTCATCGATCCGAAGGCCAAGGATCCGAAAGCCGGTGATGGCGGCGCCCAGGTCGCCAAGAATGAGCCGAAGCCGGCTCCGGGCGGGAATGTCCCAGCCACCAAACCTGCCGATCTCAATGCCAAGAAGGTTTGGCAAGAGGCTCTGGCCAAGTCTGGGACGGTCGATCCGGGAGTCGTGATCGCCTGTGCCGATTTCCTGGCTCGGTTCAATGAATTCGGGCATGCGTCGGAGTTGCTCAAGGCTGACCTCCGTCGCGGCGTCGTGACCGATCCATGGGTTCATGATGCCCTAGCGATTGCGTTGCAGGAAAGCGGCGCCGCTTCGGAAGAAATCGAGCGGGCACGCATGTCGTCGATCGATCTCGATCCGCACGATCCGAACGCTTATCTCCGAGCCGCGAAGGCCGCGTCGGATGCCGGTCAATCGGAACGCGCTTATGCGTTCTGCCGTCACGCGGCAGACCTTGTGCCCGAAATGGCCGATCCGTATGCGAATGCCCTCGTGTTCTTGGAGAAGGCAAAGACGGTCGACACCGACGTCGTCGAGTGGGCTGTCAGCAACCTGTTTGGCCGCGAATGGGCGAACGACGGGCTGCTCTATCGCGAGCAGGCCAAAGTCAACCTCAGCGGCATTCTGAAGAAGCTGGAAGCTGAGAAACGGGTCGATGATGCGAAGCGAATCCGCAACACCACGGATCATCAGCAACGCCGCGATCTGACCGTCGAGTTGATTTGGCAAGGTCCGGCCGACCTTGATCTGAGGGTCTATGAACCCATCGGTACGCTGTGTACGGCGTCGCAGAGGCAGTCGCCCGGTGGCGGCGTCCTTGCGGCCGATGATCTGACCCGTCAGGCTGAGGTCTACACCGCGATCGAAGCCTTCAACGGCACCTATGAGATGAGGATCCATCGCGTCTGGGGTGAGCCGCTCGGCGGCAAGGCGACCGTCAAGGTTGTTAAGCACGCCGGAACGCCGATGCAGATGCTCGAGTGGCATACCATCGACCTGAGCAAGGACACCGTGCTGAAGGTCAATTTGGACAACGGCCGGCGAACGAACGCCGCTGTGGTTCCATTGCCGATCGCCAAGGACACGAACGCCCGCGGCGCCTCAGGGATTAGCGCCGAGCGTGCCATCAATCGGCTGCGGGCGTTGGCAGACCCGATGTTCGTCAGCGAACCCGTTCGAGTTCGCGGTGGCGCGGGATCGGCCGGAGCCGGCATCATGACCAACGATCCGACGCGAGCCGTTCGCGTTGGGACCTTGTCGTATCAGACCAAGGTCGGCGGGCCGAACACCGGCGGAGTTGAGATGGTCGCTCAAACGACTATCTCTGCCGATGGAACTCGTGTGAAGGTCAAGCCGTTGTTCAATACGGCTTCGGGTCTGGGCGACAAGCCGTATGTCCCGAATCCGTTGATCCCGAACGGGTCGGAAAAATGACCGTCCGTTCCTCGCTGTAAATCGAACCCCGCGCGTCATCGATGCGCGGGGTTTTTTATTCGCCCCCATCCGTTGCCTGCCGATACCATTTGCGGGAGTTTCCGACTAGAATATCTCAAATCAAGGGAGGTCCGACGGAGACTGTGACTCTCGACGTAACTCGCAATGATCTTACGGTTCGGCAAGAGCGAGCCATCCTAGTTTCGGTCGCGTTGCCGGAACGTCCCTGGAATGTTGATGATCCTTTCGAGGAAATCCGTGGCCTGGCGGAATCTGCCGGAGCCATCATTTCCGGCGAGCTATCACAAAAGCGCCATGATGTTGTTCCCGGAACGTATATCGGACAGGGGAAACTCGACGAGTTGAAAGCGTTGGTCGAGGCAAGCGACGCCGATGTCGTCATTTTCGACAACGACCTTTCGCCGGCTCAGGTACGTAACCTGGAAAAAGCAACCAAGATCAAGGTGCTCGATCGCAGCGAATTGATCCTCGATATTTTCGCGAGCCGAGCGAGAACCGTCGAGTCTCGGTTGCAGGTCGAGTTGGCCCAGCTCGAATACTCTCTACCACGACTGAAGCAAATGTGGTCGCACCTTTCGCGGCAAGCGGGTGGCGGGATCGGTTTGCGGGGACCCGGTGAAACGCAATTGGAAGTCGATCGACGGCTTGTATCTCAACGAATTCGCGACTTGAAGGCTCGGCTCGTCGAAGTGCAGGCTCGGAAAGAGCGCGAGGTTTCGAGTCGGCGCGAGGAGTTGACCGTTTCGCTTGTGGGCTATACCAACGCCGGCAAGAGCACCCTCATGAATGCCCTGACCGGTGCGGGAGTCTATGCCGAGGATCAGCTTTTCTCCACACTCGACACGCGCACGCGACAATGGCAGTTAAAGGATTGGGGGCGAGTGCTACTCAGCGATACGGTTGGCTTTATCCGGGACTTGCCACACCACTTGGTCGCGTCATTCAAAGCCACCTTAGAGGAAACCCGTCAGGCTCGGCTATTGCTTCATGTCGTCGATGCTCACCATCCCCAGGCCGAGGAGCATATCGAAGCCGTCAACCGCGTCCTCGATGAGATCGGATGCAGCGACAAGCCGCGGTTACTCGTGCTCAACAAGATCGATCAACTCACGGATCGATCCATTCTCGATGTTCTCAGGGTTCATCATCCCAAGTCGGTTGCCATCAGCGCCTACACCGGATTCGGGCTGGACGAACTCCGCGATGCGGTGATTGATGCGTTGCGAGCCGATTTCGTCGATGCCGAGGTCGTTACCGGCGCGGCCAATGGGCGGGTCATTGCGTATCTGGGGGCCAACGCCGAGATTGTCAGCCGCGATTACCATGACGAATTGGTGAGGATTCGCTGCCATCTTCCGCGTCATCTGTTGCATCATATCCAGGGGCCTGACGTGCGCGTCCGGATTATCGAGGAATAGCAAGGGCCGCCGTGGCCATGAACCGCGGCGGCCCTCGGATATCGACAACACAATCGCAACTGCTATTCGGTTTCTGGATTCGGCTCGGCGCCGCGATCGGTCATCGATTCGAGTTCCTTGCGATTGACCTTCAGCTTCACCTCGGCTCGCAGTTGTTCCATGAACTCCTGGCGGAATGTGCGGCGGTGCCGATCCTCGGCGTCTCGCATCAGCGGGTCCGCTTGCGGGTCGCCTCGAAGCGAATGCTGATAGACTTGCAGAAACTCGTCGTCGGATGCTTCATCACGCTGATAAAGGTATGCGACAAAGTAGCGAGACCTGGGCTGATCGTTGAGGAGAATCGTCTCGCCAATCGGCTTGTCGCGCAGATCCAGCAATTGCGTTACGAAGTCTCGGGTCGGATATAGGACCTTGTCCTGCGGAATCTGATACGGCTCATAGCGAACCGGGGCCGTCGGGGTCAGGGATAGCGACTTGTTCTCCTTGGCCATCGGTCCCAACTCGATCAAGTCGAGCTTCTGTTGGGCGGCGAGGTCCTTCAAGGCGGCAAGCCCTTTGAGGTTGCGGGCGTCGTCTTGCAGTTTCTTCGCGGCTTCGAGGGCCAATTCACGGGCCTTGCGATACTTCCAAGCGGCTTCGACTTGGGCGCGAGCGGCCTCAAACGTCGGGACCTTCGGCTCTTGTTCGTCCACTTTCCAGCCCATGTAGAAGGTCTTTTGCATTTCCATGCCGGCCCCGAAAGGCATGCCATCGATCCAATCGGGTTCATACAACGGTGTGGCTCCAGCGTAACCGGCGATGAAACGGTTGCCAAAGAACCGATTGGTCGGGTCCTGATTCGCTCCGGGACTCTTGCGATAGGCCTCCTTGAGAGGCGTTAACCCTGGATCGTCGGCCAACGAGAATTGGTCGCGGAATTCCTTACTGCCGCCAAATTGAAGTCCCCATGTCTTCACAAAGTCGTCGATGTACTTCTTCAGTTCAGTTTTCTTTTCGGCCGTCTTGGCCTCCTTGCCGCGCTTGCGAATCTCGTCTTGGAATTTGAGCATCTCATCGCGGAAACGCTCTTTGGCAAGGTCTTCATTGACGCGAACCATCAGGGTGTCGCGGACGGCGGCGAGGGGCGTGAAAGGCATGGCGCCGTCGAGGCTGCCCATGACGGCCCACGGATTCCCCGTGGCGCCCGCGAATGCCGCCATGCCCATGCGAACTCGCTCGCGAAGCTCTTTGGCGACGACCTGCGACCCAAAGGTGCAAGCCGGAGTCATCGCCGGTGCCCCTGTGCCGATGGATCCGGTCAAGCTCATGATGGTGGATGCCACGGTTTCCGGGTGAATCACGCTGCTTTCGTGGACACCGAAAAAGAACAAGCTGGTGTGCGTCCACGAAAGGCTTCGATCACGCGACAAATAAGCTCGATACTCCGTTTCGAGCCGGCGTTCTGGGAGTTTGGGAAATCCATCGTCGGCCACGCCGATAACCCACGGCGCGGCGCTCGATGCCATCGGAACCCCGAACAAGGCCGCTGCCGTCGCGACGGTATTCTTGATCCCGAGTTCGACGCCCGCCTTGCGGAAAGCCGGCAGGTCCGCCTGGCCCGCTACCCAGTCGATCTTCACTCGTCGCGGATCCTTGAACCCCGGCGAGTCCATTTCCGGCGCCGGCTCGATCTTCTTGTATTGCTCGAACAACTTCTTCAACTCGTCATCGCTGGGAGTGCCGGTGACTTGGGCGAGATAGTTTTCGACTTTCACCGGCAGCATTGCCACTCGGATCGTCTTGCGCACGTCGCGGAAATACGAAAGGAACTCATGAGGCGTCACATAGGCGGGCGTGACGGAACGGCTTCGGCTTTGACCCATGACAGCGGCCTGAGCGATGCGAACGCGGAACTCATCGCCGAGCGCCTCAAGGAGGTCTTCCGGCGACTTCATGAGCTTCGAGGACTTCGAGATTCGTTGTTGAATCGAGATCGAATCTTCATCGGTCAGTTCGTTGAGCGTCTCATCTTTGACCAGTTGTTTGACCAATGCCGCATTGAGCTTGATCCCACGTTGATCGGCGACGGTGAGCCAAACCAGAAAGTCGAGGACATCGTCGGTCGATCGCAATGTACCGGGGAAATAGAGTTCGCCCATCGTTTCAGTCGATTGGGCCAGGTCACGCAGGCACATCCGTTGCATGACCTTCAGTAGATCGGCGTCGTCATCACGCTTGGCAGTTACGAGTCGGTCAATGTGCGACTTGAGCCGAGCGACGAACTGTGGGATTGTCTGGGGATTGAATCGATACTGAATGAGCGCCTGCATCCGTATCTGTTGGAAACGCGGGTCGTCGGCGATAGTGGCCATCTTCATGTGGGCCATCTGGGTAACGTCGTTGCGAATGTCCTCCATCGGGATGTCATTGGCCCGTTTTAGAATCCGCTCCAAGATATTCCGATCTGCGCTGTTGACGGCCGATTGCATGTAGAAGTTAGCGAGTTGGCGGCGGTTGACGATTTCGCCAAGTCGGTCGCGATCGATTTTCTTGCCGTTGAGAGTGGCAATTTCGACAGTGTTCGGATTGCTCTTGCCACCAAAAGTACGATTGAGAAGGTCGGCGCGGCCGCCCAAGCCGCTGGAGAGGACGAAGATGAACATGCAGACGATCGTCATGATCGCGAAGATCATCTTGCGGTATTTCCGAAAACCGTGAAATGGATTGAAAGCCATTAGCTATCCTCGCTTTGCGGCGAGCCGCAGGCCATCCGAGCCGGTGGCGGGGCTTGACGCTGTTCGTAATCGTGTAGTAAGTGTGTTGGCGAATGTTTCCCCAAAGCGCCGATTGTAACGGCTTCGCCGGGCAACACAATCGCAACTGGAGTTGTCACGTGCCACGGAAGAAAACAGGAACTGAAGCCGTCACCTCTGACGCGACACCCGCGAAGGGTCGGCGTAAGACACCCGCGAAGGCTCCCGTCGTTGCGGATGCTCCCAAGCGACGATCGGCGAAGGGGGACGAACCGGCGCCGGCCGGGGCTCGCAGCGGCAAGCAGGATCTGGTCATCGTCGAGTCGCCCGCAAAAGCCAAGACCATCACCAAGTACCTTGGCCCAGGCTTCGTCGTGCTCGCCAGCTACGGCCATGTCCGCGACCTTCCCAAGAAACGCAAGCGCGGCGAAGCGGTCGCCGGCATCACCCTCAACGGGTGGATACCTACTTATGTGGTGCAGGACAAGGATGATGGCAAGGGGGGCGGCAAAGGCTTCCGCCGCAAATCACCCAAGGAGATTCTCGCCGAACTGAAGAACGCCGCCAAAAAAGCCAATCGCATTTTCCTGGCGACCGACCCGGATCGCGAGGGCGAGGCCATCGCCTGGCACCTGTTTGATGAACTCAAACTCGATGAAGGCCGAACGTTTCGAATTACCTTTAATGAGATCACCCGGGCGGCCGTCCAAAAGGCGATTGCCAACCCCAGCCATATCGACATGGACCGCGTCAAGTCGCAAGAGGCTCGGCGGATTCTTGATCGAATCGTGGGCTTTCCCCTGAGCGGTTTGCTGGGCAAGAAAGTCACGCGCGGACTGAGCGCCGGTCGGGTTCAATCCGTCGCGGTGCGCCTAATCGTCGAGAGAGAACGCGAGATCGCGGCCTTTCGCTCTGACGAATATTGGAAGATCACGGCGTTGCTCAGTCCCTCGGAGTTGGCCGCGGCGATTGGTTATCACAGCGACCCCGCCCGGTCAAAGATCTTCGCCAAGAAGAAACCGGTCGATGATAAGGCGGCGGCTGACAAGCTGGATGAACCCGACGTGGAGAAGGCGCCCGACACGGGCCTGCCCAAGCCGCCGTCCAATGCGTTTCTCGCCGAACTGGTCAAATGGGACGGTTCTGAGTTTGCCGCTGCGAACGAAGCGGCGGCCGACGCCGTCGTTCTGGCGTTAGCCAATGTGTCCTGGACCATCACTAAACTTGAGCAAAAAGACCGGGCCGTTAAAGCCCAGGCCCCATTTACCACAAGTACGCTTCAACAGGCCGCCAATCAACGTTTGAAGTTCAGCGCCACTCGCACGATGCAAACGGCTCAGAAACTATATGAAGGAATCGAGCTGGGAGACGAGGGCGCGGTGGCTCTGATCACCTACATGCGAACCGACAGCACGCGAGTCTCCGCGGACGCCCTCAATGCGGTTCGCAACGAGATTCAGGCGCGGTACGGACCGAATTATGTCCCGGCTCAAGCGAATGTTTACGCTTCGGGGAAGAGCGCCCAGGAGGCTCACGAAGCGATCCGGCCCACTGACTTGGCCTACACACCGCAACGGGTCGCGCCGCATCTCACGCCCGACCAATTGAAGCTCTACACGCTGATCTACAACCGGTTCGTCGCGAGTCAGATGGCTCCTGCAATCGACGCGGTGACCAACGTGGAGGTCACGGCCGGCAAAGGGCTATTCAAAGCTCAAGGACGTGTCGAGAAATTCGATGGCCACCGCAAGGTCTGGCCTGTGGGCAAGCAAGAAGACACGACACTGCCACTGCTGAGAGAAAATCAGAATCTGTCACGGCTCGATCTGTTCGCGAGCCAGCATTTCACGCAGCCGCCGCCGCGGTTCAACGAGGCATCGCTGGTGAAGGCCCTGGAGAAAGAAGGCATCGGCCGGCCAAGCACCTACGCCAGTATCATCGAGACCATTCAAAAACGCGGTTATGTCCGACAGGAACATCGCCGGTTTTTCGCAACCGAAATCGGAATGGTTGTCACCGACCTTCTTATCCAGCATTTTCCCAAGGTGATGGATGTGAAATTTACGAGCCATTTCGAGGAAGAACTCGATCAAATCGAACGCCGTGAGGCTCAGTACGAAAAGGTTCTCGATGAGTTCTGGGGGCCGTTCAAAGAAGCGCTCGATACGGCTGAAACCAACATGCCGGCGAAGCGCGGCGAAGAAACCGGCGAACCGTGTCCCAAATGCGGAAAGCCATTGGTCATTCAATACTCCCGCAAGGGCGGGCGCAAGTTTGTCGGTTGTTCGGGGTGGCGCGAAGGTTGCAAGTACATCAAACCGCCCGAGGGGCAGCCCGAGGTTCCCGAGCCGGAAGTCGCCGTCAACTGTCCGGTGTGTGGAAAACCGATGCAACGACGCTATGGCCCACGTGGGGCATTCCTTGGGTGTACCGGATACCCTGATTGTCGTCAGACCATGCAACTAACGCCGGAAGGCCAGGTCGTCGAAACGACAAAGATTACTGAACATCGTTGCGACAAATGCGGTGAGATCCTGGTTCTTCGCGAGGGGCGCCGCGGGCCTTTTCTTTCGTGCAGCGGCTACCCGAAGTGCAAGAACACAATGGATGCCGACGCCCAGGGAAATCCGATTAAGTTACCCGACCCAGGCGTCAACTGCGACAAGTGCGGCTCTCCCATGGCCATTCGCAAAGGGCCACGCGGGCCGTTCCTTGGTTGCAGCGCCTATCCGAAATGCCGCAGCTACAAGCCGGTTCCGGCCGACCTGAAAGAGAAGCTCAAGGCGATTCTGCCGCCGCCGGCCGCCAAAGGACCTGCCGTTGAGGTGGCCGACGAGTGTCCCGATTGCGGCGGACCAATGGTCGTTCGCAGTAGCCGACGGGGGCCGTTCCTGGGTTGTAAGGCGTATCCAAAGTGTAAAGGGACCAAGCCCATGCCTGCGGAGATGATGTAAGGCCCCCCCGATGCACCGGCGAGAATCGGCGTGAAAGCACCGATTCAAGCAAATGGGTCGCAGCCAGGAAGTCAGATTGCACAGGAACGCCGGAAACGACTGTGTTTTCAGTGATCCGATTCTCGAACCCGAGGCGTTGGCATCGAGTCAATTCGTTACGAAACCCGATACAAATACTTGCCGTGCCAAGCCTTCGCACGGTACAATCGGTGTAATCCTCGACCAGGACCGATCCGGTTTGGCTCGCGGCGCCTTCCTTCAGGAATCCCAAAATGGCAACTGTTGCACTGCCGTCTAGCCTGCGTGGAAAGCTGATTGGGCTATCTCGCCGGTTACAACGACTGCGGGCGATTCGTTCGATGGCTCAACTCGCCATCGTTCTCGTCGTCTTTGCGGTGGCGGCGATGTTACTCGATTCCGCCATCCAGTTGCCACGACTTGTTCGGCTCGCGGCCTTGGCAACTTGGTCGGTCGTCGCCATCGGTGGCCTGTTGCGGCTGTTGGTTCGCGGCAGCTATCGGCCTGAAATCGACGCGCTGGCGGCAAGGGTCGAGGAAGAATATCCGAATCTCGCCGAGCGGTTGGTGAGTACAGTAGAGCTGACTGAAGCCGGTGATGCCGCGCACGGGTCGCCCGCTCTGATCGATTTGTTGACTCGCGAAACCGAAATCCGCGCCAGCAAGCTGAACTTCCTTCAGGCCGCCCCGGAAAAGAACGTGATGGGGTGGTCGGTAGTGGCGGCCGTGTTGGCTTTGGCGATGGCATTACCCGTTGCCTTGTGGCCCGACCCCGTCGCGAACCAAGCGAGAAGGTTTTTCACACCGTGGCTTCGGCCTGCCGTTGCCTATGAAGTCATTGCCAACCCCGGCGACACCGCTGTGGCGCGAGGGCAGGCCGTTACCTTGTTCGCCTATGTGCGAGCCACCAAGGACGGCGTCTCGCTCCCTCAAAAGGCCGTGCTGGTTCTGACCGAAGCAAACGGTGCGACGCGAAAACTTGGCATGGAGACCGACGAGCCTCATGTGTTTGCATGTCGCTTGGCTTCAATCACCGAAGACGTGGTTTACCATGTCGAGGCGGGCGATGCGGCAAGCCAGCAGTTCCGAGTCTCGGCTGTTGAGCCGGTTGCCCTAATCGACAACACGCCGGCCATTTCCGTTGAACCGCCTGCCTACGCTCGAAAGGTCGTCGAGCCCCAGGTGGTTCATGGCATGACCGATTTCGCCGTACTTCAATATTCGACTTTGGCGATTGACCTCAAGTTCAACCGCCGGCCCGTGGTGGCAGAGTTACACGTTCAATCGGATGGTTTGCCTCCTGTGGTGTATCCGATTACGGTTGCCGACGATGGGCTATCGGGTCGGGTGGCCTTGAACACTAAGGCAAACGCGCGACTGCAACTGGTTCTCGAAGCCGAGCACGGGATACGCACCAATCTGCCCGCTCAGCCCATGCAGGTTACCGTCGATCGGCCGCCGGCTTTCAAGAAGGTCACCGGCACGAGTGACCAACTGCGAACCGTGAACCCGTACGAGACGGTGCCAATCGAAGTTGAGTTGATCGACGATTTCGGCGTTGCCGGTGCCGAGGTCGAGTTCACGCTGACCGGCAAGGAAACCGATATTCAGCGCGAGCCGATCCCACTGAATGGCCAAGGCTCACCAGCCGCTGTCGGTGCCTTGGCAATGAAGCTGGCGGGCAAGGTCAAAGAAGGTGACTCGTTCCGGTATCGGATTCGGGCGGTCGACATTCGCAACGTCCCCGAGGCGGACCTCGGCCCCAACGTGATTTATTACCCGGCTGACAAACGCTGGTTGGTGTTGGAGATTTCCCGCAACGCGGACCCGATTCGTCAACAGGAAGTCCTGGCTCAGCGCGATGACCTGAACAAGCGACTCGACGCTCTGATGGACGATCTCAAGGCCGAACGCCGGCGCTTGTACCGGACACAAGCGAACGCCCGGCGGCAAGATGATCTGACGGCCGAGCCGCGTTTCCAACTTAAGGAACTTCGCAAAGAACATTCCGTGAACGAGCGAAACGTGGGTGACTTGGCCCGCGACGCGTCACTGTCGCCGGCCATGCGTCCGCTTTCCGATCAACTACAGGATGTCGCCGACAACCAAATGAAGGTCGCTTCCGGAGAATTGGAGCAAGCGGAGAAGGACAAACGCGCCGACGTCCGCGATCGGACTTTCCAGAAAGCGGATCGGGAACTTGAAGAAGCTCTCAAGCGATTGGATCAGCTCAAGAAAGAAAACGAAAAGCTGGCCCAGGCGCGTTTGGATGAGATGAAACTCCAAGGTTTGGCAGAACGTCAGGATGATTTGGCAAAACAGGCGAACAAGGCCGAAAACCCTGACGAGATTCGCAGACTCGAAAACGAACAGAAAGCCGTCAAGGACGAATTGAATCGGCTTACCGACAAGAGCGAGGCGTTGCGTCAAGCCATGGACGCGGCGCGAAACGACGACAATCGGAAGTTCGCCGATCAGGCGCGAGACTTGGCCCAAGCTCAGCGAGACTTGGCCCAGTCGGCCCGCGAGACGATGGATCAGACGCTTAAACAACGATTCGCGGATTTGGCCAAGAAACAGCAAGAGCTTGCCAAGAAAGCCGCCGAACTCGCCGACGAAACGCGTGCTCCCGCTCGGGCGGCTCAATCGCGACCGTTGGAGCCGGATGCCGCCAAAAAAGCGGCGGACCTGCTGGAGAAGGGCGACGCGGAACTGGCTCTCTTGCGGCAGGAGCAAGCGCTTCAGGAACTCGAGCGAGTCGGCAACGAACTCGATCGAGCGGTCAACTTGGCCAAAGATCCGCGTGAAGCAGCTCGGCAATTGGCCCGTCTGCAAGAGGATTTGAAGAACCGATTCAGCGATGCAGCAAGACAGAACACGAACAAGCCGATCCCAGCCGAACAACTTGATGCCTTGAATCGTGAACAGCAAGCGATCCGTGCCGCCATCGAAAAGATGCCCGTACCGGACAACAACTCGAACGCTCAGTGGGAACGTCGGACAGCCTCGGAGCGGGCGGCTTTGGCAGCGGAGGCGATTAAGAAGCAGGATCGAAACGCTGCTGAGGCCCAGATGATGTTGGCCAAACAAGCGCTTGAGCGTTTGGCCGAACGACTGCCGGGATTGGATCAGCGACTTCAACAAGCTCGCAATGAAGTCGCGAAGATGCGTCGCCAACAAGACGACATTTCTCGTCAAGCCGATGCGCTGATGCGCAACGCCGGCGACAAGAATGCCTCTGCCCAACGTGAACTCGCAAAGAAACTCGACGATGCCGCTCGCAAACAGGCCGATCTTGCCAATCAATTGCGGCAATTGGATGCGCCGCGACACGAAGACCGGCTCGATCGCGGCCAAGACGCGCTGGCGCGAGCAATGGAAGACCTGAAGGCCGGCCGGTTGACCGATGTACCGGCGTCTCAGGCCGAGGCTCGGCGTGAACTGGAACGCCTCGAGCAAGCGCTGGCGGGCCAGAAACCTGCCGATGAAATGGCTGCCGATCTCGCAAAACGCCAACGCGAACTGGCCAATGAAGCCGCCCGGTTGGCTAAGGATCCGAAAGCCCCGGCAGAAAAAGGTCGCGATCTTCAGAGTCGCCAACGCGAGATTGCGAAGGACTTGCGTAACCTCAACGCTCCGGACGCGCCGCAACGCCACGCCGAGGCCATGGATGCGGCGCGGGCGGCCGAACAAGGCATGCGCGAACCGCTGGCCGATGCTGCGAACAAGGCCAACGAAGCCGCGAAAGCTCTGGAGAAACTCGCTGACCAAATGAATGGCCGCGAGAATGCCGCCGAACGGGCCGATCGATTGGCGAAGCGCCAAGCCGCCGCTGCCGATGAGGCGAAGCGGAAAGACGCCAAACCCGACGCGGCCTCGCAAATGGAAACCAAGCGACGCGCTCAGCAAATTCTGGATGAAGCCAAGCACCTTCGTGCTGGTGATGCCGCCAAGGACGAGAAGCAAAAGGCCCTCGACACGCTTTCTCGACTCAACAAGAATCCGTCACCGGATGATCAGAAGAAAGCCGCCGACGCGCTTCGCGACCTTGCCAACAAACTTGCCAAGGATGACGCGAACAAGCCTGCTCCACCGAACGCTCAGGATTTGGCCCGCGAGCAACGGCAATTGGCGAAACAGACCTCTGCGGCGGCCAACAATCCCGAGGCAATGAAGAATCTTGCGAATCAGCAGCGACAGTTGGCCGACCAAGCCAAGCGACTGCCGGCCAATGTTCCGCAGCAAGATCGGGCGGCGGCGAGGGCGGCGATGGAACAAGCCGAACAGGCGTTGGCACGAAACGACGCTGCCACGGCCGAAAAGAAACAGGGCGAGGCCGCGGGGGCACTCGAACGGATGGCCGCACAAGCCAACGCTCCGCGACCACCGAATCAGCCGAATGCCCCAGGCATGCCCAATGCCGATCAGGTGCAACAGGCGCGGCAACTCGCCAAGGAACAGCGCGACCTTCGCGATGAAGTGCAGAAGGCTGCCGGCGCTTTGGCGAAAAACAACGACGCCAAACCGCGTGAGAATCCGGCGGGCGAACTTGCGAAGGAGCAAAAAGCCATCGCCGAGCGTGCCGAGGAATTGGCGCGAAATCTGGCTCAGAATCAGGGGCAGCAAGCACCGCCTTCCCAACAAGCCCGTGCTGCCGCCGACGCGGCTCGCCAAGCAGCCAATCAGATGCAATCGGGCGCTCTTCCTCAAGCCCGCACCGCCGGCCAGCAAGCCGCGCAAGCGATGCAGCGAATGGCTCAGTCCGTCCCGCCGGAGACCGCTTCGCAAGCCCAAAACCTCGCTCAGCGCCAAGAAGAACTGAATCGCAAAATGGAGCCGCTCGCGAATTCCTTGGAGGCACAGCTTAATCAGCAAGTTGCTCGACAACAGGAACTCGCACGCCAAGCCGCCGACTTGGCAAATCAAATGCAACAGAACGCTCAAACGGCCCCGAACAATCCGTCGAACAATGCAATGAAGCAGGCAGCCGAGGCTGTTAAGCTGGCCAGCCAGCAAATGCAGAAAGCCGGTGCCGATTGCGAGTCATGTCGCTCCGGACCCGCTGGAAAGTCCATGAATGATGCCGCCGGGTCGTTGGATCGGGCCGCCCAGTCCATCGGTTCGCCCGGAGACATGAATCGCATGGCAAATGCTCCGGCCATGCGCCGTGCGGGCGAGTCCTTGAAGAACGCCAAGCAAGAAATGGCGAAAGCGCAAGGCCAACTCTCGCAGGGCCAACCTCAGGGTGCGGCACCGGCGATGCAAGATGCGGCGAGTGCGATTCGTGACGCGGCCGGCCAGATGTCGCCACAATCCGGTGGCACACCGACCCCTAACCCGACGAGTCCGAACACGGGCATCACACAAGGTGGAGGCGCGCCCGACCTGTCTAAGTTCGGTCCGGACATGAAAAAGTATGCAGGTAAGTCGTGGGGAGAATTGCCCGGTGAACTGAAGACGCGGATCATTCAAGACATGAAGGCTCAATACGGCGATGATTATGGCCGCATGATCAAGCTCTATTTCGAGCAACTGGCCGAGCGAAAGTAAGCCATCGTGACACGCTCGGGAGGTTATCTTCAGCCGACCGAGCGTTTCTGTTGTCGAAAGTTATTCGTGTGAAACCGTATCGGATCAAGGAAATCTACTTCACGCTCCAAGGCGAGGGCGCCAACGCGGGGCGAGCCGCCGTTTTCATTCGGTTCACCGGCTGCAATCTGTGGAGCGGATTCGAGAATGACCGTGCCACGGCGATCTGCTCCTTTTGCGACACGGATTTCGTCGGGATCGATGGCCCTGGCGGGGGAGTTTTCGAGAATTCACGCTCCGTCGCCATGGCCGCCGCGACACTTTGGCCAGCGTTTGAGGCATCGTCCACTCCATTGGTCGTCTGTACCGGTGGCGAACCATTGCTGCAACTCGACTCGGCCTTGATTGATGACCTTCATGCGGTTGGATTCGAAATCGCCGTCGAGTCCAACGGCACGCGCCGATGCCCTGATAACATCGACTGGATCTGCGTTAGCCCCAAGGCCGGAGCTGAACTCACTCAGACCACCGGCGACGAATTGAAACTTGTCTTTCCGCAACAGGGCGCCGAACCGGATCGTTTTGCGAGCCTCGATTTTGACTGTTTTTTTCTTCAGCCCATGGATAACGCTGATTATCAAGAAAACGTGAGACGAACAGTGCGATATTGTCTCGAACATCCCCAATGGCGGCTCAGCCTGCAGACGCACAAGATCATTGGCATTCCCTGATCGACCAGACGTTGCAACTCAACCGAGAATCGTGCCATGTGGACCAAATGCCTTCTCGTTGCCACGGTCAGTATCATACTCTCCTTCTGTGCCCACGCCGCCGACCTACCTCGCATCGCCGTGTCGGCTGACAAGAAGGGGTTCATCGAAACTGAAACCGGCCGCCGTTTCACGCCGTGGGGATTCAATTACGACCACGATTCACGCGGCCGTCTGATCGAGGACTATTGGGATGACGAATGGAATGCAGTTGTCGAGCACTTCGGCCAGATGAAAAAGCTCGGCGCCAACGTCGTGCGAGTTCATTTGCAATTTGGCAAGTTCATGCTTGCCGCCGATCGGCCCAATGAGGCATCCCTGAATCGGCTCACCGACCTACTTCGTCTCGCGGAACGAACCGGGCTGTATCTCGATCTTACCGGCCTGGGCTGTTACCATCGGCTGGATGTGCCCTCCTGGTACGACAAAATGAACGAGCCCGCACGATGGAAGGCGCAAGCCGCATTTTGGCAGGCCATTGCCCAACGAGCAGCCTCCAGCAACGCGGTCTTCTGCTATGACCTGATGAACGAGCCGGTTGTACCGGCGGGAAAGCGAAAAGCCGGAGATTGGCTCGGGCCTGATTTCGCGGGCAAGCACTTCGTGCAGTTCATCACACTCGATCAGGCCGAACGTCCTCGATCTCGAATTGCAAATGAGTGGGTTCATTCACTTGTCGCCTCAATTCGCCGTCACGACTGCTACCACCTCATTACGGTAGGGCTTGTGGACTGGAGTTTGGACAAAATAGGTTTGACATCGGGATTCGTTCCAGCGACAATCGTCGAGAATATCGATTTTATGAGTTTGCACTTGTATCCAAGTCGCGGTAAATATGCCGATGACTTGAAGACCCTCGAGGGCTTTGCTGTTGGTAAACCCGTCCTGATTGAAGAAACGTTCCCTTTGAAGTGCTCTCAGGCTGAGTTTGAGAAGTTCATCGAGGGGTCACGAGGAGTTGCATCAGGGTGGCTCGGATTTTATTGGGGCAAGCCAGTGTCTGAACTCAAAAAGTCGCCCACCATCGCCGATGCGATGATGTCGGGTTGGTTATCATATTTCGAGCGAATGGCATCGCGTCCGAACTAGTAGTAGGTTGGAAAGGAAACCAACCGCATGAACATGGATTAGCGATGTTCGACGAATTCCGCGCCATTTGTCGCGACATCCAATCGATGGGGAGAGACGCCTCATTCCACGAGACATCGTCTCAGTTGTCCACGTCGGTTGCCGCACTCGTCCAGGGACTCATTCTAGGCATGAGATGCTATTCCGTATTTGAAACGGAATTCGGTATCGGCATAGGAGCCGCGGCGGTCGGTTCGGCCTTTCGACGGCTTCCATCAGGCCGGCCCATGTCCTACATCGCCGGCTCAGAAGATCGCGAACGAGCAAAGTTCTACTTCACAGGTCTCAAGCGCAAATACGTTCATTGGACCCCGTACGTACAAATACGATTTGGGACACATAATGAGGTTGCCAATTCTGTTGCCGCGGAAACTGTGGACCTGGCAATCGTTCACGGCTCATTGGAAGGGGAGCAGACTCTTGCGGCAGCCAAGGCCGTTGTGCACACGCTCAAGACACACGGTTTCATCCTGGTTGCCTGGCGCGACACTCCGCCATCATTGAATGGCGGACTACGTGAATGGCTACGTTCGCAGCGGGTGATTGACTGGACTGACCAGGGCGGAATCGCATTGATCCAGGCCTCGCCAACTAACTGATGGCTTTTGTGATATGGAATACGATTTCGAAACTCTGGTTGTTACCGTGACGCGGAATAAGCTCGCGATTGCGCGCGAAGCGATTCCCCAGCTAAAACAACTGACCCGGCGACCATTCCATTATTCGATTGTAGCCAACGGCGACCTAGAGACCGGTCAGTGGCTGCTCGAAAACCAGACTCGCGGCTGGTATGATAGTGTCAATGTGTTATCGGATAATATTGGAGTTGGGCCGGCCTATAATCTGCCATGGCGACATTTTATCAGATTTAACAAGAGGCTTCAGTACTACGTCAAATTTGACGACAGCAATATCCCAACTCGGAAAGATTGGCTTGATGAACTGATTCGTATATCGGACTATTTTCGAGGAAAGGCGGGAATGGTTGCTCACTTGATTGCTGACAATGACCATGTTTGGCCGATTCAAACGATTGAGGGCTGGTCCGTTCGTCCAACGCCGCTGAACTGCTCTGGCTCTTGTTGCCTTATTTCCCGCAACATATGGGAGGCCGTCGGCCTTTGGGACGAGGAGGTTGTCGGATGGCTTGGCCCAAATCGAGACGACGGCCCATTCTATTATTCCCGTGAAGACGGAATGATGGGCAAGCTCTGCATGCTCGCAGGTTTGGTCAATATGTATCATCCAGACCTGAATGTGATTCGCTGCATTGGGGAGCGAAATGAACGACCCGAGTATATTGCGTGGAAAAAAGAACAATACCAAAAAGCACTTCCTCATCAACAACGCCTAATCCGCGACTATATGCAACGACTCCGTACGTTTCCGCATCGGCCGTGCTACTAGTAG